>JAFEGO010000041.1 GCA_018239845.1 Verrucomicrobiota bacterium
CTCCAGGACTCCCTCGTGCTCGTCCACGGCGGCATGGCCCAGAACGTCGGCCCCATCCTCGAGATGGCCACGGAGAAATACCTGCTCCGCAGCGAAGCCGAGTTCACCGCGCGCAAGCAGGCCGTCGCCACGCTCGACGCCATTCTCCAAAAACTTTCCGCCGGCGATATCCGCGGCCTCGGCGCCGCACTCACCGCCAATTTCCAAGGCCCCCTCCAAACGATCATCCCCTGGGTCACCAACCGCTACACCGAGCAGTTGATCGCGCGCACGCGCGCCGCCTTCGGCGACGACTTTTGGGGCTTCTGGATGCTCGGCGGCATGTCCGGCGGCGGCATGGGTTTCATCTTCGCGCCGCACCGCCGCCGCGAGGGCCAGGAAAAACTCCGCGACATCATGCTCGCCACCAAGCGCGAGCTCGAGACCGCCCTGCCCTTCGCGATGGACCCGGTCGTGTACGACTTCGCCATCAACGAGCACGGCTCCGTCGCCGTCCTCCTCGCCGGCGAAACCGCGCTGCTCCCTCTCGCCTACTACCAGCAGGCCATGCCCGACTGTCTGCGTCGTCCGTCGCGCGATCTCAGTCCGCGCGAGCGCGCCGATCTCCAGCAGTTCACTCGCGCCGCGCGCACCTCCCCCGAGTTTTCCGGCGCCCTCCCCGCGCTGCTCGACCGCATGCTGCCCTCCGCGGCCACCGGCACCGACAACGCCGCGCGCCTCGCGACCTTGCTCGCCGAAAACGGTTTCGACCGCGCCCAACACGAGCAGATCCGCACCGACCTCCGCGCCGGCCGCATCGGCCTCGCGTTGAATCGCCTCCCCGCCACCACGCGCATCGAGGACGTCGCCGCGAGCGAACTCGCCTCGTTGCAGTCCGGCCAAAACCCCGATTTCCAGCGCGCCGGTCTCGCCGCCCTGAACCGCGGCGAGGTCGCCGTCCTCTCCTACGCCGCCGGCGTCGGCTCGCGCTGGACCCAGGGCGCCGGCGTCGTCAAAGGCCTGCATCCCTTCGCCAAGCTCGGCGGGACGCACCGCAGCTTCATCGACACGCATCTCGCGAAAACGCGCCGTCTCGCCGCCACCGCCGGCGCGCCGATCCCGCACGTCTTCACCACGAGCCACCTCACGCACGCGCCCATCGAGCGGCACCTGCGCGCGGCCCACGGGGCGGATTTCGACCGCAGTGTCTTCCTCTCCCCCGGCCGCTCCATCGGCCTGCGCCTCGTACCCACCGTGCGCGACCTGCATTTCGCCTGGGAGGAGACCGCCCAGCAGAAACTCGACGAGCAGAAGGAAAAGATGCGCGACAGCGTGCGCGCCGCCCTCACCAACTGGGCCCGCACCACCGGGGAGGGCTCCGACTACACCGCCAACCTCCCCGAGCAGTGCCTGCACCCCGTCGGCCACTGGTTCGAGATCCCCAACCTCCTGAAGAACGGCACGCTCGCCCGCCTCGTCGCCGCGTATCCGAATTTACGCACACTCGTCGCGCACAACATCGACACCCTCGGCGCGACGCCCGATCCCGCCGTCCTCGGTTGGTTCCAGTCCACCGGCGCGACGCTCGGCTGGGAGGTCATCCCGAAGCGCATCGAGGATCACGGCGGCGGCCTCGCCCGCGTCGATGGCCGTCTCCGGCTCGTCGAGGGCCTCGCCCTCCCGCGGGAGTCCGACGAGTTCAACCTCACTTACTACAACACCAACACCTGCTGGATCGACCTCGATCGCCTGCTCGCGCTCTTCGGCCTCACGCGTGCCGAGCTCGCCGACCCCGAGCGCACCGCCGCCGCCGTCCGCGCGATGGCCGCGCGCGTCCCCACCTACGTCACGCTCAAGGACGTGAAGAAGCGCTGGGGCCACGGCCAGGAGGACGTCTATCCCGTCGCCCAGTTCGAAAAACTCTGGGGCGACATGACCGCCCTTCCCGAGTGCACCAACGCCTTCGCCATCGTCCCCCGCGCCCGCGGCCAGCAGCTGAAGGACCAGGCCCAGCTCGACGGCTGGCAGCGCGACGGCTCCGCCGCGTACATCGAGTCGCTCTGCACGTGGTAAGAATTTTACACCAAGATCGCAAAGCTAACAAAGCACAGTGCGCACACCCCGGCCTTTGCGCTCTTTGCGCCCTTGGTGTAAAAACTCCGACGCGTTTTTAGCTTGGCCTTTCGCGCCGCAGCGCGCTTCAACACGCCCATCACATGGCCATGCGGTTTTGCATCCTCGGGAGCGGCAGTTCGGGCAACGCGGCGTTGCTCGTCACCGAGGGCGCGCGCGTGCTGGTCGACGCCGGATTTTCCGCGCGCAAGCTCTCCGGCCTCCTCGCCGCCGTCGGCGAATCGCTCGAGCGCATCGACGCCATCTTCCTCACCCACGAGCACGGCGACCACTCCGCCGGCATCGAGGGCTTGAAGAAATATCCGCACATCCGCGTCTTCGCCAACGCCGCCACCGCTCGGGCCGTCCAGGCCGGCCTCGGCCACAAACCCGACTGGCAGCTCTTCGAGACCGGCGCCTCCTTCCGTTTCCGCGACCTCGAGGTCGAGAGTTTCTCCGTGCCGCACGATGCGCAGGAGCCGGTGGGCTTCCGCTTCTCCGCCGGCCGCGCCGACGATCTTTTCGCCCCGCGCCGCTCCCTCGCCTTCCTCACCGACCTCGGCCACGCGCCCCAGCATGTGCGCGAGCACATCCGGGCCTGCGAGGTCGTCGTCGTCGAGGCCAACCACTGCCCCGAGCTGCTGAAGGCCGACTCAAAGCGCCCGTGGTCCACCAAGCAGCGCATCAGTGGCCGCCACGGCCACCTCTCCAACGAGACCGCCCGCGAGCTCCTCGCCGACGTCGCGAGCCCGCAGTGGCGCCGCATTTATCTCACGCACCTCTCGCGCGACTGTAATTCCGCCGACGCCGTCCTCACCGCGCTGGCTCCCGTGCGCGCCGCCCTCGCCGCCTGCGAGTTCCACGTCGTCAGCCCGGGCGAGACCGCGCCGTTCTACGACCTGGCCTGAGTGGCTGCGGCGGCCCGCCGCAAGTCTCAGTGCGCCTTTTTCTTCTCGTGCTCGTCGATGTACTTGCGCGTCGCCGGCGGCAGTTCGTTCCAGATGCGGTACGCGATCGTGCTGCCCACGAGTGCGAAAGGCATCAGGAAGATCGGCCACCAGAACCAGTCGATACCGGAGAGGTAGCCCACCGCGATCGACTGCACGCCGCTGCCGAGGTAAACGCAGCCGTCCACGATGCCCGAGCAGGTGGCGGTCGCCTTGCGGCCGCCAAAGTCCGCCGCGGCCGTGCCTGACATCAGCGAGTGCACGCCAGTCACGGCCGCCACGATGAGCAGCGCAGCGATGCCGACGACGAGCGGGTTGGTCTTCAGCGCCATCGCCATCACCGCCGCCATCATCAGCATGAAAGCGCTGAACAGCGCCGCCGGCGGTCCGCGCCGCGATTGGAAATATTTGTCCGAGATCAGCCCGCCCGCGAAGCCGCCCACGATGCCGAAGAGGCACAGCAGCAGGCCCCAGTTTTCCAGGATCATCTCGGCGCCGTGTTGCGGGACCTGGTGGGCGAAGACCGTGTACCATTGCATGATGCCGTTGCGCAGCACGCCCGAGGTCAGCTCCACGCCCGCGAGCATCAGCATCATCGGGCTCAGGAAAACCTTCTTCAGGAGGTCCATCGTCGAGTACTCCTCCTCCATGTGGCCCGACGAGGCGTCGTGCGTGTCCATGTACGGGAAGCCCGCGTCCTCCGGCGTCTCCTTGATCAGCCATGCGTCGAGGATTGCCCAGCCGATGAGGATCGCCGCCGGGATGTAGAACACCGCCCAGAGCGCGTCGATCGACGAGCCCGGGGTCGAGAAGATCGCGTGCACCTGCTGGTGCAGCCAGCTGGCGTTGGCCGGCTGGTTGGCGAGGGTCAGCTTCACGATGTGCGCGCCCCAGTCGAAGGCGAAGTACACGCCGAACGAGATCAGCGTGCCGAAGATCGCGCCGAACACCCCGCGCTCGCGCACGTGGAACCAGTTCGCCTTTACCTTGATGATCGAGACCGCGCCGTAGCTCTGGAAATACATGTTGAGTGCGTACACCACCACGAAGGGCCAGAAGAGCGGGATGTCCGTGCGCTTGGTCAGCACGAGCCAGGTGATCACGCCGAGGACGATGTTCGCCACCGCCGCGCCGAGCGTGGCGATGATGATGCCTTTCTTGCCGCCCATCTTGTCCACCAACGGGCCGTTCACGAGGAACGAAAACGCGTAGACAATCGTGCCCGCCGCGAAGATCAGGCCGAAGTCCTTGTTCGACATGAGGTCACCGAAGGCCGTCTTCGCCACGGTGAGGTTGTACCGCCCCATGTAGAGGAACGCGTAGCTCATCCCCAGCGGGAACCAGTTGATGAAGCGTCGGCTCAGGAACCACGGCCCGTGCTTCAGCGGGTTGTTATAGAAGTAGATGAAGATGACGACCGACAGGACAACCGCGACGATGCTGAGCGATGACATGGGAGGGATTTTGAAGCGACTCGCTGGACCGGTCCCCGCCAAGCAGGAGCCGGACCACCCCACTCCACCCGGAAACCGGCTCCGCTGCACGGAAATTCTTCGGGCCCCGTGTGACAAACCGCCGACATTACCTTTACATCTACGATGAGCGCGGGCGGACGGCTTGCGCGCCCGGCCCGATTCCTGCACGAAAAAAGGCGCTATGACCTCATTCCGCCGCACCAAGATCATCTTCACCCTCGGTCCTGCCACAGAGAGCGAGGCCATGCTCGAAAAACTCATCGGCGGCGGTGCCGACATCGTGCGCCTCAACATGGCCCACGCCAAGCACGACTGGACGCGCGAGGTCATCCGCCGCATCCGCGCCGTCTCGCAGCGCGTCGGCCGCGAGGTCGCGATCATGATGGACATCAAGGGCCCCGAGATCCGCACCGGCGACCTCACCGTGCCCATTGAGCTGAAGGCCGGCGAGATCTTCGACTTCACCGTTAAGCCCCACGCCGGCGTCGCCGAAAACGCCGAGGAGATCCGTTCCGTCGACGTGAACTACAAGGACCTCGTCAACGACATCCGCGTCGGCGACACCGTCCTTGTCGACAACGGCCTGCTCCGCCTCGAAGTCCTCGCCAAGGACGCCGCCCGCATCCGCTGCCGCGTCCTCATCCCCGGTCAGCTGTCCTCCCGCCGCCACATCAATCTCCCCGGCGTGAAGGTGAACCTCCCCGCCTTCACCGAGAAGGACCGCGCCGACACCCTGGTCGGCCTCGCCGAGGGCATCGACTACGTCGCCCTCTCCTTCGTCCGCGAGGCGAAGGACGTCGAGCAGCTCCGCGAGTTCCTCGGCGCACAAAAATCCAAGGCCCGCATCATCGCCAAGATCGAGGACCAGACCGCCATCGCCAACCTCGACGAGATCATCCGCGCCTGCGACGCCCTCATGGTCGCCCGCGGCGACCTTGGCATCGAGTGCCCCTTCGAGGAGCTGCCGGTCATCCAGCGCCGCGCCGTCCGCGCCTGCCTCGCGCAGGCCCGCCCCGTCATCGTCGCCACCCACATGCTGGAGTCGATGATCAGCCAGCCCGTGCCGACCCGCGCCGAGATCACCGACGTCGCCAACGCCGTGTACGAACTCGCCGACTGCGTCATGCTCTCCGGCGAGACCACCGTCGGCAAATACCCCCTCGAGTGCGTGGAGATGCTCGACAAGATCTCCCGCCGCATCGAGCGCGAGGACGACACCACGGGGCGCGAGCCTGCCGTCTTCACCGGCGACCGCATGAAGATCCTGCACTCCGCCGTCGTGCTGGCCGACGAGATCCCGAATTCCAAGATCCTTACCTTCACGCGCCACGGCTTCATGGCCTTCGGCCTCGCCGCGCTCCGCCCCGTGCACTCGCCGATCTTCGCCATCACGCCTTCCCTCGAACTCGCGCGCCAGCTCCGCCTCCCCCGCGCCGTCGAGCCCATCGTCATGCCCTTCGCCGGCGACCCCGACGCCACGATCGAAAACGCCGTCCACCTCCTCCAGCGCGCCGGCCACCTCTCCGTCGGCGATAAGCTCATCGTCACCACCGACGTCGTCTCCCAGGACCGCCTCGTCGCCAGCGTGCAGTTCCGCACGGTCGAGTGAGGTAGCGCAGGCGTCCTCGCCTGCCGTCGCTACCCTTGCCAACCGGCACCCGCACCACCTTTTCCGCCTGACCTCCTGCGCCGCCACGTGCAGCATTCTCCCATGCCGCACCCTGCGCCCGAGCTCCAACCCCGCCTCCGCTTCCCCGATGCCGGCCCCGATGCCTTCGGCCCCGGCAAAGCCGAGCTTCTGCGCCACATCGCCGCCACCGGCTCGATCCGCACCGCCGCCACCGAGCTCGGCATGTCCTACCAGCGCGCCTGGCAGCTCGTGCAGGCGATGAATCGCCTTTTCCGCGCCCCCCTCGTCACGACCTCGCGCGGCGGCGGCACCCGCGGCGGCGCCCAGCTCACCCCCACCGGCGAAAACGTCCTCCTGCGCTACACCCGCATGCAGGCTGCCTGCCAACGTGCCACCCGCACCGACCAGCGCGCCCTCTTCCGCCTCCTGAAGTAAGACGGGCCTCAATGCCTTAACAGTGGGTCGGGCTTTACGCCCAACCACGTCTACCCAGTCCGTCCCCTTTTCCGTGTCTTCCGTGTATTCCGTGGGCCTCACCCGTCATCCCCAGTCCGTCATCCACCGCCGTTATATTTGACTACATATAACGGCCTGCTTCCCTCGCGCGCATGCCCGCGCGCTTCCGTCTCGCTCTCTTCCTCGCCACCGCCGCGCTCCTGACAGCCGCCGAGCCCCTGCTCAGTGTCCACACCCCGGAAAAGACCGTCATCTTCACCACTGCCGAGTTCGCCGCTCTCCCGCACCAGTCGATCACTGCCATCGATCCGCACAGCCACGTCGAGCGTCATTTCGCGGGTGTCGCCGTTCGCGAGATCCTCACGCGCGCCGGCGCCCCGCTCGGCGAAAAGCTCCGTGGCCCCGCCCTCCGTGCCGCGGTCATCGCCCGCGCGTCCGATGGCTACATCGTCGTCTTCGCCCTCGCCGAATTCGACGAGGCATTCTCCTCGCGCACCCTTTTCCTCGCCGATGCGGAGGACGGCAAACCCCTCCTGCCCAATTCCGGCCCGCTCAAGCTCATCGCTCCCGGCGACAAAAAAGCCGCGCGCTGGGCCCGCCAGATTACGTCGCTCGAAGTTGTCTTTCTCGGCGAAGCCCGCCCGGCCAAGAAATCCTAAAATTAATCTCTCCGCCATGCGCTCCTCCCTCCGCTTCACTCTCCTCTGCGCCCTCGCGCTCCTCGCCTTCGCCGCCCGCGCGGCCGAGCTCAACGTCTTCGCCGCCGCCAGTCTCTCCGACGCCCTCAAGGAGATCGCCCGCACTTACGAGCCCGCCAGTGGTGATAAACTCCGCTTCAACCTCGCCGCCTCCAGCACCCTCGCGCTCCAGATCAAGCAGGGCGCGCCCGCCGACGTCTTCTTCTCCGCCGATGAGGCCAAGATGGACGACCTCGCGAAAAACAACCTCATCGACCCCACCACGCGCCGCAGCCTCCTCTCCAACAGCCTCGTCATTGTCGTGAACGCCACCGACGGCGCCACCCTCGCCACGTCCTCCGACCTCGCCGCCCCCGCGATCCACCGCCTCGCTCTCGCCGAAACGAAAACCGTCCCCGCCGGCATCTACGCGAAGGAGTGGCTGGAGCGCATCTCCCTCTGGTCCGCCGTCTCCGCCAAGGTTGTCCCCACCGAAAACGTCCGCGCCTGCCTCGCCGCCGTCGAGTCCGGCAACGCCGACGCCGGCATCGTCTACAAGACCGACGCCCTCATCTCCAAGAAGGTGAAGATCGCCCTCGAGGTCCCCGCCAGCGAGGGCCCCGTGATCTCCTACCCCCTCGCCGTCATCAAGGAATCCAAGCACGCCGAAGCCGCCCGCAAGTTCGTCGCCTACCTCGCCACCCCCGCCGCCCGCGCGGTCTTCGTGAAGTACGGCTTTCTCCCCGCGCCGTAAGGCCGGGCCGTCGCTCCGCCCGGCGGGAATAAAGGCCGGTTGCAAACCCTCCCAGTTTGCCCACACTACCTGCCATGTTCCTGCGCCGTCCTTCCCAAGCTGCCCGCCGCCTCATCGCGGCGTGTGCCGCGCTTTGGGTCGTCGCGCTGGTCACCTGCACGCTGCACTGCACGCTTGGCGACCTCTTCGCTTCTAACGACGCCAAGGTCGCCGCCCACTCCTGCTGCCAGCAGAGTTCCGCGGCCAAGTCCGCACCCGCCAGCACGGCCGCGTCCGACTGCCACACCTTCCGCGACCTCGCCTCGGCCGACCAAGCCTCGCCGCGCGCCGACTTCGTCCCGCACATCTTTGCGTTCCTCCTGCCGCTGAGCCTCGAATCGATGCTTTCCGCGCCGGAGCGCACCGTCGCCCCCCTTCCGCCCGAGCCTAGCTTGGGCCCGCCGCCGCAATACTCGCGGCTGCTATTCTCCGGTCAGGCCCCGCCCGCTGCGGCCTGAGCCTTTCGCCGCGCCTCTGCGCGCGGGAATGAGCCCGTCTCCGTCGCTCCGCGTTTCTCCGCGCAGCTTCCGCGCGTCTCCGCGCGTTCTCCTCCTGACCGCCTGTTTCTGTCCGTCTTTCTTTCGCCATGTCCGCCCGACTTTTCCTCTCCCTTCTCTTCGTCTCCTTCACCGGCTCCGGCTTCGCCGTCGCCGCGCCGCACGATCACGCGCATGAATCCGCCGCCGCGGTTTACCAGTGCCCCATGCACCCGTGGATCCGCAGCGACCATCCCGGCAAATGCACCATCTGCGGCATGGACCTCGTCGCGGCCAGTGCCACCGCGCCTTCCGCCGAAGGCCTCGTCTCCCTCAGCGCCGCGAGCGTCAGCGTGATCGGCGTGCAGACCGCCACGGTCACGCGCCAGCCGCTCACACGCACCCTCCGCGTCACCGGCCGCATCGACGATGACGATACGCGCCACCGCATCCTCTCGGCCCGCGTGCCCGGCCGCGTCGAAAAACTCTTCGTCAACTTCGTCGGCGCCCCCGTCGAGGCCGGCGCACCGCTCGCCACGCTCTGGAGCGCCGAGCTGCTCACCGCCGAGCGCGTCTACGTCGAGCGCCTCAAGGCCGGCCCCCTCGTCTATCCCGCCGCCGAGCTCGCCGCCGCGCGCGAGCAGCTCCAACAGCTCGGCCTCGCCGAGCCCGATCTCGCCGAGCTGGAGAAATCCCGCACGCCCTCCGCCTACGTCACCGTCCGCGCCCCGTCCGCCGGCACCGTCGTCGCCAAGTCCGTGTACGAGGGCCAGTACGTGCAGGCCAGCGACCGCCTCTTCGAGATCGCCGACTTCTCCACCATGTGGTTCGTCTTCGACGCTTACGCACCCGATCTCCCTTGGCTGCGGACCGGTCTCCCTGTCGAGGTTACCACCGACGCCGTGCCCGGCGAGGTGATCACCGCCCCCATCGAGTTCATCGACCCCAACTTCGATGAAATGACCCAGACCGCCCGCGTCCGCGCCGTGCTGCCCAATCCCCACTACAGCGTCGCCGGCGTCGCCCACCGCCTGCCGCACCGTGTGTATGCCGAGGGCCGTGTCCTCGTCGAGACGCCCGCCGTCCTCGCCCTCCCGCGCTCCGCCGTGCTCAACCCCGGCACCGGCCCCGTCGCCTACGTTGCCGTCGACGACCACACCTTCGCCCCCCGCGCCGTCCAACTCGGCCGCACCGGCGACGCCCTCGTCGAAATTCTTTCCGGCCTCTCTGAGGGCGACCGCGTCGTCACCCAGGGCAACCTCCTGATCGACGCCCAGGCCCAGCTCTCGCACGCCCCTGCGCCCGCCGCCGCGCCGCCCAGTCCGTCCGCCACGCTCTCCGATGCCGCGCTCCTCGATCTCGCCAACCGCGCGATCGACGCCGCCGACGCCCTCGCGAGCGACGACTACGCGCGTTACCAAAAACTTTTCCCCACGCTCGCCACGCCCGACGCCACCCTGCCGTCTCTCGAACTCGGCACCTCGCTCACCGAGGCCCGCCGTTCCTTCGAGCCGTGGAGCACCGCCGTCGCCACCTTGCTCCAGCCGCAGCACACGCGGCTCGGCGTGAAGATTTTCCAATGCCCCATGTCGCCCGTCTCGCAAAAGGGCCGCTGGGTCCAGCGCAGCCTGCCGCTGAAGAATCCGTTCTTCGGCGCCGCCATGCCCGACTGCGGCAACGAGGTCCCCTAAGCGCGCACCACCATGATCAACGCCCTTATCCGCTGGTCCCTCGGCAACCGTTTCCTCGTCCTCAGCGCCACGCTCCTCGTGCTCGGCTGGGGCGTGTTTGCCATTCGTCGCGTCCCCATCGACGCCATCCCCGACCTCAGTGAAAATCAGGTCATCGTCTTCGCCGACTGGGAAGGTCGCAGCCCGCAGGAGATCGAGGACCAGGTCACCTATCCCCTCTCCGTCAATCTTCAGGGTCTTGCCGGCGTCCGCACCGTGCGCGCCACGTCGATGTTCGGCTTTTCCCTCATCACCGTCGTCTTCAACGACGACATCGACAACTACTTCGCCCGCACCCGCATCCTCGAGCGGCTCAACTCCCTCGGCTCGCTCCTCCCCGCCGGCGTCACGCCCCGCCTCGGCCCCGACGCCACCGGCCTCGGCTGGGTCTATCAATATTACCTGAAGGTCGCGCCCGGCTCCGCCGCCACCGACCTCGGCCAGCTCCGCGCCTTGCAGGATTACTACCTCCGCTACCAGCTCGCCTCCGTCCCCGGCGTCGCCGAGGTCGCCGGCATCGGCGGCTTCGTCCGCCAGTGGCAGATCGAGGTCTCCGCCCAAAAGATGCGCGCCCGCGGCGTCACGCTCGCGCAGGTCATGGACGCCGTCGCCGCCAACAACCTCAACGTCGGCGGCCGCACCCTCGAGGAAAACGGCCAGGAATTCGTCGTCCGCGGCCTCGGCCTCATCCACACCGCTTCCGACCTCGAGGGCATCGCGCTCAACGTCAAAAATGGCGTCCCCCTCCGGCTCGGCGACGTCGCCACCGTCCAGCTCGGCGGCGACTACCGCCGCGGCACGCTCGATGTCGACGGACACGAGGTCGTCGGCGGCGCCATCGTCATGCGCTCCGGCGCCAACGCCTGGCAGGTCATCCAAGATGTAAAAGCGAAACTCGCGCAGCTCGCCCCCGGGCTCCCGCCCGGCGTCACGGTCGAGCCGTTCTACGACCGCAGCGACCTCATCGCCCGCGCCATCGGCACGCTCCGCCACACGCTCTGGGAGGCGGTGATCCTCGTGACGCTCATCCACATCCTCTTCCTCTTTCACTTCCGCAGCATCCTGATCGTTACGCTGCCGCTCCCCGCCTCGATCCTGATCGCGTTCATCCTGATGAAGCAGTTCGGCATCCAGTCGCACATCATGTCGCTCACCGGCATCGCGATTGCCATCGGCGTGCTCGTGGACGCCGCGATCGTCATGGTCGAAAACGTCCTCCGCCACTGTGAGCAGGCCGAGCACGCCAAGGGCGCGCGGCTCACGACGGCCGAGACCTTCGACGTCGTACTCACCGCCTCGCAGCAGGTCGGCCGGCCCATCTTCTTCGCGATGGTGATCATCGTCCTCGCCTTCGTCCCGATCTTCACGCTCACCGGTCAGGAGGGAAAACTCTTCCACCCGCTCGCGTGGACCAAGACCTTCGCGATGGTCGGCGCCACGCTCCTCGCCGTCACGCTCGTCCCCGTCCTCTGCACCTATCTCGTGCGCGGCCCTTTTCACGCCGAAGACAAGAACCGCCTCATGCGCGTCCTCCTCGCGATCTACGACCCCATCCTCGACTGGGCGCTCCGCTGCCGCAAAACCGTCCTCACCCTCGCCGCGGTCCTCCTCGCCTTCTGCGCCGTCCTCGCCTTCGGCCTGCCTCAGCGCCTCATCTCTCACCTCTCGACCCTCAACCCTAAACTCGCCCGCGCAGCGGGCGGATTCGGCAACGACTACATGCCCACCCTGCAGGAGGGCTCGTTGCTCTTCATGCCTGTCCTCCTCCCGAGCACCTCGCTCACCGAGGTGCAGCGCATCATGGCATGGCAGGATCGCACGATCCGCGAGACCCCCGAAGTCCTCAGCGTCGCGGGCAAGCTCGGCCGCTTCGACACCGCCACCGATCCCGCCCCCAGCGAAATGATCGAGACCACCATCATGCTGAAACCCGTCGCCGAGTGGCGCCCCGGTCTCACCAAGGAAAAGCTTATCGCCGAACTCTCCGCCAAGCTCTCCGTCGTCCCCGGCTACGTCCCCGGTTTTCTGCAACCCATTGAGAACCGCATCCTCATGCTCTCGACCGGCATTCGCGCGCAGCTCGGCGTGAAAATCTTCGGCGACAACCTCGACGCCCTCCAGCAAAAGGCCTTCGAGGTCGCCGCCGTCGTCGAAAAAATCCCCGGCGCCACCGGCGTCGCGCCTTCCCGAGTCCAAGGCAAACCCTACCTGGAAATCACGGTGGACCGCGCCGCCCTCGCGCGCCACGGCCTCAGCGCCGCCGATGTCCTCGCCGTCGCCGAGGTCGGCCTCGGCGGCAAGACCGTCACCACCTCGCTCCAAGGCCGCGAACGCTGGCCCGTGCAGGTCCGTCTCAGCCGCGCCGACCGTGACGACCTTTCCCGCCTCGGCGCCCTGCCCGTCGCCAAGCCCGACGGCACCTACGTCCCGCTCGGCCAGGTCGCGACCATCGCGCGCGTCACCGGCCCGAGCGAGATCGCCAGCGAGAACGGCCGTCTCCGCACCTTCGTGCAGGCCAACGTCACCGGCCGCGACCTCGGCTCCTTCGTCGACGAACTGCACCAAAAAATCTCGGCCGAAATCCATCTCTCCCCCGGCCAGACCATCGAGTACTCCGGCCAGTACGAAAACCAGCTCCGCGCGCGCCAGACCCTCCTCTACATCGTGCCCGCCGTGCTGCTCATCATCTTCGTGCTGCTCACGGTCACGTTCCGCTCCGCCCTCGAGGCCGCGCACGTGATTCTCGCCGTGCCCTTCGCGCTCACCGGCGGCGTCCTGCTCCAATGGGCGCTCGGTTTCCCGTTCACCGTCGCCGTGTGGGTCGGCTACATCGCGCTCTTCGGCACCGCCATCCAGACCGGCGTCGTCATGGTTATTTACCTGGAGGAGTCCGTGAAAAAAGCCCGCACCGCCAAGGGCTCCGCTCTCACCCGTTCGGAACTCCTCGCCGCGATCAAGGAGGGCGCGCGTCTCCGCCTGCGTCCCAAGGTCATGACCGTCGCCACCGCCGTCGCCGGCCTGCTCCCGATTTTCTGGAGCACGCGCACCGGCGCCGAGGTCATGCAGCCCCTCGCCGCCCCCGTCGTCGGCGGCATGCTCTCCTCGCTGGTGCACATCCTGATCGTCACACCGGTGATCTTTTATCTGCTGCACGCGCGGTCATTGGAAAGCCCTCCGGCCGTTTCCACTGACGCCCCGGCCGCTTGACACCCCGGCTTCCAGGCGGCTCTTTACGTTTCGTGAAGTCCGCCTTCCGCTATGTCTCCTTGCTGCTGCTGGCCCTCTGGCTGCCGGCGACGCTGCATTGCGACCTGGAGGCCGCCGGGCTGAACCCGCCCGCGCTTACCTGTCAGGATGAGCACGCCCCTGATGGCCACGCCGCGCAGGACAACTGCGCCCTCATCGAAAACGGCCAGTATCACACCGGCGTCGCCCTCCTGAAGGCCCCTGCGCCCTCGCTGCTCCTCTGCACCCTTTGCTGCGTCGCCCTTCTCGCGCCGCCGCCCGTCGCCGCTCCGCTCGTTTCACCGGAGCGCACCGACTCCCCGCCGGAGCTGATCCGCGTCTGGTCGTTTGACCGCCGCGCGGCTCTGCCCGCCCGCGCCCCCACGCTCCTCGGTTGATCGGTCCCTGCGCGGACTGATCAGCCTTCTGTTTCACAGCCCTGGCCTGCGGCACGCCTGCGCGCGTCCGCCTGCGGCCAAGCTCCCGTCGTTTCGTTCGTATTCCTTTCAACCATTTCCCATGAAATCCTTTTTTCCTCTCCTCTTTCTCACCCTCGGCGGCGCCTTGTCGGCGCAGCCCGTCTCCCTCGATTCGCTCGTCCGCGAAATCAGCGCCAACAATCCCGAGCGTCGGTTCTACGAGGCCGAGCTCGCCGCCGCCAAGGCCGGCGCCCGCGTCGCCTCCCGCCTCAACGATCCGCAGGTCGCCCTCGATCTCGGCCATAAAAATCTGAAGACCTCCACTGGCGCCGCCATCGACGACGGCACCGTGTGGTCGGTCTCGGTTACCCAAACCTTCGAGTGGCCCGGCCGCCTCGCCTTGCGCAAGGCCATCGCCAACCGCGACGTCGAACTCGCCCAGCTCGGCGTCGCGCGCTTTGAAAACGCCCTCGCCGCCCGCGCCCGCACCCTCGCCTTCGGCCTCTACGCCGCGAACACGAAGGCCGCCGCGATCCGCGAGGTTTCCGACCGCTTCGCCTCGCTCAAGGAGACGTTCCTCGCCCGCGAGCCTGCCGGTCTCACGCCGCTCCTCGAGACGCGCGTGATCGAGGCCAGCGAGCTGACCCTCCAGCGTCGCGCCACCGAGGCCGAGCTGGCCGTGCAGGCCGCCTTGATCGAGCTCAACCAGCTGCGCGGCGCCGCCGTCGATGCCCCGCTGCAGGTCGCCGCGCCCGCGCTCACCTTCAGCGCCGTGCCCGCCACCGCCGATCTCCTCACCGCCGCGCGCGCGCAAAATTTCGACTACCGCATGCGCGTGGTCGAGCTGGAACAACAAGGCCTCGCCGTCCGCCTGTCGCGCAACGAGCGCTACCCCGGCATCACCGTCGGGCCCTACCTGTCGCGCGACAATGTCGGCGACCGCGAGACCATCGTGGGCCTCGGCCTGAGCGTGCCGCTACCCGTTTCCGGCCGCAGCGGTGCCGCCATCGAGGGAGCCAATGCCCGCCGCCGCCAAGCCGAGGCCGCCGTGGCCGTCGCCCTGCGCGATCTCGACCGCCAGGTCGTCACCGCCGCGCAGGCGTTTTCCACCAAGCTCGCCGAGTCCCGCCGCTGGTCGCCCGACGCTGTGCAGAAATTCCGCGAGGCCGCCGAGCTGGCGGACCGTCACTACCGCACTGGCGCCGTCCCCATCGCCACCTACGTCGAACTGCAAAACGCCTACCTCGACGCCGCCGAGGCCCTGCTCGCCACGCAGGCCGACGTCCTCACCGCCGGCCTCCAGCTCCAGCAGCTCACCGGCCTCACCCTCAACCCCGTCGAAATCAAACCATGAACCCGCGTCACTGGTTGTTTGTTTCGACCGCCGGCTTGACCCTGCTGCTCGCCGGCTGCGGCGAAAAGCCGGCCGGCCCTGAAGCGGAAGCCGAGGAAAGCAGCGGCGTCACCTACAAGGAGGGCCGCGGGCTCCAGCTCGCTCCCGAGGTGGTGCAGGCGTTGCGCCTGCAGACCGCCACCGCCGAGGAACGTCCGCTGGCCGCCGAATCCGCGCTCACCGCGCAGGTCTTCGCCACCCAGCCCCAGCTCCTCGCGACCGCGCGTCTCACGGCCGATCAGGCCGCGCCCTTGCGCACCGCGTCGTTCACCGGCGCCCGTCTCCTGCGCATTGATGCGTCACCTGCCGCCGCCACGCGGCTGGTTGACGCGGTCTTCGCGCTCGACGAGGCCCCGGGACGCCGCATCGGCGACTTCGTGACTCTCACCGCGCGCCGGGACTCCGTGCCCACGCTGACCGTGCCGCGTGCGGCGATTCTCGACGGCGCCACCGGCCCCTTCGTCTATGTGGTCAACGGCGACGCGTACCTGCGCACGCCCGTCAAGCTCGGCGCGCAAACCGCCGATTTCACCGAGATCACCGACGGCCTTTACGCCGGCGACCTCGTGGTGGTCGCTCCCGTCGACCAACTCTGGCTGGCCGAACTCCGCCTCACCAAGGGCGGCGGACACAGCCACTGATTCCTCCGTTTCCTTTCAACCTTTTCTCCTTCACTCTCATGATCGACAAGATCCTCGAGTTTGCCTTGCGCCAGCGCGTCTTCGTGCTGCTCGGCGCCGTGGCGCTCCTCCTCACCGGCCTTTGGTCCGCCTCGCGGCTGCCCATCGACGCCGTGCCCGACATCACCAACGTCCAGGTCCAGATCAACGCCGCCGTCCCCTCCCTCGCCCCCGAGGAAATCGAGAAGCTCGTCACCTACCCCATTGAGGTCGAGATGGGCGGCATCGATAAACTCCTGGAGGTCCGCTCGCTCTCCAAGTTCGGCCTTTCCCAGGTCACCCTGATCTTCCAGGAGGGCACCGACCTCTACCGCGCCCGCCAGCTGGCCGGTGAGCGACTGCAGTCCGTGCTCGACGAGCTGCCGCCCGGGGTCACGCCCAAGCTCGCCCCGATCACCACCGGACTCGGCGAGATCTACCACTACACCGTGCGCTACAAGGCGGACTATAAGGCCGCTCCCGCCGACCCGATCGAACGCTTGCGCGAACTCAAGCTCGCCCAGGACTACATCGTAAAACCCGCACTCCGCACCGTCCCCGGTGTCACGGAAGTGAATACTTCCGGCGGCTACGACCGGCAGATCGTCGTCACCCCCGATCCGGCCAAGCTCACGGGCGTCGGCCTCACGGTCGGTGAGGTGGCCGCGGTCATCGCCGAAAACGTCAGCAACGCCGGCGGCTCCATCGTGGAAAAGGGTGGCGAGGCCGTCACTGTGCGCTCCATCGGCCGCGTGCAAACGACGGAGGAGATCGCCGACCTCCCCCTGCGGCTCGGCGGAGCGCGGCCCACCACGCTGCGCGTCCGGGATGTCGCCGAGGTCGCCATCGGCTCCGGCGTGCGCACCGGGGCCGCCACGCACGACGGTGCCGAGGCCGTGCTCGGCTCCGCTCTCATGCTCATCGGCGAGAACAGCCGGCTCGTCTCCAACCGCGTGCATGAGCGGATCGGCGAGCTCCGCGCCAAGCTGCCGCCCGGCATGGAGATCGAGACGGTCTACAACCGCACCGACCTCGTGAACGCCACCATCGGCACCGTGGAGAAGAACCTTTTCGAGGGCGCGATCCTCGTCATGGCCATCCTCATCGGCCTGCTCGGCAACTGGCGCGCCGCCCTCATCGTCGCCACCGCGATCCCGCTCTCGCTGCTCTTCGCGATGACCGGCATGGTCCGCTACGGCGTCTCGGGCAATCTCATGAGCCTCGGTGCCGTGGACTTCGGCCTCATCGTCGATGGCGCCGTCGTCATGGCGGAAAACATCGTGCGCCTGCTGGCCCACCGGCAGCATCAGCTCGGCCGCCTGCTCACGCGGGAGGAGCGGCTGCATGCGATCCTCGCCGCCTGCAAGCAGGTCGGCACGCCCACGGTCTTCGGCGTGGCGATCATCACCATCGTGTACCTGCCGATGTTCACGCTCACCGGCGTCGAGGGAAAGATGTTCACCCCGATGGCCTTCACCGTCGTCTTCGCGCTGATCGGCGCCCTGCTGCTCGCGCTCACGCTCGTGCCGGTCCTCTGCTCGTACTTCATGACCGGCAAGGTCAGCGAGGAGGACAATTTTCTCATCCGCTTCGCCAAGCGCCTGTACGCGCCCGTGCTGCGCTTCAGCCTGCGGATGCGCTGGCTCATGTCCGCGATCGCCGTCGGCATCTTTGCCCTCTCGCTCTGGGTCTTCACCCACCTTGGGGCCGAGTTCATCCCGCAGCTCGACGAGGGCTCGCTCGCCGCGCAGATGATCCGCACCACCAGCATCGGCCTTACTCCATCGGTGGAAATGCAGGCGTCCGCGGAAAAACTCCTCCTGGAGAAATTCCCCGAGGTCACCCACACCTTCGCCCGCATCGGCACCTCCGAGGTCGCGACCGACCCCATGGGCGTCAACGTCGGCGACAGCTACGTCATGCTCAGGCCGCCGGCCGAATGGCGCAAGGTGGACGGCCGGCCCATCACCAAGGATGAGCTCACCACGCTGATGACCAAGGAGCTCTCCCTCCACTTCCCCGCGCAGAGCTATCTCTTCTCCCAGCCGATCGAGCTGCGTTTCAACGAGCTCCTTTCCGGCAGCCGCGCCGATCTCGCGATCAAGGTTTTTGGCGACGACTACGACACGCTGGAAAAACTCGCCGGCGAGGTCCGCGAGATCGTCGAAAAAATCCCCGGCGCCGCCGACGTGGAGTTCGACGCCGCGGGCAAGGCGCCCGTCCTCCAGGTCGTGCTCAACCGCCCGGCCATGACGCGCCTCAACGTCCATGCCGACGAGGTCAACCAGGTGATCGAGACCGCCTTCGCCGGCGCGGAGGGCGGCGTCATCGTCGATGGCAACCGCCGCTATCCCATCGTCACCCGCCTGCCCGAGTCCGCGCGCCGTGACTTCGCGCAGGTCGCAAATCTCCCCGTCCGCACCGAGGATGGCGGCCTCGTCACGCTCGGCCAGGTGGCCAACGTCTCCCTGACCGAGAGCGTCAACACGATCAGCCGCGAGGCGTTCCAGCGCCGCATGGCCATCCAGGTCAACCTGCGCGGGCGCGATGTGCAGAGCTTCGTCGCGGAGGCGCAGCAGAAAATCGCCGCGAGCGTAAAGCTCCCCGCGGGCTACTTCGTCGAGTACGGCGGCGCGTTCAAGAATCTGCAGGAGGCCCGCACGCGGCTCGCCCTCGTCGTGCCCGCGGCGCTCGCACTGATCTTCCTGCTCATCTTCATGGCCTTCGGCAGCCTGCGCCAGGCCCTGATCGTTTATACCGGCATCCCGCTCGCCGTCACCGGCGGCATCTTTGCCCTCTGGCTGCGCGGCCTGCCGTTCTCCATCTCGGCCGCGGTGGGCTTCATCGCGCTCAGCGGCGTCGCCGTGCTCAACGGCGTCATGATGATCTCCTTCATCAACCAGCTCCGCGAGGAGGGCAAATCCGTGCGCGACGCCGTGATCGAGGGCGCGCTCACCCGCCTGCGCCCCGTGCTCATGACCGCGCTCGTCGCCGCGCTCGGCTTCGTGCCCATGGCCCTCGCCCACGGCGCGGGCGCCGAGGTTCAGCGTCCCATCGCGACCGTCGTCATCGGCGGCATCATCACCGCGACTTTCCTCACGCTCGTGCTGCTGCCGACGCTCTACTGCTGGTTCGAGCGCGACAAGTCCCTCCCGCCCTCCTCCGTCCAAAACTCATAAACCAATCCCCCTCCATCATGAAATCCATCCGTCATCTCCTGTTCGTGTCCCTCGCGCTGCTGCTCCCGGCTGCGGCGCTTTCCGCCAAGCCTATCCCCGGCCCCAAGGGCGGTCGCATCGTCACCACCGCCGCGCCGCACATCGAGCTGTTCGTCGCACCGGATCACACCGCGGTAGTCTCGTTCTACGATGCCGATTTGAAACCGGTCGCTCCCGGCGCACAGCTCGTCACCGCGGTGGCCGAAGCTCCCTCCGGCAAGGTCACCTTGGCTTTCGCGGCCAAGGACGGCGCGCTCGTCTCCACCGCTCCTTTGCCCGAGGGCGAGGGCTATCGCATCGTGCTGCAGGTCCGCGACGATGCCGAGGCGCGCCCGAAGAACTACCGCGTTGAGTTCCACGCGGAAAAATGCGGATCGTGCCAGCTCGCCGAGTACGCCTGCGTCTGCGAACACTAATAACGGAGGCATAGCACCATGTCACACGACCATCACGATCACGACGACCATGATCACGACGATCATGACCACGACGGCTGCTCGCACTCGCACGAACCGGCCCGTCTGAAAATCGAAACCGCCAGCCTGGCGCTCTCGGGTTTGCTGACGGGCATCGTGGTCGTGGGCCATGGGCGCGACGCCTGGAGCGGAGCCGTCACGGCCGCACTCGCCCTCGCGGCCATGCTGGCCGGCGGCTGGTTTCTGCTGCCGAAGGCGTGGCGCGCCATCCTCTCCTTCCGGCCGGACATCAACCTGCTTGTTGTGATCGCCGCGATCGGCGCCTCCGCCATCGGCGAGTGGGTCGAGGCCGCCGCCGTCGTGTTTCTCTTCGGTGTGGCCGAGTGGCTTGAAGGCTGGGCCGACCGCCGCGCGCAGCGCGCCACCGCGGCGTTGCTGGAGCTGGCGCCCAAGGTCGCGACGGTGCGGCGCGAGGGTGCCTTGGTCGAGGTCCCCGTTGACCAAGTGCAGGTCGGCGAGGTGATCGCCGTCAAATCCGGCATGGCCATCCCGCTCGATGGAGCCATCACTGCGGGGGAATCCGCCGTCAACCAGGCGCCCATCACCGGCGAATCGGTACCCGTCGACAAAAAGCCGGGCGATGCCGTCTTCGCGGGCACCATCAATGGCGAAGGTTCGCTCGAGATCCGTGTCTCCAAGGCCGCGGGCGACACCACCCTCGCCCGCATCATCCGCCTCGTCGCCGAGGCGCAGGAGCAAAAGGCGCCGCTCCAGCGCTTCGTCGATCGGTTCGCCCGTTACTACACACCCGCGGTCACCGTGGTCGCCCTGCTCGTCTTCCTCGTGCCGCCGTTGCTCGGCGGTGGCGAGTGGAGCACGTGGCTCTATCGCGCCTGCGTGCTCCTGATCATCGCATGTCCCTGCGCCTTGGTCATCGCCACCCCGGTCGGCATCGTCGCCGGCCTGACCGCGCTCGCCCGCCGCGGCGTCCTTGTGAAAGGCGGCGCCCATCTCGAAACCATCGCGCGCCTCCGGGGCCTCGCCGTGGACAAAACGGGCACGATCACCGAGGGCCGCCCGCGCGTCCAATCGGTCGAGCTCGTCGCCGCCCCATCTCCCGCCAACGTCCTGCGCATCGCCGCCGCGATCGACGACCACTCTGCCCACCCGCTGGCCAAGGCCGTCGTCGCTTACGCCCGGGAGCAGTGCGTCACCTTCCCCCGCGCCGAAAATTACCAGAACCGCAGCGGCCGCGGCGCCGAGGGGAGCGTTGAGGGTCATGCGTATTTCGTCGGCAATCATCGCTGCGCGCACGAGCTCGGCGTTTGCTCGGAAGACCTCGAGCGCCGCCTCGCCGCCATCGAGGCCAAGGGCCAATCCGTCGTCGTGGTCGGCCACCGGCCGCACGGCGGTTGCGCGGGCGAGGTGCTCGGGATCATCGCCATCGGCGATACGATCCGCGCGCACGCCCGCGAAGCCGTCGCCGCCCTCCATGCCGCGGGGGTGAAGCAGGTCGTCATGCTCAGTGGCGACAACCAGCGCACCGCGGATTTTGTCGCCCGCGAGGTGGGGATCGACGAGGCCCGCGGTGACCTGCTGCCCGAGGACAAGGTGGCCGCCGTAAAAGCCCTCCGCGAGCGTCATGGTCTCGTCGGCATGGTCGGCGACGGCGTGAACGACGCGCCCGCCATGGCCGCGGCCTCGCTCGGCATCGCCATGGGCGCCGCCGGCACCGATGCCGCCATCGAGACGGCCGACATCGCCCTCATGCAGGATGATCTCCCGAAAATCGCCGAGACCATCCGCCTCGGCCGCCGCGCGCTCGGCATCATCCGCTTCAACATCGCCTTCGCCCTCGCGTTGAAGGCGGTGTTTCTCGTGCTGACCCTCTCCGGCCACGCCAGCCTCTGGTGGGCCATCCTCGCCGATACCGGCGCCACGCTTCTCGTGATCGCCAACGCCCTACGGCTGCTCGCACCCGCGCGCGCCTGAGCCGTCCGATCAGGATTGGCACTCTTTCTCCCGTTCTCTGTCCTCTCTACGCAGCATGCACGCCTTCCTTGGTATCACGTTGGAGACTCTCGTCATCCTCGCCCTCGTGGCGGCCAACGGCTTCTTCGTCGCCGCCGAGTTTGCCCTCGTCAAGGTGCGCGCGAGCCAGCTCCGGCCGCTCGCGCGCCAGGGCGGCTGGCGCATCAAGCTCGCCCTGCGCGCCACCGAACACCTCGATGCCGCGCTCTCCGCCACGCAGCTCGGCATCACTCTCGCGAGCCTCGGCCTCGGCTGGCTCGGCGAACCGTTTCTCGCGCATCGGCTCGAGCCACTGCTCGCCCACTGGGGCATCACCAATCCCGCCACCGTGCAGTCCGTGTGCTTCGCCGTGGCCTTCGCGGTGATCACGTTTCTGCACATCGTGTTTGGCGAACTCGCCCCGAAGTCCCTCGCCATCCAGCGTGCCAAGGGCGTCACGCTCTGGACCGCCGGGCCGCTGCTGGGATTTTACTACCTGTTCTTCCCTTTCATCTGGCTGCTCAACGGCACGGCCAACCGCTTCCTCCGCTGGGTCGGCCTCGGGCCCACCGGCGAGGGTGAGCACGGTTTCAGCGCCGACGAACTCGAGTATGTGTTCAGCCACGCGCGCCACACGCACCCCGCCGACGCCCTCGTCAATCGCCTCATGGTCCAGTCCCTCCGCGTGCGCTCCACCCACGCCGCGCAGATCATGCTGCCGCGCGACCAGGTCACGATCCTGCGGCAGGACGCACCGCTCCGCGAAACCCTCCGCACCGCGCAGACGAGCGGCCACAGCCGCTTCCCTGTCGTCGGGCCGGATGACGAGGTGAAGGGCATCCTGCTCATCCGCGAATGGCTCTGGCAATTGCAGGCCCTCGGACCCGACGCCCCGTTCGCCCCGCTGCTCCGCCCCGCCCTCGCCTTCGGCCTGAAGTCCAGCCTGCCCGAGATGATCGAGCGTTTCCGCCAGAGCCGCATGCACCTCGCCGTCGTCCTCGATGAGCAGGGCCGCTTCGCCGGCATCGTCACCCTTGAAGATGTGCTGGAGGAGATCGTCGGCGACATCCGCGACGAGACCGACATCGGCCGCGGCCCCATCCATGAGCACACCGAGCGCGCCGTCGTCGCCAGCGGTGCCCTCACCATGCGTGAGCTCCAGGCGGAAACCGGCTGGTCCTTCGAATGGCTCCCGCGCGAAACCGTCGCCGGCTGGTTCCTGCGCCACACCGGCCGCGCTCCCCGCCTCAACGAAACCGTCGCCATCGGCGAATACCGCCTCACCGCCCTCGAAATCCAGGAGGAACGTCTCCGCCGCATCCGCATCGAGCGCCAGGCCGAACCCGCGCCATGAAACGCCTGCTCCTCTGCCTCGCGCTCCTCGCCGCCGCCGGCTGCGCGAAAAAAGATCCCGCCCCCGCCGCGCCGGCCCACCACGAGCACGTCGCCCCGCACGGCGGCACCGCCGTGGTCCTCGGGGCCGAGCTCTATCACCTCGAACTCGTCCGCGACGCCACCGCCGGCCGGCTCACCGCCTACGTGCTCGACGGCGAGATGGAAAACTTCGTCCGCGTTAATACACCTTCCTTCGAGGTCATCGCCGCCCCCAACGGCCATCCCCAGTCCCTCCGCTTCACGCCGGTCGCCAACAGCTCCACCGGCGAAACCCTCACCGACACGTCCCAGTTCGAAGCGCAGGCCGACTGGTTGAAATCCACCGCCATTTTCGACGCCACCCTCATGCGCCTCGAGATCCGCGGCACGGTCTTCACCGCCGTCCCCTTCAACTTTCCCCGCGGCAACGACCGCGATTGAGCGGCTGGCTTGCGCTTCCGCCCCACTCGCGCAATAGTCGACCCTCACTCCATCTTCCTCGCTCATGTCCATTCCCGTCACCGTCCTCACCGGCTTCCTCGGCGCCGGCAAAACCACCCTTCTCAATCGCATCCTCACCGAGCAGCACGGCCGCAAGCTCGCCGTCATCGAGAATGAGTTCGGCGAGGTCGGCGTGGACCACCAGCTCGTCATCCAGAGCGACGAGGAGCTGTTTGAGATGAATAACGGCTGCATCTGCTGCTCCGTCCGCGGCGACCTCATCCGCATCCTCGGCCGCCTCCTCAAGCGCAAGGACAAGCTCGACGGCATCCTCATCGAGACCACCGGCCTCGCCAACCCCGCCCCCGTCGCGCAGACCTTCTTCACCGACGACGAGGTGAAAAACGCCTTCCGCCTCGACGCCATTGTCACCGTCGTCGACACGAAGCACGTCCTCCAGCACCTCGACTCCGAGGACGAGTCCGTCAAGCAGCTCGCCTTCGCCGACGTCATCCTCCTCAACAAGACCGACCTCGTCTCCCCCGCCGAGCTCGACGCCCTCGAGGCCCGTATCCGGAAAATCAACGCCGTCGCCCGCATCCACCGCACGCACAACTGCGACGTCCCCCTCGACCGCGTGCTCGATGTCGGCGGCTTCAACCTCACCCGCGCCACCGAGCTCGATCCGCAGTTCATGGAGCCCGAGTACCCGTTCGAGTGGGCCGGTGCCTACGCCCTGCCCGCCGGCACGCACGACCTCGCCATCGGCCACTGCGACCACGATCACGGCCACGACCATTCGCACGAGGGCCACGACCACGATCACGGCGCCCACGACCACCATCATCACCACCACGGCAATCCCAACGAACTCGACATCGTCGTGATGCCCGTGAAATCCCTCTCCGACGCCGACATCGCCACCGCCCGCGACGCCGCCGTCCTCGTGTTCTCCGACTGGGAAACCCGCCTCAAGGAAGGCGACGCCGTCGTCCCCGGCGCCTCGCTCCACCGCCTGCTGCTCCAAGACGGCCACGGCCACTTCCAGCTGAAGATCCCCGCCCCCGGTTTCTACCTCGTCTTCGAGTCCTGCGGCCACGACCCGCTGCACATCCACATCATGGGCGAGACCGCGAAGCCCGGCTGGCAGCGCGACTACCACGCCGCGCACACGCACAACGACGACGTCACCTCCGTCGGCATCAGCGCCCCCGGCGACCTCGACGGCAAGAAGCTCAACGCCTGGATCGGCGAACTCCTCCGCGTGAAGGGCGGCGACATCTACCGCATGAAGGGCGTCCTCGCCGTGAAGGGCAGCAACAAGCGCCTCGTCTTCCAAGGCGTGCACATGCTCTTCGACGCAAAGTTCGACCGCGAGTGGGGCGCCGACCCGCGCACCAACACCCTCGTCTTCATCGGCAAAAACCTCGACCGCCCGGGCCTCACCGATGCCTTCAAAGCATGCTTGGCGTAAGCAGCCCAAGCGCCTAACACTCCCTGCATGGAAAGCCCGCCCACCGTCGATCCTGCCATCGAGGCCGCGCGTAACGCTGGCTTCGATATCGATCTGATCGATACCAACCTGGCTTTGCCGGTGGAAGAGCGTTGGCGGCAGCATAACATGGCGCTTGAGATCCTCCTCAAGTTCGAGCGCGCCCGGGTGGAACGTGATGCAAGACTTTCAGGGACTGCTTGAGCGGCTCACCGATGGCGGGCTGGAATTTGTGGTCATCGGCGGTTACGCGGCCATGACCCACGGCTCATCGTTGGTCACCCGCGACCTCGACGTCTGCGCGGTTCTAACGAATGAAAACGTGGAGAAAATCCGCCGGATATTCGCTGACTGGAATCCACGTCATCGCATGACCCCGCAGCGCTTGTCCTTTCTAACCCATCCCACCGCCGGCGTGCCTGTGCAGAATCTCTACCTCCAAACCGACCACGGTGTCATTGACATCCTCTCTCACGTCCTCGGGCTTGGTGACTTCGCGCGCCTCGCCGAAAAGGCCGAGAAACTCGTGGTCGATGGCCGTACCTACCGCTTCATCTCCCTCGAAGACCTCATCACCGCCAAGGAAGCCGTCGGGCGCGAAAAGGACCTCCTCGCGGTGAAGGAACTCCGGGCCATCGCCGCCAAGCGCGCCCACCCGCCCCGCTGACACACGCTTGACCCCGTCCGCGCGCGCCGCGAATTTGCGGGCGCGCCATGTCCAGCTCTCCTGACCAAGCCGCCGCCGCGCCTCACCGGCCGTCGCTCTTCATCAGCTACGCTTCGGAGGACCGCGCCGCCGCGCGCACGTTGCGCGACGCCCTGCAGGCCGCCGGCCTCGACGTCTGGTACGATGAAAACGAGCTCGGCGGCGGCGATGCCTGGGACCAGAAGATCCGCCGTCAGATCCGCGACTGCGAATACTTCATGCCCCTCATCTCCGCGGCCACCGAGCGCCGCAAGGAGGGCTACTTCCGCCGCGAATGGCGCCTCGCCGCCGAGCGCACGATGGACATGGCCGACGATGTCCTCTTCCTGATCCCGGCCACCCTCGACGGCACCAACGAGCAGGGCGCGCGCGTACCCGACAAGTTTCTCTCCGTGCAATGGCTCCGGCTCCCCGGCGGCCAGCCCACCGCCGCCTTGCAGCAGGTCGTCCAGCGAATCCTCGCCGGCGATCACCACGCCCTGCCCCGCGCCGCCACGCCGCCGCCGCTGCGCCACACCGCCGCCGCACCGGCGCAGGACCCGGCGCCCGCGGCTCCGCTGATCCCGCCCTTTCCCCACGTCCCGGAAAAAGGCGGCTTCCTCCACGGCCTGAAGTTCCTCGGCGAGATCGTCCGCTGGGCCCTCCTCACCGCGTGGCTCCTCTTCAAGCGCGCGCCCAAGGTCGTCCGCGTCATCCTCGTCATCTGGTTCGTCTTCTTCCTGCTTTCCACGCGGTGCAGCCGCAACTCCGACCGCGATAGCGATGCGCCGCCCGTGCCGGCCAAGCCCGGGGCCGCCGACGGCGCCAAGGCCCGGCAGGTGATCAAGGAGGTGGCCGACAAGCTCTCCCACGCCTCCGACGCCAGTGACAAGGACCCCACCGCCAGTCAGCTCGCCAAGTTTGGCAACGATCTCGCCCGCGGTCTCGCCGCCGGGCTGAAGGACGCCGATGTCGCCGGCAAGCAGCTCGTCGCCGTCCCCTTCGCTCTCGGCGTCACCAACGAGGCCGACGCCAAGACCCTCGCCGCCATCTTCACCCCGCTCTACGGCCGCCTGGCCCTCGAGCGCTCGGGCGAAACCGCTGTCGCCAGCGAGCCGCTTCCCGCCGCCAGCGACCAGGCCCTCGCCGCCCTCGGCCACCGCCTCTCCGCCGAGTACGCGCTCGCCGCCTGGATCGACCGCACCGGCGAGGCCCCCGTGCTCGATGTCCGCCTGATCAAGGTCCAGGACAACTCCGTGGCGTGGACCTCGAAGTATCCATTCACCGGCGACAATGCCGCCGTGATCGGCGACC
Organism: Verrucomicrobiota bacterium; assembly: GCA_018239845.1. GTDB lineage: Bacteria > Verrucomicrobiota > Verrucomicrobiia > Opitutales > Opitutaceae > CAIRCN01. Next base: position 26,922 of record JAFEGO010000041.1, read on the forward strand.
AGATCGCCACCGCCGTCCTCGCCGCCGTGCCCAAGGAATAAGCCCCTGCCCGGCCATGCAGGTCACCCACTTCGCGTCCGCCGCCGATTTCCGCCGCTGGCTCGAGGCCAATCACGCCACCGCGACGGAGCTGCAGGTCGGCTTCTACAACAAGGCCTCCGGCCGCGGCGGCCTGACCTACGCCGAGGCGGTGGACGAGGCCCTCTGCTTCGGCTGGATCGACGGCATCATCCGCAAGCTCGACGCCGCCAGCTATACCCATCGCTTCACGCCGCGCAAAGCCGGCAGCATCTGGAGCCTCATCAACGTCGGCCACGTCGCCCGGCTCACCGCCGCCGGCCGGATGCACGCCGCCGGCCTGAAGGTCTTCGCCGCGCGCCAGGAGGCGAAGACCGGCATCTACTCCTTCGAGCGGGAAAAGCCCGCCGTGTTTCCGCCCGCCTACCTGAAGGAGTTTCGCGCCCACGCGAAAGCCTGGGCTTTCTTCAACGCCCAGCCGCCGGGCTACCGCCGCCTCGCCACGCACAAGGTCGTCAACCCCAAGCAGGAGGCCACCCGCCGCCGCTGGCTCGACCGCCTCATCGCCGCTTCCGCCTCCGGCCGTCGCATCGAATAAGACCGGCCTCGCCGAGTCCGAGGACCGGATACATGGGATAGGGTGATCTCCCTGCACCCTGATTTCGAGTGGTCTTGCCGGGCGAAATTTATCACTTTTCGCACCATGAGAGTCATGCTCGCAGTCACCTGCGTCGCGCTGTTCAGCACCGTCCGGATCTGCCGGGCTGAGGAAACCACCGAGCCGGCCGACCAAGCCCCGCGGCAGAGCCACGGGTGGACCGAGCCCACCTCCCACGACTACTCGCTGCTGCAGAAAATCGGCAGCCGCATCCGGGGCATTTATCTCAACCTGCCCGGCTTCTGGCGCGTACATACCAACCATCTCCAGGCACCCGGCGCCGCCGCCCCCGGCAAGGGCTACCTCGTGCGCCGACCCGGCCGCGGCGTCGTCGCGCAGCCGTACACCGATCCCGCCGCGCCGAAGGACAACAACGTCGAGCTCGGCCAGCTGCCCCGCGCCGTCGACAACAGCGAGCTGCCTTACTTCCCGCCCATCTTCAACCAGGGCGACCTCAATTCCTGCACCTCCGTCGCCACGACGTATTATCAGCTCACCCACATGGTCGGCCTCGCCCGGGGCTGGGACCAACGTCGCGGCAATCCCGCGCAGCGCTTCTCGCCGATGTGGACCTTCAACCTCATCAACAGCGGCAACAACCTCGGCGCGTTCCAGGTCAGCGCCTACGCCGCGCTCCTCGCCCACGGCGCCGCCACGTTGAAGGACATGCCCTACCGCGGCCAGACGGTCCCCGCGGTCAACTACCGCCGCTGGCCGGACGACCAGGCCGTGTGGCAGAGCGCCCTCGACTTCCGCATCGACAAGTTCGGCATGATCCAGAGCTACTCCGTCGTCGGCTTCCTCCGCGACGTCCGCCTGCTGCTCACCAACGGCCATGTGCTCACCGCCGCCACCGCGATCGACGCGTGGAATAAGGAAGTGATCGAGGACAACCCCACCCGCAGCGCCGACAACCCCTACGTCGGCGAGTACATCTGCACCGCCGTCGGCCGCGACTCCGGCAACCACTGCATCACCATCGTCGGCTACAACGACGATATCTGGGTCGATCTCAACCACAACGGCGTGGTCGATCCCGGCGAAACCGGCGCGCTGAAAATCGCCAACTCCTGGGGCCGCGGCGACTGGAACAAGGGCTTCCGCTGGCTCGCCTACTCCGCGCTCTACAATCCGCACGACGCCGCCGACGCCGAGACCCGCCAGGCCGCGCTCTACGGCCTGCAGGCCTTCTGGATTTCCGTCGCCCACGACTACGATCCGTCCGTCGTGCTCGAGGTCGATCTCCCCGCCGCCTACCGCGGCGACTACCAGCTCAGCGCCGGCACGGGCCCCGCCGCACTGGCCCCCAATTACATCTTCAACCACCGGGGCGGTAAGTACAACTTCGCCGGTCAGTCCCGCCCGGGCAAGGGCAGCGCCGTGCTCGACTTCACCGATCCCGTGCGCCGCGCCGGGCCCGGGGACGAGATCTATCTCAACCTGGCGGCCGGCGGCACTCCCTCCACTCCGCCCGCCGCGCAATTGCGCGACCTCCTCAACGGCCAGGTTTATCCGCTGACCTTCACGCCCAACCCGCCCGGGCAGCCGGGCTACCGCGCTCCCCTCCCCGCGCTGGCCCCGCGGCAGGCCAACACCCTCACGGTCTCCGTCCCCAGCCAGTTCGATTTCAACGGCAACGGCGGGTTCAGCGTGCCGCTGCAGATCGGCCAGAGCGATCGCGCCAAGCATCCTCTCGACGTGAAGGTTTACACCTGCAATTCGTCCGTGCTCACGCCCGACGACGTCCGGGTGGAGAGCGATGCCGGCGGCCAGCAAAGCCTGCGCATCACCCCGCCCGCCAACACCCGCGGCTCCTGCCTCCTCACCGTCCATGTGTCCGATGGTTGGAATACCCGCGAGGCCCAGGTACGCGTCAATATGCTGGAGGACCGGCAGACCGCGCCCAAGGTCACGATCCTGCCGCCCCGGCGCAACGGCACCACCATCACCGTGCCGTTCCGCATCCAGCCGTCGAACAGCGCGTCGTTCGACGAGCTGGGCGTGTTTTTCGACACCCCTCAAGTTGACCAAGTCGAGAAATACGAGTTCAGCGGCAGTGGTGCCGAGCGCCGGCTGACGGTCGAGCTGCGCAACGATGTCCCCGTCGATCTCGCCGTCTCCGCCGTCTCGGGCCGCCTGTTTGGCACCGACCGGGTCCACGTGGACCCGGTCGCCTATTAAGGGTCGGGCCGCGGACCTCAGTCGCGGCCCCGGCTCCGCTCTTCCGCCTCCTCGATCGTTTTGGGCCAGTCGCTCTTGAGCAGCCGCGACAGCGAGCGGTCCGCCAGCAGCTTCCCGCCGGTCTGGCAGCGCGGGCAGTAGTTCACCTCGTTCTCCGCATAGACGATGTGCTGCACCTTGGTCCCGCACACCGGGCAGGGTTGGCCGAATTTCCCATGCACCGCCATCTCCGGGCGGAAGGCCGTCACCTTGGTCGGAAAGCCCGCGCCCGTCTCCGCGCGCAGGCGTTCCGTCCAGAGGGTGAGCACCTCGCGCGTCGCGCGCCACAACCACGCGATCTCCTCCGGTTTCAGTTTCTGCGTGAGCGCCACCGGCGATAGTTTTGCCGCGTGCAGGATCTCGTCCGAGTACGCGTTGCCGATCCCGCTGAAGACCCGCGGGTCCGTCAGCGTGCGCTTCAGCGTGTGGTTCTCCTGCGTCAGCGCCGCGCCAAACTCCGCCTCACTCGCGGCGAAGACGTCGATGCCACCCGGCTCGTGCAGGCGCAGACCCGCCTCGTCCGCGACCATGTGCAGCGCCGCGCGGCGCTTCGTGCCCGCCTCGGTGAGGGTCAGCGTGCCGTTTTCAAAGACAAAGTGCGCCAGCGCATTTCTTGCCGCCGGTTTCGCGGCGCCGTCCGTCCATTGCAGTCGCCCGGCGATCATCAGGTGCAGCACGAGCCACTTGCCGTCCTCAAAGCCAAACGCGATCCGCTTCCCCAACCGCCGCAGCGCCACGATCTTTTTCCCGACGAGCGAGTCGATCGGCGGCATCGCTGTTCGTAATACGAACACGTGCTCGATGCGGATTTTTTGGAGCACCTGCCCGATGACGCGCCGGTCCAGCGCCTCGAGGTAAACCGTGATGTCGGGCAGTTCCGGCATGCCGGGGTTTTCCCGCACTCCGCCGCGGTTGTCAGCCCTTTACCGCGCCGATCTGGATGCCGCGGATCATCTGGCGCTGCAGGAGCACGAAGATGATGATCAGCGGCACCACCGACATCGTCACACCCGCCATCAGCAGGTGCGTGGCCTGGCCGCGCTCGCCGTCGAAAAACAGCATGCCGACCGGCACGGGGAACTTCTCCACCGTCTTCATCATCACGAGCGGCCAGAAGAAGCTCTGGTAGTTGCCGATGAAGGTGAAGATCGCGAGCGTGATGAGCCCGGGCCGGCTCAGCGGCAAAATCACATCCCAGAAGATCTGCCACTTGCTCGCGCCGTCGATCTCCGCCGCCTCGTCCAGCGCCCGCGGGATGCCCAGCATGAACTGCCGCAGCAGAAACGTGCCGAAGGCGCCGAAGGCCGACGGCAAAATGAGCCCGAGGTAGGTGTCCACCATGTCCCAGCTCACCATCAGCTGGAAGGTCGGGATCAGCGTCACCAGCGGCGGCAGCATCATCGTGCCGAGGTAGAGGAAAAACACGCGGTCCCGCCTCGGCCAGTCCAGCCGCGAAAAGCTGTACGCCGCCAGCGCGCTGGTCAGCACCTGGATCACCGTCACCCAGCCCGCCACGACGAGGCTGTTGGCCATGAAGCGGAAGAAGGGGATGACCTTGAACACCTCCGGGTAATTCCACCAGCGCCAGGCGCCGGGCATCCACTCGGGGTCGGCCGACTCCGTCAGCGTCTTGAAGCTCGTGAGCACCATCCAGACGAAGGGCGCGATCATCAGCAGGCTGATCGCCACCAGCAGCAGATGCAGCCACGGGCCCTTGCGGACGGCGGGCGGGGTGGAACTGGGGGCGGGCTCGTTCATGGGGGCGCGCTCAGTCGTTGACGTTGCGGTTGCCAAAGCGGAAATTCAGTAGTGAAATGATAAATACGAGGGCGAAGAGCACCCACGCCGCCGCCGAGGCGTAGCCCAGCCGGCCGGTCTCGAAGCCTTCGTTGTAGATGAAGTAGCTGAGCGTCGTCGTGGAGCCCGCCGGGCCGCCCTTCGTCATCACGCGCGCCATCTCGAAGCCGCCCTGCAGGCCGCCGATGACGCCCATCACGCCGATGAAAAACGTGATCGGCACCAGCTGCGGCCACGTCACATGCCAGAAGCGCTGCACCGCCGACGCGCCGTCGAGGTCCGCCGCCTCGTAGAGCTCGGGCGGGATGTTGTTCAGGCCGGCGAGGTAGAGGATCATGTTGTTGGAGCCGATCGCGGCCCACAGGCCCATCAGCATGATCGCCGGCTTGGCCCAGTCGTAGTCGCCCAGCCAGTCCGGCGACTCGATCCCGGACGCGGCCAGCGCGGGCAGGCCCGGGCCGAACGCGATGCCCGAGGCCAGCAGGCCCAGCAGCGGCATGAGCGCCAGGGCCAGCGCGATTTCCGCGCTCAGGCCCCGGTCGATCGCGCACTTCGGGCCCCAGCGCCGCGGCCGGCGGAGGATCAGCCCGGTCACCACCGCGCCCACCACGGTCGTGACAAGGGCGGCCACGCCGCCCGACAGCCCCAGCCAGTGGAGCAGGAAGGCCTGCGGCAGCACCACGGTCGCGACGCCCATCGCCACCGCCACCTGCCCGGCCCCGCAATCATCCCAATGCTGGCGCAGGCGGCGCAATTGCCAGCCGCCCACCACAATCGCGAGCACGCCGCTGAGCGCCGGGACGCCCCAGGCCACCAGACCGGGCGCCGCCTTGATCACGCTGGTCGTCCCGTCGAGCACCGGCGCCAGCGCCAGGTTGATCGGGCCGACCTGCGGGTGATAGAGTTTTTTCCAGAGGACGAAGGTCGCCACGCCCGCCGTGAAATTCGGCAGGTAGAACAGCGTGCGGTAGGCCGTGCCTTTCGTCAGCACGCCCGCGGCGAGCGTCGTGGCCGCCAGTGCGCCGAAGATGCCCAGCACCGCGATCTCGCGCATGCCCGCCATGCGCAGCAGCACCCCGCTCGCGACCAGCACCACCGTCGCCAGCGCCATCGCCACGATCCGGCTCACCTGCCCCTTGCCCACCCGCGTGAGGAGCAGGGCCGCGACAAGGCTGCCCACGATCGCAAACGGCAGGCCCAGCATCAGGTAGAAGGTATTGCCCAGGTAACGCCAGAAATCCGGCTGGTTGAAGAGCCAGATGAAATTATCCAGACCCACGAACCGCAGCGGCTCGTGGTGAAACATATTGTGCCGCAGCGTATCCCAGTCGGTGAACGCGATCGCGAAGCTCGCCGCCAGCGGCACCGCGGTGAACGCGAGAAAGCCCAGCAGGCTCGGCAGCAGGAAACCCACGCCCGCCGTCAGCCGGCGCAAAGCCGATCCGCGGTTGGTCTTCATGACTTGGGCTCCTCCTCCAGCCAGCCGTGCGCGCGGTAGTAGGCCAGGTGAAACGCATCGGTGACCCAGGCCGCCGGCACCTTTTGCCCGGCGGCGCGGCGCGCTTCGATCTGCCGCTGGATCGCCATCCGTTCATCGTAGAGTTTTTTCATCTTCGGGTCGCGGCTGATCGAGAGCTGGATCTCAGCGTTGATGCGGTTGGCCATCTCCTGCGCCGCCCCCGCGGCGGTGTAGCGGCCGGCGAGCAGCGCCTGACTGATCTCCTGGTCCGTGCGGTAGATGACCGACTGGAGCACAAACGGGCTCTTGCTCATGGTGATGCCGATCTCCTGCGCCGCCTTGGCGAAGGCCTCCGCCGAACCCCACTCGTTTTCCCAGCCCGCCGGCCGCAGGAACTCCTCCAGCTGGGTGTACTTGGGCACGGGCGGCAGCGAATCGGCCGAGGCCACGATCACGCGGTTGAAGGGCTCGGTGGTCATGAACTGCAAAAACTCCTCCGCCTCCTTCCGGTGTTTCGAGTGCCGGTAAATCCCGACCGTGCCGCTGCCGAGGTCGGCATTGGGAAAGCCGTCCACCGCCGGCTCCACCGCCCGCAGCCGGATCTTGCCGCGCGGCCGCAGGAGAAAAATGGCGTACTGCCCCGTGTAGATCATCCCGTAGCGGCCCGCGGCGAAGGTGGAAAAGATCCGGCCGTCGCCGCTGATCTCCGACGCCATCGCCTCGGACTCCGCCGTGGTGGGGATGAGCTTCTCATCCACCGTCCAGCGGCGCACCCGCTCGAGCACCTGCGCGTTGCGCGGGTCGCCCAGCGTGCAGTACGTGCCGGTCTCGTTGTAATTCGCCAGCCCGAGGCCGCGCCGCATCTGGTCGGAGGGCGCACAGTTCGTAAAATAGATGCGCTGACGGGTACCCGGCGGATTGGCCGCGGCGACGAACCGTTTCCCCAGCGCCTCGAACTCGTCCATCGTCCAGCGCGACGGCGGCTCCGGCACGCCGTACTTCGCGAAGGTGTCGCGGTTCACCCAGTTCATGAGCACGCCCGCCGTGCGGACAAAGGCGTACTGCCGGCCGTTGATGACGAAATCGCCCGCCAGATTGGGGTAGGTCGCCGCCGGGGAGAAACCCATGCGCTTCGCATCCTCCGTCAGGTCCACCAGCATGCCCGTCCCGGTGAAGAGATCCATCTGGAAGCCGTACAGGTCCATGATGTCGGCCCCCACGCCCGCCAAGCCCTGCACCAGTTTTTTCGTCGCGTCGTTGTTCGTCGCGTCGATGCGCAGGTCCACCGGCGGCAGGCCTTGCTCCTTCCGCCACTCGCCGAAGGCCTTGACCATGGCCCGGGTATTGACCTCGTCGGGCGTCATCCACGTGAGCACCGGCATATCCGTGCGCCGGCCGGGCACCGTCAGGTACAGCGCCGCCGTCGCGACCGTCAGCCCGAGGATGAGGAAAAAGAAGAATTTCCTCATGAGGAAAGCCGCGCCTCCTTTCCGGCCATCGGCACATGACGGCAGGGCAAAGCTGGGGAAGAAAGCAGGCGGACCATACGGGGTAACGACGGGGTGACTGGCACGATGCCGTCATCCCCCGCCGCGTCATCATAAAAATACTTTTTTGACGGAGATTTGTTCCATGCCCGTGCGCGCTCTTTCTCTTTCCTCTTTCTCTTAATCTTTCTCACCACTACGCGGCAGGAGAAAGATTAAGAGAAAGAGGAAAGAGAAAGAATTGGCCCGGCAAAATCGCCCTTTCCCCCACCCCGGTTTTCCTCCGTGCTATCCCGCATGCAACTCACCAAGCACTGGGCCGCCACCCTCGACGACTACGCCATCGACCTCGCGTGGTCGCCCGACGGCGCGCTCCTCGCCGCCGCCTCCTCGGCCGGGCCCGTCACCTTGCACGCCGCGGCCGATGGCGCCGCCCGGCACACCCTCCCCGGCCACGACGACGGCACCAACGTCCTCGCCTGGCAGCCCGGCGCCGCCGCCACGCTCGCCACCGGCGGGCAGGACGGCTCCGTGAAATTCTGGGATGCCGCCGCCGGCCAGCACACCGCCTCCGCCAGCCTCGGCAGCGCCTGGGTCGAGCACCTCGCCTGGGATGTCCGCCCGGCCGCGCCGCTGCTCTTCGCCTCCGCGGGAAAAAAACTCGCCGCCATCCGCCTCGACGGGACCGTCGCGCACACGTTTCCCGATGCGGCCAAGACCCTCACCGCCCTCGCGACCGTGCCGGCCGGCGGCTGCGTCGCCGCCGCGTATTTCGGCGGCATCAACCTCTGGGACAGCGATGACTTCCGGCTCCAGAAGAATTTCGCCTACGCCAACGGCATCCATGCCCTCGTCTGGTCGCCCGACAGCAAGTGGCTCGTCTCCGGCAACCAGGACCCGTCGGTGCACCTCTGGATCCCCGAGCAGGACATCGAGCTCCACATGAGCGGCTACGAGGGCAAGGTGAAGCACCTCGCCTTCGACCACGGCTCGCGCTGGCTCGCGACGAGCGGCGGCCGCGACGCCTGCATCTGGGACTGCGCCGGCGCCGGCCCCGAGGGCCGCGAACCCGCCATGCTCCCGCATGACGCGCCGGTCTGCGCCGTCGCCTTCCAGCACACGCACGGCCTCCTCGCCACCGCGAGCGCCGACGGCGCCGTGCACCTGTGGAGCCCCGAACGCCGCCAGCCGCTCCGCGCCACAGTGAAAATGCCCGCCGCCGCGACGAAGCTCGCCTGGTCCCCCGACGACCGCCACCTCGCGATCGGCTCGGAAAAAGGTATCGTGTACGTGCTCGCCTGCGAAGGTTGAGCAGTAGCGCCGGCATCTTGCCGGCACCCTGCGGATGGCCGGCTTCCAGCCGGCGCTACATCAGAAATCCAGACCGAAGAGCAGCTTCAGGCGCGAATAGTCCTGCGAGCTGCCATCAGGGTTGTTGACGCGGATCTCGTGCCGCACCGACACGCTGAAGGTCTCCGTGAGCTTCTTGTTGAGCTCGATGCGGTCCTCCCAGCCGTCCTCGCGGCCCGGCACCGGGTAGTACATGCCGCGCTGCGAGAGCGTCATGCGCCAGGGCAGCGCGTATTCAATTTCCTCGAACACCGAGGCCACCGCGCGGGACGAGTGGTTGGGCGTCGGCGCCGAGTTCCACACGTCGAACAAGTTCTCCGACACACCGGTACGGATCGTCTTCGTGGGCTTCACCAGCAGGTTGAAACCCACGCCGATTTCCTGCTGGAGCAGCACGTAGTTGTTTGGCACGCCGTTCAGCAGGCTCGCGCGGTCCCACTCGAGGGTCGGGCGGTACTGGGCGAACCGCCACTTGTTGAAGTCGTGCCGCCACAGGCCCGAGCCCTTGAGGTTGTCCACCGTCTTCACGTTGTTCGTCGCGCCGTAATCGTAGTGGCCCGTGATCTGCACCTCGTCCTTCTTCCACTTGCGGTGGATGTTCGCATCCAGGGAGACGGCGCTCCGGTCCGTCGTGTCGGAGACCAGCTCCGTCGAAAACGCCAGCCGGCCGTGCCAGGGACCGAAGAAATCCTTCAGCGCGCGCGCCATCGCCAGCGGCGAGAGATCGGCGAACGACCAGCCGGCTTCGCTGTCGGCCTCCTTCTTGGCGACCGTGGCCGCCTCCAGCGCCGCCGCCTCGCTGTCGGTCTTCGGCGGGTTCGCGAGCACGAGCACCACTTCATCCACCGGTACCCGGATCAGGCCGAAACGTTTCGACTGAAACACCAGCTCGTCATCCTCCTTGCGCACGTAGTGCCCGGTCACGCGGTTGCCGTCCTTGTACTGCAGCTCGTCGAGTTTCTCCAGCTGCGGGTCCGCCGGCTTGGGTTCCACGTCCGCGAAGCAGCTCAACGACGGCACCGCCACCAGCAAAGCCCACCAAACCCAGAGGAAACGGCTCACGCGCGGAGCCCGGAGATACATATATTGCAAGGACACGCCGCATTCGACGCCACTCCCTTGCTTCTGTTTCAAGATTTTTCAGCAATTCTCGCTTTAAATGCTGCCGAGCCACGGGCGAGAGCGCGCTTTCCCCCTGTGAAGCGCATCCGCCCACGGCTTGCGTGATTGTTCACCCGTTTTTGGGTCCGTTTGTGTTCGTTTCCAGCGCGCGCGTCAGGGCGTCCCGCAGGCCGGTCGCGTCGAGGTTCACCCCGATGAACGCCAGCTCCTGCCGCCGGTCGCCGTGGGGCTCGGCCCAGCGCGCCAGCGCCGCCGGGGGAATTTCCCCGGCGGTGATCGCGCCGCTCTCCCGCAGCGCCACCGCCCACTTGCCCACGAAATCAAACCGCACCTCCCCGCCTGCGACCGACAGGAACCCGATGTGGTCCGGCTCCTCCGCGCACCAGAAAAAACCTTTCGCCCGCAGCAGCCGCGGCGCGAGCGCGCGGACCGCGCGCTCCAGCTCCGCGCGGCGAAACGGCTGTCGCGCCGCAAACACCGTGCTCGCGATCCCGAAGTCCCGCTCGTGCCGCGGCTCGGTGGGTCGCACCGTCCAGCCGCCGGGCGGACGCGCTCCCGCCGCCTCGTCGAGCAGCCGCATCCAGCGCGCGCCGCGCGGCGTATCCACCGGGTCGAACCGCGCGCGGTCCAGCAGCAGCTCCACCGGCAGCTGGCCCTGCTCCGCACGGAGGATCTCCGCCCGGGCGTTGAGCCCGCTTAGGATCGTCTCCGCGCGCGCGGCCTCCGCCTCGCTCACGAGGTCGCACTTGTTGAGCACGAGCACGTCCGCGCACTCGATCTGCCCGGTGATCAGCTCGAACATCGGCCGCACGTCCCATGATTTCTCCGGCGGCTCCGTCCGCTCGTCCCAGCGGCGCAGGAAGTCCGCCGCGTCCACCACCGTGATCAGCGCGTTGAGTCGCGCGAAATCCCCGAGGCTCCGCCCGAACGCGTTCTTCTGGGTGAACAGCCGGGCCAAGCCCTGCGGCTCGGCGACGCCGCTGCCCTCGATCAGCACATGGTCGTAGCTGCCCGTGGCCGTCAGCTCCGCCACGGTCTCCGCCAGCTCGTCGCGGATCGAGCAGCACACGCAGCCGCGCCCGAGCTGGACGAGGCGCTGGTTCGCCGCCGCCGGCTGGTTGGCGACGAGCTGCGCATCGACGTTGATCGAGGCCACGTCGTTTACCACCAGCGCGAGCCGCCGGCCCTCCGCTTGCGCCACGAGGTGGTTGAGCAGCGTGGTCTTCCCCGCGCCGAGGAAACCGGAGAGCACCGTCACCGGCGGGCGTTGCGTGGGCAGATTCGTCATCCGCTCCAGCGAAACCAAAAAGTAACGCGCGCCAAACGCCAAAACCGCATCACCCCCTTGACGACTCTGCCATAATGCCTCCCTTTCCTGCGCCCATGGCCAACCGCAACCGCCAGCTCTTCCCGCTGCACCGCCAGATCCTGGCGGGCGCGAGCGTGTCATTGCTGCTGTTGCTCTCGGTCCTCGCGGCGAGCCCGGTCCTCCACCGGGCCCTGCACGCCGACGCCGATCACGACACGCACGAGTGCGCCGTGGTCCTCTTCGCCGGTGGTGTCACGCTCGCCCTCGGCGCCTTCGCCGTCGCCGCACCCGCCGCAGTGTGGCGCGTGCAGCCGGCCGTCGTTGTCGCCGAACTTTTCCTGGCGTCGCCCCGCTACCTCCGTCAACCGGAGCGCGGGCCGCCCGTGGCCTGAGTCCGTCCGTAGCCGTGCATCGCGCCCTTCCGGGGCGGTGCTTTGTCCGTCCGCGCCCGTGGCGCGGCGGTTTTCCTCATCCGTTCGACTCAGACCACCATGCCCTCTTTCCGTACCTATTCCTTTTTATTTCTCTCGGCCACGAGCCTCGCGCTCGGCCAGACCATTCCCTCCGCCACCGAGGACCACGAGAACATCGTGAAACTCGACAGCTACGTCGTCACCGCCGGTGCCGGCGACAAGACCGCCTTCGATCTCGCCCAGGGGACCTCCATCCTCTCCGGTGACGAGCTGCGCCGCCGCACCGCCACCACGCTCGGCGAAACGCTCAGCGACACCCCCGGCGTCAACTCCACCTACTACGGCCCCGGCGCGAGCCGGCCCATCATCCGCGGCCTCGGCGGCGACCGCATCCGCGTCCTGCAGGATGGGGTCGGCGCCCTCGATGCCTCCAACATCAGCCCCGACCACAATACCGCGATCGAGCCGCTCTTCGCCGACCGCATCGAGGTCCTGCGCGGTCCCTCCACCCTGCTCTACGGCAGCTCCGCCGTCGGCGGTGTGGTCAACGTCATCGACAACCGTATCCCGACGCACGCGCTCGGCGAGCCGTTCACCGGCGCCATCGAGACGCGCGCCTTCGGCGCCGGCGACGAGCGCACCACCATCGCCTCCGTCGCCGCGGGCACGGACGGTTTTGCCGTGCGCGTCAACGGCCTCAGCCAGCGCTCCGGCGATGTCGATATCCCCGGCGTCGCGCGCATCGATCCCGCCGCCCCCGCCAACCAGCCCGTCGGCACGTTGCCCAACAGCGCCATCGACACCGAGAGCCTCTCCGTCGGCGCCGGCTGGTTTGGCCGCGCCGGCCACCTCGGCCTCGCGGTCTCGCGCTATGTGACCGACTACGGCGTGCCGGTCGACGAGCCCATCAGCATCTCGATGCGCCAGTCGCGCCTCGACCTCAACGGCGAGCTCACCCAGCCCTTCGGCATCTTCACCGGCCTGCGCGGCCGTTTCGGCCTCGGCGACTACACGCACAGCGAGATCTCCGATCACACGACGGTGAACACCACCTTCAAGAACCGCGCCTGGGAGGGCCGCACCGAGCTGCCGTTCGCCTTCAGCGCCACCACCAGCGGCACGATCGGCGTGCAGGCGTCACGCAGCGATTTCTCCGCCGTCGGCGACGAGGTCGTCACGCCCGCCTACGTGAACAACAACGAGGCCCTCTTCGCGCTCAACGAGTGGAAGTACACCGCCTTCACCTTCCAGCTCGGCGGCCGCGTTGAGCACCAGAACGTGCAGCTCGGCGACGTCGATCCCACCCTGCCGCCCGTGCCCGGCTTCGCCGCCCAGTCGGGTGAGCAAAAGCGCTTCACCGGCACCAGCGGCTCGACCGGCCTCGTCTTTTATCCCGCCAAGGACTGGTCGCTCGGCCTCTCCCTCGCCTACACCGAGCGCCTGCCCACGGCGCAGGAGCTCTTCTCCAACGGCCCGCACGGCGGCACCAACGCCTGGGAGATCGGCAACTCCGGCCTCGGCCTCGAGAAGTCCACCGGCGTCGATCTCAGCCTGCGCAAGCGCGCCGGCTTCGTCACCGGCTCGCTCAGCGTCTTTGTGAACCGCTTCCAAAATTACATCTTCGAGCAGGAGCTGCCGCTCGCCGCCATCCCCGCCGCCGACAACCCCGAAAGCCTCACGCCCTATCAGTTCACGGCGAAGGACGCCGACTTCCGCGGCGCCGAAGCCGACGTGACGTTTCACCTCGCCGAGGGCAAGGACTGGCACCTGCACCTCAACCTCATGGCCGACACCGTGCGCGCCGAGCAGACCACCGACCACCAGCCGCTGCCCCGCATCCCGCCCCTGCGCTACGGCACCGGCCTGCACTACGAAAACGCGCGCTGGACCCTCGGCGCCGAGGTGCGTCGCGCCGCCGAGCAGGATCGCGTCGCCCCCGGCGAGACCACCACGCCCGGCTACACGCTCCTCAGCGCGAACATCAGCTATCGCCTCCCGCTCGGCCGCGACGAGTGCGAGTTCTTCCTCCGCGGTGCCAACCTCACCGACACCGAGGCCCGCGTGCACACGTCCTTCCTGAAGGACTTCTCCCCCCTCCCCGGCCGCGGCATCACCGCCGGCGCGAGACTCACCTTCTGATCAGGATTTAACGGCCACAGATTACACCCCTGTAATCTGTGGCTAAAAACTTATCCTTCGATCCCGAAGACCGCCTTCGCGTAGTTCTCCACGCTGAAGGGCTGCAGGTCCTCCGGCTGCTCGCCGAGGCCGATGAAGTAGATCGGGATCTTCAATTCGCGCCAGATGCCCACGATCGCGCCGCCGCGGCTCGTGCCGTCGAGCTTCGTCACCACGAGGCCCGTGAGGCCGAAACTCTTGTGAAACACCTTGGCCTGCTCGATCGAGTTGCTGCCGAGCGATCCGTCCACCACGAGCCAGCGGTGCTGCGGTGCGGTCGCGTCGTTCTTCTGCAGCACGCGGCGGATCTTCGCCAGCTCCTCCATGAGGTTGTTCTTCGTGTGCAGCCGGCCCGCCGTATCGACGATGAGGTAGTCCTTGCCGCGCGACTTCGCCGCCTGCCAGGCGTCAAACGCCACCGCGGCCGAGTCCGCGCCGGTGTGGCTCGCCACGATATCCAAATCCAGCCGCGTCGCCCAGGTCTTCAGCTGCTCCACCGCCGCCGCGCGAAACGTGTCGCACGCCGCGAGGGTCACGGTCTTGCCTTCCTGCTTCAGCTTCCAAGCCAGCTTGGCCGAGGTCGTGGTCTTGCCCGAGCCGTTGACCCCGATCATCGCGATCACCGTCGGCGCATTGGCCGCCGGCGTCAGCTCGCCCTCGGCGCCGGCGAGCACGCGCTTCAGCACCGCGGCGCCGATCTGCGCCGCCTGCTGCCCGCGCAGTTCCTTGTCCTTTTTGTAGGCGGACTTGATCTCGGTCAGAATCTCCTCGGTCGTCTCCACGCCGAAGTCCGCGGTGTACAACGCCTCCTCCAGCGTCTCGAGCGAGGAAGCATCGATGGGCTTGGCGCCAAAGATCCCCGCGGTCTTCGCCGCGATGGACGCCACCGTCTTCGCCAACCCGTCTTTGAATTTCTTAAAAAGTCCGAACATGAGATGAGGAAAATGCCCAATGACTAATGTCTAATGCCTAATGAAAAGCCAACCGCTGCGTATCCTCCGCCATTAGACATTAGTCATTAGGCATTCGTCATTGCGCGCTCCGCGCGTCACTCCGCCTTCCGCGCATCCCGGCCGAGCTGGTCCTTCAGACGGTCGAGAATGCCGTTGATGAAGCGCTTCGCGTCGGCGTTGGAAAATTCCTTCGACAGGTCGATCGCCTCGTTGATCGAGACGACCGGCGGGATGTCCTTGCGGTAGATCATCTCGAACATCGCCACGCGCATGATCGCGAGGTCGATCTTCGCGATGCGGTCGAATTCCCAGTTGTGCGCCAGGCCCTTGATCCGCGCATCGATGTCCTCGATGTGCTCGATCACGCCGTGGATCAGCTCCTCGCCAAACGCATAGTGGTCGCGCGGCTGGCTCTGGTTTTCGAAAAACACCCGCAGGTCCTCCGCGAGGTTTTTCGGGGAATTGATGCTCCACGCGAAAAGGAACTGCAGGGCGGCCACACGGCCGTCGCGGCGCTGCGCAAATTGGGTTTTGCTCATCGGGAAAGCTCCTTCTTCAGCGCCGCCATCTCCAGCGCGGCGGCGGCGAACTCCGCGCCGCGGTCGATCTTACCGCGGCAGCGCGCCTCGGCCTGGGCGAGGGTGTTGGTCACGATCACGCCGTTGATCACCGGGATGCGCGCATCGAGCGACACGCGCTGCAGCGCGTGCGAGACGCTCGCGCCGACCATCTCGTGGTGCGAGGTGTCGCCGCCGATCAGCACGCCGAGGCCGATCACGGCGTCGGGCTCCTGCTGCCGCGCGAGGGCCTGCGCCGCCCACGGCACCTCGTGCGAACCGGGCACGCGGACGATCATGATGCGCTTCTCCTTCACGCCGGCGGCCCGCAGGCCCGCCACGGTCCGCGCCAGCAGCGCATCCGTCAGCTCGGTATTGAAGCGCGCGGCCACGATCCCGAAGGAAAGGCGGGTGCCATCGATGGCGGCGGGCTTGGGTGCGGAGAGACTCATGGGAAGTGGAACCGGATAACGGAAGGCGGATGCAAACCGTCCGCAACCTCCAAATCAGAGGGGCACCTGCTCGACAATCTCCAGTCCGTAGCCATCGAGCCCCACCGGGCGGCGCGTGCTGTTCGACAGCAGGCGGATCT
Organism: Verrucomicrobiota bacterium; assembly: GCA_018239845.1. Lineage (GTDB taxonomy): Bacteria > Verrucomicrobiota > Verrucomicrobiia > Opitutales > Opitutaceae > CAIRCN01. Next base: position 43,035 of record JAFEGO010000041.1, read on the forward strand.
TGCGCAGCCCCAGCGCCGTGAGGATCTGCGCCCCGGTGCCGTAGTCGCGCAGGCTCATCGGCGGCGGCGCCTCGCCCGGCTTGGCCGTGAGGCGGCGGATCAGCTCCGCCCCGCCGTTGGCGTGCTCCATGTAGAGCACCACGCCGCGCCCGGCCTTGGCCACCGCCTCCAGCGAGGCCGTCAGCGCGTGGTGCGAGCCCGTGCCCGCCATGCGGAAGACGTCGCCCAGGAGATTTTCGCTGTGCACGCGCACGAGCGTCGGCTCCGGCCCGAGCTGGCCGCGCACCAGCGCGAGGTGGTGCCGGTTGTCCACCTTGCTGCGGAAGACATGCAGCGTGAACTCGCCGTAGTCCGACGGAAACGGCTGCACGCACACCGGCTCCACAAGGTGATCCCGTTTCGCGCGGTACTCGATCAGCTGCGCGATCGAGATCATCTTCAGCCCGAACTTTTTCTTAAACTCGATCAGCTGCGGCAGCCGCTGCACGGAGCCGTCGTCGTTGAGCAGTTCGCAAATCACGCCGCTCGGGTGCTGCCCCGCGAGGATCGCCAGATCGACCGCCGCCTCGGTATGGCCCGCGCGCTCCAGCACGCCGCCCGGCTTGGCCCGCAGCGGAAACACATGGCCCGGCTGCACGAGCGACTCAGGCCGCGCCGTGGGATCGGCCAGCAGCTTGATCGTCTGCGCGCGGTCGTAGGCGCTGATGCCGGTGGTGATGCCCTCGGCTGCATCGACGCTCACCGTGAAATCCGTGCGCTGCACCTCGCGGTTTTGCTGCACCATCGGCCCGAGGCCGAGGCGCCGCAGCTGCGGCTCCACCGTCGGCACGCAGACGATGCCGCTGCCGTAGCGGATCATCATGTTGACCGTCTCGGGCGTGACCTTAGACGCCGCCATGATCAGGTCGCCCTCGTTTTCGCGGTCCTCGTCGTCGGTCACGATGACGAGCCGGCCCGCCGCGATGTCGGCGATGGCCTCCTCGACGCTATCAAAGGGAGCGGGATCTGAAGCGGACATGCCGCGAACGTCTCCCCGCCTCCCCGCCCTGTCAATGCCCCCGCCGCTCCGCTGCGTAACCGTTTGGATCGGAATGGAGAGCGCTATTGACCACCCGGCTGCGCCCACCCGCCGGAGCCCGCGCCGCAGTTTGGCACTTTTTTGACAATAGCTGGGTTGCGCACCCTAACAACGGCCACATTTCTTGCACCAGTACATGACGATCTTCCTCCGCCATCTCGAACTCTGCCTGACCCTGGCGGGACTGGGTGTGATTATGCTCTCCGTGCATTTCTTTGGCCCGGTGGCGGATTCGCCGTGGCGCTCCGTGGCCATCGTCGCGACCTTGATCACCGTTGTCCACGGCTTCATCGCCTGGGCCGTGCGCCGGCATCAGCAGCAGCGCCGCAAGGCCAGACTCCTCGCCGCGCAAAACCTTCTCAACCGTCTCGTGCTGCAGGAGCAGGCCATCACGGCCAGCCTCCCCGCCCGCACCGTCGCCGAGACCGCCTCGGCCCGCGCGGCCTGCGCGGAGATCTCCCGCCTCGTCACCGCTCTCTCCGACACCCTGCACCGCACCGGTGCGGAGTCGCTCGCCAGCGAGCGGGCCAACTACTCCGGCGAGGATAACACTCCTGCGGTTTGAAGTAGCGCCGGCCGGATGCCGGCGCCCTCCTCACTCCGCGAAATCGATCACGAAGCTTTCCAACGGCTGGTCGCCGTTCTCCGCATAGAGCGACATGAACAGCTTGAAGCGGTGCGGCGGCTTCACGAATTTCACCGAGGTGAAGGTGAGCCCGTCACCCGACGGATTCAGCACGGTGCGCTCGTCCGCCGGCTGGTAGCGCACCGGCCAGCGCAGCGTCGCCCGCGCGGCATCCGGCGTCACCGGCTTTTTCTTGGCGTCGTAAAACGAGAGCACGAAGTGGTTATCGACCAGCTTCAGCCCGAGAAAGCCCGTGGCGCGCGGGATCGTGAGGCCATCGATCTTGCCTTCCGTCTCCTCGGTTTTCGCTTTCGCCGGCGCTTTGGCCGGGGCCGCGGCGCTCACGACTTGGACCGATCCCATCGCCAGCAGGCAAAGCCCGGCGAGCAGCGCGCGTGTTTTCATGCCGGCACCTTAGCACCCCGCGCCACCGCCGCAAGCGGCCAGTGGCGCACAAAAGTAGCGCAGGCGTCCTCGCCTGCCATCGCCCTATTGCAGGCGGGACGCCTGCGCTACCTCAACCCGGCCTCAAAAATACGGCTGACCGCCGCCCGCCCCGCTCGGCCGTTTGGCGCGGCTCCGCGCTTTGCTCGGGATCGGTTTCGTCCGGCCTTTCTTCGCCCCTTTTTTGGCCGACTTCGCCGCCAGCTGGTCGATCATCAGCGCGATGTAGGAGGTGAAGCCGTGGTTGCAGCTCACATCCTTGTTGAAGAGCTCCCACAGGGTGCCCGTGGCCTTCGCCATCGGCAGGTAGTTGCTCAGCACCTCGCGCCGCGCCACCGCCAGCTCGCCGTTGGCCAGCAGGAGTTCGAAGCGCATGATCTTGCCCACGAAAACATTTGCCGGATACAGCGCGCCGTAATCGGCGTGCACCAGGCGCCGCCAGAGCGCACTCTCCTTCTGCGGCGTGGCCTGGCCGAAGATAAACGCGTAGTACTGGCAGACCTCGCTCGCGTGATCCGTCACGGTGAGTTTGCCGGTCGCCTTGTCGCGCACGGCATTGTCCACGAAGCGCCCGTCGCGCCACGCCAGCGAGCGGATCGTCTCGTCGATCCAGTCGGCCTGCGTTGCGAGGGCCTTCTCGCCGAGGAGGCGGGCGGCCGAGCGGAGCGTCGCGGCGTAGAGCATGTTCGACGGGAAGTTCACGTCCTGCACGAACTCGTTGGCCTTCGACCACTCGACGAAAACCCAGCTCTCCAGTTTTTCGAGGAGGCCGAGCTCGTTTTCGAATTTCTTGAAATACGCCAGCAGACCGCGCACGCGGCGCTCGATCAGCGGATTCCACTCCTTGGGCAGACCGCGGTCGCGCTTCGCCTCGTCGAGCTGGATGATGAAGAACATCGCCCAGTTGGGGATGAACTGCTTGTTCAGCGCCTCCGCCGGGTAGCACATCGGCACCATGCCCTCGGGCAGGTCGGAGAAGGTGGCGGGGCGCAGGTAGTTTTCCAGGAAGGCGCGCTCGATCGCGTTGTCGCCGGTGAGATGCCATTCGGCGCGCGCCGTGTACATGCTGTCGCAGAGCCAGCCGGCGCGCTCGCGCGCGGGGCAGTCCATGAAGATATCCAGCGCATTCTGGCGGAAACTCGACAGCGCCGCGCGCCGCACCAGCGCCGCACCGCCCGTCACGCCCGCCGGCGGCCCCTTCAACGGCTCGCCGTTGATGTAGTAGCGCATGCGGATGTTGGATACTTCGGCCGCGCCCGTCCACACCAGCACCTGCAGGTAGCGGAAGGTGTACGGCTCGAACGCCTCGAAATCTATGTCCGTACCCGCCTCCAGGTTCAGCCAGATCGCGTTCATGCAGCCCGAGCGGTTGAACTTCACCTGCTCGTCCACGAGGATCTCGTCAAAAATGACCAGCAGGCGCGTCGCCTTGACCGCCTTCACGCGCAGCGCCGGGAAGCCTGTGTTGTCCGTGCCGAAGTCCGTGCGCAGCCACTCGCGCGGCTTGATCGCCACGCTCGTGCCCGCCGGCATCTTGCCCTCGCTCTTGGTCTGGAAGCGCGTCGCCGCCAGCGTGTGGAAAAGCGGCCATGCCACCTTGTCCAGCGGATAGCCCAGCGAACTCTTCGGGATGTCGAAGAGGTACTGCCACTTCGGCGCCTCCTTGACGAGTTTCCCCGAGAAGGTCGACGTGCCCTGCGCGATCTTCGGCAGCGGGCGCAGCTCGGTGAGATCGGGATAGCCCACGCCGCGGGCAAGCCACGCGCGCTTGTGCTTCACGCGCTCGAGCTTCACGGGCTTGGCCGGTTGATAACCCGGTACGCGCCAGGTCAGACCCGCGACGCCAATCTCATAGCCCTCCAGGAAAGCGCGCTGGTAGCTGTAGCGCTCGACGTTCTGCACGCGCTCGCGCCGATGCTCGGCCGTGAAGCCGCCGCCCTTCACCTGCGTGCTCGCGGCGATCTTCTTCCCGATCACGACCTCCGCACAGAGAAACGCCGGCTCATGCGTCGAACAAAACGTCGGCACGCCGTAGCCCATCACCTCGATGATGAGCTCGCACCGCCCCGCCGCATCAGCCGCGATCGGCCACTCGTCCAAGCGCGCATGACCGTGCGCCGTGCGGGCCGGCCCGCGACCGCTCACCACACCATTGACCCACACGCGGTAAGCCTGCGCCGCGGCGAGCCGCAACGTGGCCTTGGCACGGGGCGCGAGATCCAGCTGAGCATGGAAGCTCACCCAGATGTTCATTTGGCCGGACAGCGCCTGGGGCCAGACGGGCACCGCGCTCTGGAAGGGGTTGAAAGCAGGGGTCATCCCCTCCCTCCAAACCGCTCTACCCGCCCAGCGCGAGCTTTCCCTTCGTCACACAGCTGAACAATCCACCGCCTCAGCCCCGCCCATGCGGCGCCAACAGGTCCATGATCGGCCCGAGCGGCACGATCTGCGTCGGGTTGATCTCCGTGTGCGTGATGTAGTAGTGCGCCTTGATGTGCGTAAAATTCACCGTGTCCGCGATGCCGGGCCGCTGATACAAATCCTGCAAATAACCCTGCAGATTCGGGTAATCGACGATGCGGCGCAGGTTGCACTTGAAGTGCCCGTGATACACCGCGTCGAACCGCACCAGCGTGCAAAATAGCCGCCAGTCCGTCTCCACCGGCTCGGCCCCGAAGAGATAACGGCTCTGCTGGAGCCGGGCCTCCAGCGTATCGAGCGTAGCGAAAAGCGTGCGCACCGCGCGCTCGTAGGCCTTTTGCTTCGTCGCAAAGCCCGCGAGGTACACGCCGTTGTTCACCCGCTCGTAGATGGTCTTGCTCAGCGCCGCCTGCTCATCCGCGATGCCCGCGGGAAACAAATCCGGCGTGCCGTCGCCCGGCTGGCCAAACTCGTCATTAAACATCCGGCTGATGTCGTCCTCCGAGTTGTTGACGATCCGCTTCGTCTGCTTGTCCCAAAGCACCGGCACCGTCCAGCGTCCGCGGAACTTCGGGTCGCTCGCCCGGTACGCCTCGCTCAAAAACTGAAACCCATTGATCGGGTCCTTGGAAAAACCCTCGCCCTCACGAAACGCCCACCCGCGCTCATCGCGCACGGGATCGACCACCGTGAAGCCCACCTGCGCCTCCAGTCCTTTCACCCGCCGCACGATCAACGTCCGATGCGCCCAAGGACACGCCAGCGAGATATACAAATGATACCGCCCCGCCTCCGGCGCATAAGGCGTCGAGCCATCCCGCCGCACCCACTGCCGAAACGCATCCTCCTGCCGCTCAAACTCACCGTCGTCGTTATTCTCGTCAGGAAATTGTCCGAGGGCGCTGCTCATATTCAAATACTGAGGTCATCGTACGCGATTGGCAAATCGCCATCTTGCCTATTGAGCAAGCTGACGCATTAAAGTCGAAGTGGTTCACGACATATCAGTAGATTGGGTTGCGGTAGCGGATATGCTCGGAGTGTTTTTTGTGCTTACGGTCTTTGCTTACCCTTCAATCTTTGTGCACGAACTTGGTCACGTGCTTGCTGCAAAGCTTGTCGGCTTACGGCCTACTCATTTGATTGTCGGCGAGAGTGAGGTGCTTTTTCAACGAACTGTTCGCGGCGTGAAATTAATCGTGTGTTTGGTCCCATTTCACGGGCTGGCCATCGTAGAAAGAGAAAAGATGAGCCGATTCCAAATCGTAATTTTTGCCGCAGCAGGCCCTGCCGCCAATGCAGGTCTTGCTGCTCTGATCGTGATCATTTGGCCCTATTTTAATCACCACTTCACATTAGGCGCTATATTTATGCACCAGCTGGCCATCGCGTTCTTAAACCTTGTGCCGCAAGACTGGGAGTTTGAAGGACGTCGCTTCCCTAGTGATGGGAAACAAATTCTCTCTTGTTTCCACAGAAACAAGCCAGACGAGCCTTAGTCCTCTTCCTTTCAGGGAATCTTACTCCAACCCATTCCGCGCCATGACGGCGGCGTACCAGGCGGCGGAGGCTTTGGGGGTGCGTTGACCGGTGGTGAAGTCCACATGGTGGAGGCCGAAGCGTTTGCTGTAGCCGAGGGCCCACTCGAAGTTGTCCATCAGGGTCCACACGATGTAACCGCGGAGGTCCACCTTGTCCTCGTGGATCGCGGCGTGGCAGGCCTCGAGGTAGCGGCGGATGTAGTCGATGCGGCGCTCGTCGCACACGGCCACCGTCACGTCGTCCTCGCCGGGGAGGGCCATGCCGTTTTCCGTGATGTAGATCGGCGGGTGGCCGTAGCGGCGGTCGATCCAGTTGAGCATCTTGCGGCAGAAGTCCGGCACGATGTTCCAGTTCATGTCGGTCTTCTCCCACGTGGGGTCGTCGGAGAGCTCGACGCGCTGGTCGGCGGCCATGCCGCCGTTGCCGGTCGGGGCGGTCACGGTCATGTCGCGGTTCGCCGGCGGCTCGGAGGCGAGCATGCCGCCGTAGAAATTGAGGCCGAAGAAATCGCTCGAGCCTTTGATCAGCGCGCGGTCCTCGGCGCTGAACTTCGGCAGGCGGTCGCCCACCGCATCGCGCATGCACTTGGGGTAATCGCCGAAGTAGATCGGGTCGGCAAACCAGCCGAGAAAGAACTCGAGGCCACGCTCGGCCGCCGCGCGGTCGGCGGCGCTGTCGGTCTTGGGCTCGCGCCAGTCGCAGTTGTTGGTGATGCCGATCTGGCCGCGCTGCGCCGCCTGGAACTTCTTGCGGTACACATCCACGATCTTGCCGTGGGAGCGCAGAAGGTTGTGCGCGGCGATGTAGGGCTCGGTCTGGCTGATGCGGCCGGGCGCGAAGTAGCCGATGCCATGGCCGAGGACGGCGCTGCACCAGGCCTCGTTGAAAGTGATCCAGTTTTTCACGCGGTCGCCGAAGCGCTCGAAGCACACCTCGGCGTAGCACGCGAAGTGGTCGGCGATCTCGGGATTGAGCAAGCCGTCGAGTTCCATCTGCAGCGCGAGCGGGAGGTCCCAGTGGTAAAGCGTGACCCACGGGGTGATGTTGGCGGCGACGAGCGCGTCGATCAGGCGATTGTAAAACGCGATGCCGGCCTCGTTCACCGCGCCGCGGCCGAGCGGCATGATGCGGCTCCACGCGATGGAGAAGCGGTAGGCTTTCAGACCCATGGCCTTCATGAGGGCAACGTCCTCCTCCATGCGGTGATAGTGGTCGCAGCTGACGTCGCCGGTCTGGTTCTGGTTCGTCTTGCCCGGGGTGTGGGCGAAGGCGTCCCAGATGCTCGGGCCGCGGCCGTCGGCCATCCAGGCGCCTTCGATTTGGGCGGCCGCCGTGGCGGCGCCCCAGACGAAGTTCTTGGGGAAGGGGTATTTCATCGGGATCGTTGTTGGGTGAGCGGACCGCGGTCCGCAATGCTACGCTGCGTCAGACGGATCGGATTTTACACCAAGAGCGCAAAGATCGCGAAGGATTCAGTTTTCTTCGCTACCTTGGTGTGCTTCGTGTAAAATCACTTCGTCGCGAGGTGCCAGAAACCGCACAGCTCGCACCGGTACGCGGTGCGCTGGCGCTCGACGCCGACGAGCATCGCGGCCTCGAGGGCGTCGCCCTGCGAGCGGTAGCGGCGCTTGCGCTCGCAGCGGTGGCGGCGTTCGTCGCGCGTGGGCTTTTTCACGGCGCAGCGGGTTTTTGAAAACGCAGCACCATCCAGCTCCCCAGCCAGAAGGGCGCGGCCGGCAGCAGGCCGAGCGTGCGCTCCAGACCGTTCCACCCCGCGAGCATGAGCCGCGCGACGGGCGGCGGGTTTTCCTCCTGCGCGCAAAAGGTCGCGAGCCGGTACGGTACGCCGCGCACGCCGTGGCGCGCGACGCACTTGAATCCCTCGGCTTCGAAGATGCGTTTCACCTCCGGCGCGGCGAGCCAGCGCTCGTTGTCGCTGCGGCCGGCCTTGGAGCAGAAGGGCGACGACGGGTGGCGCAGGAGCCACATCATCCAGTTCTGCCCGTTGGGATCGGCGGAGACACAGAGCCCGCCGGGCTTCAGGACGCGCAGACACTCACGCGTCACCGGCGTGAAATCGGGGAAATGGTGCAGCACCGAGCCGAGCATGATGCCGTCCACGCTGTTGTCGGGAAACGGCAGGCGCGCCGCATCCGCCTCGATCCAGCTCACGCCCGTGCCCCGGTAGTGGGCCCGGCCCGCCCGCAGGAGATCACGCGACAGGTCGCACACGATCACATGCCGCCGGCCGGACTGCGCCAGCTCGCAGCCAAAGGCCCCGCTGCCGCCGCCCACGTCGAGGATCACACCCTCGGGCAGGGCCGCCGCGCGCAGGAGCCGCCGGTAGCCCGCGGGCCAGAAGGCCGCGTAGGGCTGCTGGAAGCGCCGGTAGTGGTCGCTCTCGGCGGCGTGGACCTGTTTCAATTCTTCCATCGGGTGAAGAGCCACACGCGCAAGATGCCCACCGGCACCGTGATCATATCGCGCGCGAAACGGATCTTCGACTCGCCCGCGCGGCGGCTCGCGTAGTCGATGGGAATCTCGATGATCGTCTCGCCCTTGCGCGCCGCCTTGATCGCCAGCTCGGCCTCGTAGCCGAAGCCCGCGTCGGTCAGCCCGAGGCGCTGCGCATAGTCAGTGTCCCAGGCCTTGAAGCCGGCGAACACGTCCGTGAGGCGCTGTCCGCAGAGCACGGATACGAGGCCCGAGGCCACGAGGCTGGCGAGGCGCTTGGCGATGGTGATGCTGCCCGGCTCGCGCGAGGCGCCGTCGCAATAGCGGCTGGAGAACACCAGCCGCGTCCGGCCGTCGAGCAGCGGCGCCACGAGCTCCGGCATCTTTTCCGGGGGAAACTGGCAGTCGGCGTCGAGCTGCAGCGAGTACGGCGTCTCGGCGAAGTCGATGCCGCGCGCGATGGCAAAGCCCTTCCCATGGTTCACCTTGTAGCTGTGCAGCCGCAGCCACGGTGCCGCGAGACCGCGGACCACCTCGGCGGTGCGGTCGTGCGAGCCGTCGTCCACCACGAGGATCACCGCCTCGGGCCAGAAGTCGTGCGTGCGCCGCAGCGTCGCCGCGATCACCTCCTGCTCGTTGAAGGCCGCGATGATGATCGTGAAGCCCCGGCCGGTCGCCGGATCGACGGCGGCGGAGGCGGGCATGGGCGTGGCAGGGGACATGGGGTTAGGAAACAGGCAGCGCCACGGCTTCGGCGGCGACGAGGGCCGCGATGCCGGCCGTGATGGGATAAAACCGCGCGCCATCCGCGCGCACGAACCCGCCGTCGAGCGCCGTGTCGAGGCGGCGGCCACCCGCCGTGACCAACGTGCCGGCCGCGATGCGGACATTGAGCGCGGCGACAAGGTCCGCGGACGCCGGGGCCAGCGGAGCATGGTTCTCCGGACAGCAATACGGCGCGGGGGGCAGGGAGTCGTTCATGGCGCAGCCGACATTTCAGCGAACCATCCGGCCGCGCAATCCCGGACCCTCGGGCCGGACCTTCAGCCTGAAGTACCTTGCGCCGCGCTGGTTGGGGTCGAGCGGGTCGTTGCCGAAGGTCCCCACCGCGTCGTAGTTTTCCAGCACCCAGGTCAGGATCTGCCGGCCATGGCCCGGAGTGTCGCCATAGCGCTGCACGCCGTATTCGCGCAGGTCGCGGCTCGTGACGATCACCCACTCCGGCGGATCGGTGCGCAGTTCGCGCACCAGCCCCGCCTCGCGGCCCTCCGCCAGGGCCCCGGCAAAAAAATGCATCGTGCGCAGCGGCGTCGCGCGGCGCGCGAGGTAGTTGATCATGATGCCCTCGGGCAAAATCAGCACGCGCTCCTCCGGCCCCACCCGCTCGTCCACGTAGTCCGCCGAGAGCCGCACGATCTCGTTCACCGGCTCGATCCGGCCCGGCAGATAGTACATGCGGTCCGGCCCGCGCCCGATCTCCAGCGTGCGCAGCTCGAGCACAGCCGTGGAGCGGCGGATTTCCTGCACCGCGAGCAGGCTCACCAGCGCCAGGACCGCCGCGGCCGCGATGCGGCGGGCCCAGCGTCCGTCCAACCGCCGCGGCCAGTCGGCCGCCAGCGCGGCCACGATGACCATCGCCGCCACGGCGGCTTGGTAAAAACCGTAGTGATAAACCCGCCCGAAGAGCGGCATGCGCGCCAGCATCAGCAGACCCAGCGCGGCAAACAGCACGCGCGCCTCGGCCGCCCCGAGCGGTGCGCCCGCCCGCCGCGCCTTTTCCCAGTCCCACGCCGCCACGAGCCCGGCCGCCAGCACCAGCGGGATCAGCGCATAGCCCGCCTCACCGTAAATCGCGAACCAGCCGGCGGTCCCCGCCCCGCCCACCAGCACCGCCGCGATGACCCAGCCGAGCCAGCGCCACCCGCTTTCCCACTCCAGCTCCCGGCCCGCGCGCCGTGCGCCCAGCCAGATGACGACGAGCAAGGCCGCCACGATTGCCGTCACAAACAGATGCGACTTGAGGTGCAGCCACGGCGCGTCGAGGCCGGAGAACGTGAGCTGCACCTTTTCCCCGACATAGCGCGACTGCACCACGGCGTTGTAAACCGCCTGCCCCGCCGTCTTCAGCGCCGTCCAGCCCGGCATGAAGCGCATGAACCAAACCGTGAACCCTACCACCGGCGCCACCAGCGCGACGAGAAAGCAGGCCGCCTCGCGCCAGCGCGGCCGCCGCCCCGCGCGCCAGTCCAGCGCCACGGCCACGGCCGTCACACCGAGCGCCGCGAGCAGGCACTCGAACTTGAGCACCGCCGCCAGCCCCGCGCAAAAACCCGCCGCCGCTGCCCAGCGCACCGCGCCGGTGCGTCGCCATTTTAGCAATACCACGGTTAGCATCACGCACGCCAGGAGGCCGTGCACCGCTTCGTGCGCGTAGGGCGTGAGGTAGTTGTAGTTGCCGCGGTCCGTCAGCTGGACGAACGAGAAAACCGCCACGAAAAACCCCGCGCCCGCCGTCGCGCCCGCCCGGCCCCAGCCGCGCCGGAGCAGCAGGTACGCCGTCACGGTGAGCACCGTCCAAACGGCGAGATTGAACAGCGCGAGGTGCATGATGCCCGGGCCCGCCACGCGGAATACCGCGGCGTTGACGTAGGCCGACAGCGGCCCGTAGAGCGACTCGACCTCGCGGCCGAACACCGCGCCGTGCGAGATGCGCCACGGCAGGTAAAGTTCGCGCCCGAAATCGATCACCGCGTCCGGCCACTTGCGCCATGACACCGCGAGCAGAGCCGCCGCAAGGGCCGCGAGCCCCGCGATGGCCAGCGCCTCGGCGCCATGCCGCCGCCACCAAGGCCCGGCCACCGCCCCGCCGGGGCCTGCGCCGATCATGGCGGATTGGCGGCCATCGTGAACCGCCGGGGTTTCGCGGCGTGCCGCGTTATTTTCGTTGCCAGCTTCAAGCACGGATAAAATTTCCCCACCGCCCTGCCGGGCTCAAGCGTATCCCGCGTAACGCACCTACTTTGCGCCCGCCGCCGGGAGCGGACGGATGCGCCGGTAAAAATGCACCTTGAGCCGCGAAGGCGTCGGGAACCTCGGCCCGATCTCGGTCTCCAGCTTGTAGTCAGCCTTCACCCAGCGCATGAGCAGCTCGCCGTTGCCCACGCCCGTGCCAAAGGCCGGCAGGCCGTGCTCGCTGAGATTGACGTCGATCACCGCGACCCACTCCGGAGGCTGCTGTTTCAACTGCCCCACGAGCTCCGCCTCAGCGCCCTCCGCCAATGGACCGGCGAAGTACTGCGTCGGCCCCGGCGGCGCCTCCCGGCGGCTGAGGTAATTGATCATGATGCCGTAGGGCAGGATGAGCAGCTTGTCCTTCGGGCCGATGCGGCCCTCGGTGAACTGAATGGTTGCCTTCGTCACCGCCGCCGCCACCCGCACATCGGGCTGGAAATACAGCATGCGGTCGGCCCCCTCGCCCACCGGAAACGTGCGCGCGTTGAGCACCATGAGCGAGGTGGCGGTGATCCGTCCCGCCCACCCCGCGACCAGCGCCAGCAGCGCGAAGGCCGCGATGCCCTGCGTCGGACCGTGCCGGCTGAAGCGCCGCGGCCAGTCCGCCGCGAAGCCCGCAACCACCACCATCGCCGCGACCGCCGCCTGGTAAAATCCATAGTGGGCCACCCGGCCGTTCAACAGCATGCGCAGCATCATCGCCATGCCCAGCACGCCAAACAACCACCGCGCCTCCGCCGCCGCGGTATCCAAACCTTCCCGTCGCGCCACGAACCAGTCCCGGACCGCCGCGGCCGTCGCAATCGCCGTCAGGCCCAGCAGTGCAAATCCCGGGCCCTGCTCCCAGGCGGCCGACAGCCAGCCGAGCAAGCCCGCGAGCCCCGCCAGGAAAATCGCGCCCACCCAACCCAGCCAGGTCCAGCCCTGCCGCAGGCGGATCTCGCGCCCCGCCAGCCGCGCCGCCGCCAGGACCGCCCCGATGACCAGGACCGTCACCCCGGTCGCGACCGCATGCTGCCGAAGGTGCAGCCACGGCGCGTCGAAGCCCGAGAACTGCAGCTGCACCCGCTCCTCGAGGAAACGCGATTCGAAGACCACGTTCGCCACGGCCTGCGCCGCCGTCGCCAGCGCGTCGTCCCACGCCAGGTAAAACGAAAAATAAACCGCAAACGCCGCCATCGGCAGCACCGCCCCCAGGCCGAAGGCCGCGGCCTCGCGCCAGGTGGTGTGCTGGCGTGCACCCCAGCGCACGAGCATGCCGGCCGCCGCCACCAGCGCGGCCGCCACGAGGCACTCGATCTTCAGCACCGCCGTGAGCCCGAGCAACAGGCCGGCCGCCGCCGCGAGGCCGACCGATTGACGCCGGCGCCAGCGGAGCATGACATAGACCAGCGCCACGCAGGCCAGCAGCCCGTGCGTCGCCTCGTGCGCGTAGGGCGTCGCGTAGTTGTAGTTGCCGCCCACGGTGAGCTGGGAAAATGAAAACACCGCGACAAACACCGCGCTTCCCGCCCACGCCCCCAGCCGTCCCCACCCCTCGCGCAGCACCGCGTAGCTCAGCCCCAGCAGCGCCGCGTAAAACGCCAGGTTCGCATAGACGAGGTGCATGATCCCCGGGCCCCAGACGCGGAAGATCGCAGCGTTGATATAACCCGACAGCGGCCCGTAAGGCAGGTCGAGCTCGCGGCCAAACACCGCGCCTTCCGTCAGCCGCCACGGCAGGTAAACCTGCCCGCCGAAATCGACCAGTGCTGACGGCCAGCGCCGCCAGGACTCCGCCAGCAGCCAACCGACCAGCAGCCCCAGCGAGACCAGCGCAGGGAGATCCCAGCGCCAGCTCCACGGCGGGGTCGGCCGGCGGTCAGCCGGATGGGGTTGCTCATTCATCGCTGGAGGGATGCGCTCATCGTTGAAGCAGCCCGCCCTGCTGCAAGCCCCGGTTGCAGCCGCTGTTCAGGCCTCCCGCTCGTCCGGGGCGATCCCGCCGCCTGACATTTCCGTCAGACACCCCTCCGCCAACGGTTGCCAGCCGCGCCCCGCCCTGCCCTGCTCGTCCCATGCCCGTCCTCGCCACCCCGCGCCTCGTTCTGCGCGAACTCCACGCCGGCGACGCCCCGTTCATCATCCGCCTCGTCAACGACCCCGCGTGGCTCCGCTTCATCGGCGACCGCGGCATCCGCACCCCCGACGACGCCCGCGCCTACATCGTCAACGGCCCGGTCACCATGTACGCGCGCTGCGGATTCGGCCTCTGGCTCGCCGAGCTCAAGGCCACCGGCGCGCCCATCGGCATCTGCGGCCTCATCCGCCGCGACACCCTGCCCGACGTGGACCTCGGCTTCGCGCTGCTCCCGGAGTTCTGCGGCCAGGGCTATGCGCACGAAGCCGCCGCGGCTTCGGTGGCCTATGCCCGTGACACGGCGGCCCTCGCGCGCCTCGTGGCCATCACCTCACCCGACAACCTTCGCTCACAGGCCCTGTTGAAAAAACTCGGCTTCACCTACGAGCGCACCCTGCGCCTGACCGAGACGGGCCCCGAGAGCCATCTCTACGGCCTGCGACTCAAGCCGTGATCGCGTCACCGGGGGCGTGATACATTAAGCTGCGCGATCAGATCCGCGTGGGTCCCGCGGATCGGCGAGGTCTCCAGGAATTTCTCCGCCAGCTCCTTCCGCCCGCGGGCGCGCAACCCGGCATAGACGAGCAGCTCGAACTGCAGGTTCAGCTCCTTGTGCTCTGCCTCCAGCCCGAGGGCCGCGAGGAGAAACATCAGCGCCTCCACCGTCGAAAAGCGTCCGTCCGCCTCCTGCTGCGTGCGCAGCCAGTAGCGGCTCTCGCCCGTCATCGGCAGGCTCACGAGCCGCCCCCAGCCGCTCACCTCGCGCCGCAGGTGCGTCGCCTCGCTCCAAGAGCCGTCGAGCAGCAGCACCTGCAAGGTGGCGGGATCCAGCCCGGGCGACAGCGCCTCGCCTGCCGGGTGCAGCACAAGCAGCTCGCGGCCGGGCGCGCGGATGGCATCGGCTTCGAGCCGGCCGTTCTCCGGCGTGAAATGCTGGCCGGAGTCCGGAAACACGCGCTTGATCAGCCGGCCCGTGCTGCTCGGCCGCCAGCGTTCGTTGCGGTGCATGAGCACGTCGATGCGCAGGGGGCACGCGAGGGTGGTTAAGCCCGCGCAGATGCACCAGCGCGGCGGCTGCCGGCAGGCCGCGCAACGCGGGCTTGGATTGTTGGGATCGATGCGCGCCATCAGCCCGCATCGGGCCCGGGAATCGCGCAGGCGTCAACGCACGGCTGGCCTTAGACGGCTCAGCCCTCCGCTGGCGGGTCCTTGGGCTCTTCCTGCACGCGGCGCTTGAGCTTGACGCGCTTCCGCAGCTCGCCCGGGGGACTCGTCGTCTCGCCGGCATCGCTGGTCGTGCTCACAATCTCCGGCAACGGCGCCGGGATCGGCGGAGCCGATTCCACCGGCGGTGGCGGCGGGGCCACCGGCTCCGGCACCCGGGCCACTTCCACCGGAGCGGGCGGTACGACCGGCTCGGGCATGGGTTCCGGCGCGGGGACACGCCGCACGGGCCGCACCGGCGGCGCCGCAGGCACGACCGGCTCAGCCGGCTCGACCGGAGGGAGCCCGTCGGAAAGGCCCTGTTCGCGAGCGGCCCTGGCCTCCGCGAGTTTTTCCGCGCGGTCGAGTTCACTGACCGTGGAAAACGGGATCGCCGTGCCGGTGAGGGCGACCGAGATCGCCGAGCGCAGCTCGCGCGGATCGGGACGCTTGGAAAACACCGCGGCCACGCCGTGCGCGCCGAGTCGCTCGCGGGTATCCTCATCCGGCGTGTCGGTCACGAAGATCGCCTTGAGCTTCGGCAACACCTGGCGTGCCTCGGTCAGCACCTCGAGGCTGCTCATGCCGGCCATCTGCTGGTTGAGCACGATCAGGTCGAAGCGGATCGCGTTGACCGCCGCGAGGGCCTCCGGCCCGGAGGCGCAGGCGACCACGGTGTTGTCACCCGTGGAGGTCAGCAGCGTGAGCATTTCGCGCAGGCTGGGCGACTCTTCCACGAGCAGGATTTTTTGCAGATGGGCGGGTAGGCTCACCGCGAGCTGCCGGTAATCCACCATGACGCGCGGCGCCGGCTCGGGCTCAGGGGTCGGCGCGGGCTCCGCCGGCAGCACGGGCAACGGGATCGCCGGCGGGCGCGGGCGGTAGCGCGGCAGGCTCTTACCCTTGCCGCCCGGCAGCAACAGCACGCCGGCCGCCACGCAGCCGAGCAGGCCGAGGCTCACGCCGGCGAGCAGCCGCCGGTGGCGCACCGCGGCTTCCTCCGCAGCGGTGGCCGCGATCCGGTCGCTCCACTCGCTCTGGTGCACGCCGCGCAGGGCCGTGATGGCGGGGCGGATCTCCGTCGTCACGAGCGGCAGCAGCGTATTGACCGCGTACTGCCGCGAGTGCGGCGTGAGGCCCGAGCCCTGTTCATCGTAGGCAAACCAGCGTTGTTCGAGGGTCCCCGCGAGGGTCCGCAGCGGATCGAGCGCGCCGGCGAGCGCCGGGTTGGCGGTCTCAGGATCGTTGGCCAGCGCGTCGAGGCCGGCGATTTTTTGCCGGAGCGCCGCCACCTGCGCGCGGATCTGCACCTGCTGCCGGCTCCACTTGTCGTAACTGGCGGGAGTCGCGGTGCGAGTCTGCACGTCGAGCAGGTAAACCTTCAGCGCCTCCGCCGCAGCATCCATCTCCTGGTTGGCGGTGAGCACGCGGCGCGAGGTCTGGCTGAGCGCGGCGTTGGTCGTCTCCAGCCGCGCGATCCGGCCGTTGCCGCGGTAGATCACGGCGCCCGCGACGAGCGCCGCCACGCCGCAGCCGGCCAAGAGGATTTTTCGAAGCAACGTCATCGTGAAGCGGACGGCGGAAGGAAGTCGCCCGGCCAAATGCTGGAACCACCGTCCGCCGGTGAGCAAGGCGGAACGCGTCCGCCATCATCCCCTTGTGATGCAAACAACCGTCAGCTGCACCTTCGGCTTAAGCCGAAGGCGCCAGCCCTGTATCACCGCGCGCGCGGGGTGATGCGGCGGAGCATCGCGAGCAGCTCGGCGAGGCGCACAGGCTTGGCGACAAATTCGTTCATGCCCGCCTCGATGCAGCGGCGCCGCTCCTCGGGCAGCGCGGCGGCGGTCAGCGCGATCACGGGGATCGTGGCGGCCTGCTGTTTCACCGGCTCGGCTTCAGCGGTCCATGTGCGGAGCTGCCGCGTGGCGGCCCAGCCGTCGAGGTTGGGCATGTGGCAATCCATCAGGATCACGTCGGGGGCCAGCCCGCCGGCCAGCGCCGCAAGCGCCTCCGCGCCGTCGTTGGCCATGCTGTGCTGGCAGCCGAGCTGGTTGAGCTGGGCCGAGAGGATGCTGCGGTTCACGGCGTTGTCCTCCACCACGAGCACGCGCAGGCCGAGGTCGGCCTTGATCGTCTGCGTCGCCGGCGCATCGATCGTCGGCCGGGCCACGCGCGGCAGGGTGAGCGTGAAGAAAAACGCCGAGCCGTGGCCGGGCGCGCTCTCCACCTCGAGCTTGCCGTGCATCAAGCCCACGAGCTGCGCGCTGATCGAGAGGCCGAGGCCGCTGCCGCCGTAGCGCCGCGTGGTCGAGGAGTCCGCCTGGGTGAAACGCTCGAAAATCCGCGCCACCGTCGCCTCGTCCATGCCGATGCCGTTGTCGCGCACCTCGAAGCGCAGCGGCACGGGGTCGGCCTGCTCGTCGGGCGAGCTCACCGTCACCTGCACGCGGCCGCCGACGGGCGTGAACTTGATGGCGTTGGCCGTGAGGTTGAGCAGCACCTGCCGGAGGCGGTAGCTGTCGCCCGCGACGTGGCTCGGCAGGCCGGGCGCGAGGCGCACGTCGAGCTGCACGCGGCCCTCCGCCGCGCGGGAGGAGAGCAGCGTGGCCGTGTCGGCCACCATCGAGGAGATCTCAAACGGGTGCTGCTCCAGCACGAGCTGCCCGGCCTCGATCTTCGAGAGGTCGAGGATGTCGCCGAGCAGCCGCAGCAGCAGGTCGCCCGACTCCGCGATGATGCGCACGTGCTCCGCCGCGATCACCGGCAGGTCGCGCCGCTGGCGCAGCAGGTCCGACGAGGCGATGATGCCGTTGAGCGGCGTGCGGATCTCGTGGCTCATGTTGGCGAGGAACTCGCCCTTGGCCCGCGAGGACTCCTGCGCCGCGCGCGTCGCCGCCGCGAGCGCGTTGGTGCGCTCGGCGACGAGCGCCTCGAGGTTCTCGTTCACCGCGCGCGATTCCTTCAGCGCGTTGTCGCTGTGGCGGTTGGCCGCCTCGATCATCCGCGTCAGGATCATGCCGAGCGCGAAGACAAACAGGAGCGTCATCACGCCGTCGCGCATCAGCGTGTCGGCCGCGAACTCCAGCGTGCCGTCGATGCGCACGCGGTACAGCGTATGCCAGAACAGCCAGCCGATGCAGCCCACCATCAGCCCGAGGATCGCGAGCGCGACCCACCGCGAGGCGAAGAGCACCGTCAGCAGCAAGAACACGATGTCGAAGATGAACACCTGCAGCGCCGAGCCCACGGGCTCGAGGTACGAGGGCGCCAGGATGATCAGGGCGTTGGCCGGCAGCGCGAGCGCGAGCGCCAGGCTGTTGCCCGCCAGCTCCAGCCGTCCCTTGAAGATCTGGACCAAGGCCCACAGATGGGCCGCGCCGATGCCGACATTCATGGCCAGCCGCCACATCAGGTACGGCGGCTGCACCCAGATTATTTTTACAATGTTAAACGGCAGCCAGACGAGGATCAGGATCGCGAAGATCGTCAACAGCCGCGCCTTCAGCCGGATAAAGTAGGTGCGGTCGGCATAGACCGCGTCGAGACGCGCGACCAATGAGTCGTAAATGCGGATCATTCGGCTGGACGGGGAGGTAGCCGCAATAGAGCACAAGGCCCCGCGCTCGCCCAGCAAAACTAGGCCGGTTTTCGGCTCTGCGCACCGTTTCCCGGTTGCTGCCGAGAAATCCCCCAGCCCCACCGGCCTTTGACAGGGTTTTTACAATTTTTTCCCAATGTAGGCCAGCACGTCCATGCGACCGGCCTTGGTCTTGGCCGAGCACGCAAGTACGTCCGGCGGGAGGCTGCGCCACGCCCCCACCGCTCCGAGAAAGGTGCGGATCGCGGTCTGCGTCTGCGCCGCGGACTGCTTGTCGGTCTTGGTGAAAATGAGAGCGTACGGCACGCGCACGCCTTCCAGCCAGCGCAGGAACTCGAGGTCGATCGCCTGCGGCGGCAACCGCGAGTCGATCAGCACGAACACATGGCGGAGGTTGGGCCGGCCCGTGAGAAAACCGGCGACCGCCTCGTTGAACTCCGCGCGCTGCCGCTGCCCGCCTGCCGCATAGCCGTAACCGGGGAGGTCCACGAGGCGCCAGTCGCCGTTCACGAGGAAGAAATTGATGAGCTTCGTCTTGCCGGGCAGGTCGGAGACCTTCGCCAGATCGCGCCGCTCGGTGAGCAGGTTGATCAGGGAGGACTTGCCGACGTTGGAGCGGCCGATCAGCGCGAACTCCGGGTGCGGCCACGCCGGGCAGGCACGCAGGTCGGGAGCACTGATCGTAAATTCGGCGGATTTGATTTTCATGGCGCGGGCAGGAGAAAAGCCTGCATACATTTTTCCCCGCGGCGACTCCTTGTTTTTCCCACCGCCACCCCATGCAACTCATCGACACGCATGTCCACCTGCTCCACCCGGAGCGCTTTGCCTACGAGTGGTGCGCGGGCGTCCCCGCGCTCCAAGGCCCCTTCCCCCTCGCCGCCTATCGCGCTGCGGCCAGCCGCGCGCCGCACGCCGCCCACGTGCAAGCCGCGGTCTTCATGGAGGCCGATGTGCCGGCGGCCCAGCAGGAAAATGAGGCGGCTTATTTCTCCGCGCTGGTCGAAACAGAAACCGGCCCGCTGCCGCTCATCGCGGTGATCGCCGGCGCGCGGCCCGAGTCGCCGGATTTTCCCGCGCAGCTTGCCCGGCTCGCGGCCAACCCGCGTATCCGCGGCTTGCGTCGTGTCCTGCACACGATGCCGGATGACTTTTCCCTGGCTCCGCTCCTCGCCGAAAATCTCCGCCGACTCCCGGCGCACGGACTGACCTTCGACCTCTGCCTCCGGCCCCGTCAGCTGCCGAACGTCATCACGCTCGTGCGGCGTTGTCCGGAAACCCAGTTCATCCTCGACCACTGCGGCGTACCCGCCATCGCGCGGGGCGAACTCGACCCGTGGCGCGGCTACATCCGCCAGCTCGCGGAGCTGCCCAATGTCGTCTGCAAGATTTCCGGCCTCCCCGGCTGCGCCGATCCCGCGCGGCCACTCGTGCCCCAGCTCCGCCCTTTCGTGGAGCACTGCTGCGCGAGCTTCGGGGTTTCACGCCTGCTGTGGGGCAGCGACTGGCCGGTTTCCCCCGACCTCCCGGCCTGGCTGGAGGCTACCGCCGAGCTATTCGGGTCCTTCAGCACCGCGGAAAAACTCCAGCTCGGCGTGACCAACGCCCAGCGCATCTACCGGCTGACGAGCTGACCGCAGACGTATTCAGTAAATTATTACTCGACCCTCAGCCCCGTCGCCTCGTCGAGGCCGAGGTGCAGGTTCATCGACTGGATGGCCGCGCCCGAGGCGCCCTTGCCGAGGTTGTCGAGCCGCACCATCACCACGACCTGCTCCGCGCGGCCAAAGACCGCGATGTCCGCCCGGTTCGTGTCGTTGCACGCCTGCACATCGAAGCTGCCCTCGTCGAGCGCGGCCGGATCGCCGAGCCCGAGCACCCGGATGAATTTCTCGCCTGCGTAGGCCTGCGCCAGCGTCGCGTGCACTTTCTCCGGCGTCAGACCGCCCGGCAGCCGCGCGAGCGGCAGCGGCACGATCACGGCCAGGCCCTTGTAATACGGGCCCACCACAGGGACGAAGACCGGATCCGCCGCCAGCCCCGCGTGCACCCGCATTTCGGGCAGGTGCTTGTGCGTCAGGCCGAGGGCGTAAGGCCGCGGGCTCTTCAGCGTCGCGGGCGGATTCACCTCGTAGGACGCGATCATCTTCTTGCCGCCGCCGCTGTAGCCGGTGAGCGACGTGCAGCAAAAAGGGAAATCCGCCGCAATCAGCCCGGCCCGCACGAGCGGCCGCGCCGCCAGCAGGAAAGCCGTGGAATGACACCCGGGATTGGCGATGCGTTTACCGCCCTTGATCTTCGTCCGGTAGTCCGCCCCCAGCTCCGGCAAACCGAACGCCCAGGCCGGATCGGTCCGGTGCGCCGTGCTCGCGTCGATCACGAGCGTCTTGGGATTGGTCACGAGCGCCGCCGACTCCTTGGCCGCGGCATCGGGCAGGCAGAGAAAAACCACGTCCGCGGCGTTGAGACAGGCCGCCCGGGCCGCCGCGTCCTTGCGCAACGCCGGATCAATGGTGATCAGTTCCACATCGGCCCGCTGCGCGAGCCGCTCGTGGATCTGGAGGCCGGTGGTGCCTTCCTGACCGTCAACAAAGACCTTGGTTTTCATGGCAACACACCACAGTGGGCCTCCGCCCGCGCACCGCAAGCGCGCGTTCGCGGCGCCGCCGGATTGTCACGGCGGGACGGATCTTTGCCCCATCGGCCGCCCGACTTTCGTATCCACCCAAAGATACAACACCGGCCGGACAATAAAAAATCCCAAGTCACCCCGCCCTGCGCAAACGCCACCACGCGACGCTACCTAGCAGATACGACACGCGATTGGACTGAGGACCGAACTCATCACGCAGAACGGAATGACTTGAGACGGCACCAGCCTCACAACCTTTTCGCGCGCGTCCACACCGGCGACTACCGGATTTCCGGTAGCTAATACACCCTAGACGAAGGGGTCAGGCCTCTAGTTATTGCATTTTGGGCTTATTCGCCTTCCAACGGCTTACGTACACGCTCACTGAACTTCCCGAGGAACCCATGCTGAGCTCCCGGGCGATCCAAGCATTGGTCGCCGTGGTGGTCTTTCTTAACTCAATGGCTAGCTTGATCTTCCATTCGGCGCTGTACCAGTCAGCAGCGGCCTCCGCCTGCGTTTTGCCTTCGCGTTGAAGCAGCTCGGCGAGCGCCCGCGCCCACACGGCCTCCTTCAGCTCACCAATGTCGCGGCCGGCGGGTTTTTGCGCCGCCAACTCAGCCGCGTGCGCCTTGGCCAGGGCTTTGCGCCATTCGTCGCTGCCGATCGCCCAGCCATGGGAAAGCTCTTCAAATTTCAATTTCTTCTGCTCGCCCTCGTCGGCCGCGAGCCAAGCCAGATAAGTCTGGTAGCGTTGCCAGCCCTCCGGGGTGTCCGTGAGTTCGTCCACGTCAGCGAGCCAGCGGTCGCACACGAGAGAGGGCGGCCGATCCCCTTTCAGGAAACGCCGGTAGCTGCTCCAACGAAACTGCGCCAGCTGCCCGATCGGCACGATACCCGCGCGCACCGGGTTGAGGTGCACGTAGCTGACAACCTGCGCAAAACGCGGGCCCGGCTCCACGAGGATCGCCTGGTAGCGTCCTTGAAAGAGGTGGCCGCGCTCGCTGCGGAATTTGTTGAACCGCACGGCGAAGGTGCTCTGCAACCAGTGCATGCCCTCCACCAAGTTTCCGCGCGGCGTCTCCAGCGCGAGGTGGAAGTGGTTTCGCATCAGGCTGAATGCGTGCAGCCGCCACCCCGCCTGCTCACACACTTCAAAGAGGCACTGCTCAAACGCCGCCGCCGCTCCCGCCGTCTCGAAAAGATCGCTCCGGTAGTTGCCGCGGTTGATCACGTGATAATGCGCGCCAGCGAACTGGATCCGGGGTTTGCGTGCCATGCCGCGATCACATCCCGCCCGCCCCGCTCCTCAACTTAAAAATGCAATAACTAGAGGCCTGACCCCTTCCGATTGTACTACGGTTCGCAGCCCTTGCCTTCAGCTCGCGTTTCCCCGAGCCTGCGGGCTTGAGCACGACACCCGTCCCCCCGGCCCCGGACCTCAACCCCAACGACCGCGCTTTTCTCGGCCACCCCAAGGGCCTCGGCTACATCGCCTTCGCCGAGGCGTGGGAGCGCTTCTCATATTACGGCATGCAGACGCTGCTTGCGCTCTACATGACGAAACAACTCCTGCTCCCCGGCCATGTGGAAAAAATCGCCGGCTTCGGTTGGTTTCGCGAACTGCTCGAGAAATATCAAAACGGCGGCGAAACCATGTCCGTCGTGGCCCTCTCCTCGGCCATCGTCGGTTTCTATACTGGTTCAGTCTATCTGACACCCATCCTAGGCGGGTTCATCGCCGATCACTGGCTCGGTCGCACCAAAACCATTATTCTTGGGGCGCTCCTGATGACCGTCGGGCACTTCCTGATGGCCTTCGACGTGTCATTCTTGGCCGCCATCTTCTGTCTCCTCATCGGCGTGGGGTGCTTCAAGGGCAACCTGGCCAGTCAGGTCGGCGAACTCTACGCGCCTTCCGACCTCCGACGCGCCGACGCTTTCCAGATCTACTATCTCTTTATCAACGCCGCCGTCATCATCTCGCCGTTTGTCACCGGTACGCTAGGCGAGAAGGTCGCCTGGCACTGGGGCTTTGGCGCCGCCGGCGTCGGCATGGTATTTGGCCTCATCATCTACCTCGCCGGCCGGAAACATCTCCCCGCCTCGCAACCTGTTCCCCGGGGCGCCGCGGAAAAAACGCCCCTCACCGGTGCCGAGTGGAAATCCATCTGCGTCCTCCTGCTTCTCCTGCCCGTGCTCGCCATCGGCGCCGTCGGCAACCAGGAGATTTTCAACGCCTACATGCTGTGGGTACCCGATCATGTCAGCTTGGTTTTCTTCGGCTGGACCATACCGACAACCTGGCTCGTGGGGATCGACGCCGCCGTCAGCGTGTCGGCCCTGCTCGGCGTCGTCTCCTTCTGGCGGTACTGGATAAAACATCACAAGGAGCCCAACGAGGTCACCAAGATCACCCTCGGCCTCTTTCTCAGCGCGCTCGGTCAGGTCTGCCTCGCCGGCGCCGCGCACGCTTCCGCCGGCGGTGCAAAGGCGGGGTTCGGCTGGGTGCTCGGCTTCGAGGTGTTAAACAGCATCGGCTTCGCCAATGTCTTCCCCGTCGGTCTCGCGATGTACGTGCGCGTGTCACCCAAGGCCGTCGCCGGCCTCATCATGGGGATATATTACCTGCACTTGTCCGCCTGCAGCTACTTGGTCGGCAAGCTCGGCGGCTACGTTGAGACGATGAGCGGCGTAAACTTCTGGCTCATGCACGCCGGCCTCATCGCCACCGCCGCCGTGATCATGCTCATCGCTTCGAAAACCGCCGGCCGCCTCCTCGATCCGCAGGGCGGCAAGCCCGTGGCGGCTTAATCAAGGTAGCGACGGTCGTCCCGACCGCCACCCCTCACGCTGTGGCGGTCGGGACGACCGTCGCTACCTTCGTCGTCATCACCGCGCATCCACTCCGGAAACTCCGAAAAAATCGACGCGAAAAACCGGATACGCCGCCTGTTTCCCTCTGGAAATTGCCCGCCAACTCGCCTGATTGTTCATCTGCAATCATATCATTCATCGCATCCCCCATTGACCTGCGTATCCCGCCAGCCCTACTCCGACGCGTTACTGTTTCCCCCGCACTGCAAACCCTCAGCCCATTTACCCATGACCTCGTTCCTCACGCCCCAACAGCTCACGTCGTTCAATACGTTCGGCTTCCTGGCCTTCCCCGGCCTGCTCAACGACCGCATCGATGACATCATCGCCAATTTCGAGAAGGTCTTCGTCTCGCACGGCGGCGGCCACGCCGGCCTCAAGCACGACGGCAAGAAGCGCTCCTGCATCGTCCAGTTCGCCGACTTGAACCCCGTCCTCTCCAGCCTGATCGACGACCCCCGCATCAAGGGCATCGCCCGCGACCTCGTCGGCGACGACTTCAACTACATGGGCAGCGATGGCAACTACTACGCCGGCGACACCAGCTGGCACTCGGACGGCTGGCACCCGCAGGTGAAGCACATCAAGTTCGCCTTCTACCTCGACCCCCTCACCCGCGACACCGGCTGCCTCCGCGTCATCCCCGGCACCCACCGCATCGGCGAAGGTTTTAGCGAACTCGCCAATGAGCAGATCTATGCGTGCGACAAGACCTGGGGCATGGCCGGCCGCGACGTCCCCGCCGTGGCGCTCGAGACCAAGCCCGGCGACGTCCTCGTCTTCAACCACAACCTCAAGCACGCCTCCTTCGGCGGCAACGGCTGGCGCCGCATGTTCACGATGAACTGCTGCCAGCGCTACCCCGACGCGCAGGTTTCCGAGCTGCAGGACTACCTCAAGGGCTTCTCCCGCTTCTGGGTCGAGCGCGCCTATGGCGACACCATGATCCAGACCGCCAGCCCCGAGCGCCGCCGCCACCTCGAGCAGGTGATGGCCAACGACGGCCACCTCGCCGAGCTCTCCCGCAAGGCCCGCGCCGAGATGGCCGAGCCCTCCCGCGGGTAAAGCTCGTATCCAATAATTTTACACCAAGTTCGCCAAGATCGCGAAGCCGCCCCTCCGGCCTTCGCGATCTTTGCGTCCTTCGTGTAAGAATCCCCCGGATCGCATCCGTGTCGATCTGCGGTTAAACGGATCGGCCTTCGTGATTTCTTCGTGCAATTCGTGTAACCCCCGCCTCACCCCGGCAGATTCCCGCACAGCTCGATCACATTCCCATCGGGATCAGCGGTAAAAATCTGTATCGCCCCGTCCGGCCGCGCCTTCGGCCCGCGAAACGCGATGCCCTTCCCTCTCAGCCGCGCCGCCGCCGCGTCGATGTCGGCCACCTGCATCGCGAAGTGCCCCGCCCGCTCCCCCACCGGCCGCGCGCGGTCGCCGATCAGGTGCAGCTCCTGTCGCACCCCGATCCGCAGCCACGCCCCCGGAAAACCAAAGTCCGGCCGCGGCAGCTCCGGCAACCCCAGCCCGTCGCGATAAAAACGCACGCTCGCCGCGACGTCGCTCACATCGAGCGCCACGTGGTTGAGTTCGAGGATCGCGTAATGATCAGACGGTGTGCTCATGACCCGAGCGTCTGCATTTATCGCTTCACGGACAGTCTAAATCTTTCGTCAACGGCCAGCCCTCAGCTTCCGATTTCAACGTTCCCCCTCGGCCGGGCTCGGGGTCCTGAGCTTGTCGAAGGAGAAGTTCGGCGTTCGGAGTTTGAAGTTCAGACCGAAATCCTCCGCTCCGATTCCGTGCATTCCGTCCATTCTGTCCAAGCCAGTCTCCGCCCGTGATTAACCAGCCAAGAAAACGCAAGTTATGATCGACTATTCGGCTCATGTATCCGTCATCGTGCGATGACCGTTTCCTTCCGTGGGCTCCGTGGACTCGTTTTAACGCTGGCCCTGCTCGGCGCGAGCCTGGCTCAGGTCCGCGCCCAGACCACGCTGCTGGCGGGTTGGGATTTCACCACGACGACGAATGGGGGCACCTCCGCGGCCACCACGCCCCTGCCCTCGGCCTTTGCGGCCAACTTCGGCACCCAGGCCGGCACCGCAGGCATCTATGTCGACGCACCCATGGCTCCTCGCTTTTCACCAGCACGGAAAAACGGACGCCCGGCGGCCTGACCGTGAATGCCGGCTCCGGGTTTTCGACGGATACGTCCGCCGGCACCGCGTTCGCCGTCCAGGAAAGCACCCTCAACAGCATGTCGGGCAAGTCCATCACCTTCGCCCTTTCGATGACCGGGTACGAGGATCTCGTGATCACTTTCGCGGACAAGCGCCTCAACAGCGCCCTTTACCCAGCCGAGTGGTCCTACAGCACGGACGGCGGATCGACCTTTACCAGTCTCGGCGCAGCCACCCCGCCGGGGAGCGCGGCGACCCTGCGGACCCTGTCGGCCATCCCGGCCGCCGACGATGTGGCGGAGTTCGTCCTGCGCTACACCTTCGGGACGGTGACAAATATGCGAGGGGGCGGCAGCCTCGAGCTGGATAACATCCAGTTCAACGCGACCGCGCTGCCCCCCCACCGTGCCCGTCCCCGAGCCCGCGACCTACGCCTTGCTCGCCGGCACCGCCACCCTGGCCGGCGCGATGCTCGTGCGCCGCCGTCGGCGGCTCAGCGATAAGCCGTAAGCGGTAAGCTTTAAGCCATCAGCATTCAGATCTCCGAGTTCAACGTTCGAAGTTCAACGTTCGGCGATGCTTCCCTCCCTGCTCGATACAGCCACCCCCAGTCACCGACGTTGCACATAAATTGCTCCCTGGATACACCCACTCATTCGCAAATTGCCTGTATTAAAGACATTTGTGGAATTTTTTATTGTAGTCAGATGTAATGCATATTCATTATACGCACCACGCTATGACACCCAATCGTATCCTGCTCTCCGCCCTCCTCACCCTCAGTTTCGCCTGCTCCTCGAGTCGAGCCGACCTCCCTCCGACCACGGTTAGTACCACGGTTTTTGGCAACCAAGGCACCCAAGGCGACGTCGGTAATACCGGCTTCTTCGGCTCAGCCGGCAACGACGGCTCCGCGGGTGACCTAGTGTTCCCCAATGGTGGCGCCGGCGACAATGGCGAGGATGGCACCAACGGTGGGACCGGTGGCGACGGCGGCACTGGATCGCCCGGCTATCTGGTCAATGGCGGCACGGTTAATTTCGTGGCCGGCGCCCACATTTTCGGCGGTCAGGGTGGCAATGGCGGCGATGGCGGCCAGGGCGGTGATGGCGGCAATGGCGGCAATGGTGGTGCCGGTGCCTATAACAGCCCCTATGGCGGCAATGGCGGCGATGGCGGTACCGGTGGCACGGGCGGCGATGGCGGCCAGGGCGGCAATGGCGGCAACGGCGGCGTCGCCCTCCAGGTGCTCGGCGGTGATGTCCATATTTGGGGCGGCACCTTTCTGGCCGGCGGTGGTGGCTCGGCCGGCTTTGGCGGTTCGGCTGGCGCGGGCGGCAGCCGCGGTACCGGCGGCACCTTTGGCTTCGGCGATGAGGGCGATGGCCTGATGGGCTTCAATGGCGGTGACGGTTCGCCCGGTAACGACGGCTCGCCCGGCACCGACGGGACTCCCGGGCTTTACGCCATCTCCATCGAGGGCGGCCACGTCACGTTCCACACCGATTCTTATCGTCTGACCGACCTGGGTGGCGGCGGCTATTCGCTGGCGCTCATCTATGGTGACGCCAGCACGGCCTCGTTCGATTTTTACTCGACGACTTCGGACCTGTTTTCGTTTGAGTCGCTCACGCCGGTGCCGGAGCCCGCGACCTACGCGGCCCTGTTCGGCGCGGCCACCCTTGGCCTCGCCGTCTGGCGTCGCCGCGCGACGCGCGTGAGCGCCAAGGCCTAAGCTTTCAGTAGCAAATCCTCGTCTGCGTCAGGGGCGGTTATCCCTAACCGCCCCTTTTTTCTTTTTATCGGGCAGGCCTGCGCGCTCTGCCCCAGCCATGCCACCACCGATACGGATTTTTAACCACGAATGGACACGAATGGGCACGAATGGGGAGCCGATTGCGAATATCGCTCCGTAATCCGTGTCCATTCGTGTCCATCCGTGGTTAAATGGATCGTCCGCCGCCCGCATTGGTTTGCGCCTGGCTTAGGGTCACCCGCCGCAGCGGCAACCTCAGCCGCGCCCCCCAAGGCTGGCCGCCTTGATTTATCTGGCGGGCTCCGTCCTGCATTAAATACGTTGGGCCGTGGAAGCATCCGTATTTCGCGCCATCGGGCTCGTCCTCTTTCTCGTCATCACGACCGTGCTGACGCACTTTCGGGTGATCAACGCCCTCATGCCGTGGTTGCTGCGCCGGCCGCCGAAGGCGCATTCCAATCTGCTCATCATCGTCTTTGGCATGATCCTGGCCCACCTGCTGGAAATCCTCATCTACAGCGCCGGCTACTACGTGGGGGAAAATACGCTGCACCTCGGCGGCTTCAGCGGCGTGCGCAGCTTTGTGCCGATCGACTACTTCACCCTTTCCGCCGAAACGTTCACCACCGCCGGCATCGGGGACGTCTATGCCACCGGCTCGCTGCGCATCGTGGCCGGCATCGAGGCGATCAACGGCCTGATCCTCATCGCGTGGTCGGGTTCGTGCACCTATTTCGTCGCCGACCGCCTCTGGCGTGAGACCAAACCGGATGTCAGTTGAGATGCTCTGATTCGGCGGCTGCGGCCGCGAGCCTTCGGATCGGATTGGTTAACCACGAAGGCACACGAATGGGCACTAATGGGGAGCCGATTGCGAATATCGTTCCGTAATCCGTGTCCATTCGTGTCCATCCGTGGTTAAAATGGATCGGACTCCATGCCGGCTCCGCTTCACCTCGCCGACTGCGCTTGGAGTTTTTTCCACGAGGCGTAGGGCAGGCAGGCGGAGGAGAGGTTGCCCGCGACGCGCGTGTAGCCGTCCTTCCCGATGCATTCCCACACGCCGTGCGCCGTGAAGTCGGCGACCAGTTCGCGCAGCAGCGCCAGGCCGCGGCCGGGCTCGGCGTGTTCCAACGCCTCGGCCACCCAACCCGTGGCGGTGCCCCAGTAGGGGCCGTTTTGAAACTTGCCCGGCCCCGCCCACTCCTCGGCCCCGATCAGGCGCGGCCAAAACTCCGGGAGGAGCAGATGCCGCACCTGCCCGCGCCAAAGATACTGCTCGCGCCGCGCCAGCAGGCTGGCCGCGATCTTGTCCCGCCGCGCACCGTCCACCGCGTCGATCGCGCAGGCATACGCCGAGCCCCAGACATCGGCCTGCCGGCCGTCGTGCGAGCCGGCGAGGAAGAGATCGTGCTCCGGCGACCAGAGCAGGCCGAGGTTGGCCCGGATCAACGCGGCCTCGCGCCGCCAGGGCGCAGCGTCCGCCCCGAAGCGCCCGCAGAGGTCCGCGAGGATTTCGCAGGCCTCCAAGCGCAGCAGCGAACAAAACAGATGCCGCCCCGTGATCGCGATGCTGTCGGTAAACCCATAGGCTGTGTGCGGCGCGGCGGGTTCGATCCAGATCAACCCCGTTTCCGCCTCGACCGGCGCGGTGCCCAGGGTGCGCGCCAGCGCCGGCAAGAGCGATTTGATAAACGCCGGATCGCCGCCCTGCCGCAGATGCGCGGCGCAGAGTTTCAGGAGAAACAGCGGCGGATCCGCCGCCGGGCGTCCGCCGTGGCAGACGTAGAACACCGTGCCATCGTTGCCGATGCGCTCGGGGCACAGGCCCTCCGGCGACATCTGCGCGACGAAGAGGTCGAGGATGGCGCGCCCATGCTCCACCGGGATGAACTCCGGCGCCGACTCGACCATGTAGGTGAAGTCGCGCAAGTAGAGCGCCGGGTAGGTGTCGCCAAACGCCGCCGGCATGTAGGCCGTGACCACCAGCGGATGCGGCCGCCGCGCCTGCCCGATGAGGCGCGCGACGATCTCCTGCAACTGGGCAAACGCCGGATCAGCGGGGTGTGAGGTGGGCATCAAAAGGAAAGCTTCGGCTGTGCTCGCCCTGATTTGACGGCCACGGGGTTGCACCCAGTCAAGAGCCAAGACGTGCCGTCGCCCGGCTTTCTTTTTTTAACCGCGAATGGACGCGAATGGACGCGAATGGTCACGAATGCGGAAGATTCCTCCGCCTCGGCTCGGTGCTCCAAATCAGCATCCGTGTCCATCCGTGATTAAGAACAGATCGGAAGTTTTACACCAAGATCGCCAAGGTAGCTAAGCCACCAACCCATGCCTAAACCGGTCTTTGTGGTCTTTGCTTCCTTCGTGTAAAACCACACCCCTCCTCCGTTCCCTCCGCGGCCTCCTGTAAAAAACTACGGACAGTCCCCACTCCTCACGCTTCGCCGCGTTTCATCTTTTGGATCTCCTCGAGGGCGAGATCGACCATGCGCTGGAACCTGGCCGGCTCCATCCGTTTCGCGGCCTTCAGGAGGGCATGAGCCTCGTCCACCACGCGGTCGCGCCGCTGCTGGTAGGCCAGCTTCTCCCGTTCAAATTCGAGCTTCTCCCGGGCGAGGTCGACCCGATCGAGCGCCGCGATCTCGGTGGCTTTCATCCCCTCGTGGCGCCGCTGGGCGACCTGGCCGTGATACCACTTGCTGATCGTTGTGTCCTTCGTGCGCGGGATGCGGCGGCCGGCCTGGGCTACGTCGAGCCCGGCCGCCACGTTGGCCGCGATCCAGTCGTGGATCTTCCCGGCCGCAGCCGTGTACGAAAGGCCGGCGTGGAGCACGTCGAAGAGCTCAGCGCGCTGCACTGCCGTGAGCCGGGCGGCAAAACTGTTGCTGTGCATCTTTCGGTTCGCGGTCTGCATGGTCTTTCCCTGCAGTTTACCCGATCGCGCCGCGTCTGGGAAACCCGCTGATTGCGATTGATTGCGAGTAAGTGCGATTCAGTGCGACTGAGTGCAAGTGAGTGCGAGTGATATCGAGTTGTATCGAATCGTGTCGGATTTTTGCCCGCGAATGGACGCGAATGGGCACGAATGATGAGACTCCAGCCTGCTTTACTGTGGGTCGGGCTTTACGCCCGACGTCCGCCGGCAGCTTTCGTTTCATTTCGCCCAAGCCAGTATCCGTCAAATCAGGGCAACCTCATCCTGACCTCCTCTGGCCTCCCGCCCTGCCCCCGCCACTTGACTTGCGTGCATTGTCAGACAACGATGCCTGACATGGCCACCGTCACCACCGCCCGCGAATTCGTCCGCAACTTTTCCCGGCTGAAGCGCACCGCCGCCAACGGAGGCGAGGTCTTGGTCCATGACCGGGAGGGCCGCACCTTCGTATTCCAGGCGAAGGCCGCAGGGCCCTCGCTGGGCAGCCAGCTGGCAGATTTGCGCGGCAAGCATCCGACGGGCGTGCGGGTCAAAAACCTGAAGGGATTCGGCCGGAACCGCGCGTGAAACCCATCGCCGACTCGGGTTTGCTGGTCGGGTTTCTCGATCCCAGCGATCAATATCATGCCTGGGCCTGCCAATGCTTTGACGGGCTGCATACGGCGCTGACCACCTGCGAGGCAGTCCTCGCGGAGACGGAGTATCTGGTGCCGGGCTCCGGGCCCGACCTGATGGAGATGGTACGGCGCGGCACCCTGCAGGTCGTGGCGATGCTGCCCGATCAAGCGGCGCCGCTGGCGGCGCTGATGAGCCGCTACGAAAAGATGCAGTTTGCCGATGCCTGCGTAGTGCGCTTGAGCGAACTGCTGCCCCAGGCCGTGGTCTATACCACCGACAAACGTGATTTTTTGATCTACCGCCGCCGTGGCCGCGAGATGATCAAGCTGGTGACGCCCTGACTCCCCGCCTCCGTTCGGGGCTCCGAATCCGTATCCGTGTTCATTCGTGTCCATCCGTGGTTAAAAACGGATCGGAAGTTTTACACCAAGATCGCCAAGGTAGCTAAGCCACCAACCCATGCCTAGAGCAGTCTTTGTGATCTTTGCTTCCTTCGTGTAAACCCACCCATCTCCGTTCTCCCTGTCTGATTTTTTAACCGCGAATGGACGCGAATGGGCACGAATAAGGAGACGCCGGACTGCCAAGGATGGGCCGACTGGGTGTGGGTCGGGCTTTACCCTGCAGCCTGACCCACTGTGGCAGCCTCATTAAAACCTGTCCCCTTCGGCTCCCGTGTGCTTGCAGGGCTCCTTCACCCACAGGAATTCTCCATCCTTGTCGTAAGACTGGCGCTCAAGCTCGCCGGTGAGCAGCGAATAGCGGTACACATCCATCATACTGAGGACATCCGGCCCCTCCCGCCTTAACTCCAGCGAGAGATAGCCCAGCCACACGTCGCCCGTACAGATCACCACCCGGTCCCCGCCCGCTTTGAAGCGCTTGGCCGGATTTTCCGCGCTGGCCATGGCCCGCACGGCCTTCACGAGCGTATCCGCTGACATCGCGGAGCCTACGAAAACCCGGTGCCCTTCGATCATTTGCGCCCGATCACTGGCCGCAGTCACACTCGCCAGGGCCGGACACGCCAGCGCCAGCACGCCCGAGCCGATGAGTGCCCAGACCGACGAAACGAAGTTATGCCGTTTATAATTCATGACCTCTCTTACGCTCGTCCTTAACCAGGGACGCCAAGCGGCGAAATATGCCGATGGTCAACAGCAGTGCAAAGACGCCGATCAGGCTCAAAAATCCCAACCACATCCAATCTCTCTGATCCACGCTTTGCCACAAAGCTACAGCCCAGAGAATAAGCGCTACGGTCCACATCAAGGCCGCCGCCGCATAGCCGATTATCTTTGCCATGATTGAGATCCGTCCAAATGCCCCGAGAAGGCAATGCCGATACGCCGTATCCGTCAAATCATGGCAGCCTCCAATTGGGCTTGCCCCGATTCCTCGGCCTCGGGGTCGCAGCCAATCAAGACCTGACGTCGTGCGCTTAACCTTCACTTCCCCTCCGTCGCGCCGAGGATCGCCTTGCCTTTTTGGGCGACGACCAGCGCCAGCACGAGGCAGAGCAGGCCCACGGCGGCGGCGGCGAGCACCGAGAGGTACGTGCCCGACGCCCAGCTCAGCGCGGCAAACACGCGGTCCCAGTGCGGATGCGGGCGCGGCGCCGTCGCCGGCACTTCGCTCAGGCCATAGCGCACGGTGCACAGTTCGTTGACCTGATCAAAGACGCCCAGCTGCACGCCCAGACCCTGGATCTTTTCCTCCAGGTCGAGGATGTCGCGCTCCAGCTTCACCAGCTCCTCGATCTTGCCGCCCTGTGTCTTCAGGGCGACGAGCGCGTCGCGGGTCTTGATGAGGCTCGCGCTCTTGGCGCGGAGTTGCAGGTAGTCGTTGGTCTTGTCGGTCTTGGTGACCCAGTAGCCCTGCGCCTTGCCGATCTGCTGAAGGGCGGCGACGGCCGCGTCGAATTCCCCCGGCGGCACGCCGATGGTCAGCTGCAGCGAACGCGACCCGGCCACGCCGTTGAGCGCCTCCTCCTGCAGGATGCCGCGAAACCCCTTGATCGCCGTGCGCGCCGCCTTCTCGTCGTCGCCAAACTGCGTGGTCGTGGCGTTGAGGGAGCCCACCTTCTCATACTTGTGATCCGACAACGGCCGCGGCGAGGGCGACGGCGCACCCAGCGTGCCGCCAGTGAACGTGGGCAGCTCCAGCTCCGAGGCGTAGTTGCGCACCGAGCTCAATTGCGTCCGTTCCACATCAAACTTCATCCGCGCATCGACCGAGCCGTCAAACGTGGCCGTCAGGGGATGAGGATCGCCGCCTGCCTCCAGATAGAAGAAATAGGCCGCCGCCAGCAAAAGATAGCCAAGGAGAATGACCAGCAAACCACGCAGGACTTTGTTTTTCATAGAGGGGTAACGGGATAACGCCCGCCAGACGGATTTCTTGGCCCGAAGATGCGGAATTTTCCAAAACTAAACAACCCCGGTCGCACCCAGCGCACCCAAATGATTCAAAGCCGCCCGCCGAGCTAACTCCTCACTGCCACTCAGCCCGAAAAAAGGTAAACGGTAAGGCATGACCCCTTCCGGGACCTCTTTCTTGGCCGGCTGGAGAAAGCTGCGCAGCGGCCGCGTTGGCCATGCGGTGGTGCACCAACTGCAGTTCACCGGCCGCTGCAGCGACTGCGGCAACTGCGAAAAGTGTAATCGCACGGTGTAGGCTCACGCGGACCTCCTCCGCCTGCTCGCCTAACGGCCCGAAAAAGGTAAACAGTAAGGCATGACCCCCTCTGGCCGCTCAGCCAGCCACCAGCAGCAGAACCCAAATTAAGCCCGCCAAAATTTTTATGCTCCGATTCATCTCCGTGATATCACCGATTCCTCCGACGAAAGACTTCGCGCTGGCCGGTCGCGGGGCTCGCGTGGGCGACGTGGACAAAGCCGCTGGCCCGCAAGAGGGCTTGCGAGGAGCGGTTGTCGGCATGCGTCCGGGCCTCGATCCACTCCGCGGCCGCGTGCTGCCGGAGATGGTCCAGCAGCAACCGCAACGCCACCGTGGCGATCCCGCGCCGCCGCTGGCTGGGCAATATCGCATAGCTGATCGGACAAGTTGCGCCGTGCAGATCATGCGCCGCCACATAGCCCAAAAACTCTCCCGAGACCCCGTCAACGATGGCTTGGTAAACCTGCGCCGAACCCGCGACGTTGCGCGCCCCGATGGCCTGTAGTTGGGCGAGCGCGGCATCGCGCTCCAGCACCCCTCGATCGGAGATGTAAGGCGCCGTGCCGGCGTCGGCCAACAGCGCGACATAGCCCTCGGCATGCTCCCGGCCCAAAGGTTGCAAGCGGAAGATCGGCGACATGGCGAGCCCAAGCAGGCGGCAGTTCACCCGCCGTGACAAGGACGGATCGACCGCCGCCGGCCCAGTCAGTCAAGAGTCAAGACCTGGGATTGCCCCGATTCCTCGGACAGTGAGTTGGGGTGATTTTAGTTCAGGTTGGATTCAAAGTTTACCGGGCTGGTAAAGCCAAGGCCCGAGTGGAGCCGGCGTGGATTATAGAAGCCTTCGA
>JAFEGO010000042.1 GCA_018239845.1 Verrucomicrobiota bacterium
ACGCGAACATCAGGACCTCGCCGGTGTGGACGTCCTGCGCGATGCAGGGGATCAGGCCGTCGGGGCCGAACTTGGGCTGCAGCGTGGTGCCGAGTTCGATCTCGGCGGTGGTGGTGCGGGCGGGGAATACGTACTGGCTCATAAGAAAAAATCAGGTGGCGGTGAGTTTGCGGAGGTAGTCGTAGCTGTAGAGGCCGGTGCGGTGGCCGTCGCTGAAATCGAAACGGATCGCGTAGTTGCCGACCTGTTCCCAGCCGAGGATGGTGACGCCGGCGAAATGCTTCGGACCATCGCCGCCGTACTGCGTGCCAAAGATATCGCGCTCGCCCACGTTCGACGCGCTGGGGGAGGCGGCGCGGAGCTTTTCCGCAGTCACAAAGGTCTCGGCGCCGTCGCTCCACGCGATGGCGATCTCTTCGCCGATGAGCTGGAGGTTGACGGGCGTTTGCATGGTGGGAATGGGCATGAGTAACGAAGCGCAGCCGGCGTTGAACAGCAAATTCATCGCGACAAGCCTGCCGGGCACAAACCGTTTGCCATCGGGAAATGCCGCGCTTGTCCTTGGCGGCGTTTACCCCGCATGCCGCTCTTCCGACCGCGAGGCTGGTTTTTCCCCCTGACGCAAGCCATCCTCGCGCTGGCGGTCGGCCCGGCGGCAATCGCGACGGAGGAGGCGCCGGGACCGTCGCCGCGCTACGCCGGTCTGCCGGTGTCGCAGGTGTTCGGCGAGCGCGAGATCCCGACGAGCCCGGCAACGCGGGCGGTGCTGGTGCACCCCGACGGGCTGATTTACGTGGGCAACTTCGAGGGCATGGTCGAGTATGACGGCGTCGCTTGGCGCGTCGTGCCGGGCCTGCAGGGCGTGATTGTCCACAATATCATGGCCGATGCGAGCGGCCGCATCTGGTACTCGGCGACTGGGGAGTTTGGCTGGCTGGTGGCGGACAGCCGCGGCGTGCTCCGCGCGCAGGCGCTGCATGTGCAACTGCCTCCGGCCGACCGCGAGGTGGGCCACGTGCTGCGCATGCAGGTGCTGGGCGGCGACGCGTACTTCGTGACGCAAGGCGCGCGGGGCTTTGTGGCGCACGCCGATGCGCAAGGCCGGGTGACCGAGATTGCGCTGCCCGCGGGCCAGCGTGCGGTGTCCCTCTTTACCGCCGGCAACGCGATGCATGTGATCACGAACGCCGGCGTCTTTCGCATCGCGGGAGACAGACTCACCGCCGTACCTGCGGCGCAGGCGCTGGTGAAGGCCGGAGTACTGGCGGTGTGGCCGCAAACGGCGGCGGAAGGCGGCGGGCACTGGGTGGCGAGCATCGATGGTTTGCGGGCCTGGCGCGGCGACGCGGCGCCGCTCGTCAGCGAAGAGGTCAAAAAAATTCTGGCCGGCGACCGGGTGAGCTGCGGCTGCCCGCTCGGGGACGGCACGGTCGCGCTCGGGACCGAGCGG
The DNA here is from genome assembly GCA_018239845.1 of Verrucomicrobiota bacterium. Classification (GTDB taxonomy): domain Bacteria; phylum Verrucomicrobiota; class Verrucomicrobiia; order Opitutales; family Opitutaceae; genus CAIRCN01. The sequence goes on from JAFEGO010000042.1 coordinate 1,451, forward strand.
CACGGCGTGCTCATCGTACAGGCCGCCGAGGGCCGCGTGCTGGCCCGCTACGATGACGACGGCCGGCTGGGGCGCACGAGCAGCACGGTGGTGGCGGTGACACCGGATGCCGCCGGCGGGCTCTGGCTGGCGCGCTACGCCGGGGTGACGCGCATCCAGGTGCAGTCGCCCGCGGCGAAACACGACGGCCCGGACGGCGTGCGCGGCCGCGTCCAGGGCTTTGCGATGTACCGCGGCCAGCTCCATGTGGCGACGACCCAGGGCGTCTTCCGCCGCGATCCGGCGACCGGGCGCTTCCTGGAGATGCCGGAGGCATCCGGCGACTCGTGGGTCCTGCTGCCGACGGAGGACGGCCTGATCATCGGCGGCCCCGACCTGCGGCTGGTGCGGCCGGACGGCACCGTCGAAATCATCGAGGCCGAGCGGCTGCTCTTCCGCTCGGCCCTGCGCCTGCGGCGCGACCCGGACCGGATCGTCGCCTGCACGGGGCCGGGCCTGGTGCGCATCTACCGGCGGACCGACGGACGCTGGCGGCTGGAGGCGGGACTGCCGCGGGTCCGCGCCTCGCTGTATCCCATATTCGAAGACAAGGAAGGATTCCTCTGGATGACGCGCAACCGGATGGAGCTGCGCCGGCTGGATTTCCGCGCAGGCGTGAATTTCAACGCGGAGACCGAGGTCATCGGCCCGGAGCACGGGCTGCCGCTGACGGCGGCGGACCGGCAGCGCGTGACCATCAGCCTGGTGGACGGCGAGATCGAGGTGGCGACGCCCGAAGGCATCTGGCGGCGCGATCCTGCCAGCGACCGCTTCGTGCCCGAGACCCGCATCGAGGGGCTCGACCCCGCGCGCTGGTCGAGGATCTTCCCCCTCAGCGACGGCCGTCTGTGGTTGCTCAACACCCGCGAAGCCGACCCCTCGGCCATCGCCAAGCCGGCGGGGCCGGGCCGGTGGGTGTTGGAACCGCTGCCCTACACCGGCCTGGAGGCGGTGCGCCCCATCGAGGTGTGCGACGACCCGGCGACCCGGACCGTGTGGCTCGGCTACCTCGGGCTCGCTTCGTACGAGCTGGGCTGGACGGGCGGGCGCGCACCGCCACCCCGGGCGCGGCTGCGCGCGATCAGCGCGGCGGGCGGCCGCGTGCTCTGGGGCGGCGCAGGCCTGCGCTTTGGCACCCCGCTACGGCCGGACGAGAATTCACTGCGTTTCACGTTTGCGGCGCTGGTATTGCAGCCGGATGCCTTCGGGGGCACGGCGGTGGAGTTCCGCACGCGGCTCGAGGGCTTCGACCGGGAGTGGTCGGAGTGGAGTAACGACACCGCGCGCGACTATTCCAATCTGCCGCCGGGGCGGTTTGTGCTCCATATCCAGGCGCGCGACGGCGCGCAGCGCGCGGGTCCGGACGAGACCTTCGCCTTCACCCTGCTGCCACCCTGGTGGCGCACCTGGTGGTTCAACGCCCTGGCGGTGCTGACGGGCGTGGGCGTGGTGGTGGCGATCACCCGCTGGACTGCGATCCGGGTGCTGCAACGGCGGCTCGCGCTGCTGGAGGCGCAGGCCGGGGTGGAGCGCGAGCGCCTGCGGCTGGCGCGCGATCTGCACGACGACATCGGCTCGGGCCTGGGCCGAGTGATCCTCTTTGCCGGCGAGGCGAGCCGCCACAAATCCGACGCCACGCGGCTCGATGCCGCGCTCGACCGCGTCCGCGGCACGGCGCAGGAACTGGTGCAGCACGCCCGGGAGATCGTCTGGGCGGTGAGCCCTCAGCACGACTCACTGGCCAGCCTGATCGAACGCCTCACGGACTACACGGAGGAGACGCTCCGCGCCGCCGGGATCGCCTGCCGGTTGGCGGTACCGCCCGAGGTCCCGGCGCTGACGCTGGGCTCGGAGGTGCGGCACAATCTCTTCCTCGCGGTGAAGGAGGCGGTGCACAACTGCGTCAAATACTCCGGCGCCGGCACCGCGGAGTTCACCGTACAATTCGCGGACGGCTGGCTGACGGTGATGCTGCGCGACCATGGGCGCGGCTTTGCGCCCGGCGAGAAACGCGGCTCCGGCCACGGCCTGGCCAACCTGGCGCTGCGCGCCGAGGCGCTCGGCGGCACCGCGGCGGTCGCCAGCGAACCGGGGCGCGGCGCGACCGTGACGCTGCGGGTGCCGCTCACCTCAGGGCGTTCCCCCGAAACACCGCCAGCGGGCTAATTTCAAAATCCGGTAAAAGTTGCGTTGACGACCCCGCTGGGGCCGGAGACGTCTAAGTGGTGCACCTCCAGCTGCCGCAATTTCACGGTGAATCGCGTCCAATCGCGCCCGAGAGGCGAGCGGGGGCTTGCGAAACGAAATGACGACGGTTGCCATCATTGAAGACGACGCAGCTTACCGGGAGGGCCTGGCCCGGCTGCTCGAAGCCAGCAAACGCTTCCAGGTTACGGGAATTTACGGTTCGACCGAGGAGGCCTTGGCGGAGTTGCCCGGGCATCCGCCGGCGATCGTGCTGGTGGACATCAGCCTGCCGGGCCAGCCGGGTCCGACGGCGGTGATGAAGCTCCGCGAGCTGTGCCCGGAGACGAAGTGCGTGATGTGCACGATTTTTGAGGACGCCGAGAATCTCTTCGCGGCGCTGCAAGCCGGCGCGGCGGGCTACCTGTTGAAGAGCACGTCGCCGGAGGACCTGCTCGCGGGACTCGACGAACTGCTGGCGGGCGGAGCGCCGATGTCGCGGCCGATCGCCCGGCGGGTGCTGGCCTCGTTTGCCAAGCCCGCGGCGCTCGCTTCGCGGGTGCCGGGCTCGCCGTCGTTCGAGGGGCTTTCCGACCGCGAGTGCGAAATCATGGAGCACCTCGCGCGCGGCCTCGTGTACAAGGAGATCGCCGTGGCGCTCGGCATCAGCTCGGCGACGGTGAAGAACCACCTCTACCGCATCTACGGCAAGCTCACGGTCCACTCCCGCACGGAGGCCGTGGTGAAGTGGCTCGGCCGCGAAACCAAGCGCTGAGCCGGTCGGCGGAATCTGCGCCGGCGCATTGCCTTGGGCGGGGGAGGGCACACACTGCGCCTTGCCATGGATACGCCTGATCACGCCAAGCTTCCGCACATTGTCGTTGTAGGCGCCGGCTTCGGCGGCCTGACCTTCTGCCGCAAGTTCCCCGCGGGGCTTGCGCGCATCACGGTCGTGGACCGGCAGAACCACCACCTCTTCCAGCCGCTGCTGTACCAGGTGGCGACGGCCGGCCTCTCGGCGGTGGACATTGCGCAGCCGATCCGCGCGATCCTTTCGGCCAAGCCCGACCTCGAGGTCCGCATGGCGGAGGTCACGGGCTTCGATCTGGCGGCGAAACGCGTGCGACTCGACCAGGGCGAGCTGGCGTACGACTACCTCGTGCTCGCGGTGGGCGGCGCGACGAGCTACTTCGGTCACGATGAATGGCGCCAGCATGCCCCGGGCCTCAAGTCGCTCGACGACGCGCTGCACATCCGCCGGCAGATCCTGCTGGCCTACGAACGCGCGGAGACCGAGCGCGACGAAGCGCTGCGGCGGGCCCTGATGACGATGGTGGTGGTCGGCGGCGGCCCGACGGGCGTGGAGCTGGCCGGCGCGCTGGCCGAGCTGGCGCGCACCGTGTTGAAGCGTGATTTCGACCACATCGACCCGACGAAGGTGCGCGTGATTTTGCTCGAAGGCAGCCCCCGCGTGCTCGCGGCCTTTCCGCCCGAACTCTCAGCCAGCGCTCAAAAGCAGCTGGAGCGGCTGGGGGTCGAGGTGCGCACCGCCACGCGCGTGCAGAACATCCGCGAGGGCGTGGTGGAGCTGCCGGGCGGCGAGGAGATCCATGCGGCGACGATCCTGTGGGGCGCAGGCGTCATGGGTACGCCGCTGGCGAAGCAGCTCGGGGTGGAGACCGACCGCGCGGGCCGCGTGCCGGTGGGCCCGGACCTGAGCCTGCCGGGTCATCCGGAGGTCTTCGCCCTCGGCGACATGGTGACGCTCACCGACAAAAACGGCCGCGTGGTGCCGGGGCTCTCGCCCGCGGCGATGCAGATGGGCACGCATGCCGCGGAGATCATCGCGCACGAGATCCGGCAGGGCACGCGCGAGCCGGCGGCGCGCCCGGCCTTCGCGTATTTCGACAAGGGCTCGATGGCGACGATCGGCCGCTCGAAGGCCGTGGCGCAGGTGGGCAAGCTGAAGTTCAGCGGCTACCCGGCGTGGGTCACGTGGCTGTTGGTCCACCTGCTCTTCCTGGTGGGCTTCCGCAACAAGTTCTCCGTGCTGATGCAGTGGACCTACTCGTACCTGACCTACAAGCGTGGCGCGCGCATCATCACCGGCGCGAGCGGCACCCCGCCATCGCACTCGGCGTGATTTTGTTTACACCAAGCACGCAAAGGTCGCAAAGCATCCTCACTTCGCGATCTTTGCGACCTTGGTGTAAAATATCAGCCCTTGATCGCGCCCTGCGAGAGGCCGCGGACGAAGAGGCGCATGGTGAAGAGGAAGAGGATGATCAGCGGGATCGCGGCGAAGAAGTACGAGGCCATGATCTGGCCCCACTGTTTCACATACTCGCCGTCGAGGTAGATCAGGCCGACGCCCAGGGTAAAGAGCTCCTTGTCGCGCAGGATGATCAGCGGGAGGAGGAAGTCGTTCCACATGCCGAGGAAGGCGAGGATCGCCAGCGTGCCGAGGATCGACGACGACATCGGGAGCACGACGTGGAAGATGCGCTGGAGGTGCGTAGCGCCGTCCATCTCCGCGGCCTCGAAGAGATCCTTGGGGATCTCCTCGATGAAGCTGCGCAGGACGAAAAGGTTGAAGGCCTGCCCGCCCGCCACGCTGACGATGATGATCGCGTAGAGGGTGTTGAGGAGACTCATCTCCTTCAGCAGCGAGAAGAGCGGCACGATGTTAGCGATGCCGGGGAGGAGCATCAGGACCATGAACGCCGACCAGAGGAGCCCGGAGCCGGGCATCTTGTAACGCCCGAAAAAGTAGGCGCCGAAAACGGCGAAGGCCAGCATGGCGAAGGTGCCGGTGACGGCGACGAAGACCGTGTTGGCGACGTAGGGGAGGATGAGCTTGGCCGCGAAGGCCCAGTTCTCCCAGTGCCAGTGCAGCGGGTTGGAGGGGAACCAGGGGTTGCGGATAAACTCGGCGTTGTTCTTGAAGCTGACCTGCGCCATCATGTAGAGCGGCAGCAGTTCGATCGCGAGGAAGCCCCAGATGAAGAGGTGCTTCGGCCAGTCTTTTTTGCGGCGGGAGCCGACGGCATCGGAGAGGGCGGCGCTCATTTTTCGACCCGCACGAAGCGGTTGTTGACGAGGGTAAGGACGAGGATGAAGACGAAGAGGATCATGCCGATGGCGCACGCGTAGCCGAACTCGCCGGCGATGAACGCGCGGTTGTACATCCAGAGGCCGGGCGTCATGCCGCGGCCGCCGGGGCCGCCGGAGTCGCCGAGCAGGAGGAGCTGCAGGCCGTAGCCCTGGAAGGTCGCGATGATCAGCAGCGTGAGCGAGAGGCGCACCTGGGAGAGGATGAGCGGCAGCTCGATGTAGAAGAATTTTCCGATGGGTCCGATGCCGTCGAGCTCGGCGGCCTCATAGACCTCCTGGCCGATGGACTGGAGGCCCGCGAGGTAGATCAGCACGCCGACCGCGCCGATCCACGGGAAGCCCCAGATGAAGAGCGAGGGGAGGATCAGCTCGGGCTGCGCGAGCCAGCCGATGGGCACATTGTCGAAGAAGATGCCCCAGTGGAAAAAGTGGTCGAGGCTGACGAGCAGCGTCTTGATCCCGGTGAAGTCGAGCACGTGGTTGAGCACGCCGAGATTGGGGTCGAAGAAGAACTTCCAGATGAAGAGCGTGACGAGGGCGGGCACGATCATCGGGATCACGAGCAGCACGCGGTAGATGTACTGCCAGCGGTCACTCTTCAGGCGGTGGATGAGCACCGCGAGGAGGATCGAGGGGATCATCTTGAAGACATTGAAGACGATCAGGACGAAGACGGTCTTGAACGAGTCGATGAGCGTCGTGTCGTGCAGCGCGCGGGCGAAGTTGTCCCAGCCGATCAGCTGCTTGGTGTAGCCGCCGGACCACTCGAAGAAGCTGTGATAGACGGCGCTGGCGGCGGGGTAGTAAGCGAACGTCACCACCAGCAGGAGCGAGGGCAGCACGAACAGGTAAAGCTTCCACTCCTGCAGGATTTTTTGTCGGGATAACGAAAGGGCCATGAGGTAAGGGCGTGGGGGAAACGCGATCAGCGCCGGGTGGCACCGGGGGTTTGATCAAAGGGGTGCGGGCATGAAGCGGACTGCACCGCGTCCCGTCCAGACTTTATCTCGAATCCGCCTAAGCTTTTTTCAGCCGGGGCGGGATTCGAGGCGGGTCGCATAAGGCGGGCGGAGGCGGCTCAGGCTTTGCCCCAGCGGCGCATCTGCGCGAAATCGAGGCGCACGGACTCGAGCGGCGCGTAGTTGTACTGCTCCTGCTCGACGACGTACCACTCGACGACGCTGGTGCTCTCCGCGGCCGCGAAGACCTCGGTGAAATCGACGGGGCCGCCGCCGAATTCCTTCTCGTCCTTCAGGTGGATGAGCTTGATGCGCGCGGCGTGCTCGCGGAGGAATTTCCCCGGGGAGTAACCGCCGACATTGATCCAGTACACATCGGGCTCGGCGCAGAGATTGCGCGGCTCGGTGGCGCCGAGCAGCCAGTCGAAGACCGGGCGGCCGTCGAGGAGTTTGAACTCGCTCGCGTGGTTGTGATAGCTGATCTGCAGGCCGAAGGCGCGGAGGCGGGCGCCGAGAGTGTTGAGCTCCGCGCCGATCGCCTCGACGGCGGCGACGGAGGTGAAGAGCGCGGGCGGCAGCCACGGCACGATCACGTGGCGCGTGCCGAAAAGAAGCGCGTCCTGCACGACCTGGTCGGGGTCCGCGCGGAGCGCGCCGATGCCGGCGTGCATGCCGGAGACCTTCAGGCGGTTGGCGTCGAGGGCGGCCTTGGCGCCCTTGGCGTCGAGGTTGCCGTAGCCGGCGAGTTCGACGCCGGTGTAGCCGATCTTGGCGACCTCGGCGACGGTGCCGGCGAAATCCTTGGCGGTGTTTTCGCGGACGGAATAAAGCTGCAGGGAAACAGGGATGGAGGGCACGTGGGGGAGGAGGTGATACGAGGCGGTGCAATGACGCCGGACGCAACGAAGCAGAGCGAAACCACCGGCCCCGGCAAGGGTGGTTTTTGTCATGCGCAACGAACATTCACCCGCGCGCGGGCGGATCAAACACTGGGGCTGCGTGGCTCGGCTGCGCGCACGAGCGCCCAGAGCGTGTGGTTGACGGGTGTCGGCACGCCCAGCTCGCGGCCGTGGCGGGCGATGAAACCGTTGAGCGCGTCGATCTCGGTGCGGCGTTGCCGCCGGAGGTCCTGCGCGGTGGACGAGTAGGCCGCGGCGATCTGGCTGGTCAGCCGGCGGACCGTGGCGAGCGCGGTCGCGTGGTCTTCCATGCCGGTCGGGCGGACGCCGGCGGCTTGCGCCACGGCGAGGGCTTCGCCGACCACGGCTTCCGCGACGCTCCACGCGGTTTCGTGCCGGCCGATTTCACCGTAGGTGATCTGGCACAGAGCGGAGACGGCGTTGAGGGCGGAGTTGCAGATCAGTTTTTCCCAGAGCTGGTCCTGGATGCGGTCCGACACCACGCAGCCGACGCCGGCCTCCTCGAAAAGCCGGGCCAGCGCCCGGAGCCGCGGAGCATCGGGGCCGATGATGAGATCGCCCCGGCCGGTGTGTTTCACGGTGCCGGGCGAGGGGACCGCTGCGGCCAGATAGACGACGGCGGGGACGGCGGGGCGGCCGGTGATGGCGCTGATCCGGTCCGCGTTCTCCACGCCGTTTTGCAGGCTGAGCACAGTGCAGTCCGGGGCGAGGAACGGCGCGAGGGCGCGGGCCGTCGATTCCGTATCGTAAGATTTGACACAGAAGAGCACGAGGTCGGCGTTCTGCGCGGCGGCCAGCTCGGTCGAGGCCTGCACGGGGACGGTCTCCTTGAACTTGAGCGTGTCGAGGGCGAGGCCCTGCCGCGTGACGGCGGACACAAAGCTCTCCCGGCCGATCATCACGGTGGGGACGCCGGCCCGCGCGAGCAGGCCGCCGAAGTAGCCGCCGACGGCACCGGCGCCGATGACGGCGACCTTGTTTTTCGCAGGGGTGGGAAAGGGCATGTCAGAGGGTACCGGTTTCGAGCTGATGCAGGTAGAGAAAACGCGGCGCCTTCACGCCGGCCTGGCGGCGGATCTCCTCCAGCTCGGGCGACTCGAAAAAGCGCCGCGCATCCGCGTGCGAGGTCCAGCGGGAGAAGTGCACGACCAGCTCGGGTTGAGTGGCATCGCGGAGCACCTCGTAGGTGCGCTCGCCGGCGGCTTGCCGGAGCGGCGCGGCGGCATCGAAGACGGCCTTCCACGCGGGGTAGGATTCCACCTCGTGGATGATTAACACGCAGGGCGCGCGGGTGGGCGATGAAGTCGGATTATCGGACACAATTGAACACTATCGGACAAACATAGCACACCTTTAATCATGCTGGAAATGCTATGATAGCAGTGCTACGATACCAATTTAGGCATAATATCACCAGCACAGCATGATGGACTATTCGATCCGGGAGTTGGAGTGTTTCGTGGCCGTGGCGGAGGAGCTTTCCTTCACGCGGGCGGCGCGGCGCATGAACCTGTCGCAGCCGCCGCTCTCCCGGCACATCCGGTCGCTGGAGGACCGGCTGGGCGTGGCGCTGTTCGTGCGGTCGCCCCGCTCGGTCGTGCTGACGCCGGCGGGCCGTGCGCTGCTGGCCGACACCCAGGGCGCGCTGACGCAGCTCCAGCGCGCGGCGGACCGGGCGAAGCGCGCGACCCGCGGGGAAACCGCGCGGCTCAACCTGGGGTTCGTCAGCGCCGTGCTGAGCCCCGGACTCATCCAGATATTCCAGCGCCACCGCGCCGCGCGGCCCGATGTGCAGCTGACGCTCCACGACTGTCCGCCGGCGGACCAGCTGCGGGAAATCGCCGCGGGCCGGCTGGACGGAGGCTTCGTGGGCTCGTTTCCCACGACGTCGGGAGCGGGACTCGTATTCATTCCTTGGAGTCAAGAGCCGCTGATGGCGTTCCTGCCGCGCGGCCACCGGCTGGAGGGCGCGGCGAAGATCCGGCTGGCCGAACTCGCGGGCGAGTCCTTCGTCATGGTGGCGGCGGAGTCGGCGCCCTGCTTCGCCCAACAGATCCACCAGCTGTGCAACCGCGCGGGCTTCCGCCCCAAGGTCGTGCAGGAGGCGATCCGCGGCCAGGCTGTGGCGGTGATGGTGGCGGCGGGGGCCGGCGTGGCGATCCTCCCGGCCTCGATGGCGCGGATCGCGGGCGATGCGGCCGTCGCCCTGCCGATCACCGACAAGGGCGCGGCGGTCACCTACGTCTTTGCCCACCGGAAGGGCGAAAAAGCCCCCGCCTTGGCCGACTTCGTGGCCGGTTTGCGGGTTTGAGGTGGCGCGGAGTGGGGCGCCGGATGGGGGATTTCCCGGGTCCGGGCACCGGGGTTTGGCGCAGCTGGGCCTGAGGCCGGCAAGTGTCGGCTCCGTGACGCCCCGGCAACAGGTCGGCGGCTCCTCGCGTTGTTCACAACGCCAGAGGGGAAATTGTGAATAAATAAGGGCATTTTTACTCGGTATCCTCTTGACCTTGGTGGGTGAAAGTGGGTTGAAATGGGGCGTTGTGGAGCACTTGGGCTCCCAGAACAAATGGCGCAACCCGGCAAAGTTTTTTATACCGGTCTCTTCCGGCACACGATTGACGACAAAGGACGTCTCACGATCCCGTCGGCGTGGCGCCATGCGCACGAGGAGGCCGACGCGTTCCTCGCGGTGCCGGTCAACGGCTACATCGCCGTGCTGCCGCCCGCCGAGGTGGAGAAGGTTTACACGCAGATCGCGGCGATGAAGCTGAAGGACGCCAACGCGCAGGCCGCCGCCGCCAAGTTTTTCTCGGAGACGCAGTCGCTCTCGTTCGACAAGGCCGGCCGCGTGATCCTCGAAGGCGCGCTGCTGAAGCGCATGGGCATCGAGCGCGACGCGGTCCTCGTCGGCTCGCTGACGAAGTTCAACATCTACTCCCCGGCGCGCTGGGAGCAGGAGCACGCGGTCGCCTCCGCGCAGGATTCGGGCGGCCTCCTCCACAACCTCGACATCTGAGCATGAGCCGCACCCCCAAAGTTTCCCGGCTTCGTCTCCTTGCCCGCAAGATCTCCGACGCCTCGCGCCGTTTCCCGGCCTGGGTCGATGGCGACAGCCGCCTGATGGGCATCACCGTCGTCGCGCCGCGGGTGCGTCCCGCCTTGGTGCTCCGCCTCGCGGCGCGCGCCAAAACCCTTCACCTGCGGGACCTGTCCGATGCTCGCCGCGCCAGCTAATCCCGCCGTGACCATGACGCCCGGCCATCAGCCCGTCCTCCTCGCGGAGGTGCTGGCGTTCCTCGCCCCGCGCGAAGGCGCCCGGTTTCTCGACTGCACCTTTGGCGGCGGCGGCCACACCCGCGCGCTGCTCCAGGCCGCCCCGGGCGTGAGCGTCACCGCCTTCGACCGCGATCCCGCCGCCCAGCCCCGCGCCGCGGCGCTGACCGCGGAGTTCGCCGGCCGCTTCGAGCTCGTGGACACCGATTTCGGCCAGCTGGCCAAGCTCACGCCGACCGGCTTCGACGGCATCCTCTTCGACCTCGGCGTCTCGTCCTTCCAGCTCGACGATATCGCGCGCGGCTTTTCGTTTCGCGAAAACGCCCCCGCCGACATGCGCATGGACCCGCGCCACGGCGTGCCGGCCAGCCGCTGGCTCGAGACCGCGACCGAGGAGATGCTCGTCCGCGCCGTCCGTGATTTCGGCGAGGAAGACAACTGGCGCCGCGTCGTCCGCGCGCTGCTCGCCGCCCGCGGCACCGGTGCCCTCGGCGGCACGGCCACGCTCGCCGCGGTCATCGCCGAGGCGATCCCCGCCCGCGACCGCCACGCCTCCCGCATCCACCCCGCGACCCGCGCCTTCCAGGGCATCCGCATCGCGGTGAACGACGAGATCGGCGCCATCGAGCGCGCTCTGCCCGCGGCCTTTGCCAAGCTTTCCCCCGGCGGCGTGCTCGCGGTCATCAGCTTCCACTCCCTCGAGGACCGCCCGGTGAAGCAGTTCTTCCGCCGCATGTGCGGCCAGCCCGAGAGCGCCGACGACCACCTCCCGCAGGACCTGCGCGTGAAGCTCGCCGAGCCGCTCACCCGCAAGCCCGTCACCCCCGGTGACGCCGAGCTCGCCGCCAATCCCCGCAGCCGCTCCGCGAAACTCCGCGCCCTGCGCAAACTTTGAGCCGCCCGCCAACCCCGTCACCCGTGCGCCCCACCTCCACCAACGCCTTTGTGAACCAGTTCCTCGTTTACACGCTCCTCGCCATGGGCCTCAGCGGCACCATCGGCCTGAGCACCGTGTGGATGCGGCACCAGATTTCCCTCACGGCCAACGCCAACCGCGCGCTCGACGCCCGCATCGTCGAGGTGCAGCGCCACATCGCCGAGGCCACCACCGCCATCGAGGGCGAGCAGGACACCGCGATCCTCCTCCAGCGCAATTCCCAGTGGCGCCTCGGCCTCGTGCCGCCTAGCCAGGCGCAGGTCGTCCATGTCACCGAGGATGCGGTCAACCACCTCGCCGTGAAGCGCGACCGCGGCCTCTTCGGCGACACCGCCGTGTCCATCACCCTCCCGCTCGCCACCACCGGCCGCCGCTGATTCCCGCCGCCATGTCCAAGGGTTTCGCGTCCAACTACCGCATCGTTCTCCTCGCCGTCGGCATCTTCGGGTGCTTCGCCGGCCTGGGCACGCGGCTGGTGTTTGTGCACGTGATCGAGCGGGAAAAGTACCTCGACGGCCTCGAGCGCGCCCGCCGCCAGATCATCGTCGAGAAGGCCCGGCGCGGCGACATCGTGGACTCGCGCGGCAACATCCTCGCCACCAGCCGCTCGCTCATCGTCCTCGGCGTCGATCCGCAGTCGCTCGTCGCGAAGGACGAGAAGAAGTGGCCGCAGCTCGCCGAGTTGATCGGCGTGCCGCTGGCCGACCTCACCCGCATCTTTAATACCAAGACCCGCTCCGCCGCCGCGGTCGCCGCGGCCCCGGCCGCGAAGGCCGCCGGCGCGCTCTCGATCAATTTCCCCAATCTCTCGCCCGCCGCCGCCACCACGCCCGAGGCTGCCGACGCGGCCGCAGTGAAGACCGACGACGCCGACGAGACCGAGTTCGACGAGACGCCCAATGAAAAGGGCGACCGCCTCATCCGCTGGGCCAAGCTCAGCGAGTCCGTCGAGGAGTCCACCTACGCCAAGATCCAGGCCCTCGGCATCAAGGGCGTCTATGGCAGCCGCGTTTATCGCCGCGCCTATCCGCACAATTCCCTCGCCGCGCATGTCATTGGTTATGTGAACAAGCAGGGCGAACCCGCCGCGGGCATCGAGCGCTACGCGGATTTCTACCTCCACGGCCGCGACGGCTGGCGCGAGGGCGAGCGCGACGGCCTGCGCCGCGAGCTCGCGCAGTTCCGCACCCGCGATGTCGCCCCGGCCGACGGCTACTCCGTGATGCTCTCGCTCGACTCCACCGTGCAGCACATCGCCGAGGAGGAGATGGATTACATCGCGAAGCGGTTCCAGCCCGAGAAGGCCACCATCATCATCAGCGATCCGCGCACCGGCTTCATCCTCGCGCTGGCCAACTACCCGACCTTCAACCTCAACGAGTATAACAAGGTCCCCAAGTCCGACGAGGGCGTGATGCGCAACATCGCCGTCGCCGACATGTACGAGCCCGGCTCCGTCTTCAAGATCGTCGCCGCCTCCGGCGCGCTCAACGAGGGCCTCGTCACGCCCCAGACCACCTTCGACTGCTCGCTCACCAAGATCGACTACCGCGGCAAGCCCCGCAGCCTCGCCCCCGAGGATCACCACTTCGAGAATCCCCGCGCCGTGCCGCTCACGCAGGTGCTCAGCTACTCCAGCAACCGCGGCGCCGCCCAGCTCGCCATGCTGATGGGCGAGGAGAAGTTCTACGACTACGCCCGCGCCTTCGGCTTCGGCCAGAACACCGGCTTCCCGGTCGGCGGCGAGACCCCCGGCATGATGGCCCCGCCCAAGAAGTGGGACGGCCTCACGATCACGCGCATGCCCATGGGCCACGCCATCGCGGCTACGCCCATGCAGATGCAGATGGCGATGGGCGTCATCGCGAGCGGCGGCATCCTCCAGCGCCCGCAGATCATCCAGCAGATCCGCGACGCCTCCGGCGAAGTGGTGTACCGCTACACCGGGATGAACAAGCACCGCGTCATCAGCGAGCAGACGGCGCGCACCATGGCCGTCCTGCTGGAGGGCGTCGCCTCCGACCACGGCACCGCGCCCGAGGCCGCGATCCCCAACTACGAGGTCGCGGGCAAGACCGGCACGACCCAGAAGGTCATCAACGGCCGCTACTCCGAGAAGCACCACGTCGCCTCCTTCATCGGTTTCTTCCCCGCCAGCCGCCCGCAGGTCGTCGTCTCCGTCATCGTGGACGGCGCCGACGAGCATGCCCCCGGCGGCGTCGCGTACGGCAAGACCGTCGCCGCGCCGTCGTTTAAACGCATCGGCGAACGCCTTATTCCCTACCTCGACATCAAGCCCGTCCAGGCCAGCCCGGCCGGTCCCGCCTTGCTCGCCATGGGAGTCACCCGCCGATGATTGGTTATCTCACACAAAACTATTCCCTGATCCACGCCTTCGCCGCGCGCCCCGCCGCCCGTCGCACGCGTCAGGAAAAATCCGTCCGCAACCGCGTCTTCAAAATGGCCCCGAAACTTTCCGACTACTTTGGCGAGGGTGAAATCCTCGCGGTCAAGGGCAGCCTCGACCGCCCGATCTCGGGCCTCGTCATGGACAGCCGCCGCGTCGTCCCCGGCGCCCTGTTCTTCGCCCTGCCCGGCCTGCGCGCCGACGGCGCCACCTTCATCGACGAGGCCTGCAACCGCGGCGCCGTCGCCGTGGTCACGGCCAAGATGCCCGCGCATCCGCCGGCGAAGGTCACATTCATCCAGGTCGCCGATCCCCGCGTGGCGCTCGCCCGCGTCGCCCAGCGTTACTACAAGTTTCCCGATCGCGACATGACGGTCGTCGGCGTCACCGGCACCAACGGCAAGACCACCGTCACGCACCTCATCAAGCACTTCCTCAATGGCGACCAGCGCGTCGGCCTGATCGGCACGATCAACTACGACCTCGGCGCGCGCACCGTGCCGTCGTTCCGCACCACGCCCGAGTCGGTCGATATCTACGGCATGATGGCCCAGATGCGCGACGCCGGCTGCCGCAACATGGTGATGGAGGTCAGCTCCCACGGCATCGACCAGCACCGCGTGCTCGGCCTGCAGTTCGGCGCCGCGGTCTTCACGAATCTCACGCGCGATCACCTCGACTACCACAAGACCCTCGACGCGTACTTCGCGGTCAAGATGCGCCTCTTCACCGGCGAGACCGGCACGCCGCCCAAGGTCGCCGTCGTCAACCTCGACGATGCCTACGGCGCGCAGCTCGCCGCCAAGATCGCCGCCGAGCACCCGGGCGTGAAGCTCGTGACCTTCGGCGAGAATGCCGCCGCCACCGTACGCGCGGAGCAGATCGCGCTCAATTTCAAGAACAGCACCTTCCGCCTCGTCTGGCCCGGCGGCGAGATGAACATCGATTCGCCGCTGATCGGCCGCTACAACGTCAGCAATCTCCTCGCCGCCATCGCCACGGCCTACGGCCTCGGCCGCGATCCCTTCGTGTTTCTCGCCCGCCTCCGCTCGCTGCCCGGCGTCCCCGGCCGCATGGAGCGCATCGAGGAGGGCCAGCCGTTCAACGTGCTCGTGGACTACGCGCACACCGACGACGCGCTCCGCAACGCCCTCGGCATGCTCCGCGCCATCACGCCCGGCCGCCTGTTCGTCGTCTTCGGCTGCGGCGGCAACCGCGACCGCACCAAGCGTCCGCTCATGACGCGCGCCGTGCAGGAGTACGCCGACTTCGCCTTCGCCACCGCCGACAACCCGCGCAACGAGGCGCTCCCGCAGATCTTCGCCGACATGCAGGCCGGCGCGACCGCCCCGGAAAAGATCGCCTGGATCGACGACCGCCGCCGCGCCATCAGCCTCGCGCTCGACGGCGCGCGCGCCGGTGACTGCGTGCTCATCGCCGGCAAGGGCCACGAGAGCTACCAGGAATTTGCCGGCACCGTCATCCCGTTCGACGACCGCCAGGTCGTGCGCGAACTCATCGAGGTCAAGACCCTGAAGGGGAGATAGCACCGATGCCCGACTTCAACGCTCAGACGCTCGCAGCGTGGACCGGCGGCCGATGGACGGCCCAGCCGGTCTCGTCGCTTTCGGGCTTCACGATGGACACCCGCGCGCTGCGCGCCGGGCAGGTCTTCGTGGCGTTGAAGACGGAGAAGCGCGATGGGCACACTTTCCTCGCCGCCGCGCACGCCGCCGGCGCCAGCGCCGCGCTCGTCGCCACGCCTGACACTTCGATTGCGCTGCCGCAGCTTGTCGTCGCCGATCCGCTCGCGGCCTTTCAGGCCATCGCGCGCGCACACCGGCTCACGTTCCGCGGCCCGGTGATCGGCATTTCCGGCAGCGCCGGCAAGACCTCGACGAAGAACCTGCTCGCGCTGCTGCTGGGCGGGGAGGGGAGTGGCGTCCTCGCCACCGAGGGCAATCTCAACAACCACATCGGCGTGCCGCTGACGCTCACGCGCCTTGATTCCGCCGTGCACACCGCTGCGGTCATCGAGGCGGGCATCAGTGCCCCGGGCGACATGGCGCCGCTGGCCGCGATGATCGAGCCCGACGTCGCGCTCATCACGCTCGTCGCCCCGGCTCACACCCAGGAGCTGGGCGGCCTTGCGGGCGTGGCCCGCGAGAAGGCCGTGCTGCCCGCCGCCGTGCGCCCGACCGGCCTCGCGATTTTCCCGAAGCAGTGCGCGGAGTTCGCCCCGTTTCGCGACCTTGATGTCCGCCAGCTCGTCGTCGAGCGCGCCGAGGTCGTGCGCCCCGCTGAGCCGCCGAAGGACAAGGTTTACTTCACCATCACGCAGCGCGGCGACTCCACCGCCATCGCGCTCGCCTACGGCCAGCCGCCGCCGCTCGTCTTCACCTTCCGCCGCGTCACCGACGGCATGGCGCAAAACGCCGTGCTCGCGATCTGCGCCGCGCTGTGGCTCGGCACCTCGCGCGAACTGATCCAGCAGCGCCTCGACGCCTGGCAGCCCGCCAAGCTCCGCGGCGAACTCCGCCACGAGGACGGTCGCCTCCTTTATCTCGACTGCTACAACGCCAATCCCGCGTCGATGGCCGACGCGCTGGTGACGTTCCACGCCATCGCGCCCGCCACCGAGCCCCGGCTCTACGTCATCGGCTGCATGGAGGAGCTCGGCGCGGAGGCCCCGGCGTATCACCGCATGCTCGGCGCGGCGCTGGAGCTGCGCCCGCAGGACCGCCTCTTCATCATCGGTACGCAGGCCGCCGCGGTGCAGGCGGGCGCGGGAGGTCGCGGTGAAATCGTCACTTCCCTTCAGCCGGTGAGCGCGTGCTTCACCGGCTGGCGCGGCGCCGTGTTTGTGAAAGGCAGCCGCCGCTACCATCTCGAAACCATGCTCGAACCCGGCTCGCCGGTCCCTGTCCATGCTTAGCCTGCTCTCCGACTACGCCACCACCGCCGAGTTTCTCGGGCCGTTGCGCCTGCTGCGCTACATCACTGTCCGTACCTTCGGCTCCGCGATCACGGCGCTGCTCATCGGCTTCATCATCGGGCCGATCCTCATCCGCAAGTTCCGCGCGTTGAAGTTCGGCCACGGCTACATCGACGACCGCACCGGCGCGCTCGGCGCGACCTACTTCGACAAGAAGCACACGCCCACGATGGGCGGGCTCATCATCTTCCTCTCGGTCTTCATCAGCTCCGTGCTCTGGGCGGCACCCAACATCTACGTCATCGTCTCGCTCTTCGTGTACGCGATGCTGACGATCCCCGGCTTCCGCGACGACTACCTGAAGGTCGTGCACAAGAACCGCGACGGCATCTCCTCGTGGGAAAAGATCGCCTGGCAATCCGTCGCCACCCTCGGCGCGCTCGCCATGCTGCTCTGGCATCCGACCAGCTCGGAAAAGATCCGCGAGCTGTGGGTGCCGTTTGTGAAGCACGCGGTGATTCCCCACATGCACTGGGCGCTCCTGCTCGTGCTGATCTACCTGTGGGTCGTGGGCTTCAGCAACGCGATCAACCTCACCGATGGCCTCGACGGTCTCGCCACCGGCTGCACGATCTCGGTCGCGCTCGTCTTCGGCATCATGGCGTATGTCGCCGGCAACGTTAACCTCTCCGACTACCTCCTCATCAGCCACGTGCCCGGCACGGGCGAACTCACCGTGATCTGCGGCGCGCTGATCGGCGGCTGCATGGCGTTTCTGTGGTTTAACTCGCACCCGGCTGAGGTCTTCATGGGCGACACCGGCTCGCTCGCGCTCGGCGGCCTGATCGGCGTGATGGCCTTCATGATCCACCAGCCGTTCACACTCGTGATCGTCGGCGGGGTCTTTGTCGTGGAATTGCTGTCCGTGGTCTTCCAGGTGGGCTGGTTCAAATACACGAAACGCCGGAGCGGGGTGGGGCAGCGCCTCTTCCTGATGGCTCCGATCCATCATCATTTTCAGAAAAAGGGCTGGCCCGAGACCAAGGTCGTCCTGCGCTTCTGGGTGCTCTCCCTCGGCTTCGCGCTCGCCGGCCTCGCCACGCTGAAACTCCGCTGACCATGCCGCTCACGCCTCCCGCCTTCCTCCGTCCGCTGCTCACGCGGCCCGTCGCCATCCTCGGCGGCGGCGTGAGCGGGGAGGGCGCGCGCACGCTGCTCACCGCCATCGGCGCGGAGAGCGTGCTGTACGACGCGAAGGGCGTGGAGTTCACCGCCAAGGCTGCGCGCACGCACGGCCTCGTGATCTTTTCCCCGGGCTTCGCGCCCGAGCATCCGTGGCTCGCCCTCGCGCGCGCCGCCGGCTGCGAGTGCCTCGGCGAACTGGACTTCGGCTCGATCTTCTGGCGCGGCCGGGTCGTCGCGATCACCGGCACCAACGGCAAGACGACGCTCACGGAATTTCTCACCCACGCCCTCCGCGCCGCCGGGCGCAAGGCCGAGCCTGCGGGCAACATCGGCCGGCCCTTCACCCAGCTCGCGGCCGAGCTGCGCGGCGGCTCCACCGACCTGACGGCGGTGTGCGAGGTCAGCTCCTTCCAGGCGGAGACGCTGAAGCACTTCCGCGCCGACGCCACGATCTGGAGCAACTTCGCCGAGGACCATCTCGAGCGGCACCCAGGCCTCGAATCGTATTTTTCCGCGAAGTGGAATCTCATCGCGCACACCACGCCCGGCGCGGTCTTCGCGGGGTCGAGCGTGCAGCACTTCGCGCAGCGCTACGGGCGCCCGCTGCCGTCCGCGGCCGAGGTCGCGACGGAGGGCCAGCCCACCGATCCGCGCCTAGCCAACACCGTTTTCGCCGAGTACCCGCAGCGGGAAAACTTCCTGCTCGCCCTTGCGTGGTGGCGCTCGGCCGGCCTCGCGCCCGCCGCGCTGTATGCCGCCGCGCAGAGCTTTGCGCTCGGCCGCCACCGGCTCGCCCGCGTGGCCGAGATCGACGGCGTCACCTACTGGAACGACTCGAAGGCCACCAATTTCCACGCCGTCGAGGCGGCGCTGACCCGTTTCCCCGCGCCGGTCCTCCTGATCGCCGGCGGCAAGGGCAAGGGCGGCGATCTCGCGGGCTTCGTGCACCGCATCGCCCCCAAGGTCGCCCACGCGCTCCTGATCGGCGAGACGAGCGCCGAGCTGGCGTTCCACTGCTCCGCCTTCCGCGTGGCCCACACGAGCTGCGCCTCGCTGGGCGAGGCCGTGCGCCGCGCCGCCGAGCTGGCCGCGCCAGGCGGCCACGTGCTGCTGAGCCCGGGTTTCGCCAGCTTCGACCAGTTCCGCAATTACGAGGATCGTGGCGACCAGTTTGAGCGCCTCGTCCAGAATCTCGGTGCCACCGCGACTTTGAGATAGCATTTCCAACCCCCAACTCCCAACTGTCCTTTTATGAAAATCCTAAAAATCTTCGGCGTCGTCGTGGGCATCCACGTGATGGCTTTGATCATGATTTTTGCCAACCCCGGCTGTAGCTCCAGCACCAAGCCGGCCCCGTCTCCTTCTGACACGGTGGTGGCGTCCACCGAGCCCGCCGCGCCGGCCATCACGGTGCCCAGCCAGATCCCGCCGACCACCGAGGCCTCGCCGCTCGTCGCCGCGCCGATCACCGGCACGGACTACAGCGCGCCCGCGAGCAGCAGCGTGACCTTCCGCTATACGCCCACGCGCCCCAACACCGCCGCCGCCGCCACGCTCGAGGCCGAGCCCGTCGCTGATGTCACTCCGGCCACCACCTACACCGTGGGCAATGGCGACAACCTCTGGACGATCGCGAAAAAGAACCACCTCACGGTCTCCGCCCTCGCCGCGGCGAACAACCTCAAGCCCAGCGCGATCATGCGCCCCGGGCAAAAGCTCATCATCCCCTCCAAGGCGCTGCCGAAGGAGAAGGCCGCCGCCGCCACGCCCGCCAAGGCTGCGCCCGTCGCCGCCGCGGCCACCGCCGCCACCACCGACAGCGACAGCGTGCACCACACGGTGAAGGCCGGCGAGACGCTCGGCGCCATCGCCCACAAGTACGGCGTCCGCGTCGGCGACATCGCCACCGCCAACAACATCACCGACCCGGCCCGCATCCGCCCCGGCACCGAGCTGATCATCCCCGGTTGGAAGACCCCGGCCGCCAAGGCGGCGAAGACCGCGGCGGCCGTCACGAGTCCCGCGGCCCAGCAGCAGGCTCCGGCGCCCATCCCGGTCATCGGCGGCTCGACCGATCTCGATGCCGGCCTCAAGTCCGCGACGCCCAACGTCATTCAGATCGAGGACGCCAACGCGCCCCGCAAGAACTGAGCGCTGACCCCTTTTCGTCATGGCCAGCGCCCCCGTACCCGATGCCTCGCGCGCCCGGTTCTTCCTGAACCCGGTGGCCGTCATCGTCGTGGGTGCGATTGGCCTGACGATCCTCGGGCTGACCATTTTGTTCAGCGCGAGCGCCTCGTATAAACAGGGCCCGTATTTTTACCTGAGCAAGCAGCTGATGGGCGTGGCCGCCGCGGCCGTGCTCTGCTTTGTCGCAAGCCGGCTTGATCTCGACTACCTGCGCAGCCACGTCCGCTGGATCTTCGGTATCACGGTGGTCCTGCTGCTGCTCGTGCTGATCCCGCACATCGGCATCACGGTGAACGGCAGCCGGCGCTGGCTCGGCTTCGGCTCGATGCGCCTGCAGGTCTCGGAGTTTGCCAAGCTCGCGATGGTCTTCTGCCTCGCGCACTACCTCAGCGTGAAGCAGACGTGCATCGCCGAGTTCAAGCAGGGCTTCGTGATCCCGCTGGCCATGGTCGGCCTCGTCGCCGCCTTGATCGCCAAGGAGCCCGACCTCGGCACCGCGGCCCTCGTGATCACCGTCGGCCTCGTGATGCTTTTCCTCGCGGGAGCGCGCTGGCGCTACATCTTGCCGACCCTCGCTCTTGTGGTCGGCGCCTTTGCCCTGATCGTCGTTTTGATGCCCAACCGTCTCGCGCGTCTCACCGCGTTCATGGACGTCGAGGGCAACAAGAATGGCGGCACCTACCAGCTCTACCAGTCGCTCACGGCCTTCGCCTCCGGCGGCACCGATGGCGTCGGGCTGGGGCAGGGGCGCCAGCAGCTCAACTTCCTCCCCGAGGCGCACACCGACATGATCTTCGCCGTCGTCGGCGAGGAGCTCGGCCTGTACTTCACGCTCGGGGTCGTCGCGGTGTTTACCATGATGTTTATCGCCGGGCTCGTCCACTTGCGCCGCGCGCCCAACCTCTTTCAGTTCCTCCTCGTGACCGGCTGCCTGCTCATGATCTGTCTCCAGGCGATCATCAACCTCGGGGTGGTGACCGGCGTGTTCCCGACGAAGGGCATGTCGCTGCCGTTCATCAGCGCGGGTCTCTCGAACCTGCTCCTGATGGGTCTGCTCCTCGGCGTCCTGCTCAACACCCAGCGCACCTGGGGCCGGGCGACGCTTTCCCAGCGCACGCGTTCGCTGCAGGAGGTGATGGCATGAGCAAATTTCTCATCTCATGCGGCGGCACCGGCGGCCATCTGTCGCCCGGCATCTCCCTCGCCGAGGGCCTCGTGAGCCGCGGCCACACGGTGACGTTGCTCATCAGCCAGAAAAAAGTGGATGCGCGGCTCATCGAGAAATACCCGCACTTCACGTTTCTCCGCATCCCCGGCACCGGCTTCTCGTGGAATCCGGTCGGGCTCGTGCGCTGCATCCTCTCGCAGGCGAAGGGGCTCTGGTTTTGCCTCGGGCTCACGCGCCGGCTGCAGCCGGACGGCATCGTGGTCTTCGGCGGTTTTACCTCGGCGGGCGTCGCGCTCGCCGGCGGTCTGCGCGGCATCCCGGTCGCCGTGCACGAGTCCAACCGCGTGCCCGGCCTCGCCATCCGCATCCTCGGGCGTTTCGCGCGGCGGGTTTATCTGCCGCCGGGCATCCGGCTCCCCGGCGTGCGCGCCGCGGCCACGCGTTTCATGGGCATGCCGGTGCGCCGCGAGATCACGCGCCTGCCGGTGGAGTCGGCCCGCGCCGCGCTCGGCCTCGCGGCCAACCAGAAGGTGCTCGTCATCTTCGGCGGCAGCCAGGGCTCCGGTCCGCTCAACGACTGGGCGCGGAACAACCTCGCGACCTTCGCCGCCGAGGGCGTGCAGGTTTATTGTGTCACCGGCCTCGGCAAGGGCGCGGGCGAAACCCTCGAGTTGAAGACCAAGGCCGGCGCACCCGTGCGCGCGGTGTTCACGCCGTTCTGCGACCAGGTGGCCGAGCTGCTCTCCGCCGCCGACCTCGTCGTCTCGCGCGCGGGTGCGGGTACCATCGCCGAGCTGATCCGCTGCGCCACGCCCGCCATCCTCGTGCCGTATCCACAGGCCGCCGACAACCATCAGGCCGCCAACGCCGCGTTCTTCGAGCGGCAGGGCGGCGGCATCGCCCTCGACCAGACGTTCATGGCCGCGCTCAAGAGCGAGGTGCTCGAGGTGATTTTTAACGACGCGTTGATCCGCAAGTTCCGCGGCAACCTCCAGCGCATGGACCGCGCGAACTCCCTCGCGCTCATGCTCGACGACCTTGAGGCGCTCGTCGCGCCGCCGCGTGATCCCGGCCGGACCCGCGCCCCCGCGCCCTCCGTCGCATGAGACCGGAGCCGCTGCCTCCCTTGTTTTCCCGCGACGTCCGTCGCATCCACTGTGTCGGCGTCGGAGGCATGGGCCTCGGCCCGCTCGCTCTCTACCTCGCGCAGCGGGGTTTCACCGTCTCCGGCGAGGACGACGGCCTGACCGCCGACATGCGCGCGCTGCTCACCCGCGAGCGCGTCGCCCTCACGCCGCTGCCCGACGCCTGCGACCTGATCGTCATTTCCTCCGCCATCGCGGCGACGCATCCGGTCCGTATCGCGGCGACTGCGCGCGGTATTCCGGTCGTGCGCCGCGGCGAGATGCTCGCGGAGATCGTGCGCGGCAAAAAGCTCGTCGCCGTCTGCGGCTCGCATGGCAAGACGACCACGACGGCCCTCCTCATCACCGCCCTGCGCGCGGCGAATTTTCCCGCCGGGTACATCCTCGGCGGCCTCTTCGCCGACGACACGCCGCCCGCCCGCGTCGGCTCCAACGACTGGGTCGTGGCCGAGATCGACGAGAGCGACGGTACCATCGCGAATTTCTCCCCCGAGATCACGGTCGTCGTGAACCTCGACTGGGACCACCCCGACCACTACCGCCAGCCCGAGGAACTCGAGCAGGCCTTCGCCGCGCTCCTCGACCGCACGCGCGGTCCGGTGTTCGTCAGCGATGCCTGCGCCTGGTCCGCGCGCGTCGCCCAAAACGCGGCGACCTTCGGCCGCAGCGGCGATTTTTCCGGCGTCATTGTCGCGGAGAACGGTGGGAAAATGACCCTCCGCCTCGGCGGCCGCTTCGCGCCGCTGGAGGCCACGGTGCGCGCCGCCGGCGAGTTCAACGCCGTCAACGCTACCGCCGCGTTCGCCGCCGCGCAGGCGATGGGCGTCGCGCCGGCTGCGGCGCTGCTCGCGGAGTTTCCCGGCGTGCGCCGCCGTCAGTCGGCCCTGCGCGCCACGCCCGCGCTGACGGTCATCGAGGACTACGCGCACCATCCGGCGGAGATCCGCGCGCTGCTCGGCAGCCTGCGCAGCCGCCTCGGTGCGGGCGCGCGGCTCATCGTGGTGTTTCAGCCGCACCGCTTCAGCCGCACTCGACAGTTCAAGGCCGAGTTCGCCGCCGCCCTTTCGCTCGCTGACCGTCTGCACCTGCTAGATGTCTATGCGGCGGGCGAGGCTCCGCTGGCCGGCGGCACCTCGGCGGACATCTATGCGGAGCTGAAACGTAACACCCCCGCGCTCCCCGTGAGCTATCTGCCCGGGGCTGACGACGATTTTTTCCGCGCGCTCTCGCGCGAGGTGCAGCCTGGTGACCTCGTGGCCTTCGTCGGCGCGGGCGACATCGACCGCAAGGCCCGCGCCTGGCTCGCCGCGGTGGATGACGCGGCGGCGGTGGCCCAGCACTGGGACGATTTTGCCGCGACACTGAAACCGCTGCTCTCGCGCGAGACCAAGCTGCGCCGCGAGGAACCGCTTGCCGCGAAAACCACCATGCGCGTCGGCGGCGCGGCCCGCCTCTACGCCGAGCCGGCGTCGGTCGAAGATCTGCGCATCCTATGGCGTGAGGCAAAGTCCGCAGGCATCCCCGTTCAACTCCTCGGCCGCGGCTCGAATCTCATCGTGCCCGACGAAGGGGTCGACGGCCTCGTGGTCTCTCTCGCGCACGAGTCGTGGGCGGCCTTCGAGCCGCTCGGCGACGGCCGCGTGCGGGTGGGGGCGGGCCTGCGGTTGAAAAACCTCTGCGGCCTCGCGACGAAGGCCGGGCTCACGGGTTTTGAATTTCTCGAGGGCATCCCCGGCAACGTCGGCGGCGCCCTCCGCATGAACGCCGGCGCGATGGGCGGCTGGATGTTCGATGTCGTCGAAGAGGTGCTCATGCTCACCGCCGACGGCGAGGTGAAGACGATGCCGAAGGCCGCCATGCACATCGACTACCGCCACTGTGCGGAGCTGAAGGACGCGGTCGCGCTCGGTGCGGTGCTCCGGCCCGCGGCGCAGGGCGACGCCGGGGAGATCGGCCGCCAGATCGACGTTTACCGCCGCAAGCGCCACGAGTCCCAGCCGCGCGAGCCGAGCGCGGGGTGCATTTTCAAAAATCCGCCGGGCAACTCCGCCGGCCGCCTGATCGACGAGTGCGGCCTCAAGGGCGAGCGGGTGGGGGACGCCGAGGTCTCCACCGTC
Source organism: Verrucomicrobiota bacterium (assembly GCA_018239845.1). GTDB lineage: Bacteria > Verrucomicrobiota > Verrucomicrobiia > Opitutales > Opitutaceae > CAIRCN01. Next base: position 26,024 of record JAFEGO010000042.1, read on the forward strand.
CACGCCAACTTCATCGTCAACCGCGGCCAGGCCACCGGCGCCGACATCCTCGAGCTCGTCCGCCGCATCCGCGCCCGCGTGAAACAGGTCAAGGGGGTCGATCTCGAACCCGAGGCGCTGCTCTACGGCAAAAACTGGAGGGACGTGCTGTGAAAAGTTCGGCGAAAAACGCGCGTTATTTGCTGGAAATCAAGGCGCTCCCCGGCATCAAGGAAATGCGTCGGTTGTCACTGGGGGCGTGCTGCGTGGGCTGGAGTTGGGCGGAGCTGGGGAAGACTTCGGAAGGACCCGCGTTGCGGCGTTTTCAAGCGACAGCGACTGCTGTTTCAACGTGAACCCAACCGAGACCAACGTACCGCTTTCGCGCAGCTGGAAGGACATCCCCCAGCAGGTGAAGCCGCGCGCCATGTCGAGCGGCGGCCGCCGCCGTATGCGGTTCGGCCTCGCGAAGACCGTGGGCGCGATCGCGCTGCTCGGCCTGCTCGCGTGGGGCGGCGTCTCGCTCGCCGTGGTGTTGCAGCAGGGGCCGAAGCGCGTGCCCGGCCAGGCCGAGGCCGCGCCGATCCGCGACATCGTGCTCGCGACCGACGGCGCGATCAACCGCGAGTGGGTTGTGCGCACGCTCGGCCTGCCGAAGAACGCCACGCTCATCAGCCTCGATCTCTATCAGCTCCGCGCGCGCCTGCTGGCCTCGGGCCAGGTGCTCAGCGCCTCCCTCACGCGCAATTTCCCCGCCACGCTCACGGTCAGCCTCACCGAGCGCCTGCCCGTCGCCCGCCTCATGGCGCAGCTCGGCACCGAGCCGCCACACCTCCTGCTCGCCGCGCGCGATGGCGTGGTTTTTGAGGGCATCGGCTACGACGAATCCACGACTGCCGCGCTGCCCTGGCTCGAGGGCGTGCAACTCACCCGCAAGGACGGCGTGCTCCAGCCCATCCCCGGCATGGCCACCGTCGCCGACCTCCTCAGCAAGGGCCGGATCGAGGCCGAGCATCTCTACCGCACATGGCAGGTCGTCTCGCTCGCGCGCCTCGCGACCGACGGCGAGATCGAGGTCAAGACGGCCGAGGTGCCGCGCATCATCTTCGGCACCCGCGAGAGTTTCTTCCCGCAGCTCGCCCGCCTCGACCTCCTGCTCGACACCGTGCGCGCGCAGTCCGCCGCGCCGTTCAAGGAGATCAACCTCGCCATCGGCGCGACCGTGCCCGTGGCGTTCGACGGCCTGACCGCCGCGGCCCCGGCGACGGCCGGCAAGTCCTCCTCCGCCAAATCCTCTTCTCCGCGTTCCACCAACGTTCAGTTTAAAACCAAGCTGTGAGCAACCGTCCCACCTTCATCGCCGCCGTCGAGATCGGCACCTCCAAAGTCACCGTATTCGTCGGCGAATACAACGGTCGCGAGCTCGCGATCATCGGCCACGGCGAGTGCACCTCCCGCGGCGTCATCAAGGGGTCCGTCGTCGATTACAAGGCCGCCAGCGAGTGCACGCACAGCGCGCTGGAGCAGGCCGAGCGCGACGCCGGCGAGCGCATCGACTGCGTCTTCCTCGCGCAGACCGGCGCGCACCTCGAGGGTTTCTACAACGAGGCCGCGGTCAACGTGAAGGCTGCGGACAACATGATCGACCGCAACGACATCCGCATGGTCAGCGACCTGGCCAAGTCGAAGGAGCTGCCCGCCGGCCGCGCCGTCGTGCACCACATCCGCCGCCCCTTCCGCGTGGATGGCCGCCTCGTCCCGTCCGCCCCGGAGAATCTCGTCGGCCAGAAACTCGAGGTCGGCTACTGGACCGTCCACGGTCAGGAGCAGCGCATCGCCGACAACATCCATGTCATCCGCGGCTTCAACCTCGAGGTCCGCGACCTCGTGCTCTCCAGCCTCGCCTCCGGCCACATGGTGACGATGCCCGAGGAGCGCCAGCATGGCGTCCTCGCCATCGACCTCGGTGCGGGCACGACCGATTTCGCCCTCTACCGCGACGGTGTCGCCCATACGACCGGCGTGGTGCCCGTCGGTGGCGCGCACTTCACCAACGACCTCAGCATCGGCCTCCGTCTCACGGAGAACCAGGCCGAGAAGCTGAAGCTCCGTTTCGGCCGCGCCAACGTCCAGTGCCGCGACAAGAACGACAAGGTCTGGCTCGACGGCAATTTCGCCATAGGTGACCGCCAGTTCTCCCGCCTCGCCATCGAGCAGATCACCGCCGCCCGCGCGCGCGAGCTGCTCGAGGTCGTGAAGAAGAAACTCGGCGGCGCCTTCACCCCCGAGACCTGCGCCGCCGGCGTGGTCCTCACGGGTGGCACCGCCAAGCTCGCCGGCCTTGCCGAGACCGCTGCGCAGGTCTTCGGCGTCCCGGCCCGCCTCGGCGAGACGCCCTCGTGGGTCGCCGAAAATCTCCGCGACCCCGGCAGCAACACCGCGCTCGGCCTCCTCTACTGGGGTCTCAGCGGCCAGAACGAGCGCCAGGCCCCGGCCCGCCGCAGCGGCGGCCTGCTCTCCGGTTTCAAACGCCTCTTCGCCAGCTCCTGAGCCCCGCCATGAATCTCAACGAACTTCCCCTCGAACACCCGCTCCTCGCCGATCGCAACATCGCGATCAAGCTCGTCGGCGTCGGCGGCGCCGGCTCCAACGCGGTGGACCGCCTCAAGATGGAGAACCTCGAGCGTCTCCAGCTCGCGGTCATCAACACCGACTACCAGGCCCTCGCCAGCTCCCCGGTGCAGGACAAGGTGCTGATCGGCATGGGCGTCACGCGCGGCCTCGGCGCCGGCGGCGACCCCGAGCTCGGCCGCGAGGCGGCGGAGGCTGATCGCGAAAAGATTTCCACGGTCGTGAAGGACTGCGACCTCGTGTTCCTCTTCGGCGGCATGGGCGGCGGCACGGGCAGCGGTGCGCTCCCGGTCGTTGCGGAGCTCGCGGCCGAGGAAGGCGCGCTCGTGATCGCGTTTGTCACCATGCCGTTCAGCTTCGAAGGCGGCCGCCGCCTCAAGCAGGCGGAGGAAGGCCTCGCCGCGCTGCGCCGAGTGTGCGACGCCGTGATCCCGCTCCCCAACGACGTGCTCCTGCAGGAGTCCGCCGAAAACGAGACCGTGCTCGACTCCTTCGCGCGCGCCGACGAGTGGATGGGCCGCGGCGTGAAGTCGATCTGGGCCATGCTCTTTAAGACCGGCCTGATCAACCTCGACTTCGCCACGCTCCGCCAGGTGTTCCTGCACCGCGGCGGCAAGACGCTCTTCGGCCTTGGCGAGGGCGCGGGCGAGACCGCCGCGGCCGACGCCGTGGCCAGCCTCAAGCTCTGCCCGCTCCTCCACACGCCCGAGTTTTCGCGCAAGGCCGACCGCCTGCTCGTGAATATCATCGGCGGCACCGATCTCACCTTGCCCAAGGTCAACGAGCTCATGACCGCGATCACCGAGCAGTTCGGCCGTGAGTCGCACGTGATCATGGGCGCCGTCATCGACGAGCAGATGCAGAACCGCGTCGAGGTCTGCGTGCTCGGCACCTGCGACATGACCGGCCGTATCAGCACGCGCCGTCCTGCGCCTGCCCGCGCCGTGGCGCGGACCCCGGTGGTAAAACCGGAGACAGCTGCCGCTACGCCGTTGACGCCGGTGGCTCCGGGCGACGCCCCGCAGACCTCCACCTCCGGCGCCGCGCCCGAGGAGATACTGCTGACCTCGACCTCGGACGGCCCGGCCGATCCGACGGCGCAAAATGAATTTGGCTTCGGTGAGGTCGAGAGCCGCGGTCACTTCGAGAAGACCGACCGCAACCTCTTCGACGGTCAGGACCTCGACGTGCCGACGTATCTCCGCAAGGGGATCAAGATTTCGCTGTAAGAAGCGGTTTTAGGGTAGGGACGCTTCTCTGAGGCGTCCGCGCTGCTCCTTGGGGTCGGCGATACGTTACGGACGGCTCGGAGAGCCGTCCCTACCTTCCAAACACCCCCCTTGGCAAACGCCGCGGCATCTGCATTCTTGGCCAAATGTTTGTCGATGAGTGCCAGGTAAAACTAACGGCCGGTGACGGCGGGCGCGGCTGCGTGAGCTTCCGCCGCGAAAAATACGAGCCCTGGGGCGGACCCAACGGCGGCGACGGTGGCCGCGGTGGCGACGTCATCCTCGTCGGCGACGTCAACACCAACAACCTCGTCGATTACAAGTACCAGCCCCACTGGCACGCCGAGCGCGGCGGCCATGGCATGGGCTCCGACCAGTTTGGCAAGGACGGCAAGCACTGCATCATGCGCCTGCCGCTCGGCACCGTCGTGTACGACGAGTCCACCGACAAGGTCGTCGCCGAGATCATCGAGGACGGCGTCCAGATCGTCCTCTGCAAGGGCGGCAACGGCGGCTGGGGCAACACCCACTTCAAGACGTCCACCAACCGCGCCCCGAAGCGCGCCAACCCCGGCCACCCCGGCGAGGCGGGCACCTACCGGTTCATCCTCAAGAGCATCGCCGACGTCGGCCTCGTGGGCTTCCCCAACGCCGGCAAGTCCTCGCTTACGGGCCACATCACCAAGGCCCGCCCGAAGACCGCGGCCTATCCCTTCACCACGCTGCACCCGCAGATCGGCGTGATCGACTATCCCGACCTGAAGAAGGGCGACCGCCACCTCCTGCTTGCCGACATCCCCGGCCTGATCGAGGGCGCGAGCGAGAACCGCGGCCTCGGCCACCGTTTCCTCCGCCACATCGAGCGCTGCGCGCTGCTGCTCTTCATGGTGGACATGGCGGGCACCGACGCGCGCGATCCGCGCGATGACTACAAGCACCTCCTGCACGAGCTCGAGCTCTACGACCCCGCGCTGCTCGACAAGCCCCGCGTCGTGGTCGCGAACAAGATGGACGTGCCCGAGGCCGCCGCGCAGCTGAAGAAGTTCAAGCGCCGCTACAGCAAGGTCGATGTGATCGAGATTTCCTGCCTCACGGGCGACGGCCTGCCGCAGCTGAAGAAAGAACTGTTAAAACGCGTCACCGCCTTCCGTAAGAAGGAAAAATTGTCGCCTCCCGCCGAGGCCTGACGCACCGTTTGCCCGACATGGCTTCGGCTACGGAACACCGGTCCCTCCTGATGCGCGCCAATCGGCTGATGGGCGCGAATCTGGTCGATGCCAATCTCGTCAAGCTGGAGGACCTGGAAAAGGCCAACGAGCGCCTGCTCGACGTGATGGCCTCGGCGCAGCCGCGCCAGAGCACCGTGCTCGGCATCCTCGCCTACGAGCTGAAGGTCCTGCGCGAGGAGGATGTGCTCCAGTACATCGTGGACAACGAGGGCATCGGCCTCGTGGACCTGCACAACTACGACCTCGCGGAGGATGTGAAGAAGTCGCTCGACCTCGGTGCCTGCTGGGCGACGTGGTCCGTGCCCTTCGACCGCGAGGAGGACTTTCACTTCATCGCGACCGCCTACTACCCGAGCCCGGCGGTGCGCACGTATTGGGAGAAACAATGCGGCGGCCCCATCCTCTGGTACGCCACCACGCTCGAAAACATCGCGGACCACCTCGAGAAGGTCGAGGCCGACCGCGCCGCTGCGCCCGCCGCGGCGCAGGCCAAGGCGGTGAACTGAGCCATGCCCCTCGGCAAGATCCAGTCCCAGATCGTCAACCAGCTCGTGACCATGAAGCGGCTCACGGGCGAGCAGCGCGACGCCGTGGCGGCGACGCCCGGCGAGCTCAACGGCGACGCCCTCGACAAGCTGCTGCAGGAGGATTTCAAGATCACGCCCTTCCAGCTCTTCGTGGCGAAGGGCAAGGCGTTCGGCCTCTCGCCCTTCAACGTCGCGCGCCACAAGCTCACGCCGAAGTCCTTCGAGCGCATCCCGCAGGAGTTCTGCCAGCAGCACCTCGTGCTGCCGGTCGGCCAGCTCGGCGACTTCCTCCTCGTGGCATTTGCGAATCCCTTCGATCTCGCGCTCCCCACGAAGATCCAGGAGATGACCGGGAAGAAGGTCATCCGCCTCCTCGCGCGCGAGAAGGACATCAAGGACAAGTTCAGCAAGGGCCCCGAGCAGAAGTCCGCGGGCTTCGACGACGTGGTGCAGCAGATCGGCGCGGAGTACGGCGCCGCCGGCCCGGCCGAGGAAAGCGCGCAGGGGGACGTCAACGAGGAGTCCGGCCCGATCATCGAGCTGGCCAACCGCATCATCGAGGACGCGTATTTCGCGGGCACGAGCGACATCCACCTCGAGCCGCAGGAGCACGATGTGGTCATCCGCTACCGCATCGACGGCGTGTGCGCGGAAAAACTCCGTCTGCCCAAAAAGGTCGGCCCGGCACTCGTCGCGCGCCTGAAGATCATGTGCAACCTCGACATCTCGGAGCGCCGGTTGCCGCAGGACGGACGCATTGTTTTCAAGCAGTACACCAAGAAGGGCCTCGACCTCGACCTCCGCGTCTCGACCGCGCCGCTCAACCACGGCGAGGGCGTGGTCATGCGTATCCTCGACAAGCAGAAGACCACGCTGCCGCTCCCGGCGCTCGGCTTCACCGAGGAAAATTTGGCGAAGTACCGCGAGTGCATCCGCCAGCCCTACGGCATGATTTTGCACTGCGGCCCGACGGGCTCCGGCAAGTCGATGACGCTCTACTCCGCGCTCAACGAGATCAACACGCCCGACATCGTCATCCGCACCGCCGAGGACCCCATCGAGTACACGCTCCCGGGCCTGAACCAGATGCAGATGCACCGGCAGATCGGCCTGACCTTCGCGTCGGCCCTGCGCGCCTTCCTCCGTCAGGACCCCGACATCATCCTCGTCGGCGAAATCCGCGACAAGGAGACGGCCAACATCGCGGTCGAGGCCGCGCTCACCGGCCATTTGCTCATCAGCACGCTCCACACCAACGACGCCCCGGGCACGATCGCGCGCCTCGTGGACATGGGCGTGGAGCCGTTCATGATCTCCTCGTCGCTGCTCTGTGTGTGCGCGCAGCGCCTCATGCGCCGCGTGTGCAAGACCTGCCGCGTGCCCTACGTGCCCGAGGGCCGGGAGAAGGAGATCATGGAGAAGGCGATCGGCTGGAGCGGCCAGATCTTCAAGCACAACCCCAAGGGCTGCCCCAAGTGCGCCGGCAGCGGCTACAAGGGCCGCGTGGGCATCCACGAGCTGATGGTGACCAACGAGGAGCTGATCGAGGCGATCAACAAGGAGATGGAGTCCGCCGAGCTGAAGAAGATCGCGATGCGTGGCGGCATGAAGACCCTGCACCAGGACAGCCTGATCAAGGTGAAAGAAGGCCTGACCACCCTCGAAGAAGCGATCACGACCGTCCCGCCCGACATGTGAGCGTTGACGACCGCTGGCGCGGACGTATCGCTATGCCTTTCCTCCCTATGAAAAAAGCCCCCTATGCCGTCGTGTTGGTGATGCTCGCGCTGTTTGGTCTGGCCGCTTGCGGCCGCAAGGAGATCACCGCGCTCGACCGCAAGAAGGCGGCCGCCGCCGCGAGCGAGGGTCAGTTTGCCGTCAACCTGCGCGACTACACCCGCGCGGAAGGGCTCTACGCCCAGGCGACCGAACTTTGCCCCGACGCGCCGGAGTACTGGGTCGCGCTCGGCGTGGCGCGCAAGCACCTCAACAACACCTCCGGCGCGAAGAAGGCCTACGGCGAAGCGGTGGAGGCCTACGACGCCGCCTACAAGAAGGATAAGACCCAGCCCGAGGTCCTGCTGCAGAAAGCTTATGTCCTGGCGCTGCTCGGCAAGATCGACGACGCGCGCAGCACGCTGGAAAAGGCGCAGAAGAACCACCCCGACAACCGCAACATCCGGATGTTCATCGAGAGCAAGCAGCTCGACCGCCTCCTCAACGCCCCGTCCTTCAAGGAACTGGCGATCTGAGCGCTGAGTGACTGTAGGGCTTGCCGCCGACAAGGAGCTGACTAACCTAAAGGTACCATGACAGCAGCGGACGTCATTCATCAGCTTCAGGTTTTGCCGCCGAATGAGGTGGCCAAGGTTCGCGATTGGCTGGACGAACATGCGGAAGAGTCGCCTGAATTGCTTGCCGCCATTGATGAAGGCATGCGTTCACTGGAGGAGAAAGGCGCGCGCGTTGTGACCCGTGAGGAGCTTGAGAACAAGGTGCGTCAATGGGCTGGCAAGTCGCGCTGACCGAACGGGCGGATGCTGACTTGGGTGAAGTAGTCGCATTCCTCGCGAAAAGGAGCCCGTCGGCTGCCGAGCGAATCGGTTTGGAACTGGTGGAACTGATATTTTCGCTTCAGCAATTTCCTGGCCGAGGTGCGCCGGTGCAAAAGCGCACATCTCTGCGCAAGCTAGCGCACCGGCATTATCTAGTCATCTATCGTATCAACGAAGCGGCGGGTCTCGTCGAGATTCTCCGGATATGGGATAACCGCAGAAATCCGGCTGAGCTGCTTATCGAGTAGGACTGGAAGCGAGAGAGGCAGCCCGCGCGCCACGGGCGTATTAACTCACCGGCTCGGCGGCCATGAGCATGGCGCTGAGCTCGGTGGTGCCGCGGGAGAGCTGGGTGAAGACCCAGTGGTCGCGCTGGGCGATGGGGTCGCCGCTGTCGGCG
>JAFEGO010000043.1 GCA_018239845.1 Verrucomicrobiota bacterium
AGGCCGATGTTCATCCCCGCAGCCTCCGGCTCAAATGTGCTTCGAGTCAGCCTCGTCCTTCTTCACGTAGCCGCTGTCCTGACGCTGGTGGTTCACCTGGTTCTTCTTGAGATACGCCTGGTAAACATCGTCGGCCGTCATGCCGAGCGTCTGAGCGAGCGACACGAGGAAGTGAAACAGGTCCACGACCTCGACCTTCGCGTTTTGCTCGTCGAATTTCTGGTACTTCGCCCACCACTTCCACGGCACGCTGTCGATCAGCTCGGCCGTCTCCTGCTGCATCGCGCGGGTGTAGTTGAGGATCCACTTGGCCTTTTCCTCGTCGGTCGGAGGCGGCAGATTGACGCCGATCCGGCTGTTCAAGGCGTTCTGCATGCGGAAAATCTCCTCGAGTTTGTCCATGCCGCGGACGCTGCGTGCGCCGCGCCGCGCTGGCAAGCCCGGCCTGCGCCCGCCCGTAACATTGCCGGATGTTACTAATTATCCGCCTCATTATCAGAGGATTGGAAATAGAAGTTGCCCCGATCCCCTAGGCAGACGACAGTAGGGCCTTCGTGCATGCGTCGAGCCGCATCCCCTGCGCTCCGCCTGCTATCATAAACCAATGGCCGCTCCCTTCATCGGTGAGCGCCTAAAACAACAAAACAAACACATGTCAGATCAAGCATCGTCCGGCGAGCCCACTGCGGCTCCCGCCGAGACCTCCGGCGCGGCCCCTTCCGCCGCCCCCGTCAGCAGCAGCACCCCCGCAGCGTTCGGTTCGTTCAGTGGCACGCGTGGCTCCGGCCTCAATCGTGGCAAGCGTCCCGCCGTCAGCAGCACCCCCGCCGCTTCCGCGGCCAGCACCGGTAGCTACAAGCCCACCGCCCTCGAAGTCATTACTCCGGCGCGCGAATACAAAAATCCGTTCGAGGTCGGCACGCCCCAGAATCCGGCGCCCGCGCCCGCTCCGGTCGTTGAACCCACCCCCGCTCCCGCCGCCGCGGTCCCCGAGGTCGTCGTCATGGCGCCCGTCGCGGCCGCTCCCGCCGCTGATGCCCCCGCTCCCGCGCCGGCTCCCGCCGCGCCCGCGGAAAAGGCCGAGCTCAATATCCTCCCCCCGCAGGAAGTGAAACGCCCCGCCCAGAGCTGGGGTGAAGCGCCCGCCGCCGGCCAGGACTCCCGTCCCCGCCGTGAAGACCGCGGCACCTTCCGCCCCGAGCGCCGCGAAAACCGCGAGGGTGGCCGCGATGGCCGCTCCTCCGAGCAGCGCGAACCGCGTGAGCCCCGCGAGGGTCGCGACGGTCAGCCCCGTGAGGGCCGCGAACAGCGCGAGCCCCGCCGCGAAGGCGGTTTCGAATCGCGTGGTGGCCAGCAGCGCCACTCCCATCAGCCCGCCCCCGCCCCGGCCCCGGAAAAATCCGGCGGCTTCATCGGCTGGCTCAAGGGTCTCTTTGGCATCAAGCCCGCGGCTCCCGCCGAGGCGCCGCAGGGCCGCCACGAGCACGGTCACCGCGATGGCGAACACCGCCATCATGGCGGCGGCCACCGTCATCGTCATGACCGCCGCGGTGGTGGTCAGGGCGGCCAGGGTGGTCAGCGCCGTGATTTCCAGCCCCGCGATCCCCGCGAGGGCGGCGATGAGCAGCAGGGCGGCGAGCGCCGTTTCGAGGGCGGCGGCCGTCGCCGTCGTCGCGGCGGCCGTGGTCGCAACCGCGATGACCGCGGTCCGCGCCCCGAGGGCCACCAGGGCGGCGGCGCGATCTAATCGCACGCCTTAGGAATCAATCATTGCGCGGCGTCCTTTCCGGTTAGCGGGAGGACGCCGCAATTTTTTTTGACCCGTCAGAGTTCAGTCCAGATAGCCGGCAGCAAAACGCCACTGCCCTTGCTCCTGAAAGACGGGGAAGGAAAAAGGCAGCGTCGAACCGTCTGGCCGGACGTACCAGTAAACGACAAATTTCTCCGGCGTCCGCGTGTAATGCAGGGCAGGAGATGCACTGCCTGAACAGGTGGCGAAATCGCGGGCGTCAATGATTTCCCGGCGTTGGTATTTGAAGAGGCTCGCGACGCCTTTCCCGGAAAGGAGTTCAGTTTCGCGCTCCCGCTTTTTGCCCTCGGGCATCAGCGCAAAATCGGTGTGCGTCAGGATGGCCTTGCCGTCTCCGCGAAAGACCAGCGCATCGGTCGACGCGACCACCGCCTTCAGGTCGGCAAATCCCGTCACCGCCTTGTCGGTGTCGGCAAAACAGCATGCGAAGGCCAGTGTGGCCACAAGGAGAGCAATACCGCGGAGCATGGTCTTCATGGGTGCCTGGGGTAAGCGATGCCAACATGACGGGCCCCGCTTCTCGAAGTTACAGGAACGGCACCAGGAACGAAAGACCCGTTAAAACGAAAACCCTCCCTAAAAACCTTGCCAAGGCGCGCCGCTGTGCGCGCATTTCAAAGGCGTCCGCACTCCGCGGGCGCCTTTTTCATTGGCCTCGCGCCAAGCTTTTCCTCACCGCCCTCCCGCCTCAACATGGCCGATCTCATCGTCAACGGTGGCAAGCCCCTCTCCGGCACCATCACGCCGTCGGGCAACAAGAACTCCGCCCTGCCCATCCTCTGCGCCACGCTCCTCACCGACGAGCCCGTGCGCCTGCTCAACGTCCCCGCGATCACCGACGTGGACAAGCTCGTGGCCTTTTTCTCCGAGCAGGGTTCGCGCGTCACGTGGGACAAGGCGAAGGGCGAGATGACGCTCGACCACTCGACCTTCGACGCCGCGCGCATGCAGGGCGAGCTGCCCTCCGGCATGCGCTCCTCCGTACTGCTCTTCGCCCCCCTGCTCCACCGCATGGGCTCGCTCGCGATCCCGACCAACGCGAAGGGCTGCTCCCTCGGCATCCGCGAACTCGATCCGCACCTCGAGATCCTCGAAAAACTCGGCGCCACGATCACGCACGGCGACTCGCTCACGATGACGCTCCGCGGCGGCTTCCACGGCGCCCGCCACTGGCCCGACTACATGTCCGTGACGGCCACGGAAAATTTCGTGATGGCCGCGGTGCTCGCCGCCGGCGAGTCCACCCTCATCAACGCCGCGAGCGAGCCCCACGTGCAGGATGTCTGCGCCGTGCTCGCCGCCATGGGCGCCAACATCGCCGGTCTCGGCACGAGCCAGCTCACCGTCACCGGCGTGAAAAAACTCCGCGGTGGCACCTTCACGATCAACTCCGACCACCACGAGATCGTCACCTTCCTCGCGCTCGGCGCGATCACCGGCGGCGAGGTGCGAGTGAAAAATTCCCTGCCGCATCACTTCGATCTCATCACGCGCTGCTTTGAAAAGCTCGGCGTCGTGGTCGAGCACGAGGGCGACACCGCGCTCGTCCGCGCCAACCAGAGCCTCATCATCGAGACGCCTTTCACCACGAATCTGCTCCCGAAGATCGAGGCCGCGCCGTGGCCGTATTTCCCCGTGGATCTGCTCCCCTGCATGATCGCGCTCTCCGTGCGCGCGCACGGCGCGATCCAGTTTTGGAACAAGGTTTACGAGGGCGGCTTCACTTGGATGCCCGAGCTCGCGAAATTCGGCGCGCACGTCGTCGTGAGCGATCCGCACCGCATCATCATGTTTGGCGACCGCCCGCTCCGCCCGGCCGTCGTCGATGCGCCGTACATCATCCGCGCCGCCGTCGCGCTCTACATGGTGGCCGCCAGCATCCCCGGTCGCTCCGTCGTGAAAAACGCCGACACCATCCAGCGCGCCCACCCGCGCTTCGTCGAAAACCTCCGCAGCCTCGGTGCCGAGGTGGAGTGGAAATAAATCATGCCCGCCGCCGATAATACTCCCAAGGGCCTCGGCTATATCTCCACCGCGCTCGCCACGCCGGTCACTCCCGCGGAGGCCGCGTTGCGCCCGCTCTCGTTTTCCGATTTCACCGGCCAGCCCAAGACGGTCGAGCGCCTGAAAATCATGGTCGGCGCCGCCCGCCAGCGCAGCGAGCCGCTCAATCACATTTTGCTCTCCGGTCCCCCGGGCCTCGGCAAGACCACCCTCGCTTTCATCCTTGGCAACGAGCTCGGGAAAAGCGTGCGCGTCACCTCCGGCCCCGTGATCGAAAAAGCGGGCGACCTGGCCGGCCTCCTCACGAATCTCGAGGAAGGCGACATCCTCTTCATCGACGAAATCCACCGGATCCCGAAGACCGTCGAGGAGTACCTGTACTCGGCGATGGAGGATTTTCGTCTCGATATCATGATCGACCAGGGGCCCAACGCCCGCAGCGTGCGCCTCTCGATCCCGCGCTTCACCCTCGTCGGCGCCACGACGCGCAGCGGCCTGCTCACCGCCCCGCTTCGCTCGCGCTTCACCCTGCAGACGCGCCTCGATTACTACGACCACGCCACGCTGGAGAACATCGTGCAGCGGAGCTGCGGTCTCCTGAAAGTGACGATCGACGCCGGCGGCGCCGCGGAAATCGCGAAACGCGCCCGCGGCACGCCCCGCGTCGTCAACAACCTGATCAATTTCGTGCGCGACTACGCACAGCAACGTGCCAACGGCAAAATTACGCAGCCTATCGCGGCCGCCGCGCTCGAGCTCCTGGAGATCGACGCCGCCGGCCTCGATGACATGGACAAGCGTATGCTCCGTGTGATGGCCGAAAACTACGGCGGCAAGCCCGTCGGCATGAGCACGATCGCCGTGGCCGTCGGCGAGGAAGCCGAGACCCTCGAGGAAGTACACGAGCCCTACCTGATCCAGGAAGGCTACATCCAGCGCACCCCGCAGGGCCGCATCCTCACCGCCAAAGGCTACAGCGCCGTCGGCCTGAAAGCCGCGGTCGGCCTGGACGAAAAGGGATTGTTCTGAAGTAGCGCCGGCATCCTGCCGGCATTCGCTTCAATGGCCGGCAAGATGCCGGCGCTACTTTCATGATCGAAAGTAGGGCGGGGTCTCTGACCCGCCCTTCGGCACTGACCGCGGACAGACGCCAAGGGCAGGTCAAAGACCTGCCCTACTCCAGGCATCCTGCCACTCCGCCGGTCTTAGCCAGAGATTACACAGATGGGCACAGATAGACTGGGTCTAGATCTGTGCCCATCTGTGGCTAAAATCCGGATCGTTGTGTCCGGACAAAAAAAGAG
>JAFEGO010000044.1 GCA_018239845.1 Verrucomicrobiota bacterium
GGCACCCGCAAGGAGGAGCTCCTCCTCGACGCGAAGGCCCTCGACGGCATCCACTTCTTCCGCCGCGCCCTCGTGCAGCAGAAGATCGAGGAAGCCACCGAGACCATGATCGCGCGTCTTTCCAAGACGAAGACCAACGCCGAGATCCTCAAGCCCATCGCCCAATAAAATTCGCGCTTGCCGCCCCGTTGCGCGGCAAGGCATTCTGATATCTCGCCGCCGCCGTTTCAGCCTCACCACTACCGAACCTATAGCATGCACAGTTTTTCCGAGCAATGTCTCGATATGGCCCGCTCAATGCTGGCCCACAATCTCGACTCGATCCAAGCAGACGGCACCCTGATCCCCGTCAACGGCGAGCAGTCCCGCCCCGATGAGCCCGGCCACGTCGCCTACGCCCTCGGCGAATTCTACCGCGCCACCGGCGAGACCACCCTCAAGGGCTACGACCTCATCGACCTCGCGGCGCGCTGCATCACGGCGCAGATGTTCACCGAGCCGGCCGCCGAAAACGGCCTCGCCTACGCCGCCCTCGGCCTGCTCGCCTACGGCCCCTCCAAGGACCGCAATCCCGTCTGGGAGCGCCTCGTCGAGGAGACCAAGCAGCGCATCGACAAGCAGCTCCTCCACCGCAGCGACTTCGACAACCACTGGCAGGCCTTCAACGTCGCCAAGGCCGTCGCCCGCTTCAGCTTCGGCCTGTCCAAGAAGGACGAGACCTCGCGCCTCATCGAGCGCATGTGCGAGCGCATCAACGCCACCAGCTCCGCCGGCTTCTTCGACGACGCCAGCAACGGCATGGGCGGCAATTTCAATCTCTACGGCGTGATGAGCTTCGTCTTCATCCGCTCCGCGCTCCAGCTCCACGCCAACAGCGGCGTGCGCGACCGCAAGCTCCCCACCCTCCGCACCTACGCTGAGAAGTACATCAAGATGATGCCCGATCTCGTCCGCGCGGACGGTCTCGGCTGGGCCTTTGGCCGCGCCGGTGGCGCCTACGGCCAGATGCACTGCATCAGCCTCATTTTGCAGGGCCTGCGCGACGGCTGGATCCCCGACGACCAGAAGGTCAAGTACTTCGACATCCTCCGCCGCCTCTTCCTCTTCTTCTACGGCACCTACCTCGACCAGGAGCACGGCTACCTCGATCTCCGCGACCAGGAGCGCACCGCCTACGAGCGCCACACGACGCGCATGGCGAACTTCGACGCCGCGCGCTACCTCTGCCAGTGGTCCCGCCTCGCGAAGACCGTGCAGATGCCCGCCGGCATGCCCAAGATCGAGCCGCCGCGCACCAGCGGCCGCTTCGTCATCTTCGACAAGTCCAACCGCAAGGAGCAGGGCCTCTTCCTCTACCGCGATGCCGAGACCGGCCTGCACACGCAGATCCCGCTCGTCAGCGCGGGCGGCAAGGTCACGTCCGATACGCTGCCCTTCCCGCACTGCCCGGGCATCTTCGACTGGCCCAACAACGTTTACGTGCCGATCATGCTCCCCGAGCTCACCTTCGGCGAGCACGTCACCATCCCGGCCTTCTACGGCAAGAACATGGTCACGGGCCTCGGCCTGCGCAACAGCTACTACTTCCGCTACGAGCAGCCCGAGCTGATCGATACGAAGGAGGAGATCGTGAAGAACCTCGGCTCCGTGAAGGTGCAGTGGAATTTCGCCGGCAGCAAAATCGGCGTCGAGTTCGCCTACACGGTCAAGCAGCAGGTCACGCTGGACAAGTTCCGCTTCGTCCTCGCCATCGCCGCCCCGCACTCGAAGTACCGCACCGCCGGTTCGCTCGCGCTCGGCCCCCAGGGCCACCGCTGCACCGTCGCCAAGGATGACTTCCAGGGCGTGTGGCTCGACACCGAGGTCGTCTCCGGCGATCCGCTCTACCGCACGAACTACGGCAAGATCCACTACCTGCAGACCCTGATGCGCGATCATCCGCTCATCATGCGTCCCGGCCACATCTACCGGCTCGCGGTCAACTTCGATCCCGACGTCACCCTCGTCGACGGCTAACGCCGTCCTCGTCGATGCTTTCGCGACGGATCATACCGTGCCTTGACGTCAACGCTGGGCGTGTCGTCAAGGGCGTGAAATTCCAGCAGCTTCGTGACGCGGGTGACCCCGTCGAGTCCGCCAAGGCCTACGATACCCAGGGCGCCGACGAGCTCGTGTTTCTCGATATCACGGCGTCCAGCGACAACCGTGGCATCATGCACGACGTCGTCGCCTCGACCGCTGAGCAGTGCTTCATGCCGCTCACCGTGGGTGGCGGTCTGCGTACCGTGGCTGACATCGAGGCGATGCTGAAATCCGGGGCCGACAAGGTCTCGCTCAACACCGCTGCGATCAAGAATCCGCAGCTCATCGCCGACGCCTCGAACCGTTTCGGCGCGCAGTGCATCGTCCTCGCGATCGACGCCAAGCGCGAGCCCGACGGCAAGTCCTGGCGCGTGTACACCCACGGCGGCCGCAATCCCACCGAGCTCAACGCCGTTGCCTGGGCCAAGCAGGCCGTCGAGCTGGGCGCAGGCGAAATCCTCCTCACCAGCATGGACCGCGATGGTACTGGCGTGGGCTACGACCTCGAGCTGACGCGGGCCGTCAGCGACGCCGTCAGCGTGCCCGTGATCGCCAGCGGCGGCGCCGGCCAGATGGATCACTTTGCCGAGGTCTTGGAGCGCGGCCGCGCCAGCGCCGTGCTCGCCGCCAGTCTCTTTCACTTCGGCACGTTCACGATCCCGCAGGTGAAGGATTTTCTCGGCTCCCGCGGCCTGCCCGTCCGTCGTTGATTTTGGGCCGCGGCTGTCACGCGTTTGTGACATTGCTGTAACGTGCCGTTATCCGCTCGTTTTGGCCCGGATCGTGCCTACTCTCGGCGGCTCAGTCCCATGCCTCCTGCCGTCAAACGTTCCCGCAAAATCGCCGCCCCTGCCGCCCGCCCCCGCAGCAAGCCCTCCGCCCCGACCGGTGGCCGCGAGACCAACTACGCCAACCGGGAGAGCAGCTGGATCGCCTTCAACCGCCGCGTCCTGGAGCAGGCGCAGTCCGCGACCAATCCCCTGCTCGAGCGCATCAAGTTTCTCGCCATCGTCAGCTCCAACCTCGACGAGTTTTTCGAGATCCGCGTCGCCGGGCTCATCCAGCAGGTCGATTCCGGCTCGGGTGAGCTGAGCATCGATGGTCTGACGCCGCAGGAGCAGCTCCGCCGCCTCTACAAGGCGGTCAACCTCCACGTCGAGGACCAGTACGCCTGCTGGCACAAACAGCTCGTCCCCGCCCTCGCCGCGGAGAAAATCCTCTTTCGCGGTGGCACCGAGCTCACGGCCGCCGAGGAGGCCTGGGTGCGCGATTATTTTTCCAAGCAGGTCCTGCCCGTCCTCACGCCGCTCGCCATCGACCAGTCGCACCCGTTTCCCCTCATCGGCAACAAGACGCTCAACGTCCTCGTCTCGCTCGACAATCCCGAGACGCCCGAGATCGACAAGATGATGGTGATCCTGCCCGTGCCACGGATCTTGCCGCGCATCATCCAGATCGAGCCGGCCGTCGAGGGCCCGCAGCGTTTCATCTTCCTGAGCGAGATCATCAAGCTCTGTGCCGGCGAACTCTTTCCCGGCTACCACATCGTCGCGGCCCACGCCTTCCGCGTCACGCGCAACAGCGATCTCTACATCGATGAGGAGGAGGCCGACAACCTACTCAAGAAGATCGAGGACGAGCTGCGCAACCTCCGCCGCGGCGCCGCCGTGCGCCTCGAGATCGAGGCCGGGGTGGACGAGGAGCTGTTCACCTCGCTCTGCAGCTTCCTCGACCTGCCCCAGGACAATGCCTTCCGCCTGAAGGGGCCGCTCAATCTCATGCGGCTGATGAGCCTCTACGACCTCATCCCGCGGCCCGACCTGAAGTACCCGCCCTTCACGCCGGCCGACGTCCTGCCCGCGCGCACCACCACGCATCTCTTCGACGCGATTCGCGAGCGCGAGATCCTGCTGCACCATCCCTACGATTCGTTTTCGCCGGTGGTGGATTTCGTCGAGCAGGCCGCGCGCGACCCCGATGTCTTCGCCATCAAGCAGACGCTCTATCGCACGAGCGGCGACTCGCCGATTGTCCGCGCCCTGATGGACGCCTCGCTCAACGGCAAGCAGGTCACCGCCCTCGTCGAGCTGAAGGCGCGTTTCGACGAGGCCAACAACATCCACTGGGCCCGCCAGATGGAGGAAGCCGGCGTCCACGTCGTGTATGGCCTCGTCGGCCACAAGACCCACTGCAAGTGCAGCCTCGTCGTCCGCCGCGAGGGCGAGGGCCTGCGCCGCTACGTGCACCTCGGCACCGGCAACTACAATCCCAAGACCGCGCGCCTCTACACCGATCTCAGTTTTTTCACCGCGCGCGAGACGATCACCGCCGAGATCGCGCAGCTGTTCAACACGCTCACCGGCTTCGGCCGCTCACCCGAGTTCAAGCAGCTGCTCGTCGCGCCCTTCAACCTGCATCCCCGCATCCAGGATCTGATTGCCGCCGAGACGGCCAACGCCGCCGCCGGGCGTCCCGCGCGCATCATCGCCAAGATGAACAAGCTCGTGGACCCCACCACCATCGACAACCTCTACGCGGCTTCCCAAGCCGGCGTGAAGGTCGATCTCATCGTGCGCGCCACCTGCTGCATCCTCCCCGGCGTGAAGGGCCTCAGCGAAAACATCCGCCTGCGCAACATCATCGGCCGCTTCCTCGAGCACGCCCGCGTGTACTACTTCGAAAACGGCGGCCAGCCCCTCCTCTACTGCGGCAGCGCCGACTGGATGCCGCGCAATTTCTTCCGCCGCGTCGAAACTCTCTTCCCCATCGAGGACCCCGAGCTGCGCAAGCGCCTGATCGAGGACATGCTCCCCGCCGAGCTGCGCGACAACGAGGATGCCCGCGAACTCCAGCCCGACGGCACCTATCTCCCGCCTGCGCGCGCGGCCGGTGAGCCGGCGTTCTCCGCCCAGCGCTATTTCATGGCCGCCGCCAGCCAGCGCGCCGCCCTCGCCGCCGCCACCGTGTGATGAAGCAGCCGCCGCTGAACCTTTGCTCAGCTTCCGCTCGGCTCAACCGGCGCCGCCGTCGCCTCAGCCACGGGGGCCGCGGCCTCAGCCTTCGGTTTGCTTGGCCCGAGCAGCAGGTCGAGCTGCCCCTGGATCTTGATGAAAAACGCGTCGTCGAGTTCGCCGACCGGGATCTCGTACATGAGGTGGCTCTTGGCGTGCTCGAGCAGCTGCCGCTCGCCGTCGGCGGTCTTGCCGCGCGGGCGGAGGATTTTCTTCCGCTCCAGCATGAGGGCGAGGAATTGCAGCAGCGGCGTGTTCGCGGGATTCGGCTCCGTCGCGGGGTCGGCCAGCGTCACAAACAGGTTCTCCGCCGTGAGCTTCAGGGCGCGGCCGGCGTTCTCCTCGCCGCGGCGGCTCTTGTAGGTCAGCGTCCAGGTGCAGAAGACAAACAGCGGCTTCGCGTAGGCGCCTTCCTCGCTGGCCAGCGCATCGTGGCGTGCAACCTCGCCCGTCGTGTCGCGCACGAGGTGGCTGACCACGCGGTCGCCCTCGGCAAAGGCCCGGCCCGAGACGCAGCAGACTTTCGCCAGCGGATGCAGAGTGAGTTCCATTACCCCTTGTATTTAGCCCCGGGAAAAACGAACGCTAGCCAAATTCCCCGCTCCGCATGAAAGGCCGCCTCATCGCCATCGGCGACATCCACGGGTGCCGCCGCGAGTTCGAGGAACTCCTCAACAAGCTCAAGCTGGAGCGCTACGACCGTGTCATCCTCCTCGGCGACCTCATCAACCGCGGGCCCGACAGCGCCGGCGTCATCGCCCTCGCGCGCGAGCACGCCCACCTCTCCCTCCTCGGCAACCACGAGCTGCGCCTGATCAACTACCGCAAGACCGGCGACCCCACCCATCTCAAGAAGTCCGACTACGACACGCTGAAGCAACTGGGCCGCAAGGACTGGGCCTACATGAACGCCATGCCGCTCACGTCCTACGACCGCGAGCACGGGACCGTGCTCGTCCACGGCGGCTTTTTGCCAAGCCTGCCCTGGCGCAGCCAGGATGCCCGCATCGTCACGCGCATCCAGGTCATCGACAAGAACGGCGCCCCCTGCAAACGCTCCGAGGCCCCGCGCGCCCCGCACTGGTCCGAGCTGTGGGTCGGACCGCCGTTCGTCGTTTACGGCCACACCTCCCGGGCCGAGATCTCCCGCCTGAAATGGTCGCTGGGCATCGACACCGGCTGCGTGATGGGCGGCAAGCTCACCGCCTGCATCCTCCCCGAAAAACGGATTGTGCAAGTCCCCGCCCGCGAGAAATACTACGAGCCATGACTCCCGCTCCCCCGGAAAACCTCCTGCTGCTGTGCCTCGACCTGCAGCCGGTGTTTATCCGGGCCATGGCCGACGGAGCCACCGTGCAGCGCCGCTGCGCCTTTGCCATCCAGGCCGCCGTCGGCCTCGGCCTGCCCGTCCTCTTCACCGAGCAGGTCCCGCAGAAGCTCGGCGGCACCGCGCCCGAACTGCTCGCGCTGGCGCCGCAGGCGACCGTCCGCGCCAAGGAAACGTTTTCCGCCTTGGCGGATGATTCGATCCATTCCTCGATGCGGGGCATGGAGCATCTGTTGCTCTGCGGTCTCGAAACGCCCGTCTGCGTTTATCAAACCGCGCTCGAGGCGCTCAGCGCCGGCCTGGAAGTGACGCTCCTGAGCGACTGCATCGGCGCCCGTCGCCCCGATGACGCCCGTGTTTGCCTTGAGGCTTTGGCGCGCGCCGGCGTACACCTACTGCCCAGCGAGACGGTCTTTTACGCCCTGCTTCGGGGCGTGCAGCACCCGTTTTTCAAGGCCTACACCCAACTCGTAAAATCCCATGGCTGACTCCGCCCCGCACTCCACCGTCCGCGACCTGAAGGCCCTCGGCACCGAGGGTGGCGGCCGCGCCTTTGCCAGCCTGCTGGTCATCAAGAAGCTCACGATCAAGACCGCGTCGAATGGCAATCCGTTCCTCAGCGTCGATCTCGGCGATCGCACCGGCTCCTTCAGCTGCACGGTGTTCAGCGACGGCGGTCCGTTTGAAGTCCTGAAAAGCGCCGGCGAGGGCTCCGTCGTCCGCATCGAGGGCAAGATCGATTACTATCAGGGCCGGCTCTCCCCGAAGCTTGGCAAGGTCACCGCCCTGTCCGAGGCCGAGCTCGGCGCGCCCGGCCTGATCGACAATCTCGTCGAGGTCGCCCCCGAGGACGCCGGGGCGCTCTGGACCGAGTTCAACGCCTTCATCGATGCCATCGTGCATCCCGAGATCCGGGCCACCGTGCGCGGCGTCTTCGACGAGATCGGCGATAGCTTCAAGTGGTCGCCCGCCGCCGTGGCCATGCACCACGCCTACCGCCACGGCCTCCTCGAGCACACCACGCACATGGCCCGCGCCTGCAAGGCCCTGCTCCCCCTCTACCCCGAGGTCCACGCCGACCTAGCCATAGCGGGTATCCTTTTACACGATACCGGCAAGGTCATCGAGTACGAGGGCACCCTCGCCACCAAGCGCAGCCGCCGCGGCATTTTGCAGGGCCACGTCGTCCTCGGTTATCAGCTCGCCCGCAAGGCCGGCATGAAGGCGAAGCTCTCCCCCGAGCTGCTGGAGCGCCTGGAGCACATCATCCTCAGCCATCAGGGCGAACCCGAGTGGGGCGCCGCCGTTTACGCCGCGACTCCCGAGGCCGTGTTTGTCTCGATGATCGACAACCTCGACGCCAAGATGGGCATGGTCCAGCGCGCCCTCCGCCAGGCCACCGAGAACGACGAATTCTCCGAGCGCCTGATGGGCCTCAACTCCGTCCTCCTGACGAGGCCCGTCCCACAGTAAGGGGATCAGCGCACCGCTTCCCGGGTCAGCGTGTTGTTCACCAGCCGCATCAGTCCCAGCGGGTTCGCATTCTGCAATTCCGCCGGCAGCAGCGCATCGGGAAACGCCTGGTAACACACCGGCCGCACGAAGCGCAAAATCGCCGCCGTGCCGACCGAGGTGAACCGCGCGTCCGTCGTCGCTGGAAACGGTCCGCCGTGCTGCATCGCGGGCGAGACCTCCACGCCGGTCGGAAACCCGTTGCAGAGCACACGGCCCGCCTTGCGGGTGAGCACGGTGAACAGTCCGGGCACGGCCGTTAGTTCCGCCTCAGTCCCGTGGACAGTGGCGGTCAGTTGTCCTTCCAAATGCTCGGCCAGCGCCATCAGCTCCGCGCTGTCCCGCGCCGTCACGAGCAGCGTGTACGGCCCGAAGATTTCCTGCGCCAGCTCCGGTCGCACCATAAACTCCGCCGCGCTCACCCGGGCCACCTTTGCCGCGCCTTCCGCCAGCCACTCGACATTTTGGAGCGCCGCGCTGGCACGCACAAAGCCGGCCTTGATGCCCGCATGGAGCATCACGCCCGGCGCCACCGCCTGGGCCCGCTTGGCCACCTCCGCGGAAAAACTTTCCCACGTTGCTCCCGCCACGCCAATCACGAGCCCTGGCTTGGTGCAGAATTGCCCGACCCCAAGGGTGAAGGAATTGACCAGACCTTCCGCGATCGCAGCCCCTCGCTCAGCGAGGGCGCCCGGCAACACAAAGATCGGGTTGATGCTGCCCATTTCCGCGAAGACCGGGATCAGCTCCGGCCGCGCAGCCGCCGTCGCCAGCAGCGCCTTGCCCGCCTGCGCCGAGCCCGTGAAGCCCACGGCACAGATCGCCGGATGCCGCACCAGCGCATGCGAGACCTCCGGCGCCGCGCCATGTACCAGCCCGAAGACCCCCGCCGGCAGGCCCGCCGCCGCGACCGCCGTGCGGATCGCCTCCGCCGCGATATCCGAGGTGCCTGGGTGAGCCGGGTGCGCCTTCACCACCACGGGGTTGCCTGCAGCCAGCGCCGAGGCCGTGTCGCCCCCCGCGACCGAAAAGGCGAAGGGGAAATTGCTCGCGCCAAACACCGCCACCGGCCCGAGCGCGCGCAACATGCGCCGCAGATCCGGCTTTGGGGCGGGCTTCCGCGTCGTATCAGCCGGATCAATGCGCGCATCCGCCCACGAGCCCTCGCGCACCAGCGCGGCGAACAGCCGCAACTGCCCCACCGTGCGCGCGCACTCGCCCTGCAGGCGCGCGGGCGGCAATCCGGTCTCCAGGTGCGCGCGATCGATCCACGCCTCGCGCCGCGCCTCGAGATTGAGCGCGATCGCCTCCAGCAAGCCGGCGCGCACTGCCGGCGCCGTGGCGGCAAAGGCCTCCGCCGCCTGGCGGGCCCCTTCCGCCACTGCGTCGATTTCAGCCGGCGTGGCATCCGTGTAAGCCGGCGCGAGGGTTTCACCGGTAGCGGCGTGATGGGCGGAAAAAGTCATGGGGCGCAGGATCGGGCAACAGGGCCAATAAACCGGGGCAAGGCCGGGCCGGCGAGACCGTTTCTGCGTTTGACCTGTGCGCGCCGCCGGGGATTGCTCATGGCCGATCAAACTCCCGATGGACAAACTTACCGTCGCCCGCACCGCCAAGGAAGCCCGCCTCCGCCAACGGGCGGTCGTCGTATGGTTCTATGGCTTGTCCGGCGCGGGCAAGAGCACCCTCGCCCTGGGCCTTGACGAGCGGCTCACGTCCGCCGGCTTTTTCACGACTTTGCTCGATGGCGATGCCATGCGCCAGGGCCTGAGCCGCGGCCTCGGTTTCAGCGACGCCGACCGCGCGGAAAACCTGCGTCGCGCGGCTGAAACGGCGCGGCTTTTTTTGCAGAATGGTGTGATCACGCTCGGCGCCTTCATCTCGCCGCTCCGCGTCCACCGCGCCCTCGTGCGCGAGATCATCGGCCCCGCCGATCTGATCGAGGTGTACGTTTCGGCGAGTTTTGCCACCTGCGCCCAGCGCGACACCAAGGGCCTTTACGCCCGGGCCGCCAGTGGCTCCGTCCGGCAGTTCACCGGCAAGGATTCGGGCTTTGAAGTGCCCGGCCCGGAAGAATCGCCACTGGCCATCGACTCCGAGCGGCAGTCCGTCGCCGCCTGCCTCGACCAGCTCTGGGCCCGGGTGCAGCCGTGCATCACGCTCTAGCGGTCAGCCGCACCACCAGCCGGTCATAGGCGAGGCGGCGCTTGTAGCTTTTTTCCGTCTCGTACTTGTCCACCGCCTCGATCGTCTCGATCCGCTCCACCCGTTCGCAGAGGGTCTTCATCAAGCTGCGCACCACGAGCCGCGCGTGATGGGCCCCGAGACACAGGTGCGGGCCGAAGCCAAACGCCACATGCGGATTGGGCCGCCGGTCGAGCCGCACTTCCTCCGGCGACTCGAATACCTCCGGGTCGTAGTTGGCTGCGGCAAAGTTGAGCGACACCAGGCTCCCCGGCTCCACCTTCACGCCATGCAGTGTCGCGCCGACGGGACACACGCGGGCCAGGTGGGTTGATGGCGAAAGCACGCGGAAAAATTCCTCGCTCGCGCCGACGATCCGCTTTGGGTCCGCGCGCAGGAAGGCCAGGTCCGCTGGTTTGGCCGAGAGGTGCCCGATCACCCCGGAGATGGAATTGATGATGGTATCGCGCCCACCCGCAAAAACGATGCTGCAGTACCCGAGCATCTCCTCGCGCGTCAGCGGACGCCCCTGAAACTTCGCTTGCGTGAGCGCGCTGAAGAAATCCGCGCCCGGAGCCGCCGCCGCGCGGTCGAGCAGGCTGTTGGTGTAGGCTTCGAGCGCCGCACCCTTGCTGGTGCCGTCGCCCTCGCGAAACACGTGGGTGCCCCAGCTGATCCAGATCTCCGCCTCGCTCTGCGGCACATTGAGCAAGATCGCCAGCGAGCGCGACTGCAGCGGGATCGCAAACTCCCGCACGATCTCCAGCGAGTCGCGCGCGAGGGCCTGCGTGACAAGCCCGCCGATGAGCTCCTCGACCTGCGCGATCATCTCGGGCAGCTTGGCGCGGTTGAAGAAAGGTTCGACGATCTCACGG
Source organism: Verrucomicrobiota bacterium (assembly GCA_018239845.1). Lineage (GTDB taxonomy): Bacteria > Verrucomicrobiota > Verrucomicrobiia > Opitutales > Opitutaceae > CAIRCN01. Next base: position 10,992 of record JAFEGO010000044.1, read on the forward strand.
TACTCCTGCTGTGCCGGGGGATCGACCTCCAGCGGCAGCTGCTTCACCGTGCGCACGTCTTCCTCGCTCGGGATCGGCACGCGAAACGGCGCATCCGAGCTGAAGGTCTGCCAGTCCTTCGCCGCCTTCCGCACATCCTCGTGCCGCAGCAGCATGGGCACGGGCGTGCCCTGAAATTCGTTGATGAGGATACCGTCCTGTTTGCGCGCGTCGCCAAACGGATCCGGCTGCTTCTGATGAAAGGGGCATTTCATGCGGAGACTGAGCTAACGAGGCCGCGATGAAACTCCAGCGGCTTTTCAAGCCACATTGCGGGCGCACGTTTTGCACGATAACGGCCAAACCTCCGGGGCATTGGGTCCTTCGGCCTACTTTATTCCCACGGGCAAGTCGCCGGGAGGGCTGCGCAATAGGCCTAAAGGATAGTTGTGCATGATCTTAGGAACAGCCACGACCCATGGCGCCAGCATCCTAAAGTCATTTTCGTACCTAGCTCCATCCTTCAACTCCCACCCGCCCTCGAATGAGAAAAACGCTCCTATCCGGTCTCTTCCTCACCGCGTGTCTGACAAACGCCCACGCGCAACTCCGGCTCAGTGATTGGTCCATCACCACTACTACGCTGGCGTTTAAAATCACCGGGACCACCCAGGTCTCATCGTCGCCGACGGACTATCAAGGCCTGATCTGGCTGGCGGCCCCGGGCAATGCCGCGTGGATCAACGACAGCGAGAATCCCGATTTCACGCTGTCGGGCAGTGTGGACGGCAACTCGACGTCCTCGCCCAATTGGGTGTTCTCCCATAACCCCAACGACACGACCAATGTCGGCGCAAACATCAACCTAGACTGGGCCATGACCCCTTGGGATCCGGACCGTACGGTTTTTGACTTCACCGATAACCTCAACAACGAGGTCGATATCGATCTCCGGATATCCTACGCCAGAATGGGCGAGGGTTATGCTAAGTACAATCCGGCCAATATCGATCCTTCCACGCTTCACCTGTATTGGGGCGGAGATCCTTGGTCGGGAACGGGCCATGGCGAGGTGGATCTGGGCCTGACCTATGCTGCGTCAGCCCCGGTACCCGAGCCCGCCACGTGGCCTTTGCTCGGCGGTCTCGCTGCCATCAGCCTCGTGGGAGTCCGGTATTTCCGCCGCCGTAGGCCGTAGATCAGCCGCCTAAGCCGCATGGTTTAAATGTAAGACCACCGGGGATTCCCGGATCCAGCCCGAGTCATGACTCGGGCTGTTTTATTTTAATCGGCCCGACGTTCGGCGCCAAAGACTCATCTGCGGGTTGCGATTTTGGACCGCGTCTGTCTTCTACCCGGCAAACTTTACCGGCCGGAAAATTGGTGCCCCCACGGGGAATCGAACCCCGCTTTGAAGATTGAGAATCTCCTGTCCTAACCGATAGACGATGAGGGCGGCTGTGGAAGGGAAGACGGTCTGGAATTTTTGCCCGCCGTCAAGCGCTGTTTCAAACGTTTGCGCCGCACTTGCCACGCTTCGCCGGTTCTTCTCCAGTAGCGGGCCCGTCCCCGTTCCATGCGCCCCGCCAAAACTTCGCCCCGCCCCACCCCGCCCAGCGGCGGCTCCGCGAAGCCCCAGTCGGAGCAGCAGCGGACGCGCCTGCGCTGGGCCGCCCTCGGCCTCGTGCTCGCCCTCGCCTTGGCCTATGCCAACAGCCTGAGCACCCCCTTTGTCTTCGACGACCTCGAGGGCGTGGTCGGCAACACCTCGATCCGCGATCCTTCTCATTGGAGCGACGTCCTGTGGGCTCCGGCCAACGCCACCGGCGCCACCGGACGGCCGCTGGTCAATCTCTCCCTCGCGCTCAACTATGCCCTCGGCGGCCTGGATGTGCGCGGCTATCACGTTTTCAACCTGCTGCTGCATGCCGCCAGTGCGCTCCTGCTGCTCGGCCTCGTGCGATGTACCTTGCTGCTGCCGGCGCTCGCGGCCCGCTTTTCTGCGGTGGCTCTGCCCGCGGGTCTGAGCGTCGCCCTCCTCTGGGGCCTGCATCCGCTGCTGACCGAATCGGTGACTTGTGTGATCCAGCGCACGGAGTTGCTCGGCGGCTTTTTTTATCTGCTCACATTGTACGCCTTTGTCCGCAGTGCATCGGGCGATGCCTCGCCGCGTTGGCGGATCGCGAGTGTCGCCGCCTGCCTGCTCGGCATGGCTGCCAAGGAGACGATGGCGACCGCGCCGTTGATCGTGTTTTTTTTCGACCGCACGTTTGTCGCGGGATCCTTTGCCGGGGCCTGGCGGGAACGTCGCGGCTACTATCTCGCGCTCGCGGCGACATGGCTGCCGCTGCTCGCACTGGTCATCGCCGCCAAGAACCGCTCCGGCATCGTAGGCTTCGATCTCGGGGTGAGCCCGTACGCCTACGCCCTCACCCAGTGCAAGGCACTCCTGCTCTACCTCAAGCTGTCGTTCTGGCCCCACCCTCTGGTGGTCGATTATGGCGCCGATCTCGTCCCGGGCCTCGGCGCCGTGTGGTGGCAGGCGCTGGTGCTGATCGCCTTGGTCGGCGGGACGCTGATCGCCTTGTGGCGGAAACCGTGGCTGGGATTTCTCGGTCTCGTCTTCTTTGTCATCATCGCCCCCAGTTCGAGTATCCTGCCGCTGACGACGCAGACGATCTCCGAACACCGCATGTACCTCTCGCTCGCGGCAGTAGTGATCCCTGTGGTCATGTGGATTTTCCACCGGCTCGGCCCCCGGGGCCTCACCGTGACGCTCCTGCTGGCCCTGGTGCTCGGCGTGGCCACCTTTGCCCGCAACCAGGACTATCGCACGCCGCTCAACCTCTGGCGCGTAACGGTGCGCGATTACCCGGACAACGCCCGCGCGCGGACCAACTACGGCAACTATCTCGCGCAGGACGGCCAGTTGACCGAGGCCGTCGCGCAATTCCAAGCCTCCCTCCGCCTCAAGGCCAACGACCCCGACGCCGCCTTCAACCTCGGCAACGCGCTCACCAGCCTGGGTGACTTCACCGGTGCCGCCGAAGCCTACGGCCGCGCGCTCAAGATCAACCCGAATCATGCCATGGCGCACTACGGCCTGGCCAATTGCCTCGCGCGACTGGGCCGCATGGACGACGCCGTCGCGCACTTTGCCCGTGCCAGCCAGTTGCGCCCTTCCGATGTGAATGTCCTGCACGCCTACGCCAGCGCCCTCGCCTACGCCAACCGTGGCGACGAGGCACTCGGGGTGTACGCCGAAGCCCTGAAACTCACGCCGCAGGACCCGGCGTTGTACGGCGAACGCGGCGCAGTCCTGGCCGGCCTCCGCCGGTGGGACGAAGCGCTGTCCGACCTCCGTGAAGCCGCGCGCCTCGCGCCGGAAGATGCGCATGCCCGCTTCAATCTCGGCCGCCTGTTGCTCGATCAACAACGCTGGCCCGAGGCCGCGGAGACCTTTGCCGCCATGATCCGCCTGCAACCGCAGGAAGCCGCCGCCTACAACGGCCTCGGCCGCGCCCTCTCGGGCCAGGAACGCTGGGACGAAGCCATCGCCCAGTTCCAACAAGCCTGCCGCCTCCAGCCCCAATGGCCCGAGCCGCAGCGAAATTTGGAGCGGGCGGAGTTCAAGCGCAGCTTGCGCCCAGCGCGCCCCTAGCCACGTCACCGCGCTCAAATCCGCCGAAGCATGAAGCGAGCCCGGGAGCGCACCTTGTCCCATGGCCCCCCGGCGGAGGATCTGGTCAGGCAAACCAAACTTGCCCCCCTTTTTTTGCCGTGACCTAGTGATCGTTATTGGGTCCGCCTTTCCGTGCAGGGCAGACGAGTCTGCCTCTTGGTTATTCGTTTTTGGTATATTTTGCGCGGCGGCCTTTAAGGTCGGACGCAGCCTGCTTCACGCATAGATAACCGGCGCCGAGGACGACAACGCTCAGAATAGCCAAGTGAACCATCCATGATGTTTCACTAATCGGTTTTCCCAGATTCCCACGGACGTTTTCCGGGTGCAATATACTCATCGTCAAGAGGAGTACGGCCATCGGAAAAGCGAGGTAACTAAGGCGACTTCTCATGGCATGGCCTTCATACAGAAGCAAAATACGTCAGGCTGGGATTGCCCCGATTCCTCGGACAGTGAGTTGGGGTGATTTTAGTTCAGGTTGGATTCAAAGTTTACCGGGCTGGTAAAGCCAAGGCCCGAGTGGAGCCGGCGTGGATTATAGAAGCCTTCGA
>JAFEGO010000045.1 GCA_018239845.1 Verrucomicrobiota bacterium
ATCCGAGGAATTGGTTTCCGTGTATTCCGTGTGTTCCGTGGGCCCTTCCTCTTCAATTTCCATGATCGAAGTCCACCAGCTGACGAAGACGTTTCAGGATAAAAAACGAGGCGAGATCCACGCCGTGGAAAACGTCACCTTCCGCGTCGAGTCCGGCCAGATCTACGGCCTGCTCGGCGCCAACGGCGCGGGCAAGACCACCACGCTCCGCATGCTCGCCACGCTGCTCCAGCCGACGGCCGGCACCGTGACCGTCGCGGGCTTCGACGCCGTGCGCGAGCCGGAGAAGGTCCGCGCCAACGTCGGCTTTCTCGCCGCCTCCACCGCGCTCTACGCACGGCTCACGGCGCGCGAGATGATCACGTATTTCGGCCGGCTCAACGGCATGACCGACGCCGCGATCCGCGGACGCATCGCGCAGCTCTCGGCCGAGCTCGACATGGACGAATTTCTCGACCGGCGCTGCGACAAGTTTTCCACCGGCATGAAGCAGAAGACCTCGATCGCGCGCACCCTCGTGCATGATCCCGCGGTGATGATCTTCGACGAGCCCACGCTCGGGCTCGATGTGATGACGGCGCGGGCGATCGTGAAGTTCGTCCGCCAGTGCAAGGAGCGCGGCAAGACGGTGATCTACTCCACGCACGTCATGAGCGAGGTGGAGAAGCTCTGCGACGTGGTGGGCGTGATCCACGACGGCCGGCTGATGGCCGAGGGCACCGTGCCCGCGCTGCGCGCGCAGCATGGCGAGCAGGACATGGAGGAAGTCTTTGTGAAGATCATCGGCGCGGAGGAGACCAAATGAACATCCGGAATGTTTTCACGATCTACCTGAAGGAGCTGCGGGATTCGCTGCGCGACCGGCGCACGCTGTTCTCGATGATCATCATCCCGGTGCTCGTGTTCCCGCTGCTGACCTTCGGCGTCGGCAAGGTCATGAGCCGCGTGATGAGCCAGGCGAAGGAGGAGGTCTCCGCGATCATGATCGTGGGCGGCGCCGACTCGCCGGGCGTCGTGGCGCAGCTGAAGGCGGCGCGCGATCCCGACCGCGACCGGCCGCTTTTCCACGTCGTGCCCGAGGGCGACTACAAGAGCCTGATCAGCGACAAGAAGATCCGCGCCGCGGTGGAGATCCCGCCCGGCTTCGAGGCCGCGTTGAAGTCCGGTGCGCCCGAGACCGTCACGATTTATTACTACGAAGGGGAGATCAAATCCGGCATCGGCCAGAAGGCCTTGGAGAAATTCTTCACCGACCTGCGGCAGAAGACTGCCGAGGGTCGCCTCGTGGAGCGAGGCCTGCCGGTGTCGGTGCTCAAGCCCTTCGACGTGCAGCGCAAAAATGTCGCCCCGCCCGAGAAGGTGGGCGGCAACCTCATCGGCGGCCTCGTGCCGTACTTCATCATCATCCTCTGCTTCACCGGCGCGATGTACCCCGCGATGGACCTGACGGCGGGCGAGAAGGAGCGCGGCACGATGGAGACCCTGCTGTGCAGCCCGGTGGCGCGCACCGAGATCGTGTTCGGCAAATTCCTCATGGTGCTGACCGGCTCGCTCTCGGCGATGGGCTTCATGCTCCTGTCGATGACGACGACGGCCATCGTGGGCGGGACGATCATGTTTTCCGGCAGCGGGGCGGCCAAGCTCCAGCAGGCCGCGGCGCAGGCCAAGGCCTCGGCCGACGTGATGCCGACGCTCGACCCGGCGGGCCTCCTCGGCGTGCTCGCGATGGTGCTGCCGGTCTCGGTGATGTTTGCCGCGGTGGCGTTCACCATCGCGCTGTTTGCGAAGAGCTACAAGGAGGCGCAGAGCTACCTCGCGCCGATGATGATCGTGGTGATCATGCCTGCGGTCATCGGCATGCTCCCCGGCATCGACCTCAACGCGAAGCTCGCACTGGTCCCGCTGCTCAACCTCTCGCTCGTGTGCAAGGAGATGCTCTCCGGCGTCTGGCATTGGAACTATAGCGCGCGGATCGTCGGCTCGTCGTGCCTTTACGCGGGGATCGCGCTCACGCTGGCGGTGCGGAGGTTCAAGCGGGAGAACGTCATTTTGCGCACCTGAGCGTAACGCGCGTCCGTAAAGAAAGGATGAAGGAGGGCCGTTTTTGGTAAACGGCGGGTAAATGCCGGGCCGCCCGATAGATTTTTCGGACGGAAAGGATTATACCCATCGACGCACCGGATGACCGATCCGGCGCGCCACCATGAAGACACCTCCCACTAGCACCACCCCGGCGTTGAAACTGCCGCGTCGCTCCGCTGCGGCCTCGAACGAGCCCTGGCCTCCCGCCCCCGGCGCGGCCGGCGAGCTCGCCGAGGAATTCGAGCGGCTGCGCGCCTGCGAGGAAAACCTCCGCGCCTACGAAGCCCGGCTGCGGGCGTGGCAGGAGCGATTGGAGAGCGGCGCGGCCGCGGCCCCGGAGCCGGCGACGCCGGTCCCCGCGCAGGCCCTGAGCCGCGGGCCCTGTGCCAACGAGGCCGGCCTGCAGGAGGCCTGGCGTAAATTTTATCGCTCCCGGGAATTGCTCGAGGCCGAGGAGCGGCACCTGCGCGACGAGCGCCTCATGGCGCAGGGTCGCGAGACCGAGCTGAAGCGCCGCGAGCAGGCCGTGGCCCTGCGCGAAAAAGCCCTCGCCGAGCACGAGCGCGCGGCGGCGGAGCGGGCGGCCGCGGCCGAAGCGGCGGCGCAGGCGGCTGCGACGACGGCGAGCGAAGGCTCGCGGCTGGGCCAGCTGACCCAGGCGCCCTTCGCGTTTGCGAAGGCGGTGTTTTCGGGAAAGTAGCGCAGGCGTCCCGCCTGCAAGGAGGCGAGAGCAGGCGAGGACGCCTGCGCTACGTGTGACCTTGCAGGCGTCCCGCCGACGGGGCAGGGTGGCACTCATGGTTGCCCTTTTTCCTCAGCACATCATCGCCCGTAAACGCGACGGCCACGCGCTCTCGCGCGAGGAGATCGGGGCCTTCGTGCGCGGGGCGACGGACGGCTCGTGGGCCGACTATCAGCTGAGCGCGCTGCTCATGGCGATTTTCCTCCGCGGCATGTCGGCGGAGGAGACGGCCCACTATACCGACGCCATGATGCGCTCGGGCACGGTAGCGGATTTGTCCGCGGTGCCGGGCGTGAAGGTGGACAAGCACTCGACCGGCGGCGTGGGCGACAAGGTCTCCATCCCGCTCGCGCCGATGGTCGTGGCCTGTGGCGTGCCGGTGCCGATGATCAGCGGCCGCGGCCTCGGGCACTCGGGCGGCACGCTCGACAAGCTGGAATCGATTCCCGGTTTCCGCACCGATCTCTCGCTCGCGGCCTACGGCGCGCAGGTGGCGAAGATCGGTTGCGCGCTCATCGGGCAGACCAAGGACCTGGCCCCGGCCGACAAGAAACTCTACGCGCTGCGCGATGTGACGGCGACGGTGGAATGCATCCCGCTGATCTGCGGCAGCATTCTCTCCAAGAAACTAGCGGAGGGCATCGACGCGCTGGTGCTCGACGTGAAGTTCGGCCGCGGCGCCTTCATGAAGACGAAGGCCGACGCGAAGCAGCTCGCGCAGGCGCTGGTCGACGTCGGCCGCGCCGGTGGCAAGCAGGTGCGCGCCGTGCTGACGGCGATGGACCAGCCGCTGGGCCGGTGCGTAGGCAATGCCTTGGAAGTCGCGGAGTCGGTCGCCTGCCTGCGCGGCGAAGGTCCGGAGGATTTGATGGAGGTCACGTACACGCTCGGCGCGCACATGCTCGTGCTCGGCGGTGTGGCGAAGGATACCGCGGTGGCCCGCCAGCAACTCGAAGCGGTCGTGGCCAACGGAAAGGCACTCGCGAAGCTGCGCGAGATCGTGGTCGCGCAGGGCGGCGATGGCCGCGTGATCGACGAACCGGCGAAGCTCCCGCAGGCGAAGCAGCAGGTGCCGGTGGTGAGCGCGACCGGCGGCTACGTGCAGAGCGTGGATGCCTACGACGTCGCGATCGCCGCGCTGCGTCTCGGGGCGGGCCGGGCGAAGGCGGAGGACCGTATCGATCCGGCGGTCGGTATTAGCGGGCTCGTGAAAGTCGGCGAGCGCGTGCCCGCGGGCGGGACCGTGGCTATCATCCACGCCAATGACGCCGCCGCCCTGGCCGAAGCGCAGGCGCTGGTCGCGGGCGCGGTGAAGCTCGGGCAAGAAAAGGTGAAGGCGCCGGCGTTGATCGACGAGATCATCGGGTGAGACAGTGGCTGCGGCGTCCTCGCCGCAGGGATCGATGAATCTGCGGCGAGACGCCGCAGCCACTCGGGGGCTTCGCTGGCCGACGCCCTCTACGTCGGAAAGTGCGGTGCCACGGCGAACCACCGGCCCTCCGGGCGGTCCGTGGCGACGTGGGTGAAAACGATTCCATCGCACCTCGGCCGGGTCGGCACCGCGCCCGCTGGTTCTTCTACGGACTGGTCGTGGTCGCGGTGCTGGTGCTGGCCAGCTATCTCGCACTGCCCTTCATCCTGAAGCGGGCGATCAACGCGCGCCTCGAGAAAATCCCCGACTACACCGGTTGGGTTGAGCGCGTCGATGTGAACATTTTCCGCGGCGCTTACACGCTGCATGCTCCGGTGATCCTCAAGCGCAACGGCAAGGTGCAGGAGCCGTTTTTCCGCGCGGACGAAATCGATTTCTCCATCGCGTGGCGCGAGATCTTCCGCGGCAAGCTCGTCAGCGACATCGTGCTCGACCGGCCCCAGCTGACCTTCGTGGCGGCGAAGTCCGCCGAGGCGGCGCAGGTCGCGGTGGACAAGCGCTGGCAGGAGGTGATCAACGACATCTTCCCCATCGACATCACCTACCTGAAGATCACCGACGGGCAGGTGCGGTACATCAACCAAGGCATGACGCCGAAGGTGGATGTGCGCATCGCGCACCTCGACGCGCTGGCGACGGGCCTGCGCAACCGCCCGGTCGCCGGCGAGGAGGAGTTTCCCGCGAAGATCACGGCGCGCGGCGAGACCATCGGTGGCGGCCACCTCACGCTGCTCACGCAGGCGGAGCCGCTGGCGGACCAGCCGCACTTTTTGGTGAAACTTGAACTCGAAGGCGTGTCGCTCCCCGCACTGAACGATTTCCTAAAAGCGTACGCGGGCGTCGATGTGCGCGCCGGTACCTTCAACGGCTACGTCGAGGTCGTGGCGCGCAACGGCAAATTCAATGGGTACTTCAAGCCCTTCTTCGCCGATGTGGATTTCAGCACGCCGCCGGGCGAGACGCGGCCGTTGGGCCAGAAAATCTGGGAGACCCTGGTGCGCGGATTCGCGTGGATTTTCAAAAACCACGCGCGCAACGAGGTCGCCACAAAGATTCCGTTCTCCGGCGAAATCTCCAACCTGCAGATCGGCGGCTGGGCGGCCTTTAAGGCCATGTTCCGCCACGCCTTCATCGAGCCGCTGCTCAAGAAACTCGACAGCCGCGCCGAGGCCGGCGGGCTGGCGGAGAAGGCCAAGGAGGACAAGCAGGTGGGGAGCTCGAGCGCGGCAGACAAGGTGCTGCTGGAGAAGCCCGCCGCGGAAACACCCAAGCCGTGAAGCCGGAGCGCCGGGCCGTGACCGCGTGCGGCCTCAGGACTCCATCTCGGCGAGCTTGGTGGCGGCGGCTTCCCAGGCGGCGTTGGCGGCCGTGATCTGGTCAACAATGGTACTGAGCTCGCGGTTCAGGTGGTGGAACTTGCCCTTGTCGTTGTACGTGGCGGGATCCTCCAGCGCGGCGGTGATCTCACCTTGCTTGGCCTCGAGCTCGGACACCTTCTTCTCCAGCTGGCCGACCTCTTCGCGGAACTTGCGGATCTCGTTGGGCGACGGCTTGGCGGCCTTCGGCGCATCCTTCTTCGCGGCGGGCGCGGGGGCGGCGGCTTTCTGCGCCGGGCGGGCGTCGGTGAAGCCGGCGGTGAGCGCGGCGCGGGCGTCCGTGGACTTGGATTTCTCCAGGTAGTAGTCGTAGTTGCCGGCGTAGGGCGTGAGGCGGCCGCTGTGCACGTGGAGCACGGTTTCCGCGAGCGCCTTGATGAAGTGCACGTCGTGGCTGATGAAGATGAGCGTGCCCTCGTAGGCCTTCAGCGCGCCGATCAGCGAGTCGATCGACTGGATGTCGAGGTGGGTCGTCGGCTCGTCCATGAGGAGGAGATTCGGCGGCTTGACGAGGAGGCGGGCGAGGGCGAGGCGGGATTTTTCGCCGCCGGAGAGGACGCTGATGGGCTTGTGCACGTCGTCCTTGCGGAAGAGGAAGGCGCCGAGGATGGCGCGGGCCTGCTGCTCGGTGAGCTGGTTCTCGACCGTACGCAGCGACATCACATTCTCGAAGACCGTGAGGTTGGGGTCGAGGTTATCGAGGCGGTTCTGCGCGAAGTAGCCGGGGACGACATTGCTGCCGAGCTCGCGGGTGCCGCCCTGGATCGGGATGGCGTCGGCGAGGATCTTGAGGAGGGTGGACTTGCCCGCGCCGTTGGGCCCGATGAGGACGATGCGCTGGCCGCGCTCGGCGGTGAAGTTGAGATCCCGATACACGATGTGCTCGCCGTAGGCCTGCTGCACGTGCTCGAGCTCGATGACCTTGAGGCCGGAGCGCGGGGGCTGGGGGAACTTGAAGTTGATGCGCTTCAGCTCCTCGGTGGGCTCCTCGACGGCGACCTCCTGGAGGCGCTCGATCTGCTTCTCCTTGGACTTGGCGCGGGAGGCCATGGAGGCCTTGGCGCCGAAGCGGTCCACGAACTTCTGGAGGTGGGCGATCTCGCGCTGCTGGTTCTTGTAGGCGGCGAGCTGCTGATCCTTGCGGGCCTCCTTCTCCTGGAGGAAATTGTCGTAGTTGCCGTGGTAGTAGTGGAGCGTGCCGGCGCGGAGCTCGAGCATGCCGGTGCAGAGGGCGTTGAGGAAGGCGCGGTCGTGGGAGATGACGACGAGGCCGCCGGGGTAGCGCGTCAGGTAATCCTGGAACCACAGCAGGGCCTCGAGATCGAGATGGTTGGTCGGCTCGTCGAGGAGGAGGAGCGCAGGCTCGGCGACGAGCAGGCGCGCGAGGTGGGCACGCATGACCCAGCCGCCGGAGAAGGTTTTCGCGAGCTTGTCGGCGTCGCCCTCCTTGAAACCGAGGCCGGCGAGGATCTTTTTCGCGCGGGGCTCGAGGGTGTAGTCGATGTCGTAGTTGTCCTCGGTGGGCTCGAGCTGCTTGCCGCTCGTGGCGATGTGGAGAATCGTCTCCTCGCCGGCGGGTGCGCTCTCCTGCGGGAGGAAGCCGAAGTCCGCGCCGCGCTCCCACTCGATGGTGCCGGTGTCGGGTTTTTCCTCGCCGAGGATGAGGCCGAAGAGCGTGGACTTGCCGGCGCCGTTGGGACCGACGAGGCCGAGGCGGTCAGTGCGGGCGATGAAGAGCGACACGTCCGAGAACAACTCGCGTGTGCCATAAGACTTCGAGACATCGGCAATGGTCAGCATGGGAACCCGCTAGCAGACCGATTCCAGCGGGCGGCGTCAAAGAATTTAGCAGGGCGACACGGGAACGTTTCAGCGGGCCAAAGTGAGGGCGATGCCCCTGCCAATACCGCAAGCCCTGCGGCGGGGACGCCGCAGCCACTCGTTCACCGCGCCAGCGTGAGGGCGATGCAGCCGGCGACGGCGATGACGCCGCCGAAGACCGAGCGCTTGGTCGGCCGGTCGCCCTCCAGCCAGTACGCAATGGGGATGGCGATGAGCGGCGTGGTCGCCGCAATGGGCAGGACGAGGCCGCTCGGCGTGGTGGCGAGTGCCCATTGATAACAGCTTACACCGATCACGGGACCGGCGAGACCGTTGGCGACGATCCAGAAAAGACTGCGGCGCGTCTCGTCGGCGTTGGCGGGCGGGCGCGGGCTGGAGAGACGGCGCAGGCTGCGCAGGACGAGGAACCACGCGATGGTGAAGACGAGGCCCGCGAGGATGCGGTGGTAGGCGGCGTTGAGGCCGAAGGTGGCGTTTTGGACGGACTCGCCGGCGGTGGCGGCGACTGTGACGCCCTTGCGGCTGACGAGCGCGCCGAAGCCCTGGCCCGCGGCGGCAACGAGACCGAAGAGAAAACCGATGGGCTTGATGTGTACCTTGGGCGGGTAGCGCTTGCTCGGCATGAGCGCGACGGCGACGCCGACGAGGATGACGACGCCCCAGAGGATTTGCGCGGAGGTCAGCCGCGTGCCGAGCCACAGCCACTCGCCAAGGGCGGCGATGGGGGCGGCGAGACACTGGGTCATGAGCACCGTGAGCCGCGAGCCGAGCAAGGGCAGGGCGGCATACACCCCGAGGTCGCCGAGCCCCATGCCGATGACACCGCTCAGCATGAACCACCAGAGGCTCGCGCTGGCGAACCCATGACCGAGGGTGTGGGCAAACAGACCGAGGAGCAGCGCCGCGACCACGAGCCGGCTGAGATTGGCCCGCATGGAGCCGACGGCGCGCACACTGTGGGAAGCACAGGTGGCGTTGAGGGCGAAGAAGAAAGCAGCGAGGAAGGCGGCGGCCATCGGAGACGGCACAGGGCATTGGGCCGCGCCGGAGGTGTCGCAATGAGAATCAGGGTGTTACGGTGATTCCCAGCGGCGGCTGTCGGCTTTCAGCTAGTACTGGGTGAGGCGCTTTGCTATAATAATGGCCTCGCGCCTGAGGGTTCTTTGACAGGCTGGCCATCGCTTCGACCCGTACGGCAAAACTCAGGCTTTCCGCATCGGCCGTAATCGGACAAATGCCGGGTTTTGGTCGATATTGTCCGATTGTAGAAAATATTTATATCCAGCAA
>JAFEGO010000046.1 GCA_018239845.1 Verrucomicrobiota bacterium
GTTGGCGCGGGAGGAAAAGCGCACGCTGCCGGCGGGTCATTTCAAGGCGGGCTTCGGCAAGAAGAACGAGTGGATTATCCCGAATCTGCTCAACTGGGCCACCGATCCGACCGAGATCCACCGGCTCTCCCTACGCAAGGAAGCGCTCTACCGCGACATCGTGGTCGAGAAGGGTCTGCAGGCGCTGCCGGGCGTGCGGGAGTTTTTGCTCCGACTGCGCGACGCGGGCGTGCCGAACTGCATCGGCTCCTCCACGCACCGGGAGAACATCACGACGATCCTGCACGTGCTCGGCTTCGAGGGCCTGTTCGGCGGCATGGTGACGGCGGAGGACGTGACGCACGGCAAGCCGCACCCGGATGTTTTCCTGAAAGCTGCGGCCAAGACCGGCTGCGCGCCGGGGCGGTGCATCGTGTTTGAGGATGCCTTTGCGGGCATCGAGGCCGCGCGCGCCGGCGGCATGAAGGTCGTGGGCGTGGCCACAACACACGAGCTCGGCGTGCTGGAGTCGAAGGTGGACCGTGTGGTGCACCGGCTGGACGAGCTGACAGTTGCGCATTTGCGCGCGCTGGTGTTCGGTTGAGGTCATGCTCTTCAAGCTCGCTGCCGAATATAAGCCCACCGGCGACCAGCCCCAGGCGATCGAAAAGCTCGTGGCGTCGATCAATGCGGGCAACCGCTACCAGACGCTCCTCGGCGTCACGGGCTCGGGCAAGACGTTCACGATGGCCAACGTCATCGCGCAGTGCGACCGCCCCACGCTGATCATCTCGCACAACAAGACGCTCGCGGCGCAGCTGTACTCGGAGTTCAAGAATTTCTTCCCCGACAACGCGGTCGAGTACTTCGTCAGCTATTACGATTACTACCAGCCCGAGGCCTACATCCCGTCGAGCGACACCTTCATCGAGAAGGACTCGTCCATCAACGAGGAGATCGAGCGTCTGCGCATCGCGGCCACGAGCTCCCTCGTCTCCCGGCGCGACGTGATCGTGGTGGCCAGCGTTTCATGCATCTACGGCTTGGGCTCGCCCGAGGAGTTCACCGCTATGCGCATCCCGATCCGGCGCGGCGCGCAACTGGGGCGCAACCTCATGCTGGAGCGTCTCGTGGATAACATCTACGAGCGCAACGACTACGAGCTGAAGCCCGGCCGCTTTCGCGTGCGCGGCGACACGGTGGACGTGATGCCCGCGTACTCCGAGCACGGGCTGCGCGTGGAGTTTTTCGGCGATACGGTGGACGCGATCTCGGAGTTCGACCCGCTGACGGGCGAGGTGCTGCGGACGCTGGAGCAGTTCGATTTATATCCGGCCAATCAATACGTCACGAGCCGCGGCAAGCTGGAGCCGGCCATCGCGGCCATCCGGGCGGAGCTCGATGAGCGCGTGGCCTTTTTCGAGAAAAACGGCCAGTACCTCGAAGCCCAGCGGGTGCGCATGCGCACGAACTACGACCTGGAGATGCTGCAGGAGATGGGCTTTTGCAGCGGCATCGAGAACTACTCGCGGCACCTCACGGGGCGGAAGGCGGGCGAGCGGCCCTTCTGCCTGATCGACTTCTTCCCGAAGGACGCGCTGCTCATGATCGACGAGAGCCACGCGACCGTGCCGCAGATCGGCGGTATGTTCAACGGCGACAAGGCGCGCAAGACCACGCTGGTGAACTTCGGCTTCCGTCTGCCTTCGGCTCTCGATAACCGGCCGCAGAGCTTTGAGGAGTTTCAGCAGGTCACGGGTCAGACGCTGTATGTCTCGGCCACGCCCGCGCAATTTGAGCTGAAGCAATCGGCGGTGATCGCCGAGCAGTTGATCCGCCCGACCGGTCTGCTTGATCCCGAAATCGTGCTGCGGCCCACCAAGAACCAGGTCGAGCACCTCATCGGCGAGATCAAGGCGGCGACCGCGGCCGGCGAGCGCGTGCTCGTGACCACGCTCACCAAGCGCCTGTCCGAGGACCTGACGAGTTATCTGCGCGAAGCGAAAGTAAAGGTGGAGTACCTACACTCCGACATCGATGCGATCGAGCGCGTGGAAATCCTCCGCAATCTTCGCCTCGGCAATTTCGACGTGCTCGTCGGCATCAATCTCCTACGCGAAGGCCTCGACCTGCCCGAGGTGGCACTGGTGGCAATCCTCGACGCGGACAAGGAAGGCTTCCTGCGCAGCGAGACGAGCCTGATCCAGACCGCGGGCCGCGCGGCGCGCCATGAGAAGGGCCGCGTGATCTTCTACGCCGACAACATTACCGAGTCGATCAAGCGCACGATGGAGATCGTGAACTACCGCCGGCAGAAACAGATCGCCTACAACACCGAGCACGGCATCACCCCGCGGAGCGTGAAACGCGCCGCGCAGGCGAGCCTGCACACCTACGACGGCTCCGGCGAAGATAAGGCCGAGCTCGCCGTGGCCGAGAATACCGACGATGTGGCCGCGGTGATCGCGGAGTTGGAGGAAGACATGCAGGCTGCGGCCGGGCGGTTGGAGTTTGAGCGCGCCGCCTTGCTGCGCGACCAGATCAACGCCCTCAAGAGCGGCGACTACAAGAAGTCGGCCGCCAAGCCGGCGCGAGGTGACTACCCGGCACGCGGCAAGGCCCCGCGCAAGCCGAAGCTGACGAAGGGGCGTTAGGCTTGTGAGTGGCTGCGGCTTCCTCGCCGCAGTTCAGGCTGATGGGCTGAGAGGCAACGCTCTGCGGCGAGGACGCCGCAGCCACTCAAACTTTAGCCGGCCACGCCAAAGTCAGCAGCAGCGCCGTGAGTCCGCCGGCCGAGATGCCAGACTCCAGCAGCGCGTGCAGCCAGCCCGGCAGGCTGGCGAGCAGGTTGGGTTGTGTGGGCAGGCCGAGGCCGACCCCGAGGGATAGGGCGACGATCACGCCTTCGCGCTGGCCGAGCCCGGCACTGAAGAGCAACCGCACACCCGCCACGGCCACGAGCCCGAACATCAGCAGGGCGAGCCCGCCTAGGACTGGCGGCGGCATGACGGTCACCCAGCGGCCCACGACGGGAAAGAGTCCGAGCAGCAGCAAAATCACCACCATCACATAGCCCACCCGCCGGCTTGCGACGCCGGTGATCTGGATGACGCCGTTGTTCTGCGCGTAGGTCGCGCTCGGGAAACCGCCAAAAAGTGCGGTGATCGTGCTCGTCAGACCGTCGGCCAGCACACCGCCGGAGATGCGCCGCCAGTGGGCCGGGCCGCTCGTCAGCAGGCCGGACAGCTGCGAGGTGGCGGTCATGTCGCCCATCGCCTCCAGCATCGAGACGAGGTAGATGAAGGCGAAGGGCGCCACGAATTTCCAATCGAAGGCAAAGCCGAAGGGCAGCAGCCGAGGCCGGGTGAGCCATTCGCCGGTGCCGGCCTCCGGTGTGTGCAGGCCACCGAGCATTGCGCAGAGGACACACCCGGCGACGACGCCCAGCGCTGCGCCCGAGATGCGGGCCCACGTGCGCCCGGTGGCCTGGCTCGCCACGATCACGGCGATGACCACGCCGCCGACGACGAGGCCGAGCCAGGGCGGTGCGTCCGGTCGGAGCGGCGTGGAGAGACCGAAGAAGGCCGTGGGGATCAGCGAAGCGCCGATCAACAACACAACCACGCCCGAGACCAGCGGTGTGAAGACGGAGCGCAATCGCGCGAGGAAAGGCGAGAGCACGATGAGCAGCGGTGCGGTGATGAGCGACATGCCGAGCATCAAGGCCAGCCCGCCGGCCTGACCGGCGAGAATCAGCGGCTGTAAAAACGAGAAACTGGTGCCGGTGACACTGAGCAAGCCGGACCCGACGGGGCCGCGCTGGCGGCATTGCAGCCACGTGCCGAGAGCCGAGGCGAGGAGGGCGAGGCTGACGAAGTAGGCGGTGTCGGTCTGCGAGAACTTGAGCGCACCGGCGAGAATCAGGGGTGGAGTGATGGTGCCGATGACCATCGCGGACACATGCTGTGCGCCGACGAGCACGGCCGTGCCGAGCGGCACGCGATCCTCCAAGCCATAGACGATGCTCGGATGTTTATCGGGGACGGTCGGCGGCGGCAGCACTTCCATACCTGGGCATAGCAGGCGGCGGGCCAGTGAAGAGGCGGCTCAGGTAGCGCAGGCGTCCCGCCTGCATGGGAGCCGATGGCAGGCGAGGACTCCTGCGCTACTCCGAGATAGTGGCCGGCGGGATGCCGGTGCTACTTCGCGCGCTCAATCCGGGTCGTCCAGTCGCCGCCGGAGGCGAGGCCGTACTTTTCGGAGAAATTGCCCATGTTGAGGGCGACGGCGACGTTCATGAGGCTGTTGAGGTAGAGCAGGGGTGCGCCCTCGGGCACGTCGCCGAAGGTGTGTACGTAGGGAATCACGCCGCGATAGGCCTCCTTGCCGTTGTGCAGGATGACGACGGTGAACTTGTCGCCGTAGGCCGGCTTCAGTGCGTTGAAAAGGGTGTCGGGGATATTGGTCCAGACATTGCCGTAGTGGAAATCGATCATCGGGATCGTGCCGTGCAGCACACCTTTCTCCAAAGCGGGTTTCTGATAAGGCAGGCTCACGACCGCGGGCGGGAGGAGGGGGCCGACCTGCTCGAAGGTGATCGTGCCGGAGGCGAGGCGGGCGCCGGTGTAGGCGTAGATGTCGCGGCCGTGGAAGGTGTAGCTCTTTTCGGAGCCGGCGCGGCGGTTGGTCTTTTCGTCAATGCGCCGGACGGCGGCGATGCCGAGTTCCTCGGCGACGAGCGTCCAGGTGCCGTTGTCGGGACCGACGAAGAACTGGCCGTTCTTGGTCTGGAGCACGACGGACGCGCGCGCGGTGCCGACGCCCGGGTCGATCACGGAGACAAAGACCGTGCCGGCCGGCCAGTACGGGGCGCTCTGCTTGAGGCGGTAGGCCGCCTCCCAGATATCGTAAGGCGTGTTTTCCTGACTGAGGTCGAAGATGGGGAGGTGCGGATCGACGCCGACGGCGACGCCTTTCATGGCGGCGACGGCGCCATCCTTGGTGCCGAAGTCGGTCTGGATGACGAGGGCGTGGTCGGCGGCCCGGGCGCTGAGCCCGAGAGAGAGGCAGGCGAGGAGGAGGAATCTTTTCATCGGGTGGGGGAGTTGGGATAACCAAGGAAAAA
>JAFEGO010000047.1 GCA_018239845.1 Verrucomicrobiota bacterium
CCATCATCATCGCCATCCTTGGGGAGGATCCCTTCGGCGCCTATTTCGATACCTTGGTGAAGGATGAAAAGATCCGCGACCGCCCCCTGATGCTCCGGCGCTTTGCGCGGCTGGAGGATGTCACGGACTGCCATATTCTTTATGTCAGCCGGTCGGAGGTGCCGCGCTACGACAGGATCATCGCCCAGCTGAAGGGCCGGCCCGTGCTCACCGTGGGCGATGCGGATAACTTCGCCAAGCAAGGTGGCATGGTCCGCTTCGCCACCGAGAACGGCCGGACCCAGCTGCGCGTCAACGTCACCGCGGTCAAGGCGGCCAACCTCACCATCAGCTCCAAGCTGCTCGCGCACGTCACCATCGTGACGCCGGGGAAGGATTGACCATGGCTTTCCAGGATAAACCGATCCGGCAGAAGCTGATGACAATCATCCTCGGCACGAGCGGAGTCGTGCTGCTGCTGACCTGTTCGGCGTTTCTGGCCTACGAGTTTTTCGCCTTCCGTCAGACCGCGGTGCGGCAGCTCTCGACGCTGGGGGAAATCGTCGCGGCCAACAGCACCGCCGTGCTGGCGTTCGACAACGCCAAGGATGCGGAGGACCTCCTCTCCACCCTGCGGACCGAACGCCACATCACGGCGGCGTGCCTCTATAATCAGGACGGCCGGCTGTTTGCGCGCTACCCGGCCAATCTCGCGGCCACGGAGTTTCCCGCGGTGCCGGACGATGCGGCCGGCTATCGGTTTGGCGCCAACTCGCTGGAGGGCTTCATGCCGGTCGTGCAGGTGGAGGGGCAACGCCTCGGCACACTCTATCTCAAGACCGACCTCGACGAGATGTATGCCCGCCTGTGGCTCTACAGCGGAGTCGCCGCGCTGGTCATCTTGCTGGCGTCACTCGTGGCCTACACGCTGTCGCGGAAGCTGCAGCGGCAGATTTCGGATCCCATTTTCATGCTCGCGGAGACCGCCAAGGCGATCTCCCACCGACGCGACTACTCGGTGCGCGCCCGCAAGCACGGCGAGGATGAGCTCGGCGTGCTGACGGACGCCTTCAACCACATGCTCGCGGAGATCCAGCAGCAAAACGCGGTGCTCGAGCAGCGCGTGCGCGAACGCACGGCCGAGCTGGAGCTGGCCAACGACGAGCTCGAGTCCTTCTGCGTGTCGGCCGCGCATGACCTCCGCACCCCGCTGCGCACCATCACCGGCTTCGCTGACATCATCCTTGATCCGCGCGCCACCATCCCGCCGGCCGAGATGAAGCGCTTCGTGGGCCTCATCCGCACGGGCTCGAGCGAGATGAGCGAGCTGATCCAGGCCTTGCTGGGTTTTTCCCGCCTCGGCCGCCGTGCGCTGACGCGCGAGGCGATCAATTTGGAGGCCATCGCGCGCAACGCCTATCGCGACCTCGCGGCCGAGCGCGAGGGCCGGCAGGTCGAGTTTCGCGTGGACCCGTTGCCGACCGCGCTGGGTGACCGCGCGCTGCTCGGCGTGGTCATGACCAATCTGCTGTCCAATGCACTCAAATACAGTCGGCCGCGCGAGGTGGCGGTGATCCACGTCGGCGCGATGGCGGATGAGCGGGAGGACTCGCCGGTTTATTTCGTCCGCGACAACGGAGTGGGCTTCGACCTCGGCCAGTCCGCGCGGTTGTTCGGCGTATTCCAGCGCTTTCACCTCGCGCACGAGTTCGAGGGCACCGGCATTGGCCTCGCGACGGTCCGCCGCGTCATCGAGCGGCATGGCGGCCGCATCTGGGCCGAATCACAGCCCGGTGCCGGTGCCACCTTTTTCTTCACGCTGCCGGTTTCGCCCGGTCCCGCCGCCGCCGAAGCGGTCGCGTGAGCAGCGCAGGTGTACCGGCTTTTCCCCCAACGAAAAGGCCCACCCCGGATCAGGGTGGGCCTTGTTGTTTTTCGAATGCCGGCATCAGGGTTGGACCGTCAGGATCTGCGGCGTGACCACCTGCCGGGGCGGCACGTCCACCCGGAGGATTTTGGCTCCGGTCTGGGCGCCGGCGACGATGCGGTGCACCTGACCCTGCGGAATGAGGAGGGCCTCATCCTGGTTGAGCATCAGGTTGAGGTCGCCGCAGCGGACGGTCGCTTCGCCGGCGACGGCATAGAGGATATGCTCCGCCACGTCGGTTGATTCGCGCAGCGGCGTCTCGGTGCCGGGAGGCAGGGTGAGGACGGCGCACTGAAAGCCGTCCTTCGCGAGCACGGTCTTGGTGAGGATGGGGGAGGTGGTCGGATTGAGGGTAATGATGGAGGGATTCATGATTTGAGGGAGGATTGAGGGTTCAGGTTGTGGCGCTGGCGAAGATGGCCGGGCCCGCCGCGGCGGAGCCCGCCGAGACCAGCGGGGCCTTCACGCGACGGACTTTCAGCTGGCGGACGCCGCCGGGCGTGGACCATTCGACGACATCGCCCACCCGGCAGCCGATGAGGGCGGTGCCGATGGGGGCGAGGATCGAGATGCGTTTGCGCTCGATGTCGGCCCGCTCGGGAAAGGTGATCGTGTATTCCTCGACCTCGCCCGTGCCGAGGTCCTCGAATTCCACGGTCGCTTCCATGGTGACGACATCGGCGGGGAAGGCCGCGGGATTGATGACCACGGCGCGGTCGAGCTCCGCGCGCAACTGGGCGCGCGCCGCATTGGGATGAGTGTGGAGGGCCGTGGCGAGCAGCAGGTGCAGCTTCGTGTAGTCCTCGCGGGAGATGTAGATGGGGGAGTGATTCATGATGTTTTTCGCTGGCGGTTTTTTTTGGCGGACGGCACGTGCCAGGATAGGCGCGGCGGCCGGAGGGGCCCGCGCATGGGCGCGAGCGTGAAAAGCGCGCGCGACATCCGGGGATGCCGCGGCAGGTAGGAGGATCGTATCAACCCGGGACCGCGCCTAAGGCCGCGCGCAATGCGCGCCGACCCTTAGCTCGCGGCACCGGGCCGCGCAGGAGAGATAGGCAAAGCAACGCCCACCGCCAAATGATGGCGGACGCAGAAATAAAATTTCTGATGCGTGTTGGGGTTCATCCTAAGGGCACAAGTGCGCACGAAAAACGGGTTGTCAAGTTTTGCGGGCCGTTTCCCGGGTTTCGGCGCTAGACCGGTCGGAAATCCTGCTGCACCTGGGCGGCCTTCGCCTCGGGTATGCCGGCTTCCTTCGCCACATCGCGCCACCCGGCGAGGGCGGCCTTGACGGTGTTCAGAGCGGCGGCGGCGCGCGGGATGCTGAAGCGGTCGGCGACCGTCAGCAGGTCGTCGCGGGTGATCGCGTCGAACTTCCCGTTCACGCTCATCAGGTGCTGGCTCGTCCACTCGCCCTTGGGGTTGTGCGCGTGGGTCACATCGTAGGCCGGGGCGAGTTCCCAGCGGCCGCCCTGCCTGAGGCGGAAGCCAAAGTTCTTCGTATGGTCGTCGCAATTACGCGCCATGACGTTGAAGGCCATACGGCGGAAACCCTGCTCCAGTCCCTCGTCGCCGAGGCCGAGCTCCTTGATGGCGATGAAGTACTGCTCGTAGGCGTGGGTGGCGCGCTGTTTGTAGTCGAGATGGGAGAGGGCGCAGAGCGACTGGATGTGGTGCTTGGTGTTTCCCTCGCGGTCGAAACGCTTCGTCATGAAGTGCGCCCGGCCATGCTCGTGCAGGAGCCGGCAGGGCGACATCACAATCCCGGCGTGGCGCGTGGCCATGAGGTAGTAGGCATACTCGATGCGGCCGTAGTCGGCGGTGGTGCCGAGCTCCCAGTCGCGGCCGACGCCATCGAACTTCAGCAGCCAGTGCTCGAAACCCTCCGCGGTCCCGAATTGGCCGCTCCGGATCTCATCCGTCCGCGGATGCCAGGCGATGACCGCCTTGGCCCGCGCGCCGCCGGCGGAGGTGCCGACCTTGATCATGTTGGCGAGGGCGGCCTGGGCGTGGATATCCCCGGCGAAATCCCCGTGCAGGACTTTTCGCGCGGCTTCGACCAGGGACTTCATCTCGAGCGGCCTGACGCTTTCGCGATGAGCGCCCTGGGCGGGCCGGAATTCCAAGGCGCCGAGTCCCCGCTTGCCCATGTAGGCGAGGCGGTCGAGCGCGGTGATCTCCTCCTTGCGCACGCCCTTGCCGGCCATCCACGCATCGATCAGGGCGTTGCCGAAATCGTCGGGCAGGGCGTCCGAGAGCAGGCCGGGCAGCCGTTTGAAGGACTCGCCGAGGTGCGGGAAAACCCAGATCGGATCCGGCGCCGCGGTCGGCATCGTGCGGGGGGCCAGCTCGATCCCGCGCCGGCGCCAGGCCGCATCGTATTCAAACGCATAGTACCCGAGGCCCGGGTCCAGTGCCACGGCGCCGACCAAGGTGTCCCAGATCCGGACCTGGATGAGGCGTGTGCTCACGGGGTGCGCGGCTTTCTCGGCTTACGGGCCCGCTGCGGCGGGGTGGGGGTGTTGAGCAGGGCCATGGGGCTGATGCCGGCCGGCGGGGCGATCTGCCCGATGACGGCGGTGGCATCGACCGCCTTGAGGACGCGTACGAGGGTCTCGACCGAGGAGTTCCCGCTGGTTTCCAAGGACGCCATGGCCCGCAGGGACACGCCGGCCTTCTCGGCGGTTTCACGCTGCGTGAAATTCTTCCGAAGCCGGAGCGCGCGGATCGCCAGCCCTAACTGTTGCTGAAGTTCCGCTGGGGTTTTCAGAGAGAGGTCCATGAATAAGCAAAATATGACTCATTAAATTTAAAAAGGCCATTAATAAGTCAAAAATGGATAGTTAAAATAAATAGAATTAAATGCATAAAAATGCACTTTAAATACATTATCACTGATAAAAGGTAATAATACGCCTGTTATTTGTTCATAGCTAAGTAAGGAGAAAGGACTAAGATAACGCGCTTGCGGGGCACCGGGCTTTCACTGAGACGTGAGGGCGATGCCCGCCCAGATCTTTTTTGGTTCCAAAGTAGTGCCCCGGATCAAGTTCACGTGGGGGCGGCGTCCGTTGGAGCAGGCGCGCTGGCGCTTCGGGCTCTTTACCTTCTACAGCTCGACGAAGGGCTTCCCGCGGTCGGGCTTTGCGATCAACGTGGCCGGTTTGCTGAGCTGGACGCTGGGCCTTGGCGCGGCCGGTTACCTGGCGCTCGCGCTGGCTTTCACCCAATGGTTCCGCAGCCAGCCGCACAACCAGATTGGCTTCACGGATGTGCTCACCTGGCCGGTGCGGCGGACGCACATGGCGCAGCTGCGCGGTCGCGCTTGGCTCGCGCAAGGCAAGGAGGCGATGCAGGCGCGGCGCTGGGCGGAGGGCTTGTTTTACCTGCGCCGCGGCCTCGATGTCTGCCCCGACGACATGGTTGCGCGGTTCATGCTCGGGGGATTTTATCTCCAGACCGGCCAGCGAGTCCTGGCGATGGAGCTCCTCGTCGCCGGGCCGCGGTACGCCGCGCCGTCGCAAGAGTGGTTGGAGCCGGTGTTTCAGCTCATGGAAGCGGGTGAGGAGTGGGACTCGATGTTGAAAATCTGCGACCTCTGCCTGGCGCGGACCGGTGCGCCGTTTTCCCCGGCGCTGCGGCAGCAGATCGTGGGGCGCAAGGCCGAGGCACTGATCGCGCTGGCCCGGCCGGGGGAGGCCCTGGCGCTTACCGAGGCGGAGGGCGAGGGCGCCGCGCCGAGGGTGAAGACCCAGCGCGCGCGGGCGTTGCTGGCCTTGGGCCGGGCGGACGAGGCGCTGGCTTTCCTTGTCCGCTGGCACAAGGAGGCGCCGCGGGCAGACCGGCTGGGCATCCAGCAGCTCCATGTGCGCGCACTGCGCGAAATGGGCCGGCTGGACCTGATGGAGCAGGAGCTGAACGCGATCAGCGCAGCCAATCCCACCAACGCGGCCATGGCGGCGTTTGCCGTCGAGCAACGCGCGCGGGCCGGCCGCGGGGCGCCTGCCGCGCTCGAGGACTATATCTTCCGCTTTGGTGGCACTGACGCGAAGCTGCGGTCCGTGGTGCGCCGGCTCGCCGAGATCCCAGCTGTGCCGTTGGTCCGGCGCGTGGCGGACGTGGCGGCCAAGCAGGGGTATCCGAAAAAAGCTTACTATGCGGCGGAGGCCACGGCGCTCCTGCGGACGGGCGACTGGGCGGAGCTGGCGCGCATCATGCCCGCGATGGCGCCGGAGTTTGAGCAGACGGACAACGACAGCCGCCTGTGGTACGGCTGGATGAAAGGCCTGGCGGAGGAACTGACCACGCCACCCACCGGCGCGCAGGCGATCACGTTGGACTACCTCAGCAAAAACCTGGTCTCACTGGAGGCCCACCAACTGAGCGTGGCCGCGCTGCACCGCGCGGGCCGGCTGGAGGCGACCCGCGACCTCCTCGTGGTCTCGCGCCGCCTCTATCCCGAAAGCCGCCAGCTGCGGGATGAGCAGGAAGTCATCACCCGCGAACTGACCGCCCGGGCCGCTGCGGTTGCCGCCGTGGCCGCGCCCAAGGAGCCGGCCGCGCCCGCTCCCCTCGAGGCGGAGGATTTTTTCCGTCAGGTGGATGCCGCCGTGGCGGCTAAAAACTGGCCGGCGGCCCGCGAGCTGATCAGCGGGGTGCGGGCCAGCCGCACGCCGCCGCCCTGGCTGGGCGGCGCGGACACCGACCTGCTGCGCCGCGAGCTCCGGATCAACCAGGCGCTGGGTGATACGCCGGCGCTGCAACTGGCGGCGCGCCTATTGCTCAACACCGGCCCTGCGCGCGCGGACGAAGTCCTGGCCTTTGCCCGCGAACTCGACGCCGGCGGGGCCAAGGACGACGCCGTGCTGCTCGCGCAAGCGGTCATCGCCAAGTACCCTGAAAATGACAGTGCCGCCGGCCTCCTAGCCGCTTGGCGTCAGCGCGACACGCCGTAAAGCGGCCGGGCGCGGCTTAGGCGGCGAGGCGCAGGATGGCTTCGACGACCGCGGGCGTGATGTCGCCGCGTTCGCCGAGCTGCACCATGCCTCGGGCCTCGAGGCGGCGTGCGACCGCACTGGCAGTATCCGCCGAAACATTATAATCCGAGAGGCGCGTGGGAATGCCGATGGACTCGTAGAACTGGCGCGTGCGCTTGATCGCGGTGTCGATGCGCGCGTCCTCCGTGCCGTCGCGGAGGTCCCAGACGCGCTCGGCGTACTGGAGGAGCTTTTCGCGCTTCGCCTTGCGCTGCACCTGCAGGAGGCTCGGGAGCACGATCGCGAGGGTGCGCGCGTGGTCGAGGCCGTGCAGAGCGGTGAGTTCGTGGCCGATCATGTGCGTGGCCCAGTCCTGCGGCACGCCGGCGCCGATCGCGCCGTTGAGCGCCCAGGTGGCGGCCCAGACGAGATCGGCGCGCGCGGTGTAGTCGGTGGGTTGCGCGAGGGTTTTCGGGCCGACCTCGATCAGGATGCGAAGAATGGATTCGGCGAAGCGGTCCTGCACGGCCGCATCGGCGGGGTAGGTGAGGTACTGCTCCATGACATGGCAGAAGGCGTCGCCGATGCCGTTGGCGACCTGGCGCGGCGGTAGTGAGAACGTCGTCTCGGGGTCGAGCACGGAGAAACGCGGGAAGACCAGCGGGTGGCCGAAGGCGAGTTTCTCCTGCTGCGCGCGGCGGCTGATCACGGAGAAGCTGTTGGCCTCGGAGCCGGTGGCAGGGAGCGTGAGCACGGCCCCGAGGGGGAGGGCGGCCTTGATGCCCGCGCCGCGCTGCGTGAGGATTTCCCACGGGTCGCCGGCATAGGGCACGGCGGCCGCGACAAACTTCGCGCCGTCGAGCACGGAGCCGCCGCCGACGGCGAGGATCCAGTCGGACTTTTCGCGGCGGGCGATTTCCACGGCGCGCATGAGGGTGTCGAAGTCTGGGTTGGCCTCGACGCCGAAAAATTCCACCGTGGGCCGGGTGCCGAGCGCGGCCTTCACCTGGGCGTAAACGCCGTTCTGTTTGATGCTGCCGCCGCCGGCGAGCAGGAGCACGCGGGCATCGGCCGGGAGCTCCGTGTTGAGCGCGGCGATCTGGCCGCGGCCGAAGTGGAGGCGCGTGGGATTGTGAAAGGTGAAGTTGTCCATGGCGAACTGCGCAGCGTGCACAGCTTTCGCCGGTCAGCAAGGCGGTGACGGAGATTCCAAAAGCGATGCTTGTGCAGGCGCGCCGATCGGGGTCCAATCCCGGGATGCAGGCAACTCCGACCACAGGATTTGGCCTCGGCACGGCCGAGGTGAAACGGCGACACATTCTGCTCAAGGCGATCCTCATTGGTGTGGTCTCCGGGCTCATGGCCTCGGCATTCCGTGTGACGCTCGTGTGGGCGGAAAACAAACGTATCGCCTGGCAGCACGCATTGGCGGACTCGCGCTGGACGGCGCTGGGTCTCGCGCTCGGCATCGGCGCGGCGGGCGGCGGGCTCGCGGTGCGGCTCGTGCGGCGGTTCGCGCCGGAGACGGCGGGCAGCGGCATCCCGCACCTGAAAGCCGTGGTGCTCGGCGAGCGCACGCTGAACTGGCGGCGCGTGCTGCCGGTGAAATTCCTCGGCGGCGTGCTGGGTATCGGCGGCGGTTTTGCGCTCGGGCGCGAGGGTCCGACCATCCAGATGGGCGGCGCGACGGGCCTGATGGTCTCAGACTGGTTTCGCGTAAAACCGGGCGAGGGCGAGCGCAAGGCGCTGATCAGCGCCGGCGCAGGCGCGGGTCTCGCGGCGGCCTTCAACGCGCCGTTGGCCGGCCTCGTCTTCGTGCTCGAGGAGCTGCAGGGCAACTTCACCTCGTTCGGTTTTGTGGCGGCGTTCCTCGCCTGCGTCTCGGCCGATGTGGTCGCGCGCGTGCTCACGGGCGAGATGCCGGTGTTTGCCGTGCGCGACATGGTGCCGCCGGGGCTCGGTGTACTGCCGGTGGCGCTGCTGCTCGGCGCACTGTGCGGTCTGGGCGGCGTGATTTTCAACAAGTGTCTGCTGAAGAGCCTTGATCTCGCGGACCGGCTGCATGCGCGGTGGTCGCCTTTTGCAGTCGGGGCGCTCGCGGGCGTGGTCGTCGGGCTGGCCAGCTGGCTGATCCCGGGCTCGGCCGGCTCGGGCGGTTCCTTGGCGGAGCGGGCGCTGTCCGGCGAGTTTGTCTTTGCGCTGCTGCCGCTGCTGCTGGTCGTGCGGTTTCTCCTGACAATGGTGAGTTACGGCTCGGGCGCGGCGGGCGGCATCTTCGCGCCGCTGCTGGTGATTGGCGCGCTCGGCGGGCTCGCGACGGGACGGGTCGCGCACACCGTGATGCCGGCGTGGGCGCCGCATGCGGAGGTATTTGCCGTCATCGGCATGGGCGCCCTGCTCACCGCGATCGTGCGCGCGCCGCTCACCGGCATCGTGCTGATGATCGAGCTGACGGGGCAGTACGGCTTCATGCTGCCGCTGCTCGCGAGCTGCCTTGTCGCCTACGGCGTCGCCGAGCTGCTGAAGGACGCGCCGATCTACGAGGCGCTCCGCGAGCGCTCGGCGCACAAGGAGGCGGCGGCTGCGGCCGCGCGGGCGGCGCAAGAAGCGCGTTGAGTTGGCGCGCGGGGACGTTTGAGTAACGTTCCCCCATGGCCACCGCACCGATCCGTTTTTTTAACCGCTACACGAAGACCGTCGAGACCGAGAAGGTCTTCGGGGAGAAATGGCTGCGCTTCGCCTACGAGAACCCCGCGGGGCGCTTCTTCGTGTGGCTGCTCGCGCGGCGCGCGATCTTTTCCTCGTGGTACGGGCGCAAGATGAACAAGCGGGTCAGCGCGCTGCGGATCCTGCCCTTCATCGCTGAGTACAACATGGACGTGGACGAGTTCGCGCGGTCGCCCTTCGACTACAAGACGTTCAACGAGTTTTTCTACCGCGCGCTGAAGCCCGAGGTGCGGCCGATCGCCGCGGGGGAGCGCGTCGCGGTATTCCCCGCCGATGGGCGGCACCTGGCGTTTCAAAACGTGGATACGGTGGCGGGCTTTTACGTGAAGGGCATGAAATTCTCCCTCGCGGAGCTGCTGGGCGATACGGCGCTGGCGGAAAAATTCGCGGGCGGCGCGATGCTCATCTCGCGGCTCTGCCCGGTGGACTACCACCGCTTTCACTTTCCCGTCGGCGGCATGCCCGGCGAGCCGCGGCTCATCAACGGCTGGCTTTACTCAGTGAGCCCCGTCGCGCTGAAACGCAATGTCCGCTACCTCGTCGAGAACAAGCGCGTGATCACGCTCGTGGACTCGCCGGCGTTTGGCACCGTGGCGGTCATCGAGGTCGGCGCGACCAACGTCGGCAGCATCCGCCAGACGCATGTGGTGGGACGTCCGGCGGAGAAGGGTGGCGAGAAGGGTTTTTTTGCCTTCGGCGGCTCGTGCGTGATCACGCTCTTCCAGCACGGACGCATCCGCTTCGACGCCGACCTGCTCGCGCAGAGCACGGAGTACGTGGAGACGTACGCCCGCATGGGCGACCGGCTCGGCGTGGCGGAGTGAGTCGGCGCTTGCATGGGGCGGGCCCGCCGCGGAAGCTCCGCCCGGAATCACCCGCCCGGGTGATGGAATGGCAGACATGCGGGTCTTAGAAGCCCGTGCCGCAAGGCGTGCAGGTTCGATCCCTGTCCCGGGCACCAGTCTTAGGAAATCAGCGCCATTTCGTCGAGTTTCATAGGTAAAATTGTGATTTATGGCTTGTTCGCGGCACTGATTTAGAAGAGAAAAGGGTCTTTTGGTGTAGATCTTTATTGACCAGTTCTACACCGCAGTTCTACACCTGAGCTATGGCCAAGCTCGAACTGAAAAAGACGGCGGTAACGAACCTCTACCTCGCAAACAACGGCAGGTATTACCTCAAGGCTAAGATTCAGGGTAAGCAGATTTGGAAGAGCTTTGGCAAAGACGTGAGCTTTGCGACGGCCAAGCTTCGGCTGCCCGACATGCTCAAGGAGTTTCAGGCCGAAGCACCGGCCAAAGACATTCCGCAAGCCAGCGTTGAGATCACGTTTCGCGAGGCCGTCGATATCTATCGTAAGCAGATCGAGACAAACACGCGATTGAAGGATACTACGAAGCAGTTTCGGATGCGCTCCGAAATCACTTTGCAGCGCACGTGGCCCGAAGTGTTTGATATGCAGTTGCGCAAGATCAGGGCGGAGCACTTGGAGCAGTTCATGACGCGCTTCGAATCCGGCGCATCGGTCTATACCTTGCCACGCGCGAAAGGTGCCAAGCTCAAAGGCGATTCACCGACTACGATCAACGCCCTAATCGGATTTCTGCGCCACATCTTTAAGGTCGGCATTAAGAGTGGAATCATGAGTGGTAACCCCGCCGCCGTGTTGAAGCGAAAGCCGTTGAAGAAAAAACTGCTCCGACTCCCGAGCAAAGAGAAGTTTCGCGAGATGGTGGCCACCGTGCGCGCCAGTCCAGGTTGGGGTCGAGTGGCGGGCGATTTGATGGAAGGGTTGGCCTACTCGGGTATGCGGGTAGGTGAGAGCCGCCTATTGCTTTGGGAGCACATGGACTACGACCGCGGTATGTTTACCGTCCCCGGCGAAAAAACCGAGAGTAGCGCGCGCATCATTCCGATGTTGCCGGCTTTCCAAGAACTCACGCTACGGATCAAGGCGCACAAGGATTACAGGCAGAATGATCGCGTGTTTCAGGCCAACGTGTGCCAAGAGTCATTGAAGCGTGCATGCAAACACGTCGGCACACAGCACATGACTCATCACGATTTGCGCCACTTGTTCGCCACTACGTGCATTGAGTCAGGCGTAGATATTCCTACCGTGGCGTCGTGGCTTGGCCACAAGGATGGTGGCGCGCTGGCGATGAAAACCTACGGCCACATTCGCCCAGCACATAGCACCGAGGCTGCGAAGAAGGTTAAGTTCTGACGGGGCGGCTTTGGTGACTAACTGAGGCTGAACCCCGCGCGATTCATCACATATCTGCGTGTGCGCCGTAAACTGGCGGCTTTCGCAAGATGCCCCGTTCGATCAAATCGACCAGTTGATGATGGTCGAATGTGTGATCAAATGCGAACGTGTCCAAGTTGGTTCCGATGGCTTGTCCGACCTCGGCACGGAACTCCGTTAGCGCACGCCAAAGCTGTACGCTATCCGGAAATCCTAATTGTATGTAATTTAAAGATACAGGAACGCTATGCGGATCATAGGTCGTATTAATTTGAACAAGAGCGTCCCAACTATTTTCCCGGTAAATGTCGGCTTTCGGATCGCGTAGGGCTTGTATCACCAACACCTCGCGCTCGGGAGCATCGTTCGTTTTCATGGCGCTATCCCGATCCGTCTCGTCGCGCCAACCGCACCCCAGTTCAGGTTTCGAGAAATGCTTCTCAAAAAGCTCGAAGAGCCAGGGGCGGAGGGAATTGGGTTGGTTGGTGGGCAGGGTTTGGTGCGGGTTCATGGTTTTGAGGGTGAAAATGCGGGCTTCGCGCGGCCAATTGACTGCATCTGCACGCCGCGGGCCAGAAAGTGAGTCCACTTGAGTCCATTTGGGATCACTTGGGTGTATTTAATATAACGTGAGTGCATGTAAGTTATATAGAGATCATTGATACGACGTAAGTGCATGGTCTTAATAATTTTTTGTTAACGATGATAAAAAGGTGAACTTCGCCTCATTTTTTATGTTATAATGTACGCCTAGCGAGTTGTTCATTGGCAGTTTTTATTCGACGTGAAGCGACCGGGCTTCAGCAGGGGTTCGAGTCCCTGCACGTCGCCAACCAACGGGCGCGAATCAATCGCGCTCAGCGGTATCACGATAAAAACACATCCCATCCTAACTGCCGCCCCACTGGCATCGCCACGGGCTCACTCCAACTCCGGAGCGCGCGACATCCATGTTCCCCGCTCTGTTTCGCTTGCCACCTCAACATGGCAACGGCTCGACGCCGAGGCTTTTGCCCGGCGCGTCTCGCTTTCGGCCCTCGTGGCCAAGGCCGTCCACAACCTCCTTCGCCGTTCATCGACTAAATCTCCTTAAGGTATGAGCACTATGCTTACAAAAAACACCATCCCCGCCGAAGTTAACGCCGCTATCGTTGGCCTCACCGTCACCGACACGACCCAAATCACCGCCACGCCGGTTCCCACTCCCTCGGACACCCCGAAGGCGGCTCCCGACACCAAAGCGAAGCGGGACGATTTCTGCACCCGCTACGCCCACCTCATCGCCGAATACGGCGAGCCCGTTGCGTTCAACGACGGTGGTTCGATCACGCTCAATGAGATGCTCTTTGCCGCCAAGTTCGCCGAGGACCAGGACGTGCTTTTCTCGCCCGAAGAAAACCGGTTCTACGCCTACGATGCTACGACGGGGCGCTGGTCCAGACTCACCGAGGGCGCCCTGAGCCTGAAACTCCACCGTGATGCCTTCGCCGCCGCCAAGGGCGAGGGCTTCGCCTCCGAGATGGGCTTCCGCCTCACCTGCCGCCAGCTCACCGCCCTCAGTAACCTCCTCAAGGGTCAATGCGAGCGTCAGAACGCCTTCGCCACCAGCCACGGGTTGATTCACGTCCAGAATGGCATGCTTGATCTCAGTACCGGCGTAGCGGTCCTCAAACCCTTCGCACCGGACCATTACTCCCGCAACCAAGTCCCGTTGTCGTACAACCCGAAGGCGACCTGTCCCCGGTTCATCAATGAATTGCTCAAACTGGCGCTGCCGGACGAGGACATCGACTTGCTCCAGCGCTGGGCCGGTTCGGTGCTGCTGGGCGGCAACCAGGCGCAACGCCTTATCATCATCACCGGACTGGCGGGCGGGGGCAAAAGCACCCTGATTTCGATTATCGAAGTGATCATCGGAGACCATAACATCGCCGAACTTCGCCCGGAGCAACTCGGTGAGTCGCGTTTCGAGAAGTCCCGCTTCATCGGTAAAACGCTGCTGGTGGGCAAGGACGTGCGCAGCGACTACCTCGCCGACGCGGCCGTGAGCCAACTCAAGAGCCTGACGGGCGGGGACCGTATGACGGCCGAACTCAAGGGCTCGAACGAAGTGGTGCCCCTGCGTGGGAACTTCGCCCTGGCCATCACCGCCAACGCCATCCCGAAGCTGCGTCTCGATGGGGACGCCGATGCGTGGCGCCGGCGTCTGCTGATGATTCCCTTCAACGGCAAGAAACCCGCCAAACCTATCCCGGACTTCGCCGGATTGCTGGTACGCGAAGAGGGCGAAGGGATACTCAACTGGATGGTCGAGGGAGCCATCAAGCACCTCGCCGAACTCAAAACCACCGGCAATTATGTCCTGACCGACGCGCAGCAGGAACGTATTCGCGCCATGCTGGCCGAATCCAACTCCGTCGAGGAATACATCAGTGCTTCCGTCGTGCTCGATCCGATCCGGGACGTGACCAGCGACGAACTGCGCAGTGACTACGAGCTGTATTGCAGCCGCCAGGATTGGACGCCGGTTTCGACCCAAGCGTTTCGTACCAAGGTCAAGCAGGTCATGCTCGAAAAACTTGGGATCAGCCAGAGCCACGATATTCTGCGCTACGAGGTGCCGGTCCGAGGCTACCGGAAGGTGAGCCTCAAGTATCAGCCCAAGCCTCCAGTTCCCCGGGATGACGAGCCCTTGGGATTCTGAGAACCCGAACGACGCGAAAATGGGTGAGATGGAGGCAACTCCACTCACCCTTTTTGTTTTCGGATATCGGACACCTCGGACAGGGGAAATCTCACACCCAAACACACGCAGGGTATATTCCGGACGTCTCGGACGCCCTTTTGTCCACTCCCGAACGTGTGCGGGGTACCGGTAAATCCACGGACACCTCGGACACCGGTTTGGGCACACCCATTCACGCGTGGGTTGGCAATCTTCGCGCTGCGTAAGGAGTCAGAAAATCCCGTCCGAGACGTCCGAGATTTCACCCCGTCACGCAAGAAGTCAGAAAAAGGCGTCCGAGGTGTCCGGAGCCGTGGAAACCGGATTGCCGGATGTCTCGGACGACTACCGTGATCCTCCCTTGAGGTCTGCTTGCGCAAGCGCGCGGGGAAAGAGCACGTTATTTTCCTTATGCACGTGCCGGTGGAGATCGGCCTCGAGCGCCGCCAAGCCAGCGAACATGGCATGGTGAGTACGACAAAAGGTGCCCGCCTGGGCGAACCCATCGGTCAAGAGGCGCAACCGCGCGATGGCATCACCTGCAGCTTGGTGCTCGGTTTCCATCTGCTGGATTGGCCCGGACAGCAGCGCGGCCGAAATCCGGCCCTGGCCGGCGCCGATCTGCCGCACGAGTGGGAAAAGAACAGTCTCTTCCTTCTGCATGTGGAAGATCATTTCTTCGGTCAACGCGCGCGTAACCGCCGCCACTTCCTGCAAGCGCTGGTCCCGGTCGCCGTGCTTTCTGGCCACGCGATCCGCCATCTCGACCAAGCGAGGTAGCTCCTCCTTCAGATAGGCGTGGTGGGTCGTTTCAATATGATCCGCCAATTCAGCCAGACCCATCGCAGCGGCATCGACTTCGGCCGCGCCGGATTGTGTCGTGTCTGCGGCCAATTCCAGCAGCGCCCGCGTGGTTTTTAGATCGAGGCCGAGCTTGGCGCAGGCGGCGGCGAGCGTTTGCTTGCCTCCGCAGCAGTAGTCGATGCCCAGACGCTCGAACACCCGTGAGAGAAGCGGTCGGGCGGCAACGAGTTCTCCAATGGTAATCTCCGGTGTGATGCCGATAGGGGTAGCGATAAATGAGGTCATGCCCCACCATCGCATAATTCCTCTCCAAAGGCCTTGAGCTGGATCAAGCTTGGGGGCGATTGGCCCTCTCCGCCCGGGCTCCACGCTGTCACGGCTTAGGCTTCGCCCAAATTGCGCCGGAGCTGGGTCTCCAATGTCGGTGCATCCAGCAAGGTGATGCTACGGGCGGCGACGGCAATGAACTTGCGGTCGCGCAGGCGAGCGAGGGTTCGTGAAAGGGTCTCGCTGCTGGTGCCGAGTTCGGCGGCCAGCACGCGTTTGGTTCCGGGGAGCCGAATTACGCCGCCGGGGGCGTTGCGGCCGTGTTTCACGAGCCAGTTCAGCAGGCGGGTTTCCACATCTTTGAGCGTCAGGTCGTCGAGCATGCCCACGAGGACGCGCAAGTGTGCGCTCATCGAGCCGAGCATCCGCAAGGCCAGGTCGGGGCGGCGGCCAATCAGTTCAAGCACGGGCCCCTTGGGCAACAGCAGCACGGAGCACGGTTCCACCGCGCGGGCGTTGGCCGGATAGCCCGTGGGCGATGCCAGCGCGGCTTCGGCGAAGGATTCGCCGGTGCGGAATACATGGATCACCTGTTCCTTGCCAGCCGCACTCACCCGATGGACATTGATGGCGCCGCTCTGCACCAAATAGAATCCGCGGGAGTCTTCGCCTTCGTGGAAAAGGTAAGCTCCCTTGGCTAGAGTGATCGGAATCGCAAATGCGGCGATCTGGCGAAGATCGTCGGCCGACAGGCTAGAAAACAACTGGCAGCAACGCAGGCTGGAAACCAAGCCGGTGAGCTTGAGTTCAGCGGTACGCAAGGTGGCAGGCATTGCCCTCAATGAATAGTTGCCATCTCTGACATGTCGCGTGAAAAACCATGCTCCGAAGCGGGGTTGCCTTCTGGATCATGGGACTGATTCGGCCGTTTCAGGGCCTAGCGATTGGATAACCTCCCAAACGAAGGCTTGCGCCGGCGAGGACGAGGAGCACGCCGATGATCGTCACGCCCACGATGTGCCACGCCATGAGCGGAAGATTGTCGTCGCGTAGTCGCGGAATGACGCGGAGTTTGGCGTGGACGGCGAGGGCTACGGTGCCGGCGAGCAGCGCGAGCTTTAGTTGGATGACACGCGTCGGACCACCGGCGCTCATCCACGCTGTAGTGGAATTACCCAACATTCGGTAGGCTAGCCAGAGTCCGGTGAGGACCTGGGTTGTCAGAGCGGGCAGACCGATCCGTTCGTAGCGTTGCTCGAAGCCTTGGATGAGCGCCGCTTTCTTCTCGCGCAACGCGACCGGCAGGATGCGCGTGGCCAGCACGAGATGGCCGCCGCCCCAGATGCAGGCTCCCGTCAGGTGCAGGCAGAGCATGAAATAGTAAAGGGCGAGGGGATTCATGGGCGCCAGAAGTTCACGGCCCAAGCCCCGTCGGTGCGGCGCTCCAGCGAGGATTCGAAGCCTTCGCCTTTGAGCAGTTCGATCAGCGGTGCCGGCAGGAAAGGTGCCACAACCGTGAGTCCGCGGCTTGGCGCGAGCTTGTCCACCTCGGCACGAATGAGCGCAAAAGGCTCATGGCCTCGCGCCAACATGGGACGGATGTCGAGCACCTTGAATTTGGGGGCGGCCATGACGTCAGACTAATAGGAGAATTCCACCTGAGCCCAGAATTTGCGAACCTTGGGGTAGGCGGCGGCGGTGGATTGAAAATCGGCATACTTGAAGAGGGCGGTGACATGAGTTCCGAACTTGCGACTCACCTGTGCGTCGAATTCGCGACCGGGATCGGGGCCGGAACGGTCAGTGGCGAACCAGTGGTAGTACGCGAGCAAGTTGTATCCGGAAGTCAGATTCATGGCGGCCTTTGCGTAGGTATCGCGCAGACCGGTGGCGGGGGTGGTGAGGAACAGGTCGGCCCAGCCGTTGAAGGCATGAAGGGTCGCAAGCGGCGTCTTGAAGCCGACCCCATCGCCTCCGCCGAGCGCCTCATGGCCGACGGTGAAAGCGCCGGCCTTGGCGGCGGCGCCGATTTCGAGGGCGGAATAATTCGCGTGATAGTGGAGCGGACTGTCGCCCGAGTCGGATTGAGTGGCGATTTCCGCGCGGTAGGTGAGTTTCAACGCGCCGGACAATGGGGTCGCCCCGGTGAAGCTCACGCCGTAGGTGGCGCAACTTTGGGCCGCGGCGGAACCGCCGAAATCGAGCCAATAGGCATAGCCCGTCAACGTGCCCGGCGAAAAGCCCGCATAGCTCGCGTTGAGCAGGTGCGAGTTGGACTGCCAGTAGCCCTGCGGGTGCCGGTCGCCGAAGACGCGGTTGATCCGTCCGAGCCAGGAATAGGTCAGCGTCGTTTGCGGCAGGGTTTGATCCTGCAGGGTGATCGCGTCTAAGGTCTGCATGTTCTGCCGCCAGCCGGAGTCGCCGATGAAGCGGGCATTGTCGAAGACGAGGCGCTGGCGCCCGCCCGTGAGCACCGTCTGCCCGTTGGCAAAGGCGAGCCACGCTTGGTTGAGTTCGGTGCCCTCGGGATCGGCCACCACTGCGCGCCCGGCCCCGCCGGGGTTCAAGCCGGCCTGACTGTAGCGGTCGCCGTCAATCGGCGCGATGTTTTCGGCTTCGAGGAGGGCGGACCAACCGTGCCACGGGGCGGCGGACAGGCCGAGGCGCGTGCGCACGGTGAATGATTCGGCCTCGGTCAGGCCCGCCTGGTTTACATCCTCATACCGTACGCGGACATTGAGCGAATAGGTGAACGGCAATGCCGTCGAGGGGGTGTCGGCGGAGGCGGAAGCCAGCCATGCCAGCCCGGCGAAAAAACAGCAGGACTTTTTCATAGGGGATCGCGGAAGCCGTGACAGATTATTCGAACGGACGCGCGCGGGTCTCGAAGCGAATCAAGCCACGCGAAGATCACTCGCGGTTCGCGAGCGTGAGTGCGGCGACGGTTTCATCGAGACCGCCACGAAGCCCGGCGCGTTGGTGGATGATTTCACCTTCGCGGTTGAGGATGGTAATGAGATTGGAATGAGAGAAACCGCCTCCGGTCTCCGGCTTATAGCTCACGCCGAGCAGCGCCGCGAGTTCACGGACCGAGTCGTCCGTGCCGTGGAGGAGCATCCAATCGCGTCCCAGGCCATGCTGTTCGCGATAGGCCGCAAGAGCCGGAGGCGTATCGCGTGCAAGGTCGAACGAGACCAGGACGAACGCGGCGCGGCCGCGGATTGCGGGTGGAAGCTTGGCGCGGATCGCCTGCATGTCCGCCACGAGCAGCGGACACGCATACCCGCAGGACGCGAAGAACATCGTCAGAACGACCGGACGCCCGCGCAGCTCACCCAAGCGAAAGACGCGACCGGCATCGTCGGTGAAACTGCCCTCCGCCTGATAAAGCGATTTCGCACTGTAAGCGGCGGTGGGGATGGGCGGGGCGCAACAACAGGTATCCGGCTTGGCGGTGACCGTCTGTCGGCGGCTGGGGTCGGCCGGAGCATCTGGTGCCAAGGCGAATGCGGTGGAGCACAGCAGGAATAGGGCGACGGTTTTCATGGGAAGGCGTTGAGCGGGGCGGTGTCACGTGCGCAACGAAAGCCGAGGGAAGTCGTGGTGTTGTCGGCCTTGAGCGAGGCGCGCAGGGCTGCACGCATGAAGGCGGCGTAGTCGGTGGTATCGCTGGCACCGGCCGAACCGGCGCCACAAAACAGATTCCGGTCGAGCGTGGTGTCAGCGCGCGATTCGCCGGTGACCATGGCGGTGTTGAAATCATCCACCCATTCCCAGACGAGTCCGTGCAACCCTCGGATGCCGTGAAAATCGGGCCGGAGCGACGTGGCGTCGGCGAAAACGGCCGGTACGGGGCGAGCCAGCCAAGCATAAAGGTCGCGCTTCAGCGCTGCGTCATTGCGACCGTCCGGCCGGTCGTAGCCGGCGGCGGCGGCAAGTTCCCACTCGGCGGTGGTGGGCAAACGCTTGCCGGCCCAGCGTGCATAAGCCCGGGCGGCAAACCAAGAGACTTGTACCACGGGTGCACGCAAAGGAGCGGCTGGACCGGGTTCGAGATCGGCGGACCAGTGTTGCAAATAGGAAGTATCGGCAAACAAGCGGCTGACCAGCGAGCGCCGCCATTTGGGATTGGCCGTCACAAAAGCGAGGAAGTCGGCGTTGGTGACCGGTCGCTCGTCGAGCAGAAAGGCGGCAACCGGGATCCGGGCCGGGTCTTGGGATGATCGCAGCAAAGGCTCGTAGGTGCCAGCTGGAATCAACCGCAGGGCCGCCGTATCCTCCGCAAGCACCTTCACCGCGCTGGCCAGTGCCAAGGCGGTCAAACCGCAGCGAACGATAGGCATCCGGAAGGACATGGCGGAAGCAGGGCTAGTGGGTTTGGTTGCGGATGGCCTTCACTTGGTCGGTGGTGAACGCTTCGCCGCTGTTACCCCAGGTGTTGAAGATGTAGGTGAGGACATCCGCCACCTGCTGGTCAGTCAGTGCGGCTTCCTGCGGCGGCATGGCGCTGTCGAACTTCTTCCCGTTGACGGTGAGCGGACCGACGAGTCCTTTCAGGACGATGCGGACCGCGCGATCACGATCGGCCAGGAGGAAATCGGACTTGGCGAGCGGTGGGAAGATGTTCGGCAGACCGTTGCCATCGGGCTGGTGGCAGGCGAAACAGAGGCCCATGTAAACCTGCTTGCCCTTTTCGATCTGCATTTCCTTGGTCAGGCCGGCAATGGCGGGGTTCGACTTGATTTCGGCGGCGATCTTCGCCTTTAGCTCCGCTTCGCGCTTCGCCGAATCCGAACCTGCGTCAGCCTGCGCACCCAGGTAAATGGCGTCGATCTCCTTGCCCGAGTAAATAACGCGGTTGGCGGCGCCGGTGACCTTGAGCATGCCCAGCGCACCTTTGTTGAAGGCACGGGTGAGCGAGTGATCGACAAGGACGAAAGTACCCGGAACATCGACCTTGAATTCGACGACACAGGCTCCGCCGGCGGGCACCAGGGTTGTCTGGAGATTGTGGTTAGCGAGGCTGAGGCCGGCCTCGGGATAGACCTTGTCGAAGATCTCGCCGATCACGTGGAACGACGACGTCATATTCGGCCCGCCAACACCAAAGTAGATGCGGACCGTTTCTCCGACCTTGGCCCCGAGGGCCTTGTCGCCGACGAGGGAGCCGACCGCACCATTGAAGACAATGTAGGGCGGCCGTTCATCGATGGCTTTGGCCATATCGAACGATTGCATGCCTTCCTCGCCGTACTTGCCGGTGGTGTAGAACTCGCCCTGCATGACGTAGTATTCCTTGTCCACCTTCGGCAGGCCGTCCTTTGGTTCGACGAGGATCATGCCATACATGCCGTTGCCAATGTGCATGGGCACGGGTGCCGTGGCGCAGTGATAGACAAAAAGGCCGGGGTTGAGCGCTTGAAAGGTGAACTGGGAGCTGTGGCCGGGAGCCGTGAACGTGGAAGCCGCGCCACCGCCGGGCCCGGTTACGCCATGGAGGTCGATATTATGCGGCAGCTTCGAGGACGGGTGGTTGTTGAGGTGGAATTCAACCACATCCCCTTCGCGAATGCGGATGAACGAGCCCGGTACCGTGCCGCCGAAGGTCCAGAAGGTATATTCGACGCCGTCGGCCAGATGGCCGACGACCTCGCGGACCTCAAGATTCACAACGACACGCGCGGCATGGGACCGGGTGATCGGTGGCGGTACATGCGGCGGAGGGGTGAGCACGGCCTGTTCAACTGGCAGGTTGAGCACTTCGGGTGGAAGTGCGACCGGGCCTTGTACATCGGCTGGACCATCGCTGGCCCGGACAGGAAGGGTGGCGAGAAACGCAACGCAGACTGCAAGGAGGAGGCGAGGTGAGTTCACGGCGGGTATATTAGATAAGGCACCCAGTTTAGCCGGTCGGCGGTGACGGCACCTTGACGTGCGTCAACATTCGGCATTTTAGGCGCTCAGCATCGCGCCCAAAAAATGCCGAGCAGTAGAACGTAGAGGACGCCGAGTGCGGCTTCGAACTGCCCGATGCGACGCGCCGGCCAGGCTGGCCGCCACGGGCCGAGCAACCAGAGCGTCCGGAAGAACAGTAGCAACCCGAGCACACCCGTGATTCGAGGGGCTGGGGTGAAGCACCCCAGGAGCGCCAATGCTGCTGCGGCGCAACCCGAGAGCAGGATCGGTCCGCTACGGGAAACCGGCGTACCCTTTGCCGCGCGCAGGCAGGTGCGCACGGTGAGTACCGCGGGGAGGTTTCGAGCCAGCATCAGAGCCATGAGCGTGAACGCGGTCCCGGCCGTTTTTCCTGCCAGCATGACCACGGCGGCAGGGACCAGCGCGAATGCGGCGCTGCCTGCGAGTTCTGCTGCCATGCTGCGGGCGTCATTGTGCCCATCCCAGCAGGCGAAAAGAAGGCCGAGCACTCCTGCCGGAACCAAAGGCCGCAGTGCGTGCCAGCCACCAAGCGCTCCGGCTTCGATAAGGCCCGCCAACGCCAGAGCCATCCACATGACGAGTGCTTCACGGGCGTCCGACCGCCGGCGCGGGTCAGCGGCAGCGAAGGAAGCTTTGAGCGGGCGCCGGGCAAAGAATCCCGCTAACACTGAACCCGCCAAGGCTGCGCCAGCCGTTGACGGGGCGATCAACAGGCCGAGCAGGAGCGGCTCCAGCGCCAGCGACCAGGAACCGTGTTCCTTCGGGAGGAAGACACTGGGTTTCGACGCGGTCACACGAGGCAGTTGCGATGATCCGGGTAGGTATAGGCTGTCAGGCGCCACGCCCCAGTATCGAAGCAATGGGCCGAGAGCGCATTGACCTGCATCAATAAAACCTGAGTCATGGCGTCCGGCCATGGTTTAGGGTCGAGATCCACGCTGGCGGAAGAACGCACGCGACTTGAAGGCGATAGCGAAGCGGGCGTTTCCCCCGAAGACGTGGACGTGAACCGCGGTTAGGATGAACAAAAAAGGTGAGATGGAGGCAACTCCACTCACCCTTTTTGTTTTCGGATTTCGGACACCTCGGACGGGAGAAGTCCACTTCCCGATACGCGCAGAGTGTTTTCGGACGACCCGGACGGCATTTTAACCACACCCGTTCGCGAGCGGGGTAGTCAGAAAATCCACGGACACCTCGGACGCCTGTTTGGTCACTCCCGTTCACGCGTGGGTTGGCAATGCCTGCGCGTAAGGAGTCAGAAAACCCCGTCCGAGACGTCCGAGATTCCCCCCGTCACGTAAGAAGTCAGAAAGAGCCGTCCGAGGTGTCCGGAGTCAGGGAGAAGCCCAATCACCGGGCGTCTCAGACGGCTACGCGGCCATCCATTTACTGGCGATATGCCTTTCGTGCAGCGCCCAGAACAACTGCCGGGTGAAACCCTCCAGCACGTACAGCATGGGGGAGGTTTCGAGAATAGCGGGCAGCAACGAAGTCACCATGGCCGGCCCCGTGGGCAACGTCAGCTCCGAATGGCTTTGCAGAAACTTGGCGAGGCCGCTGGCAACTTCCTTCGGGCCCATCGATATAATCGCATCGATGCAATCTTGGTTTAAGGCGTGGGCGGCACCCCATGCCTGCCGTGCACCCGAGGTATCAAGACCAGCGTGCATGACTGCGATACCTTGGCCTTGATGTCGCAAAAACGCATACTGGTATGAACCGACAGGCGACCGTAGCTGCAGGCTGACCTTTGCGTCGGGCAACCAATCTTCGAGTTCATGGATTCCGGGCTGGGCGAATGCTCGGACTTGGTCCCGGAGCATCGGCATCGGGGTAAAGTTCGTGTAGTCGCAACGCTGGCCGAGTTGGAGGATGATGTTAGTGAAGGTGACCTTGGAGGCACCGGAGGTTGGAGGTAGTGTATTTTTGCTCATACATTTTTGTGTTTGAGCAAACGCGCACCTCAAATGTAGCCCGGTGGGGCGAATCAGTGGAGTACGGACGGCTCGGACACCTCTTTGCCTACTCCCGTTCGCGCCAGGGGCGGATTGGAAATTACCCCGCGTTGCGTAAGGAGTTGGAAAACTTCGTCCGAGGTGTCCGAGAAGTGTTCCAACATGACTCTGGGCATCCGAAGGTTGAAGCCTTCCATCACAGGAGGGCCTTTCGACGAAAGGCGAATCTGCGACTCACTGAGTACTGCGGGTTTTGGCAATCTGAGCGAGCATTACGCCACGCTGAGCATCATAGTCTGGAAAGGTGTCGGTCTGATAGACATTGATTCCGCTACGTGTGAGATGGCAGACAAAAACATGGCCGCCGATATGAACTCGTTGGTCAAGGGGTTCTTTGGCTTGATACTCGCGCTGCGATACCATCATGGGACCGAAATCGCGTGGTAGCTCAAATGACTTAGGTACGTCGGCGAATGGCTTTACACCGATTCCTTGAGGCAATCTTTCCGAGACGAAATTCCGATTGGAGCGATAAGCATAAACGCAGGCGGGACTCCCGTCACGAGGTAACCCGAAGTGGTAGATCGTAGTCGTGAAATCTTTCGGGAGTTTTTCCCTGGAAGATTCCCACATGGCCTGTAAGGCCAGCGGAGTGTGATAGTCAAGGTGCGGTATGTCGTCCACCATCATGCCAGTATTTACTTGAACGAACCAGTCCGCCGTGAATGCGCCACTGCCTGTACCGCAAATAACTCCGTTCAGATGCGGGACTAGATAGAACTTCGTGGTGAAAAGAAGCGGCATGCCGGATGCTCCAGCCACCGCGAGTGTATCCATCGCGAGAATAATTTCGTCATCGGTGCTGTAAAAAATGAGCGAGGACATGCCAAAGGAAAGACCGGCGGAGTGAGCTTAGCCACGATGGAAGTGCAGTCCTTGAGCGTCCCGACAAAGTGCGAAGCCCCGAGACCGATACCATTCCGGGAGGCCAGGAAACCGAGCGTGGTCACGTTCAACTATGTTCCCCTCAATCTGAGAAATACCCTCGGACTCAGCGTGGGCCACCACTGCGGCGAGCAAAGCACTCCCAATGCCGCGCCGGCGGTAGGAGATGACAGACGGAGGAAGGTTTAGGAGCTTCCTCACCAAGGATTGCAGCGGTGGAGATGGGATTAACCGGTCTTCGACCACCGTGAAATCCTGAATGCGTAATCTTTGGGGACGAACATGCGCGTACAAATAGGCGACGAGGAGAGGACCGTCTCGCACCTGAAAGACCCAAAAATCATGAGCCCGGGAGAACTTCACCCGGTAGAGCCGGCCGAAACGATCTTGGAGACGGCAAGAGCAAAGAGAGTTATCAAAGTATCCTTCAGGACGCTGAGATGGCGCTATTTGTGTTCTTCTCAAAGGGATAAATTGTAGCATTACCGCGATCACCCCACCGCTGATTAAGGGAAATCGCGTCATGTTCGGTAATCAGGCCGCTCTTCAACAGTATCTCAATCGGCCAATGAAAACTGGTCGAACCCTGCCGACGAATGAGCGGATGCGATGCCGGAATCTTCGCGGCGAGCAATTCAATTGAAACCTCGTGCATTCCGCAGCCACGTTGCCGGGCTGACGCCGCGATGGCGCTGATTTCGATTGAATCAGTATAGTATACAGCCAAACGATCAGGACCGATGAACTCCGCCAACGAGCTGCTGCGTTCCTCCACCTTAGCAACAACCAAGCCGCTCGTGTGACAGATCATCCCCGTGCGAAACCATCGGCTGAGCAGCCCCAAGGAGATGAACTCCCGGAGGTAGAAAGCGTCGATGAGGAGGCACGTTTTCATGGACGAATCAAAAGACTGTGGAGAGCTTTGGGGCAGACAGCCCGCCGATCTCCAGCATTTCCGTCGCGCGGCTTTCCGAGATCAATTGCTCGGCTTGGGCGCGACTGACCAAGGCAGCGAACCGTGCGTTGGGAGACGAAGTCTTGAAATTTTCATCCCCGGGCTCGCCATTTTTTATCCAACCGGCCTTTCCGGCATAGGCTGAAAAACGCTTGTAGGAAGCCTCGGTAATTAATTTCAGATCCTGGGCACGGTGCATTATCGCCCACATCGATGCACCGAAGCGCATCTTAAGTTGCATCAGTTCGTTTAGAGAGATTTTTGTTCGGCTCGTGCCAAAAGCCTCGGTGAATTGTTTTCGCGGAAGCAAGAACGCCCCCGCAAACCGCCATGCAGCCTTTTCATGATCGGCGTCGTTGGCGTGGGGTGAGAGCTTCAGGGTGACGTGACCGAGTTCGTGTGCCGTGGTCAGGCGCTGACGCGGAATATTGGTTTTGTTCCCTCGCGGCGTCGTGTTGAGTACCATCACTGGACCAACAGATGTGGTGGCTTGCATGCCGTCGATCTTAGCTTCGATTTCCGTGGAGAAGACTTTGATGCCTTTTTCCTCAATCAAGTCGGTTAGCGAGGGGACGGGATCTTCGCCCAAGCCCCAATGATCCCGAAGCTTGCCCGCAAAGGCCTCGGCTTCTTCGGGCGAATTGATCACGGCTGAAGGCAAGGCACTGCGATCGAAATGACGGCTGGACGAGGTGATTTCCTCTAGTTCGTGATAGACTTCAAAAAAATCACTGGCTCGCGCAATCAAGCTCTTTTGCTCCTTGGCGGTGAACACCGCATCCTTGCGGAAACGTACATCCGACATCTCCATCGTGTAGGAGCGGAAAAACCAATCCGCCCCCACATTTAGCGCCTTACTCAGCCGGACCAAAGTA
Source organism: Verrucomicrobiota bacterium (assembly GCA_018239845.1). Lineage (GTDB taxonomy): Bacteria > Verrucomicrobiota > Verrucomicrobiia > Opitutales > Opitutaceae > CAIRCN01. The sequence continues at coordinate 26,324 of JAFEGO010000047.1, forward strand.
TGCTCGTCCGGGAAATGCCGGCCGGCTTCGTAATTAGCCAGAGTGGAATAAGCGACGGATTTGCCCATGGCCTCCTCTAGTCCTCGCAAGGTAAGTTCGGCGCGCTCCCGGGCCAGCTTGAGGCGGCGCCGGAAGATATCGGCATCAAACGGGGATTGGTTCATGCACTGCTACTCCAAAACAAAAACCTATTGACGGCAAGATTTGTTTTGGGCATGTTCTTGATCGTTCTTTCATCAGCAAAAAAAACGCCACCGGTTCGAAGCCGGTGGCGCGTCTTCGAAACCAAAGCCCCCGCGAGGAGACAATGGCCGGAAGACTGGATCTGAAGTAGCATGAGGATCCTGTCGATTTATCCGGTCCGGAGTCAAGCGCGGCCAGCGTGCGCGGGGCGGCTGCTGAGCGAATAACTCCACTACAACCCCATTATCCGTCGACAGCTCCGGCTTAGGGCCGCGGCGGATGAGGGCGTTGGGCATTTGACCATGTCTTACCGTAAGAGTTCGGCGTCTTTCGGCGCCTCTGCCATGTCCGGCCGTTGTGCTCGGACTTTTGTTGCACGGAGTATCCCGGTGATCGGGATTTCCGTTTTCTCAACCTCGATTTCCCAATTTCCGGGAGCGCCTGCGGGCCTCTTGGTTCGTGCCCTGCGTTTGCACTCGGAGGGACTGTCATGAGCCAGCTGGTCGCAAATGAATCCCTTCAGGAACTCAGCCGCCGTCAGCGCGCAGTTACCGGGTTGCTCGAACTCATCGCGCGAACGTGCGACCTGACACCCGAGCAGCAGGCCGACATCCGCCGCCATTACACAGAGAAGATCGAACACCTGAAAAAATGCACCTGGTTGCAACCATACGATCTTTTGCTGGAGCCGCAGGGTTCCGTTTCCTACGACGTCACCGTGCGTCCAATTGAGCGCAAGCACAGCGAGCACGACGTCGACCTCCTACTGACCGTGAAGGCTCATGCGAGCGCTTTCCGGCCGGACGAGCTGCATCGCGAGATCGGAAATCAACTGCGACTGGCATATCGCGACATCATGTCGCCAATTCGGTACGGCTGGCAGCTCGACTACGCCGAGAGCGAGCGCTTCCACTTCGACATCATTGCCGCGATTCCGTACATGCACAAAGGCCAGTTCATGGTCGCGGTGACCGATTGGAAGAACTCCGACTGGAAACCCTCGAACCCGATGGGGTTTCGGGACGGCGTTCTGCATGCGGCGGCCCAGCTGCCGTTGCTTAGCGTGCCCGAGGAGTTTTCGTTGCGGGAGGGGCACATCCCCATGGTCAATGCTAGGGAAGTGGTCGTCGTGCCCTTGCCGGAGAACACACCGATGAAAATGCCGCTGCAGCGCGGCATCCAGCTGACCAAGCGTTTTCGCGAAGTATGGTTCGCCCGCCGCCGCGCCCTGACGCGCAAAACACCGTCAATCATTTTGACCACCATCCTGTGGCAGGCGTACGAGCGCTATGTGATCGGGCGCACCTTCTCCTCGATTCTTGAGGTCTTGCAGACTCTCGCGGATCACTTGGATGACTCGACCATTCTGCGGCTGGAATATGATGTCCGCGGCAAGCTTAAGTATGTCCTCCCAAACCCGACGGTGGCGGATGAAAATCTAGTCGAGCGCTGGAACGGCCCTGAGCGCGCCCATGAGGCAACGGAGTACTACCAATGGGTAAAAGACTATCAGGCGTTTGTGCGCTCCCTCGCGAAAACGCAGGGGCTCAATTACCTCCAGCCGCTACTGGGTGAGGCCCTCGGCCGCGAGCTTGTCGACCCGGTCTTCCGAAGCATGACAGAGGCCGTTCGGTCAACTCCCACCCGTGGTACGCTTGGGTACACGACGGCCCTTGGACTTACTTCGGCCAGCGCTATGGCTGTTCCGCGCCATACCTACGACGGACACCTATGATGAAAGCCAAGTCACTGCCGCTGGTCGTCCAGTTGATGCTCCTCCGGAAACACATTCCGGAGGGGCGAGGCCAGATCGGGGCGAGCCGGAAGGGCCGACAACTGCGCTGGTTTCAGGCGATTCGTCCCCACGTGCTCGGTGCGGTCTATCAGATTGAGCTGCAGTACGCGGAGGGCCACCGGCCGCTGGTTTTGGTCATTTCGCCCGACCTCCAGGCCTTGGCGGGAAAACGCAAGCTGCCGCATACTTTCCGTGAGGTAAACGGAAAGCCCTCCCTTTGCCTTTGGTTCCGGGGGGACTGGGATTTTTCGCAGCCGGTGGCGACGACCGTCATCCCGTGGGCCGCGGAATGGTTCTGGTTCTTCGAGCATTGGCTCGTCACGGGCGAATGGTTGGGCGGTGGACGCCATGACACGCCCATCACTCCTCCCGAACAATCTGTCGCGATCTAATCTTATGATTCCACTTCACTCTTTGCGCGTTGGGGACTTACTGCGTCGACCAAAGGGTCTCTTCACCCAGCACGTCGGCCTCTACGCCGGCAACGGTTATGTCTTCGACAACGCACCGCAGCGAGGCCAAGGCCTCGTGTCTTTTTCCGAATTTTCCCAAGGCCACCCGGTTTGGGCTGAGCGAACATCACTGCCGCCCGAGGTGGCTGTGATGCGTTTGCGGGCACGACTAGCCAAGCCTCAACCCTACGCTTTGTTCACGAACAACTGTGAGCATGCTGCGTTTGAAGTTCTGCAGGGCAAGCCGTCCAGCCCTCAGCTCGCTGCAGCGCTCGGTGGTATTGCCCTCGGCTTGATGATAACCTTGTTGTTGTCCGAGACATGAAGTTGGAGCCACATCTCGTGAATCCTCAACCTGCAGTTGCTGATCCGACCCAGCCGTTTCGCATCCTTGCTCTCGATGGTGGCGGGATGCGGGGTTACTACACGGCCCGTCTCCTCGCGCGGTTGCAGGCCCATTTTGAAACGAACCGTGGTTCCGGGCCGCTGGATCTCGGTCGTGGATTCGATCTTATCGCAGGCACGAGCACCGGGGGGATATTGGGTTGCGGAATTGCCTTAGGCTGCAGACCGGAGGCCATCGCGGACTTATATTTCGCAGAGGGTTCAAAAATCTTCCGCACCCGATTCCCGAAGCTCGGTTTGAACCTCAATCTCCTAGCATGGGTCCTTAAGCATTGGAAGAAGCCCACGGCCTCGGCGGAAGCGCTCAAAGCGGCCTTGGAACCCGTGTTCGGCAACGTGACACTCAGTAAGCTTTGGCAGGAGCGGAACGTGGCGCTCGTGCTGCCGTCGATTAGCGTGGAGTCGTACGGGCCGAAAGTCTTCAAGACACCTCACGCGCCGCGCTTCACGCATGACCGAGAACTGAAGCTCGTGGATGTCTGCCTTGCTACCGGTGCGGCGCCACTCTTTTTCCCTCTGCACCCCATCGGCAGCAAGGAACATTACAATCGGGAAGACCATTTCGTTGACGGCGGACTCTGGGCCAACAATCCCGCGCTCGTCGGGCTGATCGAAGCGATGGAGATGCAGCAGACGGCGGGTACGAGACGGCCAATCCAGATCTTTTCCTTCGGCACCTGTGGCGGAATCGTCGACCAAAGCCATTTACGTGCGAACCCAGAAGGCGGACTACAGACTTGGAACTTCGGCAAGGACGTCACGGAGTTGGCCGTCTCCAGCTCGGCCAAGGGCATGGATTTCATGACGAGGCTGTTGGCGAAGGCATTGAGTGACACGGGCTGGCGCGTGACCTATGAGAGAATCCCTGATCCCGAAATGACCTCCGATCAGCAGATGGCGCTCGGGTTGGATAAAGCCGATCCGGCTGCATTTGAAATCATGGATCGGTTGGCGGCTGCGAATGAGAGCAGAATACTGAGCGCGATCCAATCCCACAACCCCGCTTATGCCTATCTCGCAGAATTATTTTACGCTCTTCCGCTTCACCAGGCTACTGAAGATCGAAAAGAGGACTCGGTTGGAGCATGAGCCGAATGCGAAATGGCGCTCTTGATTCCGTTCGCTGAGTATTGATACGCAGTCGAAATCCTAGGCACACTGATGATGAGAGGGCAGGCTGTTGTTCAGACGAAAAACGTATCGGAAGTAAGAAGGGCAAGATATGTGCAAGGTGAACCTTGCACGTCTTGCCCGGCTTTTGGCCGGGATAGCTTACCGCCATCACCACCCTCCGTCCTCTTTGTCTTTCTTCTATTACCGGACACCTCGGACGGCGTTTCAGGACTCCCTAATGCACATGGTATGGATCTGGTGCGAAAGCGACCTCGCATGTATTCAGGAGTTGAAAACATCCGTCCGAGGTGTCCGGAATCTCCATCTGCCATCCGTTTTCCGTAATCTCATGCAACCTGTCCCCAAGCTCAGCGAAGCCAAACGCCAACGGGCCCTCGATTATGTGAACTCGCTCAACGGCCGTGGTTACTTGAAATCCTTCGGGCAGAAAATTGGAGTCACGAGCACCTACCTGTCATCGCTGCGGACTGGAGCGAAACCTATGACCGCAAGTCTGGCGGCAAAGGTTTTGGCCCAGATTCCGACATCATGGCAAAAACCTGTTCCACGTCCCGTGCGTGACATTTCGACTTACCCGATTCCGTCACCAACGGAGTTAGACGCCATGTTTGGCTGCAATGTCGGCGATTGTCGTATCGACGGCTTCTCATGGGCAGCCATGTGGCGCGAGTGGTATCGTTGGATGGATTTCCATTTTCCGCAATTTGCCGCGGCTACCGTCGCAATTATCGGCGGGAAGACCGTGTGTGGCACAGCCAGAGACTCGGTCACGGTAGAGATTCTCTACGAGGAGACACACCGAGGGAAGCGCCGGCATTGCGTGTGGACACTAGGCATAGAGGGCTGCGGTGACTTTCAGAAACATCTGGGACGAAGCCGTTGGAATACGCCGCCGCGTAGGGAATTGCCTGCCGCACGCCTGCCACTTTTGCCGTCGATAGTCCCGGCCGCGCCCGGGAATTGAAATCAGCTGTCCGAGGTGTCCGGAAATCAACGTAGGCGAGCCTAGTATCACAAAACAGATCATCTCGCGCCTCTCCGAACAAAACCCAATCCGTTTGCGTCGCCCGGGCGGGCCGCCCTCAAGTGAAGGGTTCGGTGAAGGTCTGCACCACGAAGCCGGCCTGGATGGCGAAGGCGATGAGCTTGGACGTATTGGCGAGCCGGAGTTTGTGCAGCAGATTGCTCCGGTGGTCTGCGACCGTGCGCGGAGAGATCCTGAGTTGCTGAGCGATCTCCTCGTCGGACAGGCTTCGTCCGATCAGGCCGAGAATCATCTGTTCGCGAGTAGACAGCAGCTTGCTGAAATGCCGCGGGTCATCCCGCTGCTGGGCCACCGCTCGCTGAAAGTTGGGCGGATAACATATCCGGCCCCTGCCGATATGGGCCAGGGCTTCGCCAATGGCCGCCGGCGTCTGGGTTGTGAGATCGACAAACCCCTCGACCGGCACCTGGGCGAGCCGTTGGATGACATAGGGGGTCGGATACGCCGTGATGACGACGATCCTCAAGGCGGGAACCATTTGGCGGAGTGGGCTGACCGTGTTTAGCCCGTCGCCGTCGGCCAGCCGCACATCGAGCAGAAGGATGTCCGGCCGGTGAGCGATACAGAGTGATACTATTTCGGATACATTGGCCGTCGTCGCTACCACCTCGTGGCCATGCTCATGGCACACCTTGGTGTAAAATTCGCGGATCATCATCATGTCCTCGGCGATGGCGATGCGCATGGGGTAGGCGGCTATCCCCACGTAAATCTAAGGATTTTTACCGTGTCAACCTGACCTGTGTCGCCTGATTCGAGATCACTTCTGGGATAAACACCCCAAGAACTCCGTAATTTTACGGGATTGGCGCTATTGGCAGCGGGCAGAATTCGACCACTTCTGAGCCAGCTCCCGCTTCTCCTAGGCCGCTCCCGCGCCTTCCGGCTGATTTAAACCACCCCTGCGTCGTGAGACGTCGGTTTTCCATGCCGTGAATGCCGTGACGGCCACTCATCACCCGTAGCCCCCCATGAGTGACAACTCCTCTTCGGCCATCCGTTGCCGGAAGATATCCGCATAAAGAGACAATCCACCTTGTATCTTTATGAGATGAGGTGGCCTCGTATCGATAACTAACGACACATAAAATATGAAAGTATATATCCCTGTTATTCCCAGTCGTGCATTTGGGAGGTGCCTTCTCCATCCATCCGTGTATCTGTTTATCGGGCTCATGCTGGTGACCGGCCTCTCCGCCCGGGCGCAGGCATCTTCCGCCGACGCCACAAATCCCGCAGGTGCGCCTGCAAGCAAGGCCAACGCTCTGCGCCCTGCTCTCGACCGCAGTGCCCAGACCTCTGCCGAGGAGCAACGGATTCTTGCGGAACACAGGGCGAGGATTGAAGCGCTCAAGGCCAAGCACAAGGCGAGCCGTGCCAAGGCCAATGTTCCTGCTTCTACCACTGATAGCCCGCTCACCGAGGCACAGCGTAAAGCCAAACTCAAGGCCCGGCACGAACAGCACCGCTTGGAGCGCAAGGAGCAATTTGCATTGGACGCGCAGCTCCGGGCCGAACTGGAGAAGGCTGGGCGTAAAGATGGCAAGGAGCGCGAGGAGACCGAGGAAGTTGAGAAAGACTAATCCAAAAGGACACCAACTATCATGAATCTTTGCTCACATCTCCCTGATCGCTCCCGAGCGGCCGCCGGCCAGCTCATGCGCCTATGGCTGCTCCTAGGTGCGGCTAATTTCCTGCTTGTGGCTGAGAGCCGTGCCACCACCGGCAACACAGCGACGCCATCCACCACGGCGATCGCAGCAGCCGATAATTCGAGCGCGTATGGCACCGGCACGCAGGCACTATCGCCGAAATCGATTGCAATTGGCCATCAGGCGCAAGCCGGTACCAGTACGGAAAATTTTTCCTCTGAGTACTCGGAGATAGCTATAGGAGCAAGTGCTCAGGCTATTGGTCAAAGATCTATTGGGATTGGAGCTGCCGCGCAGGCATTTGGCCACGGATCGCTGGCTATGGGAGTGTACGCCAGTGCCGGTCAAAATGCAGCGTCCATGCGCAGTGTCGCAGTCGGTCCGAGCACCTATGCTCACGGTAAATACGCGCTAGCGGTGGGGTACAACAATACAGCGAGCGGGCAATCCTCTATGGCCGTCGGGCGACGCAATCAAGGAACATATCTAGATGCTGTGGCGGTGGGTTATTACAATCTAGCACAGGAACTTCAAGCTACGGCGATTGGTTTTCAGAACACGGCCAGCGGTAACAAATCCACCGCGTTCGGACATCACAACATTGCCCAGGGGAAATATTCCATGGCCTTTGGCGCCCGCAGTATCGCGGAAGATGAAAACTCCATGGTCCTGGGCATGCTATCGACTGCCGGAGGACTCGGGTCCTTGTCCGCTGGTTATCAGAGTGAGACTGATGGAGAGGGTGCTACAGCGGTTGGGTTCGAAAATCACAGCCTGGATAAGAGCGCCTCGGCTTTCGGCCGTGAAAACGTTGCCGACGGCCTCGCCTCGAGCGCGCTTGGCTACAAGAATACGACCGGGGCCGATTATGCCACGGCCATTGGCTCCAACGTCACCAACAATACCGCCAACTCGGTCATGATTGGGCCTTCCGACACCGCCAAGGTCACGATCCTGTCCTCGGGTAACGTTGGGATCGGCATGGTCAGTCCCACTCAGAAGCTTGAGGTTAACGGCACGATCCGGGCCAAGGAAGTGCTGATCGAGACCACGGGTTGGTCGGATTACGTTTTTGACCAGAGTTACCGGCTCGCACCGCTTAGCGAAGTCGAACAGCACATCAAAACCGAGGGCCATCTGCCCGGGATACCTTCGGCGCAGCAGGTCGCAGAGCACGGTGTGAGCATAGGGGAGATGCAATCCAAGCTTCTGGCCAAGATTGAGGAGCTCACCTTGCACCAAATTGCCCAGGAAAAGGAACTCGCGCGGATCAGCAGCGAGAACGCCGAACTGCGCAACCAGGTTCAGCAGTTGAAGACCGGCACCGCTTCGCACCCATCGGTTAGTCTTCGTTGAGCCATGTGGCACGCACCCCGGAAGACGGCCGCTTTTCATGGTGAGAGTGGAGCGGACCCAAAACGTACCCGTGTCTGCTTTTGTATTGGCACATCGCGCGGCATGAACCGGGTGATTGGGCTCATCGCGGCGCTCTGCCTGATGGGCCTGCCGTTGCGGGCGGTCGATAACGTGACGCTAAGCGGTGTCACCTACAGCTCCGGCTCGAGCCTGACGATCGATGCGTCGGACACCCTCACCACCAGCGGTACCGTCACCGTGGCGAGCGGGGCCAATATCACCCTGCGCGCCGGTGTTCGGATCTACCTGGAGCCGGGATTTTCCGTACAGTCGGGTGCCACCTTCCAGGCCTTGGTGACCCCTGATGCCATCAAATCGACACCCACCATCACATGGTCGCCACCGACGGCTATTACCTATGGCACGGTCCTTTCCTCGACCCAGCTGAACGCCACGGCGAGTGTCGCGGGGACGTTCACCTACAGCCCGGCAGCTGGCGCGACGCTCAATGCGGGGACCGGGCAAACGCTGAGTGTGGTGTTCACCCCCACGGATACCACGAACTACAACTCGGTCTCCGCTACGGTCGCGCTGACCGTTAACAAGGCCGGCGGGACCGTGACGCTGGGCGGCATGGTTGCGATTTATGATGGCAGCGCCAAGGCGGCGACCGCCACGACCAGTCCGGCCGGACTGGCCGTCACCTTCACTTACGATGCCGGCTCGGGTCCCACTGGAACGGCGCCCTCCGGCATTGGCAGCTACACGGTGCTGGGGACCATCAATGATAGCAATTACACGGGTGCGGCCGCTGGTACGCTGACGATATTCGATCCCAACCTCGACGCCGACGGAGACGGCCTGCCCAATGGCTGGGAAATCGCCCATGGGCTGAACCCCAACGACCCTTCCGACGCTGGAGCCGCCAGTGCGCATGATGGCACGCTCACCAATCTCGATTGCTATAAGTTGGGTCTCGACCCGGGCACCACTGTGACGACGGGTGACCTCAAGCTCAACGTCCACCAACCGAACAACTGAGTGCGCAACCCTCTTAAAACATTCCAATGAGTTCAACGACATGGTGGCGGGTGTTAGGGTTCGGTCTCTTCCTGTTTGGGTTGGCGCCGCTGGCGCATGCGCAGGGTGATACGCGCAAGGCCGTGGTCGCGGTCAAGCTGGATGTGACCATGACCGGGTATAACTACAAGTTGGATGTCGTTGACGAGTACGGCGGCACGAACTGGGGCGACAGCATCACTTCGTACAGCGGATCCCAAGAGGTTAAGACGATGCGGGTGGTTCCGGGCAAGGTATACAGCTTTTATCTGAGCTGGCCGGCGACCAACGGTCCGGGCGGCTTCGGAGAATTCGAGAGCGACGGTGGGTTCGGAGCCAGGATCACGGCCCCACCCGGTTACACTGTGCTGGTTCGCGCCCATGGGGATAATATGCCTTGGATCCAGAGCACGGGGGTGGGAGGAACTGTATCGACCACCTCCAGCAACGGGGCTGATTCGTTCCAAATCGTGGAGGACAGCGTTTATTCGACTGCGCAGGCCGGTCGGATGACGCGGCTGAGCGTGGCGGACTTGGTGATGGAATGGGGGCTGGGCACCCTCGATAACGGGCGGTCCGCCGGGCGCATCCAGATGCGCAGCGATGGTCGGGTGGGCACGGGCTACGGCCTGTCTACGACGTCTAGCGCCTTTTACATCGGCAGCCTGCAGTTTTTGCTCCCGGGCGAAACGGGCCTGCAGTGGACCAGCATCACCAACGGCCAGAAGATCGAGACCGGCCAAGTGAGGGCCGAGGCCGTCCAGCTAACCTTGGGGCAGCCCGATTACACTCTCTCATTTTACGCGGCCAATGCGACCGGGGGCGGCTATAGCTCGACCCCTTTCGTCAGCTATTTGGTGGAGCGGATCACAAGCGGCTTGCCCAGCACGGCGCCATCGGGCGCGGATTGCCTGAGAGTGACGGAGACCCACTACGGCACCACCAATCGCACGCTCCTGCACTATGTCTTCCGCTCGACCAGCAGTGATCGATGGACCCTCATCGAGGGCGACGACAACTCCGAGCAGCGGATAGAAGATCACGCTTCAAGTGTGTCGGGCTCTACTCGCACGGAGACGGTTTTGGTGAAAAAGAATGTTAGCGGCTCTGCCACGACCGTGGCCAAGAGCGTGTGGACCTGGACGACTGCCACGGATGGAATTGAGCGTCTCACGCAGACCGACGTGTGGACCGATCTCTCGACCGGCGACCATTTGGCCACACAGTACGCTTACAATAGCGATGGCCAGCTGTCCCAAGTCACCGCGCCAGATGGCGGCGTGAAGAGCTACACCTATTACCCTTACTCCGATTTGTATCGTGGGCGCAAACCCTACACCACGACGGTGCCGTGGAGCGACGGTACCACGGTCAAGGACCAGGTGATGACCTACGACTACACCGGCCCGAGCTACGCCTCCACTTGGGAGTATCCCAAAACGATCGAGACGGCAATCAACGGCACAGTGGTTGGCAGAACGGTGAACAGTTACGCCTTCGATTCATCCTTCACTTCCGGCAGCTCACCTGAGGGCCGGCTCCTTGTGGGCGTGACGTCAAAGTCCTACTCATCCGACACGGTGAGTGTGGTCACTACCTCCAAGACCTACGGCAAGGAGAACGGCGATTACCTGTACGCCGGCCGACCCTTCATGGTGAAATACCCCGACGGCCGGCAGCAGTCGTTCCGCTACCAGCGGGGCACCTACACCAGCAGCACCGGCTTTGTTGCTGACACCTCCTCCACGACGACCCCCGGCAAAGCCTGGCGCACTTGGATCGTCGACGGCTCGTGGTGCACCACTTCGGCCGCCCCTACCACGGCTCCACCCGCTCCCGACGTGATTGCGGTCAGTTCACTGCAGACCATCACGGCGGCTGACGGATTGGCCTTTGAGCCGATAACCCTTGTTGGCAACCAGTCCACCCTGACCGAAGTCATCCGTAACAGCGACGACACGATTGTGAGCCAGAAAACCTACGTGTATGACGGCGCGACGGCAGCCTTTGACACCGCCAAGCCTGTATCCGTGACGACGAACACTTGGCTCGACGCCGTCCGGCAGACCTCCACGACTGCGCTCAACGGCGTCACTTCCACTTGGAACTGGGATAATGGCCTCTTCCTCCATGATGCGACCGATGGCACCGGCATCAAGCAGACCTACACCTACGACAGCCTCGGCCGTGTCCACACCGTTACGAAGGCAGGGGTAAGTGCCGACACCGTGAATTTGTACGACGGTCAGGCCGACCAGGTCATTACCTACACCTACGATGTCCAAAGTCATTTGGTCGCGGAGAAGCATTCCGCCGGCAGCCTGGAGCGTACGACCGCCCACGAATACGACGCCTCGGGCCGCCTCACCAAGACCACCACGCCCAACGGCCTTATTACAAAACTTGCATACAGCCTCGTCTCTGGTGGTGGAGCCAAGGTAGAACAGACCAATCCCGATAATGGCAAGGTCACGACTTATACACTGACCGACGGAAAAACCCTTCAGGTATTGGATCCTTATAATGTCCCGACCAATTACAGCTACTCGCTCGATACCAGCACCCACCAGATCACGAGCCGGATCAGCGTCGGTTCGGCTGGCAGTCGCTGGCAGCAGACCACCGTGGACTGGCTCGGACGTACCATCGAGAGCCGGCAGCCCGCCTATAACGGGCTGTCGGACAATGTAACCGCGGCGGAGTACTACGTCTCCGGTCTGCTTAAGAAGACAACCCGCACCGGTCTGGCGGATGAATGGCGCACTTACGACAACCTCGGCCACGTTATACTCTCCGGGCTCGATGTTGGCGGTTCCGGCCTTAGTGAAACAGATCCGCTTGACCGGATTACTGGCAGCAATGGCAGCCCCTTTGCGAAGATCGACGGCGAGTGGTGGGTTGACAGTATGCAGTACACCTATCCTTACGCTTCGGGTGATGGCAGTGGCAAAGGAGTCGGTGATATCTTCCCCCTTGGCGAAACGTTAAACCGCCTCACCGGCTGGAGCTCCGGTCAGATCGCCGAGACCCGTCAACTCGATCATTTTAACCACCAGAGCACCTCGGTTACTATCCTCGACGCGAGCGCCAAGAGGGTGACGACGACGCTTACGAGCGACGGGGTGACAGGCTCGGCCGTGTCAGTCGTGATCAATGGGCTCGCGGTCAAAGTTACCGGGGCCGATGGCCGCTCTGCGGCCACCGAATACGACGACCTTGGTCGCATGGTGACTGCGCACGACTCTCGCACGGGCGATACGACTTATACGTACTTTGATTCCCCCGGTCAGGATACCGATCGAGTGAATACTGTGACTGCTCCGGGCGCAGCGGTCACGACCTACGCCCACTATGATAGCGGCGGCCGGCCCGACAGGATCAGCATTACCCACGACGACATCACGGCCTACACCTACTATGAGTACGATATGAAGGGACGGTTAAAGTTCCAGTGGGGTGGGGCGGCCCTGCCTGTGAGCTTCACGTATACGGAGTTTGATCAGATCGAGAATCAGTGCACCTACCGCGGTGGTTTGCTCTCCGACTGGAGCAACGAAGCCTGGCCCAGCGCGCAGACGGGTGACACAACGCACTTTACCTACGATGACGCCACCGGGCTCCTCAAGGAAAAGAAAGACGCGCTAAACAGGACGGTCAATTACACCTACAACCAGCAGGGGCAGATTCTGACCCGGCAGTGGGCGCGCTACGTTCCCGGGTCCAGCAGCGAGCGCGTGACGGCTACCTACGACTATTACGATCTGACTGCCGAGCCGAAGAGCATCACTTACAACGATGGCACGCCCACCGTAAGCTACGAGTACTACGCCCGTGGCCAGTTGAAATCGACGACCGACGTGCCCGGCCTGTCGGGTCGGGAAACCCGCACCCTGCAGTACAATGCCGACATGCAGCCCGCTTCCGAGCAGTTGCCGGCCTACCTCGGCTCCCGGCTGCTCACCTATACCTATGAAACGAGCGGCTCGGGTCTGCTCCTAGGCCGACCCAGCGGCTATCAGGTGGGGGTCTCAGGCGCGCCAACTTCAGACCAGACAACCCTCTACGGCTACGACGCCCTAGGTCGGACGGGCCACGCCGACTTCACCCACGCCGACGTCTCCACCCGCTCCTTCAACTACAGCTACCAATCCTCCACCTCCTTGCTGGCGGGCGTTAGTTTGGGCACCCCTGGGACTGATTACACCGTGGTCCGCCACTATGATGAGGACCGCGATGCGCTGAAGGAGCTGACGACGAAGTTTGGCTCCACCGTCAAAGCCAGCTACACCTATACCTACAACCAACTCGGCCAGCGTCTCACCGCCCTGCAGAGCGGCGTAAGTGGCACGGCCTTTGCCGACCTCGGTGATACGTACTATCGATACGGTTACAATACCCGGGGAGAACTCGAGAGCGCGACCGGCTACCTTGGTTCGACGGTGACCGCGACCACGGAAAAGCTGCCCGGTCGGACGTACCAGTTTACCTACGATGCGGCGGGCAACCGCGCGAGCGTCAACAACACGGGAAATTCCACCAACACCGCCTATTACGGTGATACGCATACGGGCGGCACCGCGGCCGCGGCCAACAGCCTCAATCAGATCGAAAAGCGGGAAAACAACTATGTCACGGTTTCGGGCACCTCGGATACCGCTGCGAATATCCTGGTCAACGGCATCGTTGCCGACCGGAAGGGCCCGTATTGGTCCAGCGGGGCCTTCTTCGACAACGAGCACGACCCGGCGTACGGCGACATTAATCTCATTGCCGGCAAAGCCAGCGGCAACCAGAAGCAGACGGCGAGTTTGTCCAAGGTCTTCATCGCCCAGGCCTCGGAGGAACTGAAGTACGATGCGGATGGCAACTTGATCGAGGACGGGCGCTGGAAATACACATGGGACGCGGAAAATCGCCTGATCAGCATGGAGACCAATTTTGGCACCGGGACGGCTGATTCGCCTGCGCTGCACAGCGCCGGGGCTGCTGGCGTCATTGCGGGAGTGGCGCACCGCCGCCTTGATTTCACCTATGACAGCGTCGGTCGCCGCCTCAGTAAGAGAACGTACACCTGGTCGCCGGGTTCGCCCGGATCCTGGGTGCCTGATCCCGGTACCGAGCGCCGCTTCATTTACGAGGGTTGGAATCTCGTGGTGGAATTGCAGCCGGTGGACGCAAGTACCTTCACCCGCGTACGAACCTATGCATGGGGCCTCGACATCGCGGGTACGATGGGTGCGACCGGCGGCATTGGCGCCCTGCTGCAATTCGTCGATCACACCGGCTCCACGGCTGCCATCTACCTGCCCGCCTATGACGGCTCAGGCAACGTAGCAGCCCTGATGAAGAGCGATGGGTCGATCCACGCTGCCTATGAGTACAGTCCCTTCGGCGAACTCCTCCGCAAGGAGGGCGACTACGCCGCGTCCAACCCCCTGCGAAGTGCGACCAAATACACCGACAACGAGACCGGACTCGTTTATTACGGCCACCGGTACTACAGCCCGAGCCTCGGCCGCTTCATCAACCGCGATCCCAGCGGTGAGGCTGGTGGAATGAACCTGTATGCATTCTGCCTGAACGACAACATTAATAGTTACGACGTGCTGGGTTTGGACCCAGCGGCAGATGAAAGGGCGAGGCTCGACCTCGAGGCATGGTGGATGGAAAATAAGCCAGACAACGTTGGGATATCGAATTATTCGGATGTGGATCGGGTCAATGCCCAACCTTATATTACAGGCGTCTCTGTAAACTTTGCTAACAACGGAACGGATTCGATGGCTGCGGGCTCTACTGGTGCTGCGCAAGCTGCCGCTTACGATCGATATCTTTCAAGGGTTACGGCAGCCATAATGCAGGTTAAGGGTGTGAGTGAAGATGTTGCTAGCGCACTAGCCGAGGGCGTAGCCGACAGAATCGCACAGAATTCAGTTGCGTCGCAATCTACGGCAAATGCCACAGGCAACAAAGCGATTACAGGTGGATCAAAACTGGGCAATTGGCTGCAAGGTCATATTCCATTAGTGGGTGGGATGCTCGGTAGAGCCGCTGATGTTGCCGCGGGGGCTGTTAATGTCGCTCTCGGTCTTGCCTCATTTGGTCGGCTAGGGAGTGGAATTGGGACAGGATTACAAGAAATTGGCGGCGGTGTCGCTGGTCTATTTCAAATTGTTGCTTCGGATACTGCAGCAGCTCTTGTCGGGGTCACTGGTTATGTTTATACTAAAGTTATAGATGTCGCAAATGTGGTTAGCTTTGGTCATGTGGCGAGTGGTGGAAATGTGCTTGCTGCTCTAGGTCGGATGGCTCAGGATATAATTCCAGATTACGGCATGTTTGGTGGACCAAACTGGGGTGTCACCCAAAAGAGAGACGAAAGGGATATAATGAACTATATCGATAAAAACAGCTATAAACATGACCAGCACCTTGGAAATACTAGGTGGGCGAGTACAACCTGGGTTAGGGATCAATGGACCCCTGTGCCAGATGACGAGATTGCGCCAGGTTTGTTTGGAATATTTTATGCGTTGCTTGGGAC
>JAFEGO010000048.1 GCA_018239845.1 Verrucomicrobiota bacterium
ACGGTGGGATGGCAGGCGGGACGCCTGCGCTACTTATTTGTAATCCCGACGCAGGTTGCTCGGCAAAATGCCGAGTTCCTCGCGGTACTTCGCGACGGTGCGGCGGGCGAGGGCGATGCCCTTTTCCTGGAGCTTGGCCACCAGCTCCTGGTCGCTCAGCGGCGCGGCGCGGTCCTCGAGGGTGACGAGGTCGGCGAGCATCTCCTTCACGCTGGTGTTGGAGACCGAGGCGCCGCTTTCGGCCTGGTAGCCGGTGGTGAAGAAGTATTTGAACTCGAATACGCCATGCGGCGTCTTCATATACTTGTTGGCGATGGCGCGGCTCACCGTCGTCTCGTGCACGCCGACGATGTCGGCGATCTGCGTCATGGTGAGCGGGCGGAGCTGGGAGACGCCCTGCTCGAAGAAGGGGGTCTGGGCCTTGATGATCTCGCGGGTGATGCGCTCGATGGTGCGCTGGCGCTGCTCGATGGAGTCGATCAGGAACTTGCCCGAGCGGATGCGCTCGCGGAGGTAGTCGCGCTCGCCCTTGCCGAGGGTGCCCTTGGCGATGAGCTCGCGGTAGGTGCTGGAGATGCGCAGGCGCGGGATGTAGTCGCTGTTGAGGTGGATCTTCCACTCGTCGCCGTCCTTCTCGACGACGACATCGGGGACGACGACGCGGTTGTTGTCCTCGGCGAAGCGGCGGCCGGGCGCGGGGTCGAGCTTCCCGATCTCCTCGATGGCGGCCTGGATGTCGTCGGGCGCGGCGCCGAGCTTGCGGGCGAGCTCGGGGATGCGGCGGCGGGAGAGGAGGTCGAAGTGGTCGCGCAGCATGCGGGCCGCGAGCGATTCGCCGCGGCCGCGCGTGGTGAGCTGGGCCAGGAGACACTCGGCGAGCGTCTGGCTGCCGATGCCCGGCGGATCGAAGCTCTGGAGGAGCTTCAGGGCCTCGAGCACGGTGTCGTAGGGGAGGCCGGTCTGGAGCGCCACGTCGGACGGCGGCTGTGCGAGGAAGCCGCGGTCATCGAGGTTGCCGATGAGCTGGCGCAGCGCCTCGAGCACGGGCGGGGCGAGCTCGTCGAGCGCCACCTGCTGCATGAGGTGCTCCTGCAGCGAGGTCTCGCTGACGAGGGAGTCGAAGAAGTGCTGGCGTTTCTCGGCGTCCTCGGCCGTGTGCTGCTGCGTGCCGCCGGCGCTGGCCATGTGGTCGCGCCAGTCCTCGTCGATCTTGCCGAGGATCTCGAACTCCTTGGAAAAATCCATCTCCTCGCGCGTATCCGTTTCCTCCGACGAGGTGGCGGCATCGGCGGTGGCGGACTCGCCCTCGGGGCCCTCCTCGGCGTCACCGGCGGGCGTCTCGCCCTCGTCGGGCTGCTCCGACTCGCCTTCCATCGGCAGCTCCTCGAGGGTGGGGTTGGCCTGCAGCTCCTCCTGGATCACGGAGCGGAGGTCGAGCGCGGCGACCTGCAAAATCTTCAGGGACTGCCGCAGCTGCGGCGCGAGGACAAGCGACTGGGTCTGACGCTGGCGTAGGTCGTGACTAAATCCGGGCCCGCTCATGAGATGAATTTGTTACGGCGCGGTTCATCTCAGGGGCGCGAGACGCTGGTGGCGGTTTTAGGGGCGAAAGGGACGACGCTGCCGGGCTCGACGATGCCGAAGAGCTCCTTGATGTACACGCCGAGCTTTTCGATCGTGGGACCGTAGCGGTCGCTGTAGAGGTACATCTCGAGGTCGGTGAGCATCTCGTAGGCGGACTGGTAGCGCTTGTCGCGGTCGCGCGTCAGGGCCTTGGCGATGATGGCCTCAAGCTTCGGGTCGATGTCGGGGCGGATCTTGCCGAAGACCGGGATCGGCATGTTGAGGATGTTGCGGCGAGACTGCGAGCGATCGGCGGAGCGGAAGACGTTGCGGCCGAGCAGGAGCTCGGTGAGCACGATGCCGAGGGGGAAGAGGTCGGCGCGCGCGTCGGTGATCGCGTAGCTGGCCTGCTCGGGGGAGAGGTACTCGTCCTTGCCGGCGATGACCTTGCCTTCCTCGTTGTACATCAGGTCGAGGGCCTTCGCGATGCCGAAGTCGGTGAGCTTCACGTCGCCCTCGTAGGCCATGAGGATGTTCTTCGGGCCGATGTCGCGGTGGACGATGTTGAGGTGGCGGCCCTCGGAGTCGTGCTTCTGGTGCGCGTAGGCGAGGCCGCGCGCGATGCGCGAGACGATGAAGACGGCGATCTCGACGGGGACGCGGCGGCCGAGCGCGCGGTGCTTCTCGATGAAGACCTCGAGGTTCACGCCGCGCACGAACTCCATCACCATGAAATACTGCCCGCCGATCTGGCCAAGGTGGTAGGTCTGGACGATGCTGGTGTGGATCAGGTCGGCCACGAGCCGCGCCTCGCCGATGAAATTCTTCTGAAACTCCTCGATCGCGGAGTACTCCTCGCGAATCAGCTTTACGGCGACGACCTTCTTGAAATTGCCCGCGCCGAGCTGGTGCGCCTCATACACGACGCCCATGCCGCCCTCCGCGAGCTTACGGACCATCTCGTAATGAATCTCGTTGAAAACGTGTTTAATGGAGGCCACGACGGGCCCCACGAAAGGGCGCATGACGCGCACTGGCAAGAGTGCAATCGGGATTCGGCGCGAAATCTGCTACGGGTTATCACGTAGGCCGCTTCAGTCCGGCCGCGCTCCGTCATCCTGCGTGCGCCAAGCGGCTTGCGTGACGGCGCCTCCGGCTGCCCGTCGCGCGCGGCTCCGTGATCTTCGGATGTCCCCGGCGGGCGTTTGACAGATCGCGTGCCGATTTTACGGTGAAACCATGATCACCCTTTCCACTCGTGCCGCCGACCGCGTGCGGGCCATGCAGGCCGAACTCAATGCCCCGGCCAAGCGCCTGCGCGTCTTCGTGGAATCGGGCGGCTGCTCCGGTTTTCAGTACGGCATGTCGTTCGACGACGCGAAGCCCGACGACACCGAGTGCGTGAGCGAGGGCGTGACGATGCTGCTCGATCCCGCGAGCGCCGCGTACCTCAAGGGCACGAGCATCGACTTCGACGACGGCCTGCACGGCAAGGGCTTCGAGATCAAGAATCCCAACGCGCAGAGCACCTGCGGCTGCGGGAAATCGTTCAACTGATTTCCCTCCGCACGACGGACGCCTCGGAGAGGCGTCCCTGCCTCAATCAGTCTTTCGGCGCTACTTCGTCGCCATGTGCAGCGCGACGACCCCGAAGGTCATGCGCTTCACCGCGACGGTGCTGAAGCCGGCGCGGCGGATCTCTTCGGCGAGTCCGGCCGCATCGGGGAACTGCGTGATCGAGTCGCAAAGATATTGGTAGGCGCCGGGTTCGCCCGTGACGAGGCCCGCCAGCCAGGGCGAAACTTTGCCCAGGTAAAAATAGTAGAGCGCGCGGCACCAACGCTGGGGCTGGGAGAACTCCAGCACGTACAGCCGTCCCCCGGGCCGCAATACGCGGTGCATCTCCGTCAGCGAGCGGTGGCGGTCCGCCATGTTGCGCAAGCCGAAGGAGATCGTGACCGCATCATACGTCTGATCGGGGTCGGGGAGGGCGAGTCCGTCGCCTTGGCGAAACGCGATATTTCCCACCGCGCCGTGCGCTGCGGCTTGTTTTTTTCTGGCCTCGACGAGCATCGGCTCGCAAAAATCCATGCCAGTGATCAGGGTCGTTTGCGGCAATCCCCGGCTCAAGGCAAAGGCTACGTCGCCACTGCCGGTCGCCAGATCGAGGATGGTGGCGGGATTTGCTTTCCTCACATTGCCAACGAGTTGCATGCGCCACCAGCGATCGATCCCGAAACTTAGCAAACGATTCGCAAGATCATAACGAGAGGCGATCCGCCCGAACATGGAATTGACGGCAATAGGGTCGGGCATGGGTTAAAATGGAGAGGGAAATGGGGGCTTGTCTCCCGAGGGAAAAGGGCTCATCCTGTTTGACGCAATTAGGGATACGGAAATACCTTAGGCACTTACCTCAGAGCAAAACCAAAAAAGGAAAATCATGTCCACCAATCTGACCAAGCGTGAGATAGTGTTAGAGATATACAAAAAGACCGGCTTTCCGCAAAAACAGGTCGTCGATTCCGTACAGTTGACGTTGGATATCATTCAGAAGGCGTTGTCCGAGGGTCGCAATGTGGAGCTACGCAATTTCGGTGTGCTGGAAGTGCAAGTGCGCAAGGCCCGCATCGGCCGCAATCCCAACAAGCCCGAGGCCGAAGTCGTCATCCCGCAGCGTGCCGTCGTCAAGTTCAAGTCCGGCAAGATCCTGAAGCAGCAGCTGAAGAAGCTGGATCTCGGCAAGATCTGATCCGCGCCGAACAATCAGAACCCTTTGGCCCCGCCGATCCGGCGGGGCTTTTTTGTGCCTGTTTGCCACGGAGTAGGAGCGTGCTTGCACGCGATGAGCGACCTGAGCGGGGAGATCGCGTGCAAGCACGCTCCTACGCAAGCCATTCGGCATGCAGAAAAATTTATTCGCCCTGTCCGCCCCGGGCAGGCCAAGTTGACCCAATGGC
>JAFEGO010000049.1 GCA_018239845.1 Verrucomicrobiota bacterium
GAAAAAACTCTGAGGCACGACCCAGTGGCTGCGGCGTCCCCGCCGCAGAACGTCACCACTGTAAGGAACTGCGAATCTGCGGCGAGGACGCCGCAGCCACTACGGCCCTTCCTCAACCCCTCCGCTGCGCCGCAGCACCACCCACATCATGGCGATGACGGCCAACACCGTCGCGCCGATGACGGCGACAAAGAGCGCGGGCAGGCCCGCCAGGCCGAGCACCACCGCCGAGTTGCGGTGCACCTCGTCGGAGTAATCCTCGCCCGCCTGCAGGCCGTCGGCCTCCAGCTGGTGCGAGGCTTTTTCGATGCTGTCCAGATACTGGTTGAGCGCCACGCGCGCCTTGTCGTGCCGCACGAGGTTGGCCTCGTCGATCTTGTCGGCGGCCAGGAGTTTCAGATATTCAGCTACCGCGGCCTCGTAATCGCGGGCATCGCTCTCGATGGCCGTGAAACCGTTCGGCGGGCCGTCCAGCGCCCCGCTCAGGCGGAGTTCCTGCCGCGCGTCGCGACCGTCCGCCAGCGACCGGCCGATGCTTTTCACGATCTCCTCGCGGTTGTCGAGCTGGCCGCCCACGAGCCCCGCCAGTACCGCGCGCTGCGTGCCGAGCGAGGACTTCGTCAGCTTGTGCAGCAGGTTCATCGCGGTGATGCTGCGCTGCACCATGGCGTTGTAATCGCGATCCATCGCGTGGAGCAGGTAGCCGCAGAAGCCGCCCATCACCAGGCACAGGAAAACAAGCAGCATCACGAGGCGTTTCAACCGGCGGATCGTGAGCGAGGTTTCGAAGGACGGCGAAGTCATGTCTTGCGAATGCTTTACAACGCCGGAAATGCGGCTTCCGCGCAAGTCTCCTTTCGGCCCGCCGCCGGTACGGGCCGATGATGTCCGAATTTTCCGTGGACAAACCTTCGGTTCTTCCTCTCTTTTCATGCCCATGTCCCAGTCCGAAGAGAAGCTCACGTCTCCTGTCAGCCTGATCGTCGACCTCATCCTCGTCGTCGCGTTCTTCGTCTACCTGTTCGGGGTCTGCAAGCCCCACGTGCCCTCCAACGACCCGAAGATGATCAACCTCTGGGGTGCCCTCGCCGCCGCCTGCATGAGCGGCGTGTTCTGGCTGGCCGTGCAGATGTTCCGCGTGGTGCTCAAGGCTCAGCGCGCCGCCAACCGCCAGAAGTAAGCCGGGCTCCCCGCCCCGTCCCTTTCGCCCCGCCCTCCCCGGCGGGGCTTTTTATTTATGACGCCGTTTCGCCGCGGCGGTTTTGTGCCGTCCTCTCTGCATCGTTGACACCCCCGGGACCCCACCTATTGGATCAACCCCTGCGTGTCCGCCAGCCAACGCCGTCGGGCCCCGGTAAACTTCTTTCAACATGGCTAAGAAAACCTCCGCTAAAAAACCAGCTGCTAAGAAACCCGCCGCCAAGGCCCTCAAATACGTTTACACGTGGGGCGCCGGAAAAGCCGATGGCAACGGCGGCATGAAAAACCTCCTCGGTGGCAAGGGCGCCAACCTCGCCGAGATGACCCGCATCGGTCTCCCCGTGCCCCCGGGCTTCACGATCACGACCGAGGTCTGCACCTATTTCTACGCCAACAAGCGCACCTATCCCGCCTCCCTGCAGGCGCAGATGGAGGCCGGCATCGCCAACATGGAGAAGATCATGGGCACGAAGTTCGGCGCCACCTCCGGCATGCCTCTCCTCGTCGCCGTCCGCTCCGGCGCCCGCGATTCCATGCCGGGCATGATGGACACCATCCTCAACCTCGGCCTCAACGACCAGTCCGTCCTCGCCCTCGTCGCCGCCACGAAGAACGAGCGTTTCGCGTGGGACTGCTACCGCCGCTTCATCCAGATGTACGGCGACGTCGTCCTCGGCGTGCAGAAGAAGGAAGGCGAAGACCACGAGCCGTTCGAGACGGTCATCGAAGGCTACAAGCACGAGAAGTACCACGGCGACATCGAGGACTCCAAGCTCACCGCCGCCGACCAGCAGGAGCTCGTCAAGCGCTTCAAGGTCCTCGTCAAGGAGCGCACCGGCAAAGTTTTCCCGAACGATCCGTGGGACCAGCTCCGCGGTGCCGCCGGCGCCGTCTTCGGCTCCTGGATGAACGACCGCGCGATCGTGTATCGCCGCAAGTACAACATCCCCGCTGAGTGGGGCACCGCCGTCAACGTCCAGGCCATGGTCTTCGGCAACACCGGTGACACCTCCGGCTCCGGCGTCGCGTTCACCCGCAATCCCGCCAACGGCACCAACGAGTTCTACGGCGAGTTCCTCATCAACGCCCAGGGCGAGGATGTCGTCGCCGGCGTCCGCACCCCCGAGCCCGTCCTCAAGCTCAAGGACCAGATGCCCAAGTCCTACGCCGAGCTGCTCAAGGTCCGCAAGACCCTCGAGTCGCACTTCAAGGACGTGCAGGACATCGAGTTCACCATCCAGGAAGGCAAGCTGTTCATGCTCCAGACGCGCAACGGCAAGCGCACCGCCGCCGCCGCGCTCAAGTTCTCCATCGATATGGTGAAGGAGAAGCTCATCGACTGGAAGACCGCCATCATGCGCAACCCGGCCGACCAGCTCGAACAGCTGCTCGCCCCGATCTTCGACCTCGCCGAGGTCAAGAAGGCCAAGGTCATCGCCAACGGTCTCCCCGCCGGTCCCGGCGCCGCCACCGGCAAGGTCTACTTCAACGCCGACCGCGCCGTGCAGGCCGCCGACAAGGGTGAGAAGGTCCTTCTCGTCCGCATCGAGACCTCGCCCGAGGATCTCCGCGGCATGATCGCCGCCGAGGGCATCCTCACCGCGCGCGGTGGTGTCTCCTCGCACGCCGCCCTCGTCGCCCGCCAGATGGGCAAGGTCTGCGTCTGCGGCGCCGCCTCGCTCGACATCGACTACCACAAGAAGACCGTCAGCGTCGCCGGCCAGACCTTCGCCGAGGGCGACTACCTCTCGATCGACGGCACCGCCGGCACCGTTTACGCGGGCCAGATCAAGACCGCCCCGTCGGAGATCATCTCCGGCCTCATCAACGGCGACAAGGCCGCCCAGGCCACCGAGAAGTTCAAGAACTACACCCAGCTCATGAAGTGGTGCTCGCAGGCCACCAAGCTGTCCGTCCGCACCAACGCCGACACGCCCGAGCAGACCGCCCAGGCCATCGCCTTCGGCGCCGTCGGCATCGGCCTCACCCGCACGGAGCACATGTTCTTCGAGGGCGACCGCATCGACGCCATGCGCGAGATGATCCTCGCCGACAACCTCGGCGCCCGCGAGGCTGCCCTGGCCAAGCTCCTCCCCTACCAGCGCGATGACTTCTACGGCATCTTCAAGGCGCTGAAGGGCTTCCCGGCGACGATCCGCTTCCTCGATCCCCCGCTCCACGAGTTCCTGCCCCACTCCAAGGAGCAGCAGGCCGACCTCGCCAAGAAGCTCAAGATCGACGTCTCGAAGATCGAGCACCGCGTGCACGAGCTCCACGAGTTCAACCCGATGCTTGGCTTCCGCGGCTGCCGCCTCGGCATCAAGTTCCCGGAGATCACCCGCATGCAGGCCCGCGCTGTCCTTGAGGCGGCCGCCGATGCGAACAAGGCCGGCTTCAAGGCCAAGCC
This sequence comes from Verrucomicrobiota bacterium, assembly GCA_018239845.1. Lineage (GTDB taxonomy): Bacteria > Verrucomicrobiota > Verrucomicrobiia > Opitutales > Opitutaceae > CAIRCN01. The sequence continues at coordinate 3,608 of JAFEGO010000049.1, forward strand.
CGAGATCATGATCCCGCTCGTCGGCTTCAAGAAGGAGCTCGACCTGCAGGTCGCCATCGTTCACGAGGTCGCCGCCCAGGTGCAGAAGGAGAAGAAGACCAAGATTTCTTACTCCGTCGGCACCATGATCGAGATCCCGCGCGGTGCCCTCACCGCCGACGAGATCGCGCAGACTGCCGAGTTCTTCAGCTTCGGCACCAACGACCTCACGCAGACCTGCCTCGGCATGTCGCGCGACGACTCCGGCTCCTTCCTCGGCGCCTACACCGAAAACGAGATCGTGAAGAAGAATCCCTTCGCCTCGATCGACCAGACCGGTGTCGGCCAGCTCGTGAAGATCGCCTGCGAGAAGGGCAACGCCACCCGCCCCGGCATCAAGCTCGGCATCTGCGGTGAGCATGGTGGTGACCCGGATTCGGTGAAGTTCTGCCACAAGGTCGGCCTGACCTACGTGAGCTGCTCGCCTTACCGCGTCCCCGTCGCCCGCCTCGCCGCCGCCCAGGCCGCCGTCGCCGACGAGCAAAAGAAGTAAGCGACCACCAGAGAGCCTCTCTGTTTTCAAAAGCCCCGCGCCTAATAAGCGCGGGGCTTTTTTGTGTCCCAGCATGGGTTTCGCCGGTCGGAAGGAAAAAATTAATCGGACAAAACCCTGCAAATTCCGACTTAATTCATTATTAGTGAGTCATTTTTGTAATCGGACAATATCGGACAAAACCCTGTTTTGTCAGATACGATCGGACAAATTGCCTCATTTGGCCTTCTGTCAAAGAACCTCA
>JAFEGO010000004.1 GCA_018239845.1 Verrucomicrobiota bacterium
CGTGCCTCCCCGCTCCACCGTTGTTGCGCGCGAGCGCGCAACCTACCTTGTGGCACAAAAAAGGCCCGGCGGATGGCCGGGCCTGTGCTGCGATAGCGGTGGATTACAGCGCGGTCTTCAGCCCCGGGTAGTCGAGCGTGGCGAAGTGGTCGGCGTAGCTCTCCGCGCGGCGGATAACCTTGAACTGCGTGCCACCCTGCCAGAGCACCTCGGCCGAGCGGAGCTTGCCGTTGTAGTTGAAGCCCATCGCGTGGCCGTGCGCGCCCGTGTCGTGGATCACCACGAGGTCGCCGATCGCCGGGTCGGCGATCTCGCGGTCGATGGCGAACTTGTCGTTGTTCTCACAGAGCGAGCCCGTGACGTCGTACACCTTGCGCGCGCCACCCTCGCGGGCCGGCACGGTGATGTGGTGATAGGAGCCGTACATGCCCGGGCGCATGAGGTTGGCCATGCAGGCGTCGAGGCCGAGGTAGTTCTTGTAGGTCGCCTTCTTGTGCAGCACGTGGCTGACGAGGTAGCCGTAGGGGCCGGTGATCATGCGGCCGCACTCCATCGTGATGCGGAGCGGGTCGAGGCCGGCCGCCTTGATGGTGCGCTCGTAGGCGCCCTTGATGCTCTCGCCGAGCTTGGGCAGGTCCACCGCCGTCTGCTCCGGGCGGTACGGGATGCCGATGCCGCCGCCGAGATTCACGAACTCGATGCGGATGCCCTCGCGGTGCAGCTCGACCACGAGGTCGAAGAGCATCTGCGCCGTCTCGAGGAAGTACGAGGGATTGAGCTCGTTGGAGGCCACCATCGTGTGGAGGCCGAAGCGCTTCACGCCCTTCGCCTTGGCCTGCTTGTAGGCCTCGAAGAGCTGCGGGCGCGTGAGGCCGTACTTGGCCTCCTCGGGCTTGCCGATGATGGCGTTGCCGGCCTTGAGCGGACCCGGGTTGTAGCGGAAGCAGAGGACGTCCGGGAGCTTGCCGCCCAGCGCGGTCTCGAGGAACGCGAGGTGGCTGATATCGTCGAGATTGATGATGGCGCCGAGGGCGTGCGCGGCCTGGTACTCGTCGGCCGGCGTATCGTTGGAGGTGAACGTGATGTTCTCGCCCGTGATGCCGGTCGCCTGGCAGAGCAGCAGCTCGGCCTTCGAGGAGCAATCGCCGCCGACGCCCTCCTGGCGCAGGATCTCGAGGATGTACGGGTTGGGCAGCGCCTTCACCGCGAAGTAGTTTTTGAAACCGCCCGGGACCCACGAGAAGGCCTGGTAGAACGCCTGGGCGTTCTTCCGCATCGCGGCCTCGTCATAGATGTGAAAGGGCGTCGGCACGCACGCGGCGACGGCTTCCAGCTGGGCTTGGGTAAAGGGCAGGGTCTTGGCGGTCATGGTAGGCGGATAAAGCCCTCCACCAGAGCAAACATTCCGCACGAGTCAACGGGGGAGCATGTCAGCCTGCTTGAAGGTGGAGCGCGTTGACCCAACGCGCTTTGACGCCCATCCGCTTTCCGTGCGGAAAACGCGTTGAGGTCAACGCGTTCCACCTAAACCAACAGCCGCCGCGCCAGCCGTTGCGCCTGGTCGCGGATCTCCGGCACGGCGCTGCACTCCCAAAGCACGCCCTTCAGCGACACGCCGAGCGTGAAGAGCCAGCCCACCGGGCCCGAGCGGTAGCCGAGCACCGTGCCGTCCGGCAGGGCGTTGAGCCCGAGGGCCAGCGGGTCGTGGTCGATCAGGCCGCGCGCGAGGAGGTTCACCAAGAGCGGGTGCTGGTACTTGGAGTAGTCGCTGCGCGGCCCGGTACAGTTGATGACCTTGGCCACGTGCAGGATTTGTTTCCGCGTCGTGCCGCGCTCGCGGAATTTCGCCTCCACGCCGTCGGGGGTCTCGATCAGGCTGTCCAGCCGGCCGGCGTAAAAGCGCAGTTTCCCCGCCGCGCGGCGGATCTCGATTTTCTTCGCGACGGTCGGGGCGAGCCGGTGGCGGTGCGCCTCCCAAAAGGGCCGCACATGCCGCATGAAGCGCGCGCGCTCCTCCCACGAGAGCGCACCCCAGATGGCCGGGGTGCGCGGCCGCAGCGCATCGAGCACCGGTCGCCAGTCGATACCGGAGCCACCGGCCTTCCGTACTTCGGCGCGCACGCGCCGCCAGAGCTTCAGGATCGTCGCCGGCGGCGGCTCCTCCACAAAGAAATCCGGATAGGCCGCATGCTGTTCATGCACCTGCGGGCGCAGGCCCCGGCGCGAGAGCGCGTGGACCACGCCCTGGTGTCCCGCCTCCTGCAGTTGCAGCACCATGTCCACCGCGGTCAGGCCGGCCCCTACAATCAGCACGTCGGCCCCGGGCGGGATGCCCGCGAGCGCGCCGGGATGCCACGGGACATGGACGTAACGTTGGGAGTGATACACCGGCAGCGGGCGCTTGATCGGGTACTCGCCCGGAAGGTTGCCCAGCGCGAGCACCACGCGGTCCGCGCCAAACGAGCGCCCGTCGCCGCAGCGCAGGCGCACGCCGCCGGCCTCGGTCTCGAGGTCGGTCACGTCGCCCTTGATCTGCTCCAGCTCCACGCCGGGCGCCGCCCCTCCCCTCGCCTCCGCGAGCACGGCGCGGATGTATTCGCCGAAAATCCAGCGGGGCAGAAAATCCGCCGCCGTCACCGTCGCCGGATAACCCTCCTCCCCGGCCCGACCCGCCGCCCAGCGCAGAAAATGCCCGGGCTCATCCGGTAGCGCGCTCATGCGGGCGGCCGGGACATTGAGGAGGTGCTCGCGATTCTCCGTGCCGTAGGCCACGCCGCGGCCCACGTCGGTCATCCGCTCAAAGAGCAAAATGCGCAACGGCGCCCGGGCCTCGCGGAGCAGTTGCACCGCCACGAGGCATCCGCTGACGCCGCCACCGATGATGGCAATGGTGCTGATGGATTCGGCTGACATGGAAAAAAGAGGAAACGAGGCCCACGCAAACCGGGTTTTAGCGCCGACACTGGCGCAGCTGGATTTGCATCAATCTTGTTATCAATATGTTATCTGATAAAAAGTCGCCGCGCCATGCGGCTCTGCTCTTCGACAAAAATGCCTGATCGCGAGCGCTTTCTTAATTATCTATCTATAATTTAGTTACATCAATACGAACGGAGAATTGTCCGATTGTGTTCGATTGTGTTCGATTTGGATTTCCGGCCCTGGGCCGATGTCAGCCGTTTTGGCGGGGTAGGGTCCAACCCACCAGCAGGACCACTGCCATCCGGCGCGGTTCAATCCGGGCACAAAAAAGCGATGTGAACGGACAGGGAAAATCGCAGCTTCAACGGATCGGCTGCGATTGTTTCCAGTGGTCCGGTCAACATCGCGACTGTCGCCCCGCGGCCGGTCTCGCCGGTCTGCGGGCGCGGGCTAAACTGAGTCCCGCCCAAGCGGGACCAAAGAACGAACGCCCGGAGGCGGTTACTGCGCGGACGCCGGGATCAGGTCGTCGAGGCGATCCGTCTCGGTGCCAACGTCGGCGAAGAGCCACGTGGAGAGGTAGCGCTCGCTGCTCGACGGGATGATCACGACGATCTGCTTGCCGGCGTTCTCCGGACGCTTGGCGAGCTGGATGGCCGCCCAGACGGCCGCGCCGGAGGAGATGCCCACCGGGATGCCGTCGATCTGGTTGAGCTGCTTCGACACCGGACCCGAGTCGGTCTCCTTCACGCGGATGACCTCGTCGTAGACCTTGGTGTTGAGGATCGCCGGGATGAAGCCGGCGCCGAGGCCCTGCAGCTTGTGCGGGCCGGGCTGGCCGCCGGAGAGGATCGGGGAAGCATCGGGCTCGACGGCCACGATCTTCACGCCGGGCTTCTTGGCCTTCAGCACCTCGCCGACACCGGTGATGGTGCCGCCGGTGCCGATGCCGGAGACGACGATGTCCACCTTGCCGTCGGTATCGCGCCAGATTTCCTCGGCGGTCGTGCGGCGGTGCACCGCGGGATTCGAGGGATTGGCGAACTGCTGGAGGATGACGCTGTTCGGGATCTGCTTCTGCAGTTCCTCGGCCTTGGCGATGGCGCCCTTCATGCCCTTCGGCCCCTCGGTGAGCACGAGGCGCGCGCCGAGGATCTTCAGGAGCTTGCGGCGCTCGGTGCTCATCGTCTCGGGCATCGTGAGGATGATCTTGAGGCCCTTGGCGGCGGCCACGAAGGCCAGCGCGATGCCGGTGTTGCCGGAGGTCGGCTCGATGAGGACGGTGTCCTTGTTGATTTTGCCGGACTTCAGCGCGTCGTCGATCATCGCGAAACCGATGCGGTCCTTGACGCTCGAGAGCGGGTTGAAGAATTCGAGCTTGAGGAGGATTTCCGCCTGGGTGGCGCCGTGCGCCGCCGCGGTGCGGTTGAGGCGCACGAGCGGGGTGTTGCCGATGGTTTCCGTGATGTCGTTGTATATTTTAGCCATGGTATTTGCGGGGGTTGTTTTGGTTATCGTTCAGATCGTGTAATCTTCCGGGAAAGAGTGGCCCTGCCGCAGGCGCAGCCGCACCAGATGATCGGGCTTCAGGCCGAGGATCGCAAGTTCGGTGCGCGAAATCTCCACCTCGACGGCCTCGCGCGACTGCGCCTGCTCGAGCGTGAGGCGGGCCACCGAGCCGGCGGCGTGGATGTAGCGCACGATGGCGGGCAGGCCCGCGGCGCCGGGCTCGTCGTGCACCACCTCGATGTCGTGCGGGCGCACATACACCTGGCCGTTGGCCTCCAGCGTGGCCGGGCGGGGCGTGTGCGCGCCGCCGTGGGCGAGCACCTGCGCGCGCAGCACGTTCACATTGCCGAGAAACTGATAGACGAAGGGCGAGGCCGGGCGGTCGTACACCTCCTGCGGCGTGCCGACCTGCTCGACCTTCGCCTGGTTCATGATCACGACCTCGTCGGAGATCTCCAGGGCCTCCTCCTGGTCGTGCGTGACAAAGATCGTGGTGAGGTGGATCTCCTCGTGGAAACGGCGCAGCCAGCGGCGCAGGTCCTTGCGCACCTTGGCGTCGAGCGCGCCAAAGGGCTCGTCGAGCAGCAGCACCTTGGGCTCGACCGCGAGGGCGCGGGCCAGCGCCACGCGCTGCCGCTGGCCGCCGGAGAGCTGGTTGGGGAAACGTTGGTCGAGACCTTCCAACTGCACGAGTTTCAGCAACCGGTGCACGCGGTCGGTGATGTCGCTGGCCATCGGCCGCTCGCGGCGCGGCCGCACTTTCAGGCCGAAGGCGATGTTCTCCATCACCGTCATGTGGCGGAAGAGCGCGTAGTGCTGGAAGACGAAGCCGACCTTGCGCTTGCCCGCGGGCACGTTGGTCACGTCCTCGCCATGAAACTGGATGCGGCCGCTGCCCGGGTCCGCGTGCTCGAGGCCCGCGATGATCCGCAGGAGCGTGGTCTTGCCCGAGCCCGACGGCCCGAGGAGACCGACCAGCTTGCCGCTCGGCACGTTGAGATTCACCCCGTCAAGGGCCGTGAATGCGCCGAATTGTTTGCGGATGTTGGTGGCTTGGATACTCATGCGGACGGAAAATCAGGTGGCGCGCGACTGCGCGTGGCGCCACTCGACGACGGATTTCAAAACGAGGGTGACGATCGCGAGGAACGCCAGCAGCGAGGCCACGGCGAAGGCGCCGACGGAGTTGTACTCGTTGTAGAGGATCTCGACGTGCAGTGGGATGGTGTTCGTCTCGCCGCGGATGTGGCCGCTGACCACGGACACCGCGCCGAATTCGCCCATCGCGCGGGCGTTGCAGAGGATGACGCCGTAGAGGAGGCCCCACTTGATGTTGGGCAGCGTCACGCGCCAGAAGGTCTGCCAGCCGTTGGCCCCGAGCGTGATCGCGGCGTACTCCTCGTCGGTGCCCTGCGACTGCATCAGCGGGATCAGCTCGCGCGCCACAAAAGGGAAGGTCACGAACGTCGTCGCGAGCACGATGCCGGGCACGGCGAAGATGACCTTGAGGTCATGCTCGTCGAGCCACGGGCCGAGCCAGCCCTGCAGGCCGAAGACGAGCACGTAGATCAGGCCCGAGATCACGGGCGAGACGGCGAACGGCAGGTCGATCAGCGTGATGAGCATGCTCTTGCCGCGGAAGTGGAACTTCGCGATGCACCACGCCGCCGCGATGCCGAACAGCACGTTGGCCGGCACCACGATCACCGCGGTCAGCAGCGTCAGCCGCACCGAGGCCAGCGCATCGGGGTCCTGCAAGGACGCGAAGTACGCCTTCACGCCGTGGCGGAACGCCTCGGTGAACACCGCCGCGAGCGGCAGCACGAGGAAGAACGTGAGGAACACCAGCGCCACCGCCGTCAGCGTCCAGCGCACCCACTGCGGGTCCTGCGTGGCGCGCGGCGCGGCGTGGGCGGAGGGCGGCGGAGTCGCCAAGGAACGGGAGACGATGGCGGCCATGGCTCAGATGCGGTGGTACCGCCGGCTCCACTTCTGGAGCAGGTTGATGACGAGCAGGAGGGTGAACGACGTCATCAGCATCACCACGGCGATCGCGGTGGCCCCGCGGTAGTCGTACTGCTCAAGCTTGGTGATGATGAGGAGCGGGATGATTTCGGTGCGCATCGGCATGTTGCCCGAAATGAAGACAACGGAACCGTATTCCCCAAGGGCCCGCGCGAAGGCGAGGGCAAATCCTGTCAGCAGTGCCGGCGTCAGCTCCGGCAAAATGATGCGGAAGATCGTCTGCAGGCGGTTGGCCCCGAGGCTCGCCGCCGCCTCCTCCAGTTCCGGCTCCAATTCCTCCAGCACCGGTTGCAGCGTGCGCACGACAAAGGGCAGGCCGATGAAGGTCAGAGCCACGAAGACGCCGATCTCCGTGTAGGCCACCTTCACGCCGAGCTTGCCCTCCAGCCAGTGCCCTACCCAGCCGTTCTTGGCGTAGATCTGGGTGAGCGCGATGCCGGCCACGGCGGTCGGCAAGGCGAAGGGCAGATCCACCAGCGCATCGATGATGCGCTTGCCGGGGAAACTGTAACGCACGAGGACCCAGGTGACGATGAGGCCGAAGACCACGTTGACCATGCCCGCCGCGAGCGACGCCAGGAAGCTCAACCGGTACGAGGCCATCACCCGATCCGACGTCACAGCCGCGACAAACTCCGCCCATGTCATGCCCGCCGTCTTCAGGAACGCGGCGGCGAGCGGCACCAGCACGATCAGGCCGAGATAGGCCAGCGTGAAGCCGAGCGAGAGGCCGAAGCCGGGGAGGACGGAACGTTGGGACTGAGTGCGCGACATCAGGGTTTAAGGCACGAAATCAACAGCCTGTCGCTCCGCAGGGAGGGTCTGCCAGCAAATTCAGGGTGAGATGACGGTATCCGGAGCATCAGTTTTTGGCGTAGATCCGGTCGAAGATGCCGCCGTCGGCGAAGTGTGTTTTTTGCACCTTGCTCCAGTCGCCCAAAACCTCCGGCACCGAGTAGAGCGGGATGTCGGGGAACTGGCTGCGGTGCCGGGCCAGCACCGCCGGGTCGATCGGGCGGAAGTTGAACTTCGCCGCGAGCTCCTGGCCGGCCGGGCTGTAGA
>JAFEGO010000050.1 GCA_018239845.1 Verrucomicrobiota bacterium
AGCATCTCGAAGGCTCGTACGCACCGAGCGCGCTTTTCCGCGCCCTCGCGGATGAGCCGCGGGCTCCGCGCGGCGGGGAGCCGGAGCGGGCGTTGCCGTGCGATCCGGGCACGGGACTGCCGCCGCGCGCGGAGCCGTTCAGGTTTTTGGGCAATGGCGAGAAGTCGCTCGTCCGCTCGGAACACGATAATTCGAGGGTGGCGCGCTGGGTGGTGCGCGAGCGGGGCATCACGCTGTGCGGGCCGGACCCCAAGCTCCTGATCGATGCGATTTCCGGGGATGAGCTTCGCCGGGAGGTCAGACGGAATCTGTCCTTTTACTGCGGGCCATATGTACGGGGAGAATCGAAAATTTATGCGGTCTGGCAGCAGGCGTTCTTCGTCACGCTCATCTGTAGGATGCTGCACACGCTCGAAGCAGGGGAGGTCCACTCGAAGAAAGCGGGCACCGCCTGGGCCTTGGCCGTACTCCCGACGCAATGGCATGGCCTCATCACGCGAGCGGCGGCGACGTGGGCCGGCCCGCAGGAATTATGGCATAATCCTCCCGATGCACTGGAGGTGGTGTTGACGCTTGAGTTGATGAGCTACGCCATCGCTGCCGGCGCGAAATAAGACCTCCTTTATTTCAGGGTCGTCGACGGGGTCGGTCCATCGCATGCTTAAAACATGAAGCGACTCTTGCTTGCGGTTGTGCTGTTGCTGGCGGGATGCACTGCGGTGGCCCACCGCGAATCTACCTACGCCAAGCCCCGACACTGCATATGCTCAATCGAGGAGGTCGATTCTTTCGATCACAAGAAAGCGGGGGTCTTTCTCTACGTCGATGAAGAGGGCTATGTATCCGGTGAAATCTACGAGCATGGAGAGCTGGCACGCACATTTGGTGGCGGCACGGATTTCAACGATAGGCTGCACGAGGCATTCCGAAAAGCCGCCATCCCGGACATCGACTGGAGCGCGCACTTCGAAAAAGTCAGCAGAGCCACGCGTGAAAGGACGCATGTGACCTTTGCTGTTCTCGATGGATGGACGCAACGTATCCAAATGAATTTTGAAGGGTCCAAGTGCGATTTTACGATGAGTAACCCCGGCCCAAACATACGCCACTATGCGGGCGAAGACGAACTGCTCGGGAGGCTGAACGCGCTATTCGACGTCATTGCGGTCGAGTATGGCCGAGAGGAAATGCGGCTCTAAGCATATTGCATGCACCATGGGACAGCGTGTGTCCCACCCGGTGGTGTAGGGTGCGGGCATGAACTCTGCCAAACATCGCACGGGATTTGGTCTGCATGATCTCCGCCATCAAGTCGCCCGCCGGTTCCAATGGGAACTGGAGCTGACTGAAAATCCGCCGCAGCCCCGGTCGCTGGTGCCCGGTCCGGTGAACCTGGACCTGCCGGAGATCGAGTGGCCGCTGCCGGCGCCGACTGAGAAGCGTCCGCTGGCGGCCTGAGGAAGTAACCGCGAATGGACGCCAATGGACGCGAATCCGAACACGATTCCCATTGGCGTGAATTCTCGTCTATTCGCGGTTCAAATTGTCAGGCGTGCGCTAACAGTTCATGGCGGTCTTTCGACTGGTGCCGGTTGAGGCGTTTTGCTATACTCAGGGCCTCACGGTTTGAGGTTCTTTGATAGGGGGGCGGTCCAGGCGATTTGGCTGTTCGTATCGGACAAATGCCGGGTTTTGTCCGATATTGTCCGATTGCGTGGAGTGCTGATAAATAATGACTTAACCTAGAATTTGCAGGGTTTTGTCCGATTAATTTTTTTCTCCACGGGCGTTGCTGCGGGTTCGGAGGTCTGGGTTCGCCCACCTGAACCATGGTGGGGCATAAAGCCCCACCCACAGTCAATCACTAGACCCGCTCAGCTGAAGGCGCCGGAGCGGATCGGGTGGGATGCGGAGAATTGTCCGATTGTGTTCGATTGTGTTCGATTCCGGGTTCAGGCCAGCAGGCTCTTCAGGTCGGAGAGGGAGAGCTGGGCGGCGGCGGCATCGCTGGCTTCGAAGACGTCGGCGAGGAGGGCGCGCTTCTCGTCCTGCAGGGCGAGGACCTTTTCCTCGACGGTGCCGCTGGCGATGAGCTTGTAGCTCGTCACGACCTTGGTCTGGCCGATGCGGTGGGCGCGGTCGGTGGCCTGGGCCTCGGCGGCGGGATTCCACCACGGGTCGAAGTGGACCACGGTGTCGGCGGCGGTGAGGTTGAGACCGGTGCCGCCGGCTTTGAGGGAGATCAGAAAGACGGGGATGTCGGGCGTCTGCTGGAAACGATCGACCTCGGCTTGGCGGGCCTTCGGCGAGAGTGAGCCGTCGAGGTAACAGTGGGGCATCTCCTGCGCGACGAGTTCCTCGCGGAGGAGGCCGAGGAGCGAGGTGAACTGGGAGAAGACGAGGAGGCGGTGGCCGTCGTCCACGGCCTCGGCGAGGAGTTCGCGGAAAGCTTCGAGCTTGGCCGAGTCGCTGGCGGCGAGCCGGGACTGGGGCAGGAGGCGCGGATCGCAGCAGACTTGGCGGAGGCGGAGGAGCTGCGTGAGCATGGCGAGGCGGAGGCTGGCTTCGCTCGCGCCGCTGGCGGCGAGGTCGAGGAGGTGGCGCTCGGTGCTCTGCTGGGTTTCGCGGTAGAGCGCGGCCTGCGCGGGCGTGAGCTCACACCACATGATCTGCTCGAGCTTGGCGGGGAGCTCGGGGGCGACGGCCTGCTTGGTGCGGCGGAGGATGTACGGGGCGACGCGGGCGCGGAGGCGTTGGTCGTACCACGCGCGTTCGTCGGGGCGGAGGCCGGCGGGCGGGCGCTCGAGGTAGCCGGGGAGGAGGAATTCGAAGAGCGAGCGCAGGTCCTCGAGGGAGTTTTCCACCGGGGTGCCGGTGAGGAGGAAACGGCTGCGGGCGCGGAGGGAGCGGAGGGCGGCGGCGTTTTGGGAGCGGCGGTTTTTGATGTGCTGGGCCTCGTCGGCGACGATGCAGGCGAAGTCGTGGCCCATGAAAAGCTCCTGGTCGCGGGTGAGCGTGCCGTAGCTCGTGATGATGAGATCGTGCGCCGGGATGTCGCGGGCGGTGGCGAGGCGGTGGTCGCCGTGGTGGACAAAGACGCGGAGCTGCGGCGCGAAGCGCGCGGCCTCCCGGCGCCAGTTTTCGAGGAGGGAGGCGGGGCAGATGACGAGGGCGGCGCCGCGGGCGTTGAGCGAGGAGAGGAGGGCGAGGGCCTGCAGGGTTTTGCCGAGGCCCATCTCGTCGGCGAGGATGCCGCCGAGGTCGTGGCGCTGGAGATGCCAGAGCCAGGCGACGCCGAGCTTTTGATACGGGCGGAGGTCGGCGGTGAACGATTTGGGCAGCGGCGCGGGTTGGAGCGCGGAGAGGTTGCGGAGGGCTTCGCTGCGGGCGCGCCAAGTGGCGGGGGGCTGAAAACCGGGGGAGAGGGTTTCGAGGATGTCCTGCGCCTCGGCGGTGCGCGCGGCGGAGATGCGGTGGGTGCGGCGGCCGGAGCCGGCGGCGGGGTCGTTGGCGAGGGCGCTCTGGGCGGTGGCGAGGGCCTTCATCTTCGCGGCGTCGAGGAGGTAGATCCGGCCATCGGTCTCGAGGTAGCCGCGGTTGGAGGCGACGGCGGAGCGGATGGCCTCGGGGGTGGCGCTGCCAGCGCGGAGGCCGACCGTGACCTCGAAGGCGTCGCCGGCGGGCGTGACGTCGCTCTGGATCTCGGCGGTGCGGATCCGGGCGGTGTTTTTCTCGAAGACGGGGGTGAACTCCGCGCGCCACTCGTCGCGGAGGCGCGTGCCGTGGGTGGCGAGGAAGTTGAGGGTCTTGTGGCGGTCGCGGAGCCACCACTTGCGGTTGGCGGGCTCGAGGATGAAGCCGGAGGTTTTGAGGAGATCGAGGGCGGCCGCGTAGCCGGAGTGTTCGCGCGAAGGGAGGGTGATCGCGAGGAAGTGCTCGGAGCCATCGACCGTCATCGGGGTGCCGGCGGGGGCGAGGGTGGTCTTGGGCACGGCGGCGGCACGCGCCATTGCGGCAGCGGTGGTGGGCGGGGTGAGGAAGATCGAGACCCCGGAGAGCGTGCCGTCGTCGTTCCAGCCGATGGGCGTGGAGACATTATTCCAGTAAAAGACCGGCTGGCCCTGCAAGGCGGCGACGAGCTCGCGCATGCGGTGCCGGTTGAGCTGGATCAGCTGCGGGGGCGTGGGGGCGCCGGACCAGCGCTGGAGGAGGACGAGGGCGGGGATCAGCTCGGGCGGGGGCGGCGCGGAAAGGTCGAGGTCCACCCGGAGGGCGATGGCGTCGCGGGGGGCGGCGGAGGCGAGGTTGGGCGGGAGGTGGAAACGAAGCATGTTGCGCAGCGCGATGTTTCCGGGAATAAAGCGCGGTCAACGCAACTCTGAAAACCAAGATGAGTTCCGAAGCCTTTACGCAATTGGTGGATGCGCACTACGCGGCGCTATACCGGTTTGCGCTCAGCCTGGCCAAAAACACCGCCGACGCGGGGGATTTGGTGCAGCAGACGTTTTTCATCTGGGCGACGAAGGGCCACGGGCTGCGCGAGACCGCGAAGGCGAAATCGTGGCTCTTCACGACGCTGTACCGGGAGTTTTTGCGCGGACGCCGCCGCGACACGCGGGTGACCTCGATCGAGGATCTACCGCCGGGTGAGGCGGATGTGGCGGCGGAGGACGTGGACCGCGTGACGCGGATGGATGCCGCGGCGGTCGTGGTATCGCTGCAGACGGTGGACGAGGTGTTCCGCGCGCCGCTGACGCTGTTTTATCTGGAGGATCTATCTTATCAGGAAATCGCCGAGACGCTCGATGTGCCGATCGGCACCGTGATGTCACGGCTGTCGCGCGGCAAAGCCCAGCTGAGGGCCGCGCTCGCCCGCGAGGAGGCGGAAGGAAAATCCAAGGAGGTGCCCTTCGAGGGCAGGGAGGGGAGGAAACAAGCATGATCAACCAGGAGGCTAAATTTATACTCGGCGGTTACCGGCCGGGCGGACGGGATGCGGGCGACAAGATGTTTTGCGCGGCGCTGGAGCAGGCGAAGGCCGATCCGATGCTGGCCGCCTGGCTGGCGCGCTCGCAGGCACATGATACCGCGGTGGCGGGCAAGCTCGCGCAGATCGCGCCGCCGGCGGAGCTGCGCGCGGCGATCCTCGCGGGTGCGAGGGTGAGCAAGAAAAAGCCTTCGCGGGCGGCCTCGGTCTGGCGTCATCCGGTGTGGCTGTCGCTCGCGGCGGCCGCGGTGGTGGTGCTGAGCTTTTCCCTCGCGGTGTGGCCCAACCGCACCGAGGCGCAGGTGAACCGGCTGGCGGACTTCGCGCTCAACGACACGGCGAAGGAGATCCATGGCGGGCACGGGCCGGAGGAAGGGGCGTTGCAGACCCTGCTGGGCCAGCGCACGACGCGGCTCGCGCAGGGCGTGCCGGTGGATTTCGCGACCCTGAAGGCGACGGGTTGCCGTACCGTGCAGTTCCAAGGCAAGGATGTGCTCGAAGTGTGCTTCGTGCGCGACGGCCTCGTATTTCACCTCTATGTGCTGCGCAGTTCGGATTTCCCGAAACTACCGGTGGGTGCGCCGCCGGCGATCACGCACCGCGACGGCCTTTGCTGCGCCTCGTGGGGCGACGCGAAGGAGCAGGTCAGCTACGTGGTGGTGAGCGAGGCCGGGGCCCAGGCGATTCGCAACCTGATGTAAGAGGGGGGGCGGACGCCTCGGACAGGCGTCCGCAAGCGCGGCCGACACTTGTCAGCGGCGTGTGGGTCTGGTATAACAATAACCCCTGATGCCGAAGAGCCCTGAGACCCCATTATCCAAGGAACACGCCCGGCTGGCAGCCGATGCGGCCCGCGAGAAAAACTGGAAACGCTGGGGCCCGTACCTGGCGGAGCGGCAGTGGGGCACGGTGCGCGAGGACTATTCGGCGGAGGGCGAGCCCTGGGCCTATTTCACGCATGAGGACGCGGTGAGCCGTGCCTACCGTTGGGGCGAGGACGGGATCATGGGGATCACGGACCGCGAGTGCCGGCTGTGCTTTGCGGTGGCGCTGTGGAACGAACGCGACCCGATCCTGAAGGAGCGTCTGTTCGGCCTCACCGGACCGGAGGGAAACCACGGCGAAGACGTGAAGGAATGTTATTTCTACCTCGATTCCACGCCGACGCACTCGTGGATGAAGGCACTCTACAAGTACCCGCAGGCGGCGTTCCCGTACGAGCAGCTGCGCCAGGAAAACCGCCGCCGCGGCCGTGGCGAGCCGGAGTACGAGCTGCTCGACACGGGCGTCTTTGACGGTGACCGCTACTTCGACGTGACGGCCGAGTACGCGAAGGTCGGACCCAACGACCTGCTCATCCAGCTCACGGCGGAAAACCGCGGGCCAGAGCCGGCGGTGCTGCACCTGCTGCCCACGCTGTGGTTTCGCAACACCTGGTCGTGGGGCTGTCCCCGCGAAGGCAGCGCGGTGAAGCCGAAACTGAGCGTGCAGCCGGACGGCCGCGTGCGGTGCGAACACGAGGACCTCGGGGTGTTTTTCCTCGAGATCGAGCCGGGCGCGGATGGGAAACGCCTGCCGCTGCTCTTCACCGAAAACGAGACCAACACGGCCCGGCTCTTCCAAGCCGAGAACGCCTCGCCATACGTGAAGGATGCGTTTCACGAGTGCGTGGTGCGCGGACGCGGCGACGCGGTGAACCCCGCGCAGACGGGCACAAAGTGCGCGGTGCACGATACGGCGACGATCCCCGCGGGCGGGAAGCGCGTGCTGCGGCTGCGCCTCTACGCCGAGACGGAGCGGCCGAAGGCGGCGTTTGGCGAGAGCTTCAATCGGCCTTTTGCGGCGCGGCAGCAGGAGGCGGATGAGTTTTACGCCGGGCTGCACACCCCCGGTGCGCGCCCCGAGACGCAGGCACCCTTCGCGCAGACGGACGCCGCGACGGATGCGGCGCGCCAGACCGAGCTGCGCCGCGTGGCCCGGCAGGCCGACGCGGGCCTGCTGTGGTCGAAGCAGTTTTACCACTACATCGTGCAGGACTGGCTCAACGGCGACCCGGACCAGCCGGCCCCGCCGGAGATCCGGCGCGACGGGCGCAACCACGACTGGCCGCACCTCTACTCGCGCGATGTGATCTCGATGCCCGACAAGTGGGAGTACCCGTGGTTCGCGGCGTGGGACCTGGCGTTTCACATGATCCCCTTTGCGCGGCTCGACCCCGAGTTTGCGAAAGGCCAGCTGAACCTCCTCCTGCGCGAGTGGTACATGCACCCGAACGGGCAGATGCCCGCCTACGAGTGGAATTTCTCCGACGTGAACCCCCCGGTGCACGCGTGGGCCTGCTGGCGCGTGTACAAGATGAGCGCGCGGCGCGGCGAGCGCGACCGCACCTGGCTCGCGCGCGTGTTCCAAAAGCTGCTGGTGAACTTCACGTGGTGGGTGAACCGCAAGGACCCCGGCGGCAACCACCTCTTCAGCGGCGGCTTCCTCGGGCTCGACAACATCGGCGTCTTCGACCGCTCGAAGCCGCTGCCGACGGGCGGCGCGCTGGAGCAGGCGGACGGCACGGCGTGGATGGCATTTTACTGCGGCACGATGCTGTCGATGGCGCTCGAGCTGGCGGAGGGCGACCCGGCGTACGAGGACATCGCGTCGAAGTTCTTCGAGCACTTCGTGGCGATCGCCGACGCGATGAACCACGTGGGCGGCACCGGCCTGTGGCACGAGGAGGACGGTTTTTACTACGACCAGCTGCGGATCGAGGGGCAGGCGTTTCCGCTGCGGCTGCGCTCGATGGTGGGCATCATCCCGCTCTTCGCGGTGGAGCTGATCGACGAGCAGCGGATGGCGCGGCTGCCCGGCTTTGCGAAGCGGACGAAATGGTTCCTGAAAAACCGGCGCGACCTCGCGGGCCAGATCTCCTACCTCGAGCAGCGCGCCGGGGCGGGGCGCTACCTGCTTGCGATTCCGTCGCGCGAACGCCTGGAGCGCGTGCTGCGCTACGTGCTGGATGAGGCGGAGTTTCTCTCGGCCCACGGCGTGCGTTCGCTCTCGCGCGCGTACCGGGATCATCCCTTCACGCTCAACGCGGCGGGGCAGGCCTGGCGCGTGGACTACGCGCCGGGCGAGTCGGACACGGGGCTCTTTGGCGGCAACTCGAACTGGCGCGGGCCGGTGTGGTTCCCGCCCAACTACCTGCTGATCGAGGCGCTGGAGCGGTACCACCTGTTTTACGGCGACGAATTCACGATGGAGTTCCCCACCGGCAGCGGCCGGAGGCTGACCCTCAAGGCGATCGCGCAGGAGCTCACGCACCGGCTCACCGGCCTCTTTCTGCCGAACGGCGGCGGCCGGCGCCCGGCGCTGGGCATGGAGCCGCGGTTCGTCAGCGACCCGCACTGGCACGACCTGTTGTGGTTTCATGAATACTTCCACGGCGACACCGGCCAGGGCCTCGGCGCGAGCCACCAGACGGGCTGGACGGCGCTGGTGGCGCGGATGGTGGAGAGCGAGATAGGCTAGGGGCGCCGCCGGCCGCGAGGCACCCGGCCGGGCGGGGACATCCATTTGCAGGAGGGAAAAGGTTCCATTTTTCGTTGGAGGATATTTGGCGCACCGCATGAACCCGGCCCGGGGAACCCGAGTCGGTGGCGGGCGTGAAAACAAATTACTTCAAATTCGAACATTTCGGGCGGCGTCAGGCCGGCCTTTGGTTGGGGGCTTTGCTGGCGGTGGTGGTGCTGGGCGCGGGGCCGGCGCGGGCCTCGGAGCGCTGGGAGACGCTGGAGGCGATCCACCGGATCGAGAATCCGCACGACTCGCCCAAGCCGGGGCGCTTCGGGGAGCTGGGCGCCTACCAGTTCCGCGAGATGACATGGCGCATGCACACGCAGGTGCCGTTCTCCATGGCGCTCGACCGCCGGATCTCGGACCAGGTGGCGATCACCCACTATGAGTGGCTGAAGCGCCGGCTGGAGTGCAACGGCCTCGCGGCCACGCCGTACAACATCGCGATGGCGTGGAACGCCGGCGCTCAGGCGGTGGTGCGCGGACGCATCCCGGCGGCGACCCGGCGGTATGCGGAGCGGGCGGAGAACATCGTGGGCGAGCTGCGGCGCCGGCAGCAGGTGGCGCGCAAGTGAGCGGCGGGGCCGCGGCGCAAATGCGCTTGGTTGTTGCGCGGCGAGCCGTCAACTTGGCCGCCGCGCATGCTCCGCAAAGCGTTCACCTTTATCTGGCGCGTCCCCCTGTCACCCCTGATCTGCCTCGGGCTGGCCTGGCTGTTGTCGCACACGGAGACCATGCGCGCCTTCGAGTGGCGCACGCTCGACTGGCGGACGCGCCTGCGCACGTACTACCAGCCGCCGCCGGACCCGCGGGTGAGCCTCGTGCTGTTCGAGGACAACACGGAGGCCTCGATCACCTGGCCGCCTGACCGCTCGGTCCACGGCGACCTGGTGGAGATGATGAGCTTCGTTCATCCGAAGGTGGTGTCGTTTGACATCATCCTGGATGCGACCCGGGACGGGGAGGGCGACGAAAAGATGGGCCACGCCGTGGCCGTGGCGGCCCGGGCGGGCGTGAAAGTCGTCACCGCCGGCGTGACCAGCGCTGATCCCTCTCCTCCGGCGGAAGGCCGCGAGGGTCCGACCCGGCCGCTGACCCACGTGGAGGGTGACATCAGCCGGCTGCTCGGCGACGAGGCGGCGCTGCTGCCGTTTCCCGCGCTGCGCGCGGTGAGCCTGTATGGATTCGCCGATACGCCCCCGGGCGACGATGGCATCCGCCGCGAGATTCCGCTGGTGGTGCGGGTGGGGAAGCGGGTCTATCCCTCGCTCAGCCTGCAGACGCTGATGGCGTATTTCGATGTGCCGGCGGACCAGGTCCGGGTGCGGCTGGGCGACGCGGTCTACCTGCCGACCAAGGCCCGCGGCGAGCTGCGCCTGCCGGTCTCGAAGGAAGGGCGTTTCCTGCTCAACTACCGTTACGACGAGGACAAGGACACAGGGCCGGATTTTAAGACCTACAGCTACATCGGCGCGCTGGTGCAGCTGAACGACCGGTTCGTCGAGAAGAAACCCGCCTCGCCGGAACCGCCGGAGGTGGAAGGCGGCATCGTCTTCATCGGTCAGACCGTGACCGGCAAGGCCGACTCCGGCCCGACGCCGCTGCGGGCCTACTCGCCCCTCGTGCTGGTGCACGCCAACCTGATCAATAATGTGCTGACCGGGGACTACGCCCGGCAGGCGCCCGGCTGGGCGATGCTCCTCCTGACGGTCGGACTGGGCTACCTTGGCGCGATGCTCGGTATGCGGCGGACGGTCCCGGTGATGGCGACCTTCGGCGTCCTCGGGCTGGTGGTGTACGTGGTGGCGGCCTTCGGGAGCTGGATCATGTACAGTTACTGGCTGCCGCTGACCTGGCCGATCTTGGGCGGGACGGTGCTGCAATTCATCGTGATCGGCCGCCGCATCCTGCGCGAGCAGCGTGCGCGGGCGCAGGTAAAACAGATGTTCGGTTCCTATCTCTCGCCGGAGCTGGTGAACCGCATGATCCTGTCCGGCGAGACGCCGCAGCTGGGCGGGCACACCGAGGAGATCACCTCGTACTTTAGCGACATCCAGGGGTTTTCCGTGATCTCGGAAAAACTCCCGCCTGACCGGCTGGTCGAGTGGATGAATGAATACCTGAGCGCCTGCACCGACATCCTGCAGGGCGAGGGGGGCTCGCTCGATAAATACATCGGCGACGCGATCGTGATGATGTTCGGCGCGCCCATCGCGCTGCCGGATCATGCGTACCGCGCCTGTGTCGCCGCCGTACGGGTGCAGGAGCGGAGCGAGGAACTGCGGGCCAAGTGGCGCGCCGAGGGCGACAAGTGGCCGCAACTCGTCTGGAGTACGCGCACGCGCATCGGGTTGAACACGGGCCGTTGCATCGTCGGCAACATGGGGAGCCGCGTGCGCTTCAATTATACTATGATGGGCGACAGTGTGAATCTCGCTGCCCGCATGGAGTCCGGTGCGAAGAAGTGGGGCGTTTACGTGATGGCGACGGAGGCGACGAAGCTCGCGTGCGAGCAGCACGGCGGCGACCGGGTCGTTTTCCGCGCCCTCGGGCGCATCGTGGTGATGGGACGCGCGCAACCCGTGCCGATCCACGAGGTGGTCGGCCTCAGGGTGAACATGTCCGCAGACACCCTACGCTGCGTGCAAAGCTTCGAGGCGGGATTGGTGTGCTATTACAATCGCGACTGGACCGGGGCGCTCGCGCATTTTGCCGAGAGCGCCAAGCTGGAGCCATTGCAACCCGATCATGCCGGTGGCATCGCGACGAATCCCTCGCTCGTGTATCTTGAAATCGTGGCCGAATGCCAGCGGACGCCGCCGCCCGAAAACTGGGATGGCGTGTACGTCATGCACGAAAAATAACGACAGCGCGGTGACTCATCGGACAATCCGGACCACGGCCGGCGCGTGACGATCCTGAAAATAATGCAATAAGAATGCATTATAACTGAGCTTTTAATGCAATAAATAGCTACAACCGCATTTTTCTTGTGGGCAAAGGGATAAAAAAAGGTTCTGCTGAGGTTAAGGCGCTGGCATTTTTGCAAGCCAGTATCCCCAAGAAATCCTTGCCCGTAATTTAATCACGACCTGCATACATCTTGAATACCATGAGGCACATCAAATCCCGTTTCCTGTTGTTCGTCGCTGGTGCGCTCGCTAGCGCCTTTGCCGCGACGGCCTTTGCCCACGAGGCGAAGCTCATCAAAGTGACCGGCTCGGTCGAGGTCTACCTGCCTGGCCAGACGACGGCGCAGCCCGGCGTAGTGGGCATGGCAATTCCTGAGGGTGCCACCATCAAGACCGGTAATGGCGGCGAAGCCTACGTCGAGGCGTTCAACGGCGCGGTCGCGACCGTCACCTCGAACAGCGACGTGAGCGTTACTAAGCTCAACATCGTCTCCCAAGACGGCAAGATCGTGACGCAGGAAGCGCAGATCGATCTCCGCCGCGGCAATGTCGTCTCGACCCTCGATCCGACCAAGAAGGCGATCAACAAGTACTCTGTGAAGACGCCCAAGGGCGTCGCCGCCGCGCGCGGCACGGTCTTCGGTGTGACGATTGACAGCCTCGGCGGCGGCTCCGTTTCCGCCCTGACCGGCACCGTCACCTTCACCAGCTCGCTCGGCACGTTTACCCTGCCGGTGGGTGGTGGCGAGCCCCTGTTCCTGCCCTTCGGTGCGGCGGCCGGCACGAAGCCCCAGTCCCTCTCCGCGGCCGTGGCGGCTGACACGACCGGCGCGCTCGCCGCGGAAGTCGTCGCTGCGGTCCAGGTTGTCGCGACCAATGTCGCGAACTCCTCGTCTGCGGCTGGCGGCACCGGCACTGGTGCCTCCGATACCGCGACCGCCATCATGGCGGCGGTGGTCAAGGCGGCGGCCAATGCCGTCCCCTCGCAGGTGACCGCGATCGCTGATGTGGCCATCAAGGCCGTCTCCACTTCTTCTTCCCAGACTGGCAGCAGCACGACGGCCGTCTCGGCCATCACCGAGGCGCTGGTGAGCGCCGCTCCCACGCAGGTTGCGGCCATCACCCAGACCGCCGCTGCCGCGGTGGTTGAGACCAAGGTCGCCGATGCCGTCGCCGCCGCCAAGGCGAGCGGTACGACGGATGCGACTGCGCTCGCGCAGGTCGCTCAGAACGCCACCACGGCGGCGCAAGCCTCGGTCCAGACGCTCGCCCAGACTGCCGTGAACACGGCGGTCGCGGTGACTGTCAGCACCTCCGGTGGCACCGATGCCGACAAGGCCGCTGCTGCGGCGGCGATCGCGGCCTCGGTCTCCACGGCGGCTACCAACGGTAGCTCGACTGGCTCGACCAACGCTTCCTCCAGCGCCGGTGTCACGCCGCCCGCCACCGGTACGGTGACGGTCACCACGCCGCCCACGACGCCGGGCAATTCCGGCACGACCACGCCCCCGGTTTCGACGCCGATCATTCCGCCGGTGGACACCACCGTGATCAGCGCCGCCAGCAGCAATGGCAACTGATCGGGATTAGTTTCAAAAAAGGCGCGCCGATTTCGGCGCGCCT
>JAFEGO010000051.1 GCA_018239845.1 Verrucomicrobiota bacterium
CGAGCACGTAGGCGGCGGCGATGGCGATGGCCGTCGTATTCTTCTTTTTCGCGAGCTCGATGGCGCGGTCGCGGCGCACGAAGTTGTCCTCGCTGTACCAGCAGCGCACGAGCTGCTCGTCGTCGCGCTTGTCCGGGCCGGCGCGGTCGGTGAAGAAGCCACGGGCCTGGCTCGACCACGCGAAGAGCGGGAACTGGTTCTTCTTGAGCCAGCGGCGCGAGTCCGCGTCCGAGGCCGAGATACAGCCGGTCCAGACCGGATCGACCATGCGGGCGAGGCTGAAGTTATTGCTCAGCGCGCCGAAGCCCTGCAGGCCCTTGCGCTTCGCGTAGCGGTTGGCGGCGGCGATGCGCTCGAGCGACCAGTTGGAGCCGCCGAAGACCTTGATGCGGCCCGCGCGCACCTGCTCGTTGAGCGCGTCCACGAACTCGCCGACGGGCACATCGAGGTTGTCGCGGTGCAGCATGTAGATGTCGGCGTAGTTCATCTGGAGGCGGCCGAGCGTCTCGTCGAACTCGCGCAGCATGTCCTCGGGGTTGCAGTTGGGCGTGTGCGCGCCCTTGGCGATGACGGAAACGGTCTCGCGCAGGCCGCGGTTCTTCACCCACTGGCCGAGCAGGCGCTCCATGATGCCGCCGCCGTAAACGTAGGCGGTGTCAAAGGTGAGGCCGCCGCGCTCGAAATAGTCGTCCCATACCGCGGCGCTGGTCGCCATGGTAACCTGGTTGTCGCAGCCCATGACGAGGCGCGAGACGGGCTTGCTGAGGTTCGCGATCTGCGCGCTCGGGATCACGGCATCGGCGCGGCGGCCGAGGGGCCGGCGGTGGTGCGTGTGGTGGAAATTCTCCGGCTTCTCCTGGTCGTACACGAGGCCGCAGGCGGCGCGCCAGGCGTCGAGCGCGCCGAGGTTGCCCAGCGTGTCGGCGATGGACATCGCCGGGACCTCACGCTTGCCCGCCGCGAGCGCGGCGGCGACGGCATCGGCCTCCAGGCTGTAGAGATTCGCGGGGGTGACGACGGTGATATCCTCGGCCTTGCCACCGACGTTGAGCGTCATGTGCGACGCCGCGCCGTCGCTCGGCGGAATCCACGGCGACGGCACGTGGAGCATGCCGGCGGTGCCGTAGATGCGCACGGAGTTGTCCTGCGTCACGCCGACGCTCGTCGAGATCTGCGCGACGAGGCCGTTGGCGAATTTCACCGTGCCCGCGGCGACGGTGTCCACGCCCGTCTCCGGGTGCAGCTGGGCCGAGCCGGAAACAGAGATGGGATTGAGGAACGGCGCGCCGGAGATGGCACCCGCGATCAGGCGTGCCATCGACATCGCGTAGCACCCCACGTCGAGGATGCCGCCGCCGCCGGCCGCATTGGACCAGAGGCGCGAGGTGGCGTTGAAACCGGCGTTGAAGCCGAAGGCCGCCTGCACGAGGCGGATCTCGCCGAGCACGCCGCTGCGCACGATCTCCACGATCTTCGCCGTCTGCGGATGGCAGCGGTACATGAACGCCTCCATGAAGAGCACGTTGTGCGCGCGGGCCGCCTCGGCCATCACCATCATCTCGCCGTAATTCAGGCCGGCGGGTTTTTCGCAGAGGATATGTTTGCCCGCCTCGGCGGCCTTCACCGCCCACTCGACGTGCTGCGGATGCGGCGTGGCGATGTAAACGGCCTGCACCGTCGGATCGGCGAGCAGCGCCTCGTAGGAGCCGTGCGCCTTGGGCACGTTGAACTCCTTGGCGAAGCGGTCGGCGCTCGCCTGCGTGCGGCTGCCCACCGCGGCGAGCCGGCCGGCCTGCGACCGGGCGACGCCCTGCGCGAAAATACCGGCGATGCGGCCGGTGCTGAGAATGCCCCACGACAAGGAAGTGCTCATGATCGGGATAAGATTGGGATAAAGGGTAAGGTAACGCTCCCGGTTCTGACACCTCCCCGCCGCGTTGAACAAGCCGCCACGCACGCAATTTATTGTATGAATTCCGGATTTGTGCCTAAAATCCCCACGAAATATGGGATTGGTACAGTTTTTTGAGCACAACCCGCGACTGCGTCTGGCCATGGTGCCGCGCCGCGCCGTGGCCAGCTCCCACCGGTTTCGCGAGCACAGCCATCCCTTCCATGAGCTCGGCTTTGTGCTTGAGGGGGAATGCGACTGGGCGCTGGGCCGATCGCGCCTGCGGGTGACGGCGGGCAGCTTCGTGCTGGTTCCCGCCGGCCGGCGACACCGCGAGGTCATCCCCGCCGGCGCGCACGCGCAGCTGGCCTGGGTGGGCTTTGATTTCGGGGCGGTGCCGGTGGAACTGCCCGCGTGGAACCAGCAGGCGCTCGCCGCCGGTCCGTGGGCGGCGGAACTCGAACGGCTGATCACCACGCTCTTCGCGGAAAACCAGTCCGCCGAGCTGGGCGGCCGCGAGCGCGCGCAGCTCGCCCTGCGGGATGTGCTCATCTTGGTCACGCGGGCGGCGGTCTCCCCGCGCCCCGCGACCGCGCCGCTCGCGGTCAACTCCGCCGAGGAGGTCGCACGCTCGGCCGCGCGTTACCTCACCGACAACCTCGCGCTCCCGCTCAGCGTGCAGGCGGTGGCGCGCTACCACTCGCTGGGCGCGGCGCATTTTTCGGTGCTGTTTAAGCAACATCACGGGGTGACGCCCCGGGATTTCCTCCAACGCGCGCGCATCGAGCGCGCGCGCGAGCTGCTCGTC
>JAFEGO010000052.1 GCA_018239845.1 Verrucomicrobiota bacterium
CGGCTTGCAGCGCCTTGGCCTTGGCATCGACGGCGAGCGTCGGCGAAGGCGAGATATTGCGGGCCCAGATCGAGAGCGGAGGCGGAGTTTGGCTCATGGAAAAAAATGAAGCCCGCACTAAAGCGGGCTTCATCGGATCATGGCAAGCATCACCCATGTCAGCGGCTAGGTCCGCCGGGGTGGGCTTTTGGACTTAGCGCTTCGAGCCCTTGGCGGGCAGGGCATCGATCGCGAGGCGCAGCAGTTCGCCGACGCTCGTGTTCTTGCTCTTGGCGTGGCGCTTCAGCGTCGCGCGCTGCTTCGGGTTCATGCGAACCGAGATCTGGCGGTGCGGCTCGCTCGGCGGAATGCAGCGCTCGAAGTCGAACTGATCCATCGCGAGACGGACCACTTCGCTGGCGGTAGCGAGGCCCAGCGACTTCTGACGAGCCTGGATCTTGTCGATCAACGACAGGGGCAGATCAAAGGTCAGCGGAGCGGATATTTTTTTGGCAGTTTTGGACATGGTGGTTGTTAACGTTTTAGTGAGTTCGGCGTTGTCATTTTTAACGACACACGATGAGGCGGCGGGGGCAACGAAAAATCTACGTATCGGCCATGGTATAACATCACCGAATATGCTTTACTTTTCTAACGAATCTCCAACGCGATACGCAATAAAACCGCCGCCCGCGCCCAAGCCGCGCGGCAAAAATCACGCGTGGAATCCGTCCGAGCGGGCGCGCCGCGGCCCTCAGCCCGCCGTCTTGGGCAGCACCTCGGTGACCGCCGTGAGCAGGTCGTTCATCGAAAAAGGCTTCCCGAGCACCCGTTGCGCCCCGAGCTTAGAGGCGAGATTGAGGTACATCCCCGAGTTGCTCACGCCGCCCGACATGGCGATGATCGCCACGTCCGGATGATGCCGGCGCAGCTGCACGATGGTCTCGATCCCCTCCTGATCGGGCATGATCAGGTCCGTAATCACCAGCTCGGTGGGCTCAGCCAGAAAAAGCGCCACGCCTTTTTTCCCGGTGTTGGCCTGCGTCACCGCATGGCCGGCCCGGGTCAGCACGACCGCAAGAATTTCGCGCAGGGCATCGTCGTCATCAATGAGGAGAATGCGGGCCATGGCGGGAGGTTGGGGCTTGTAAAAAGTGTGTCAACTTCCTGAACACGCCTACGCATCAATAGAACACCTCAAGGCCCCGCCGAGGTCCACCCAGACGGTCAGGGGGAAATCCGCGTAATCTTCCCCGCCGGCGGCGCCGCCGGATCGACCGCCAGCCCGGCCGGAGCGAAGAGGGCGTCGGACAGTTCCAGGCCCAACGCTGCCGCCGTGATGCTGAGGCGCGTCTTGTTCTTCGTGCCCTCATCGCGCACGTCGATGGTTTTGACGATCCACTGGCCGCCCACCTTTTTGAGATCGACCACCGTGGTGGTCTTGGTGACCCGGTCGCCCTCGCCCAGCAGCTCCACTTGCACGAGGGCGTTGAACTGGCTGTCGAGCAGCACCCGCACGCCCTTGAGCGCGGGGTGCGCCAGCGCGAAACCGGCGGGCGGACGAAGCAGGAAAATATGCGCCGGCCGGCCGGCAAACCGCGTGAGTCCGTCGTAACGGAAATCGGTCCAGTGGATGAACGGCATCTGCAGGTCAAATGGCGTGATGTCGATGCCCGGCAAAAGCGGGGCGAAGAGCTCGGGGCCGTCGAGCCGCACCGCTTCCGGGTGCGCCGGCGTGCTGCCCCAGACAGCGGGCTCGGCCCAGTTCTGGATCAACAGGTGCCGGGCCTCCGGCGTGCCGGCGCTGAGTTGCACGCGGGAGATGAGCCCTGCGTCATTTTGCGCACCCCACATCGCCCCGGTATAAAGCAGCTCCGCCCCGCGGCGCGGCATGAAGCGCAGCTGAAACTCCAGATAGTAATCCCCGGCAATGCCCTGCCGGCGCAGTTGCTCCAGCGCCTTGGCTCCCTCGGCCTGGTCGGGTTTGCCAAATTGCAGCAGGGGCGCGGGAGCCTCGTTGGCCGGCTTGGGCGCCGCCCAGGCGGTGATGCCGGACAGCATCGTCGCCATGCACAAAAACGCCCGCCACTTAAGGGCGGGCGCGGGAATGGATCGCCAAACCGACATGACCGGATCAGGGCTTCTTGGGCGTCTGATCGGCGGGTTTGGTGGGCGTCGGGACGGCCTTGGTATCGGCCGCGGTCGGCGTCGCCGTGGTCGTCGCGGGAGCAGTCGGGGCCGCCGCAGGCGTCACCGGCACCGCGATGGTCGGCAGCGCGCCAGCCGCGGGAGCCGCGTGCGTGCGCTGATAGATGCGGCCGAGGTAAAGGGCGAACGCGAGGACGAAGAAGGCGATGGCGGCATTGATCGTCGCCTTGCTGAGGACGTTGCCGGTGTCGGCACCGAAGGCAGCTTCGGCCATGCCGCCGCCCATCGCCGCGCCCATGCCGCCGTCCTTCGCCTTCTGGGCGAGGACAACCAGGATGAGGAACAGCGCCACACCGATGAGGAGGACGGTCAGAATCGTGAGGATGATGCTCATGTAAAAGGGATAGAAAATCAGGCGCGCCCGGCGTTTGTCAACGCCGCGTTCAGACGCAGGGGGCGGACAACCAGCGACCTGCGGTGTCCTGACTGATCAGGCCTCGACGCCCAGTTTCTCGAGCAGGCGCTGCAAGTCCTCGTTGCCGCGGTACTCGATGACGATGCGGCCCTTCTTGGGCGTGTGCAGGACGGCGACACGGGCGCCGAGATGGGAGGTGAGCTTTTTCTGGATGCTGGCGACGGCGGCGGCATCGGCGGCGGTGGCCCCCTTGCCAGCCTTCGCGGGCTTGGCCCCGCCGTCGGTCTTGACCTGGCCGGTGAGCTTTTCCGTGGCGCGGACGCTGAGTCCTTCCTCGATGACCCGGCGGGCCAGCACCGTGCGCTGGGCGGCGTCATTGATCCCGAGGAGGACCTTGGCGTGACCGACGCTGAGGAGCGATTTCGCGAGGTAACCCTGCAGCTCGGCATCGAGCGCGAGGAGGCGCAGGGAATTGGCGACACTGGCGCGGCCCTTGCCGACGCGGGTCGCAGCCGTCTCCTGCGTGAGGTCGAAATCGCGGATGAGACTGGCGTAGCCGTGGGCCTCTTCGATCGGGTTGAGGCCCTCGCGCTGGAGATTCTCGATCAGGCCGAGGGCGGCCGAGGAGGCGTTGCTCGCCTCGACGATGCGGGCCGGGATGGTCTTGATCTTGAGCTGCTGGAAGGCGCGCCAACGGCGCTCGCCCGCGATGAGCTGAAACTTTTGCCCGGCCTTGCGGACGACGATGGGTTGTAGGAGGCCCTCAGCGCGGATGCTCTCGGCCAGCTCAGCCAGCTGCTCGGGGATGACCTCGCGGCGCGCCTGGTACGGGCTCGGCTCGATGAGGGCGACGGCGATCTCCTGATAACCGGGCGCGCCGGTCGGCGCCGGAGCGGGCGCGGCAGCGGCGGGGGCGGCCGCCGGGGCGGCTTCGGGCTTGGGCGCAGGCTGCGCCGGGGCTGCACTGCTGATGAGGCCGCCGAGGCCGCGGCCGAGACGGGATTTGGGAGGGGTTGCCATGGGAGAGTTATTTGCCGCCGGGAATGAAAAGCGTCTGGCCGACCTGGATGCGGGAGGGATCGGTGATCTTGTTGGCGTTGATGATATCCTGCGCCTTCGCACCGGTCTTCTTCGCGATACCGGCGAGGGTGTCGCCGCGCACTACGGTGTAGCTGGTGCCTTCCTTCGCGTAGTTGTCGGAGAACGTGACCGGCGCCGAGGCCGCGGCGCCCTTGGAGATCGAGTCGAGCGCGGCGTTGGTCTGGCGCGCGAGTTTCTCCATCTGGACGGCGACCTGCTGGAGCGTGTCGGACTTGGTGTCGGCCGCGGCGGCGCGGATGGTGCGGTTGAGCTCGGCCACGGCGGACGCGAGCTGCTCCGTGGTGGCGTAACTGACGGCGGACGCACTGGACGCGGCACCGCGCAGCTCGCGGTTTTCGCGCTCCAGTTGCTCAACGCGGAGGGAAAGGTCGCCCACCCGTTGCACGAGGCCGCGGACATCCTCGCGGAGATTGGCCACCTCGAGGGCGCTCGGCGCCGGTTGCGCGCGAAGGACCGCCGCCCCGAGCAGACCGCAGCCGAGAAGAACCAATCGTTTCAACATAAGCGCGCAGCTTGCCGAACCCATGGGCAAAAACAAGCAGGACCTAACTGCGAAACGGCGCATCCGCCACCAGTGTCGGCATGGGCCGCGAGACCAGCCCCGTACCCGGTGCCACGGGGAGGCCGCGCAGGAACTCCGCCGCCGGGAGCATCCGCCCGCCTGGCCGCTGCAGCCGGAGCACACGCAAGACCCCCTGCCCCGTCCCGATGCGCAGGGCTTCGGCATCGGCGCCGAGGACTTCGCCAGCCGGGCCGTGCGCCGAACTGTCCGCGACCGCCGCGCCGAATTTCACCGGCTGGCCGCCGAACTCGACGCTGCAGGCCGGCCAGGGAAACAGGCCGTTGATCCGGGCCGCCAGCACCGTCGCCGAAGCGGAGAAATCGAGGACACCATCCTCCTTGTTGAGCTTCCGGCAGAAGGTCACAGCCGTTTCATCCTGCGGCGTGAAACCGAGCGCGCCGTCGCGCAGGCGTGGCAGGCTCCGTGCGACCAGCGGTACGCACGCGGCGGCGAGCTTTGCCTCGATCTCGAGTGCGGTCTCCGCCGGGCCGATGGTCACGCCCTCGCTGTCGGCCACGGGACCGGCGTCGAGTTTGCGGACGATACGCATGAGCGTGACGCCGGTGTGGCTCTCGCCGTTGGCAATCGCGGTCTGGATCGGCGAGGCGCCGCGGTACTTCGGCAGCAGCGAGGTGTGCAGGTTCAGCGTGCCGAGCCGCGGCGTATTGATAAATTCATCACGCAGGATGTGGCCATAGGCCATCACGAGCGCGACGTCCGCGTTTAGCGCGGCGAGCTGCACGCGCACGTCCTCGGTCAGCTTTTCCGGCTGGTACACCGGCAGGCTGCGGTCCAGCGCCCAGGTCTTGATGGCATTGGCCGTAACCTTTTGGCCGCGGCCCACCGGGCGGTCCGGCTGCGTGAAGACTCCGACCACAGTCGCGACTGCACTCCCCTCGCCCGCCAGCCAGTCCAGCAGCGGTAGCGCGATGGCATCCGAGCCCAGGAAGACGAGGCGGAGAGGTGAACTCACTTCAGCGTTTTGATCCAGGCGTTGACCGCGGGGGCGAGCTGGCCGTCAAAAACCTTGTCGGTGCTCGGTTTCGGCAGGCCGTCGAGCACGGTCCAGTATTCGACGTGCGTGACCGTCTTGCCCGGGGCGATGGGGCCGATGGGCCCGAGGGTCTCGAGCTCGATCATGGCGCCGTTGGTAAAGGTCTCGAACGCGCTGCCGAAGTCGGGGTACGTGGCGCCGCGGAGGACGGGCGCGTATTTCACGAAGGTCGTGCCATCGACCCAGTAGGCGGACCAGCCCGGGTAATTGGTGATGCCGAGCTTTTGGGCAAACTTGGCCTTCGCCACCTCGATGCCGATGAAGTTGCGGTGCATCTGCCACACTGGCAGCGAGAGATCGGTGAAACTCCACGGCACCAGCGAGTACGTGGGCAGCAGGTCGCCCTTCGCGTGGTCGCCCTTCGGGAGCAGCGGCAGCACGCCGTAGCCACCCTTGCGCAACATCGTGAGCGCCCACGGAGCGGCCTCGACGGCCCAGAGGCCGAGGTTGGTCAGCCTGTGCGTAACCTTGACCGTGCGGTCGGCGGGCGTCTCGAGGCGGATGGCCTTCTGCAGGCCGGTCTTTTCCTCGACGGGCTGCGTGAGCGAAACGCCCTCGGAAAGAAACTTCACGTCGAGCGGCAGGTCGTCGGGCTGGTACGTGCGCACGATGTCCTCGGGCGAGTGCCAGAGGCGGTGGCCGCCGCGCAGGTAGTAGCCGTGGTAGCGCGGCGCGCCGGACAGATCGAGAAAGAGGTTGCCGGCCTTGCCGCGGAGCGAGCGCAGCGCGGTGACGCGCGGGCCGTACGCGGTGGAGACGGTGAATTCGAGGGCGGGCGTGGCGAAGGTCAGCAGGCCTCCGTCACCGGTTTCAGTCTTCGAGGGTTTCATGGGGCAGATCGTCTTGCTCTTCGCTCGCCTTCCACTTGGGCGTGTGGGCCTCGGCACGCGCGGCCTTGCCGGAGTACGGCGTGCCGGGCTCGTGCTTCTCCTTGCCGACGAGGTCGAAGTAAATGGGACAGCCGTTGAGGTTGAACTTCTCCACGAGGCCCGCCTCCAGGTAGCGGCGGTACTGCTCGGTGAGCTTTTCCTCGCGGTTGCAAAACAGCTTGATGCGGAAGGGGCGCGTGCCGGTCTGCACCGCGTAGTAGCAGCGGAAGCGGCGGCCGCCGATCGAGGGCGGCGGCGTGCGTTCCGTGAGGTAGCCGAGCTCCTGGTTGAGCTTCGCGGTCGGCAGCTTGATATCGAGCACGCGGTCGAGCTGGACGGCGGCGTTGAGCATGCGGTCGATCTCGTATCCACTCATCGCGGACACGAAGATCACCGGCGCGCCGGGCGTGAAATAGAGCCGCTCGAACAGCGCGTGCTCGTACTTCTCGCGGAAGTCGCGCTCGCTCTTGTACGGGTGGAAGCCGCCCTGCTGCTTGAAGGCTGCGACGACGAGGTCCCACTTGTTGACGACGACGACGATGGGCTTGTGCTCCTTGATCGCCTCGCCCGCGATGGCCTTGTCCTGCTGGGTGACGCCTTCCATCGCGTCGAGCACGAGGAAGACGACGTCGCAGCTCTTGATCGCGTCGATCGAGCGCAGGCGGGAGAAATATTCCACGGGCGACGCGAGCTTCGTCGCGGCCTTGATGCCCGCGGTGTCGATCAGGCGGAAGGGATAGAGTTTCCCGTCGCGACCCTTGAAGGTGAAGGGCAGCTCGACCGAGTCGCGGGTGGTGCCGGGCACGTCGCTCACGATGAGGCGGTCGCTCCGCAGCAGGCGGTTGCTGAGGGAGGATTTTCCCACATTGGGTCGGCCAATGAAGCACACGCCGAGGGGCTTGTCCTCGTCGCGGACGTTTTCATTGTCTTCTTCGACGGGACCGAGCGCGGCGATAATCGCATCGCGCAACTCGCCCTCGCCGCGGCCGTGTTCAGCCGAGACGCGCAGGGGCTCGCCGAGGCCGAGCCGGTAGGCCTCGTCGAGCTGGATCTTGTCGTCGTCGAAATCGGCCTTGTTGACGACGAGGCGCACGGTCTTGCCGCTGCGGCGCAGCATGGCGGCGATCTTCTCGTCGAGCGACGAGAGGCCGTTGAGGCCGTCGATCACGAAGAGGATCAACGAGGCGGTCGAGATGGCGAAATTGACCTGCTCCTCGGAGGCCTTGGTCAGCGCGGCGGGCGTGTCCTTGCCCTGGTAGCCGAGGCCGCCGGTGTCGAGCAGCGTGTAGCGGCCCTCCGCAATCTCCGCCGAAATCACGTCGCGCGTGACGCCGGGCTGATCGTGAACGATGGAGATGCGCTTCCGCGCCAGCCGGTTAAACAAGCGGCTTTTGCCGACATTGGGTCGGCCGACGATGGCAACGGTGCGGTTCATAGCGGTGTAAACGTTAAGACATAAGGCGCGGCCCGTGCCGAGCCCAGCCTATAAATCAAAAACCACCCGGCCCGGCAAAAAGCCCGGGCGGCGGGTGGTCTTTGGTGTCGCTTCGGCGTGGGGCAGCAAGCTGCGACCGCGCCGGGCGCTTGTAGAAATTTCCGGGCTTACTCGCCAGCCGCGGTGGCCGCAGCGGCATCCTTCAACGCGGCGAGGTCACGGGCCATCATGCTCTTGATGGCCGGGGTGCGCTGCGCGATCTTCTGCATCTCGGCGCTGTTCAGCACGGTCTGGGTGTGCTGGATCTGGGCTTGGGTCTCGGCCGAAAGGAGGTCCGCACGGGCGGCAGCCGCATCAGCGGGGCTGGCCGGAACGGAGAACGGGTCATGAGCAAACAGCGGGAGAGCCAGAAACGTAATCGAGAGGATGATCGAGGGAGTTTTCATGGGAGGTGTCGCTTGGACGAAAGGGAATAGAATAGGTATTTACCCCCAAGACAAGCTAAATTTAGTCCCTGATTAACCTAACTCAAACACCTAGAAACGAAAATGCACTACATTTATCCCTTATCTAATTATAATTTAAATAGTTAACGAATATCGATTTCAGGCCAAATAGTCGGCCATTTCGCATTTTACCGGGGAACAACACCCTAGAAATCTGATTTCTCCCGGTTTCGATCCACTCCCCGGGCGATCCGCAGTAGAAGCGGCTGCCGTAATCAAACGATGGATGCGCGTTACGGCGCCTCGGTGAAATTGGCCGGCAGCTCGAACGCCGCGGCCGACAGCGCGCCGGGAGTGATGGCAGTGACTTCCATCGTGAAATTGG
The DNA here is from genome assembly GCA_018239845.1 of Verrucomicrobiota bacterium. Classification (GTDB taxonomy): domain Bacteria; phylum Verrucomicrobiota; class Verrucomicrobiia; order Opitutales; family Opitutaceae; genus CAIRCN01. The sequence continues at coordinate 8,395 of JAFEGO010000052.1, forward strand.
CCTTGGCGGAGTGGACCTCCATCTTCAGCGGCACGCCGTCGAGCTGGCCGACGAAGTTGGCGCCGCTGCGCCCCTGCCCCACGCGGATCTCCCGGAGCTTCTTGGGATCCAGGCCCTTGATCTCCGAGGTCACCCAGACCGTGTAGGTCATTTTCTCGGGACTCGTCGAGGTGCCTGGCTCCACGTCGCAGCGCGTACAGGTGTAGCCGAGGATTTTCGCCGTCTCTGTCGTGCGGGTGATCTTGTATATCGTGGTGGAGGGCGTCTCGGCCGACTCGTGGCCGATCTTCTGGTAGGTCTGCTCATCGCGGTTGATGCGGTAGGTCGCGTCCTTGTCGGCCATCGTGAGGATTTCGCCGGCGGCCATGCCGCCCTTGATTATCACCAGCGAGCGCTGGCCCTTGGTCTTGAAGGTGAAACTTTCCGGCAGCATGGCGGCCAGCGGATTCTCCGCCGCGGAGGCCGCGCCCGGGCCCTGCATCGCGGCCAGCTGGCGCTCGATCATGGCCTTCATCTGCGGGTTTTGCCGCATCATCTCCTGCATCTGGGGATTCTGCATGGCGGCCTGCGCCTGCTGGAGCTGGGCCTGCATCTCGGGCGAAGCGAGCCTGGCCTGGGCCGCCTGCATCTTCGCCTTCAATGCCGGATCAGCGATCTCAGCCGTCATCTTCCAGGAGATAGTGCCCTCGAAATCCTGGGCGGAAAGTGTGACTGCCAGGCAGACGGCGGCGAGGAAGGCGGTGAATTTTTTCATGAGGTTAAGGGTGAGGCGCATCATCGCGCACCCCACCCTTGCCTCAAGGCTATTCAGGCTCAGCGCCGCGGCTGGTTCTGCACAAACCGCTCGATGCGGTCGCAGGCCTCGATCAGCTGCTCGTAACTCGTGGCAAAGCACGCGCGGACGTGGCCGGTGCCGTTTTCGCCGAAGGCCGTGCCGGGCACGACGGCGACCTTGTGGTCCTTGAGCAGGCCGACGGCGAATTCCTTCTCCGTGAGGCCGCTGGCCGTCACATTGGGGAAGGCGTAGAACGACCCGCGCGGCGAGTGGCACTTCAGACCGATCTCATTGAAACGGCGCACGACGAGGTCGCGGCGGCGGTGGTACTGCTCGCGCATCTTCAGCACTTCCTCCCAGCCGTGCTGAAGGGCCTCGATAGCGGCCTCCTGTGCGATGGTGGAGACGCACATCATGGAGTACTGATGGATCTTCATCATCGCGTCGATCAGCGCGGCCGGGCCGCAGGCATAGCCGATGCGCCAGCCGGTCATCGCGAAGGCCTTGGAGAAACCGTGCAGGAACACCGTGCGCTCGCGCATGCCGGGGAGGCTCGCGATGCTCGTGTGCGCACCGTCGAAGGTGAGCTCCGAGTAGATCTCGTCGCTCAGCACGAGGAGGTCCTTCTCGCGGCAGAACTCCGCGATCTTCTCCAGCTGCTCGCGGCTGCAGGTGCCGCCCGTGGGATTGCACGGGAGGTTGAGCATGAGGATCTTTGCGCCCGGCTGCCACGCGGCGCGCAGGGCCTCGGCGGTGAGGGCGAAGTTGTCCTTCGCGTACGTCGGCACCGCGATGCCTACGCCGTGTACGAGCGTCACGCTCGGGTGGTACGAGACGTAGCAGGGCTGGTGGAACATCACCTTGTCGCCGGGGTTGCAGAACGCCCGGACCGCCAGGTCCAGCGCCTCGCTCACGCCGACGGTCACGATGATCTCGTCCTCCGGGCGGTAGTTCACGCCGAAGTGCGCGTCCACGTACACCTGGATCGCACGGCGCAGCTCGAGCATGCCGAGGTTCGAAGTGTAGTAGGTCTTGCCCTGCTGGAGGGCGTTGATCGCGGCCTCACGGATGTGCCACGGGGTCACGAAGTCGGGCTCGCCGACGCCAAGGGAAATGACGTCCTGCCCCTTCATCTTCGCCACCAGTTCAAAGAAATCGCGGATACCGCTTCTCGGCAGCGTAGACACGTGTCCCGCCACCCAGCGTTTTGGGTCGTCGCTCATGATCTTGATCTCCGGTTAGGCGACGACGTTGAGCCGCGCGTTGGGCGCTTCACCATGGAGCAGGTAGCCCTGGTCCTTGTAGCAACGCAGCATGAAGTGCGTGGACGTCGACAGCACGCCCTCGATGGTCGAGAGCTGCTCGGAGACGAACGCCGCGACCTTCTGCAGCGAGGTGCCCTTCACGAAAACCAGCAGGTCGTAGCCGCCCGACATCAGGTAGCACGACTCAACCTCGGCGAAGCGGCTGATGCGCTCCGCATGGCGGTTGAACCCGCCCCCGCGCTCCGGCGTGATCTTGACCTCGATGACCGCGCGCACGGCGGCGGCAGCGGCGGCCTCGTGCGAAAGATCGAGCACCGGACGCCAGCCGAGGAAGATTTTATCTTTTTTCAGCTGTTCCAGGTGCTGTTGAACTTCCGACTCCGACAATCCCGCGACCGTGGCCATTTGGCTGGTCGAGAGGCTGCCGCCGTCGATCAAGAGCTTCAGAACAGGGTTCATGCCCCGCCAAGACACCAATACCGGGCCCGTTTATCCATCCTAATATTTGTCAGCATAAAATTTGCGTCGAATAAGCAGGGCACTGTATCTATCACCTCCCTTTTCCATGTTCGAATCCCTTACCGAAAAACTCGGCAGCGCCCTCCGCAACCTCCGCGGCGTCGGCCAGCTCACGGAAGCCAACATGGCGGACGCCCTCAAGGAGGTGCGCACCGCCCTGCTCGCCGCCGACGTCCATTTCAAGGTCGCCCGCGATTTCGTCGAGCGCGTCCAGACGCAGTGCGTCGGCCAGCAGGTCCTCAAGGGCGTCGCGCCCGGCCAGCAGGTCGTCAAGATCATCCACGACGAGCTCGTGCGCCTCCTCGGCGAAGGCGAAAATACTCTCTCCCCCGCCCGCCCGCTCAAGATCCTGATGGTCGGCCTCCACGGCTCCGGCAAGACCACCTCCACCGCCAAGCTCGGCAAGCTCCTCAAGAAGCGCGGCTACCGGCCGTTCGTCGCCGCGTGCGATATCTACCGCCCCGCCGCCATCGACCAGCTCGAAATCCTCGCGAAGCAGGAGGAGCTCGGCTTCTACTGTGATCGCAATTCAAAGGACGTGCCCGCCATCGGTGCCGCCGCCCTCGCCGCCGCTCAAGCCGCGGGTTGTGATTGCATCATCTTCGACACCGCGGGCCGCCTCCAGATCGACCATGAGTTGATCGAGGAGGTAAAGAAGCTCCGCGCCCGCGTGCAGCCCGACGAGGTCCTCCTCGTCGCCGACGGCGCGCTCGGCCAGGAGGCCGTCAACGTCGCCAAGACCTTCCACGACGCCCTCGCTCTCACCGGCCTCATCCTCACCAAGATGGACGGCGACGCCCGCGGCGGCGCAGCGCTCTCCATCAAGTCAATCGCCAACGTCCCGATCAAGTTCATCGGCGCCTGCGAAAAGACCGCGGACTTCGACACGTTTTACCCCGACCGCCTC
>JAFEGO010000053.1 GCA_018239845.1 Verrucomicrobiota bacterium
CTGCCGGCATCGACGCGGGGGTCGATGAAGTCGACCTTGCCCGTGTAAACCTTCTTCGGATCGAGCACCGGGCAGCGTACGTTCATCGGGTCGCCCACATGGATGAGGGAGAGGTCCTCGGCGCGAACGTAGAACTGCACGTAAACCTGGTGGATATCGACGATGCGGAACATCGGCTGCGCGGGCGTCACGGACTCGCCGGCCTCGCGGAGCTTTTCCACGACGATGCCGGGGCTGGGGGCCCGCACGGTGCGGAGACGGAAGGCCTCCGTGGTGATCTCGTGGTCGAGGCGGGCCTGCTCGAGCTCGAGCTTGTTCTTCAGGGCCTCGTCCTCGCTGATGATCTTCTCGCTGTAGAGATTCTTGGAACCCTTGAAGTCGAACTCCTTCTTCTCGACGGCGGCCTTGGCGCGTAGCATGTCGAGCTCCTCGATCTTGGAGAAGAGCTGGGCCATCGTCTGGCCGGCCTCAACCCGGTCGCCCTCCTTCACGAGGACGGCGTCGATCGTGCTCTGGACCGGGGAGCTGATCACGACCTCCTTGAACGGCAGCACGAGGCCGTCGTACGGGAGGCGGTCGGCCGCGGCGAGGGCGGAGAGGCCGAGGGTGGCGAAGAGCAGGCAGAGGCGGAGACGGGGCATGGCGGGGATTAGTTGAATTTAACCTCGGTCTTCATCTCCTCGGGCAAAATGCCGACGATGGCATAGAGCTGGATGACGGCCTTGTTGAGATCGACGTAGGTGGCCTGCTCACGGGAGCGGGCGGTGCTGAGGTCCTTTTGGACAACGCCGACGTTGTAGCTGGTCGTCATGCCGGTCGCGAGGCGCTTTTCCTCGGCGTCGAGCGCGGAGGCGGCGAGGCGGACGGACTCCTGCACGAGGGCGATGCGCTCCTGCGCGGACGCGATGTCGTGCATGGCGGTGTCAAAGGCACTGAGGAGGAGCGTCTCGTTGCGCTTCATGTTGATCAGGGCCTGGGCCTTGCGGCTCTTGGCCTCGCTGACCTTGGCGCGCTCGGCCCGGCCGGTGAGCGGGATGTTGACGACGAGGCCGGCGCTCCAGTCCGGGCCGTTGCGGTTGCGCAGGTCGGTGTAGGCGGGACCCCAGTAATTGTTCAGGCCGTTTTCACTCAGCGAGGCCTTGAGGTCGATGCGGGGCCAGCGCTGGTTCTTCGCGTAAGCGACGCGGATGTCCTCGCTGCGGGCCTGCTCGACGCCCGAGAGATAGGAGGGATTGCGCTCGAACATCTGCGCGAGGAGCCGATTGCGGTCGAGGGCGGGCGCCGTGTGGTTCAGATAGGAGCCGTCCACCAGCCAGTCGGCTTCGTCGAGGTCGAACTTCTCACGGGTGAGCTCGCGGAGGGTGTTGCGACGCTGGGCGAGGAAGTTCTTCGCGAGGAGCAGTTCCTCCTGCGCCTCGGAAAGGCGCACCTTGGCCTGGATGGAGTCGAGGCGGCCCATCTTGCCTTCCTGCACGCGGCGGTCGGTCTCATGCACGAGATTCTGCGCGAGGGTGACAGCCTCCTCCTTCACCGCCACGTTGGCCTGGCCGAAGGACATTTCATAATAGGCGTTCATGACCGTCGCCATGACCTTGATGACGGTGGAGCTGAGATCGTACTTGGAGACGGTGAGCGCGCTCTTGTTCAGGCGCACCTCGGCGAGATTCGCGGCAAAGCCGAAGTCGCGCAGCAAGGGCTGCGTGATCGAGAGCGTGGCCTGCGTGGTGTACTCCGGGTGAAACTTGGGCAGGGGCGCGCTGACCGAGCGGTTGAACGTGTTGTCACTGCGCACCACGCTGGAGCTGATGGTGTACTCCATACCCGTCTGCAGCTTGCCGGTGAACCCGGCCTCATAGCGGATCGTGTCTTCCTGGTAGAGGTGGTAGGGATTGTTGGACGTGACCTGGCCCGTCGCGAGGTAGTCGCGCTGGTTCTGCGGCTGGTTCAGATCCGACGCGAACGCGCCCATGGCAAACGCCGGGTCAAACGCGCCCTTGGCGCCGGAGATGCGGAATCCCTGGATCTGCGGATCGATGCGCTTCGCCTGGAGCTCGAGATTGGCGTTGAGGGCCGAGACGAGTAGATCGTGCAAGGCGATGACGGGGACCGCCGGAGCAGCGGCAGTTGCCGGAGCGGGCGTCTCGGCGCCGAGGGCGATCGGGCCCGCGCAGGCGAGGCCGAGCGAAAAGAGTTTCAGTAATTTGGTCATGGGACGGTTAGGGTAGCACCGCTCCGACGGGAAGCCGCAGCGCGCGCCACAGAGGCAGAAGACTCAGGAGCACACCAGCGTTCACCGCGCATGCAAGCCCAAGAAATGAGTTTAAGGACAAAGCACTTGCAGCACCGGGCTCCACCCCCGCCAAAGTGAGCAAAACCCCTGCCCCAGCGCGGCTTGCCACAAAGGCCAGAATCAGCGCGAGGTTGGCCAAGAGGAGATTTTCAAGCAGCGAAGCCAGCCACAGCACCCCCGAGGAAACCCCCAGACTGCGCAACAGCGCCTGGGTGAAGCGCGTCTGCCGCTCTTCCAGCATGCCGAGGCTCGCAAACATCAGCAATACACACGCGCCCAGCGCGAACACCATGATCGTGCGCCACAGCGCCTGCCCGCGGCTGAACGCAGCCAGCGCGCGCCGCACCGGACCCGGATCCTGGATCGAGGGCGGCTCCAGGTGCTCAGCCTGAAACAGCGCCTGCACCTGCCGCGCCACCTCCACCGCGGCCTCTTCGCTGGCCGGCGTGAACAAAATCACATCGAGGCGCCCCCCTGCCCCGCCCTGCCCCTCGCCCGCGGGAATCAGCACGCACTCGTTCAACCCCAGCGCCTGCCAGCGCCCGAGGGGCCGCGCCGTTACCGCCGTGAACGACGCGCCCTCGTGCGTCACTGTGATGCGCCGTCCCGGCGCGAGCGTGCGGCTGAGCCACATCGCTCCTGCCGTCCGGATGCCGTCCGGCGGGAGCTGCCGGGCAATCTCAGCCCATGGCGCCACCATCACCGGTACCGCCTGCCCCCAGGGCGCGAGTCCCGCGGCAGGCAGCTGTTGTAACAACAAAAGACTACCCTCCGCGCGCAACGCCCGCGCCCAGTGGTCGGCCGGCAGCGCGGTCTCCGCGGTGAGTTCGCCCGCGGCCGGGGCGCGCAGCACCATCGTGTCGAGACCGAGCCGGCCCAGTTCCGCGCGACGCGCAGCCTCCGCCGCGGCAAAGCCGGCGACGAATATCCCCGCCGCCGCCGTCAGCGCGAAGGTCAGCAGCAGCCGGGCGAGCGGGCTCGCCGGCTGCGCCCGCCAGCGCAGCCGCAGCTCCGCCCAGAGGTAGCGGGTGAGGGCGAAAGAGGCATTCATGGGCCGGATACGGTTAACGTTTCCTTCACCAGCCCGCGCAGTGCCGCCGGCAGGCGCGGGTCGTGCGTCGAGATCACGGCCGAGCGCCCCTGCCCCAGCCACTCGGCCACCACCTCGCCGATCAGCGCCGTGCTGGCGTCATCGAGGCCCGAGGTCGGCTCGTCGAGCAGCAGGACCTCGGGCCGCTTCACCAGCGCGCGCGCCAGCGCCGCGCGCTGCACCTGCCCGCCCGAGAGTCGCTCGATGCGCGCCTCCGCCAGCGTGCCCAGCCCCAGCCGCGCGAGCCAGGCGGCGATGTCCTTTTGTAATTTATTCTTAGATACACCTGAAACCAGCCCCGCCAGCTCGAGGTTGCGCGCGAGCGTCACCCCCGGGAGCAGGTTGAACTGCTGGAAAACGAAGCCCAGCTCGCGCCGCTGGAAGTCACCGTCCGGCGCGCGTCCATGCCGCGTGACGACCGTGCCCGCTTGCGGCGCGAGGTAGCCCGCGAGCAGCTTCAAAAACGTGCTCTTCCCGCCGCCCGACGGCCCCTGCAAAATAGTGAGCCCCTCCGGCAGCGTGCGCGTGACTTCGCTCAGCACCGGCGCCGCCCCGCGGCGGTAGGCAAAGCTGACCTTGTGTAGCGCGAACAGCATGCCGGCCTCACCGCGGCGGGATCACCGCGACCGCCTGCCGGCCCTCGGCCTCCAGCTCGCTGCCCGGGAAAAGTTTCGCAAGGCCCGCGCGCCAGCCGTCGCCGAGGGCGTTGGCCGGGTCGCGCTGCACGAGCGCGAGCTTGGCCACGATCCTCGCCGGCGTGGCCAGCCGCGTGTACAGCAGCACCGGCAGCTCCACCCCGAGCGGGGGCCGCGGCTGGGCGCCGCCCGCTGGCAGCGCCAGGCGGAAACGCATCACCGGCACGGCCGTGTCGCCCTTGAGCTCCAGGTTCACCGCGGCAAACTCCGCCGTCCCCGTGCCGCCGCCCGGCAGGCCGATCACCGCGCGCAGGCTCTCCGGCGGCACCGCGTGCACGAGGGGCAGCGCGGCGGCCACGCGCACCTCAAGCGTCGCCGCATCCTCGAGCGTGGCCACGAGTTCGCCGGCATTCACCCGCCGCACGCCGCCGTCAAATTCCTCGGTAAGCCGGAGCTGTCCGGCGAACTCCGCCTTGAGCGTGAGCCGCTGCTGGCGCGCCTCGCGCGTGTGCTTGCGCTGCTCTAGGTCGGTCGCGAGCGCCTGCACGTCGCCGGGCTCGGTGTCGGCCTCGCCGGCGGCGGTGCGGGTGCGCCGCTCCTGCAGCAGGCGCAGCTGCTCTGCGATCTGCGCCGCGGTGGCCGCGGGCTTGAGGCGCGGGTCGAGCACCGGCGGATCGCCGCGGAAGAGCTCCGGGGATTTCTCGGCAAACTGCGCGAGCGCGAGGGACTCCTGCGTGTCGGCGATGTCGCGGTCGAGGCGGATGAGCGCCAGCGGCAGCTCGAAGTGCCGGTAGCGTTCGCGGCGCTCGGCGAGCTGTTTTTCCAACCGACCCAGCAGCGCCGTCTCCTCCGCCGCCTCGTCAGGCTCGAGCACGGCCCACACCTGGCCCGCGGCCAGGATCGCGCCCGGCTTCGCCGCCGGATCGAGCCGCAGGCGGCCCGGGGCGGGCGCGCGGATCAGGTCGAGCCGCGCGGGCTGCACGGTCGCGGGGAGCTGCGCGAGCAGCAGCTCGCTCGCCTCGGGGAAACTCCGCCAATCCCACGCCGCCGGCGCCGGGGCGGCGGCGACGGTATCTATATTTTTACTACAACTGGCGCCGGCACACGCGCCCAGCGCCGCGAGGGCGGCGAGCAGGAGGGTCGGATGGCGCGGACGGGCGGTCATGGTTTTCAGGAGGCGGGCGGGGTGGCGCGGGCGGTGCCAGCCACCGCCGCAGGTTTGGCGTCCGGCGGCTCCGCTGGCCAGCCCGTATCGTCGAAGAACCAGAGCACGGTCTGCCACTCCGCGCGCTCGGCCTGCAGCGCATCGCGGGCCTCGGCCAGCGGCACCCGCAGCGCCGCCGGCGCGCCGGTCAGCGCCTCTTGCACGCCGGTCAGCCGCGCATCCGTGGCGCCGAGGCGGTCGAGGGCGAGGCGGAGCTTCGCGGCCATGCGCGCCGCCTCCTGCTCGAGCGTCTCCCGGCGCATCGCGAGTTCGGCGGCCCCGATCCGCGCCTGACTCGCGCGGCGGCCCTGCGTGTCGATTGTCCAGTAGGCGTTGGTTCCGACGTAGATTTCGCTGCTCGACCAGTAGCTGTCGCGTCCGCCTTGGCTGCGATACACGGCGGGGCTGCTCACCGACACGGTGACTTCCGGCCAGTTTTGCAGCCGCACGCCGAGCTGGCGCGCCCGCAGCGCGACGAGGTCGATCGCCGCGAGGCGCAGCGGGAGCTGGGCGAGCCGGGCCGCCGCGGGGCGCTCCGCCGCCTGCTCGTAGCGCAGTGCCGGCAGGCCATGCACCGCGATGGACGCACCCGGCAGGCCGAGCAAGTCGCCCAGCTGGGCCTGGAGTTCGCGCCGCTCGTCGGCGAGCCGGGTTTGCCGGGCTAGAACGCCGGCGCGCTCCGCGGCGGCAGTGCGCGGCGCGGTGGCCGCCACTGCGTCGAGGGCGCCGAGCTGGCGTTGCAGCAGCGCGTCGCGCGCGCGCAGGCGTCCGTCGGCCAAGGCCAGGCGGTAAAGATCGGTCACCTGCTCGCGCCAGACCATGTCGCGCATCAGGCGCGCGCGGGTGAGAGTGAGCACCGCGGCTTCGTGGCGCACGCGAAAATTCACCAGCCCGGGCACGTCGAAGAAAACATTCGTTGCGAAGAAAAACGGGTCAAAGCCCGCGTTGGCGCTGTTGTCCAACGCGCGGTTGTAGCCAGCCTGCAGGCTCAGCGTGGGGATCAGCGAGCGCTTCACCTGGTCGAGCGCCTCTTCCGAGCGCAGCACTTCGAGCGCGGCGGCCTTTACCTTCGCGTTGTGCCCGCGGACCTGCGCGAGCGCCTCGTCCCACGAGAGGTCGCGCGCGGGATTGGCCGCCTCGACGCGCGCCGCCCAGTTTTTATTTAGGGCAATCTGCTCACGCGTGAGCTCATCCTTGACCGAAACGCAGCCCGAAAGCGCGCATCCCGCGAGGAGAAATGCGCCCCAGACGACCGGGCGAGCTGACCTCGGGGCGGAGCTTCCCCACCCTTGGGCGCGCGCTGCCGGCGCGCCGGGCTTCAGCTCTGCCTTGGTCAACAAAAAGGGCCGCTCACTGGATGGTGAAGGAGCCGGACTTGCTCGACTGATCCACGTAGGTCCCTCCCGCGGAGGAGGTGAAAGTTAGCTGGTAATTCAGCACCGGCGCAAAAAGCGAGACGAGCTGCAGACGCGACTGCGTGGTCGAGCCCGAGACCTTGGTATAAGAATACGAACCGGAGTCTCCGCTCGGCGACGTATAGGTCGATACATCGAACGTATATTTCGTCTGCACCTGCGCCTGGTCGGGATCCGTGATCGTGATCGTGCGGTTGATAATGGAAGACGGCGCCAGATCGGGCACCGTGATCACCGGCGCGCTGGAGCCGCCGCCGCCGCCACCGCCGCAACCCGCGAGAAATTGCATGGCCACCAACGCAAGGAATGCCGGGATCAGTTTCCGCAGGCTTTTGGAGAATAGTTTGAAGCTCATGGAGTAAAGCGGCTGGGAGTGCGCGAATAGGCGCAGTTTCCGACTGGCATTTCAATTTATTTCTTCGGAAAAAGCAGATTCGGCTTGGATTCGATTTGCTTGTCCCGACTGTACCCGAAGTTCTTAATTTGCTGCGAAGCTATCTTACTCTCTCGCCCGACATTTACACATGCAAATGACCGGCGTATTTTCCCCACTTTAGGAAGATGAATAACTCCTCTCCGTTTACCACTCCAGTCGAGGCGATCGCCCGATTGGAGGAGTGCCGACTTTTTGAAGGTCCGGCGCGCGACTTCTGGCCGCGCTTTGCCCAAACCTGCGCCGAGCTGCTGCAGGCGCCCGGCGCCGTCATCCTCGTGCAGCTCGAGGGCTCGTGGCGCGTCATCGCCGGCTGGCCCAGCGTGAGGGAATTCCCCCTGCCTGTATCCGGGGCGCAATTCAACAACCTCGCCGAGCGCGCCATCGCGGAGGGGCTCGTCACCGCCACGACCGGTCCCACCACCCCCGCCCTCGTCCTCGCCTCCCTCGCTCTCGGCCAGGGCGCGCAGACCGCCCTCCTCGCCGTCGCTGTCACGCGCACGAGCCGCGAGGACCTCGTCGCCGCCGGCTCCACCCTGCGCCTGGCCTCCGACACGCCGCTCCTCTACCAGCGCCAGCAGCTCCTCGAGAAATCCAAGCGCGATGTGCAGCACTTCGCGCAGGCCCTCGAGATCCTCGCCGCGACGAACACCCACGTCCGCTTCCTCAGCGTGAGCATGGCCCTCGTCAACGAGCTCGGCTCCCGCTTCAAGTGCTCCCGCGTCTCCCTCGGCTGGACCGACGGCACCTACGTGCGGGTGAAGGCCATCAGCGGCACGGACCGCTTCGAGAAGAAGATGGCCGTCGTGCAAAAGCTCGAGGCCGCCATGGAAGAGGCCCGCGACCAGGACGAGGAGATCGTCTGGCCCGCCCTGCCCGAGTCCACCGCGATCACCCGCGACCACGCCGCCTACTCCGAGCTGGAGCAGGTGCCTAACCTCCTCTCCGTGCCCGTCCGCATCGACGGCGAAGGCCGCGGCGTCCTCACCCTCGAGCGCGCCACCGTCGCCTTCACCGAGAACGACGCCCTCGCCGTCCGCGTCGTCGCCGACCAGGTCGCGCGCCGCCTCGACGACCTGCGCAAGCTCGACCGCTGGTTCGGCGCCCGCTGGGCCGCCGGGGCCCGCGAGTGGTTCTCCAAGTTCCTCGGGCCGCGCCAGACGTGGCTCAAGGTCGCCGGCATCGCCGGTGCCCTGCTCCTCGCGGTCGCGATCTTCGTGCCGTTCTCCTACCGGGTGGACGCCTCGTTCATTGTCCGCGCCGACGCCCTTCAGCACCTGCCCGCGCCGTACGACGGCTACATCGCCGAGGCCCCCGTCCGCCCCGGCGACCTCGTGCACACCGGCGACCTCCTCATCAAGCTCGATACCGCCGACCTCCTCGTCGAGCAGGCCTCCTCCATCGCCGACGTGCAGCGCCACGCCAGCGAGGCCGAGAAGGCCGAGGCCGACCGCCAGCTCTCCGACCTGCGCGTCGCCCGCGCCATGCAGGCCCAGTCGCAGGCCCAGCTCGACCTCGTGCGCTACCGCCTCGCCCGCGCCGAGCTCCGCGCGCCGTTCGACGGCGTGGTCGTCGAGGGCGACCTCCGCGAGCGCATCGGCGCCCCGGTCAAGGCCGGCGACATCCTCCTCAAGGTTTCCCAGCTGAAGAAGCTCTACGTCGAGATCCGCGTGCCCGAGCGCGACATCGACGAGATCGCCAAGAGCACCCGCGCCGAGGTCGCCTTCGCGAGCCGGCCCGAGGACACCTATGGCGTGAAGATCGACCGCATCGAGCCCCAGGCAATGGTGGACAAGGACGGCAACGTCTTCATCGCGCGCTGCGACTTCGACCGCCCCGCCGACTGGTTCCGCCCCGGCATGAGCGGCATCGCCAAGGTCGATGCGGGCCACCGCAGCCTGCTCTGGATCGCGACGCACCGCCTGATCGACTTCCTGCGCCTCAAACTCTGGTGGTGAGCCCCGCATGAGCGACCAACAACGCGCCCTCTTCAGCGAATCGTGGCACCGCGTCGCCGGCCAGCGCCTGCGCCTGCGCCCCTCCGTCACGATCCGCAAACAGTACTTCCGCGGCGAGAGCTGGCACATCGCGCAGGACGGTTTCACCAACCAGTTCTTCCGCTTCCGACCCGAGGCCTACGACATCGTGGCCCGCCTCGACGGCACGCAGACGATGGAGGAGATCTGGATGGGGTGCCTCGAGCGCAATCCCGACCGCGCGCCCGGCCAGGGTGAGATCGTCACCCTCCTCGCCCAGCTCTACCAGGCCAACCTGATCATCTCCGACCTGCCGGCCGACACGCGCCAGCTCTTCGAGCGCCACCGCAAGCGCCTGCTCCAGACGATCAAGTCCCAGGTCTTCGGCATCTTCTTCCTGCGCATCCCGCTCTTCGACCCCGACGCGCTGCTCAACCGCTGCTGGCCCGTCCTCCGCTGGCTCTTCACGCCCGCCGCCGGCGTCCTGTGGCTCGCCGTCGTCGGCGTCGGCCTCGCCGCGGTCGGCGGCCAGTGGGACCGCGCCCGCGACCAGACCCAGGGCATCATCGATCCCAACAACCTCTTCCTCCTCTACTTCGCCTTCCTGCTCACCAAGCTCGTGCATGAGTTCGGCCACGCGGCGTGCGTGAAGAAGTTCGGCGGCGAGGTCCACGCGATGGGCATCACCCTGCTCGTCTTCACGCCCATCCCCTACGTGGACGCCACCGCCGCCTGGGCCTTCCGCGAGCGCTGGAAGCGCATCGCCGTCGGCCTCGCCGGCATGATCCCCGAGCTCTTCGTCGCGGGCGTCGCGTGTATTATATGGGCCAATACCGGCCCCGGCCTGCTGAACAGCCTCTGCTACAACGCCATGATCGTGGCCTCCGTCTCCACGATCATCTTCAACATCAATCCCCTGCTCCGCTTCGACGGCTACTACATCCTCGCGGACCTCACCGACTCGCCCAACCTCCAGCCCCGCTCCGCGCGGCACCTGCTGCACGTGGTCGAGCGCTACGCCTTCGGCGGCACCCACTCCACCGCCATCGCCCGGAGCCGGCGCGACGCGTGGTGGCTGGCCATCTACGGCATCGCGAGCTGGGTGTACCGGCTCTTCGTCACCGTCTCGATCATCCTGCTCGTCGCCGACCGCTACTTCGGCATCGGCCTGCTCGCCGGCCTCGTCACGTTCATCGGCTCCTTCGTGCTGCCGGTGGTGATGGCTTTCAAGTATCTCGCCCGCGAGCCGCGCATCGAGCGCGTGCGCAAGCGCGCGTGGCTCGTCTCCGGCGCCTTCGCCGCGTTCTGCGTCCTCCTCCTCGCCGTCGTCCCCTTCCCCCGCCACTTCCGCGCCAGCGGCATCGTGCGCGCCGCGGGTTCGCGCGTCGTCTCCACGCCCACCGCGGGCTGGGTCACCGGCTTCCAAGTCGAGTCCGAGCAGAACGTCGCCGCCGGCCAGCCCCTCGCCCATCTCGTCAATCCCGAGCTCGACCTCGTGATCGCCTCCGTCGAGGCCAACCGCGAGCAGACCCTCGCCCGCGAGCGCGATGTCCTCAACAACCTGCCCTCCGCCATCATCCCGATGCGCAAGCGCCGCGAGGCCGTCGAGGCGCAGCTCGCCCAGCTGAAACACGACCGCGAGGAGCTCAACCTCACCGCGCCCGTCTCCGGCCAGTGGGTCTCGCCCCGCTCCGAGGATCTCACCGATATCTGGCTCGCCCGCGGCTCGGCCCTCGGCGACATCATCGGCACGGGCAAGGACTGGGAATTCTTCGCCGTCATCCCGCAGGAGTACGCCGCCGAGCTCTTCGCCAGCGACCAGCACAGCTCCAACGTCCGCTTCACCGGTTCCGCCGGACACGAGGTGGCCGTGACGTCGTGGCACGTCGTCCCCGGCCGCCAGGATATCCTGCCCAGCCCCGCCCTCGGCTGGACCGCGGGCGGCCCCGTCAAGGTGAAGCTCGATGACGCGCAGGGCCGCCACGCGGCCGAGCCTTTCTTCCTCGTCGTCGCGCAGGTGGACCGCGCCACGATCGCCAGCGACGGTCCGCGCCTGCTCTGGCAGGGGCGCACCGGGTACATCCGTTTCGATCTGCCGTGGTCGCCGCTGCTCGTGCAGTGGTACCGCTCCGTCCGCCAGATGATGCAGAACCGCTACCAGATCTAAGCCGCGCCATGCCCGCCCCGATGATCGACGTGCGGCGCACCGAGCTGGTGCGGCCGGAAAAGATGCCCGAGGGCCTCGACGCGCTCGCGCACCGCGCGCAGGGCGCGTGGCGCAGCCGGGTCCGTTTCCGCCGCGAGCTTTGGGCGACCGCGGGCCGCGTCGAGGCGGAGGCCGAGACGCTCCGCAGCCTGTCCGCCGACGATCTTCATGCGCTGCTCGCCGAGCACCGCCGGACCATCCGCCGCGCCGGCCGCAAGTGGCGCGAGGTGTTTCCCGCGGTACTGCCCGCCATCGTCGAGATCACGTGGCGCGAGCTGGGCGTGCGGCCCTACCGCGTGCAGATTATGGGCGCCCTCGGCATCGCCAACGGCCGGCTCGTCGAGATGGCCACCGGCGAGGGCAAGACCCTCACCATCGCCCTCGCCGCGATCCCCGCCGGCTGGCTCGGCCAGCCCTGCCACGTCATCACCGCCAACGACTACCTCGCCGCCCGCGACGCCGAGGAGCTGTCCCCGCTCTACCGCATGTGCCGCCTCCGGGTCGGCCACATCGCCGCCCCGATGGAGCAGGACGAGCGCCGCGCCAACTACGCCGCCGAGATCGTTTACACCACGGCCAAGGAACTCGTCGCCGACTTCCTCCGCGACCGCCTTCAGCTCGGCCCGATGGCCGACGCCGGCCGGCGCTCCGTCGCGCGTTTCCTCCGCCCCGCCTCGGTCAACTTCAACCTCGTCCAGCGCGGCCTCCACACCGCCATCGTGGACGAGGCCGACAACCAGATGATCGACGAGGCCGTCACGCCCCTGATCATCAGCCGCGAGCAGGAGAGTGCCGCGCTCATCGAGGCCTCCACCGTTTCCGACCGCCTCGCCTCCACCCTCCTCGTCGGCGAGGACTACGACATCAACCTCCACTTCAAGGAGGTCAGGCTGCTCGACGCCGGCCATGCCAAGATCCGCGCGTGGTGCCAGCAGCACGACGGCGGCCGCTTCGCCCGGCAGGCGTGGATGTCCACGCTCGTCCTCCAGGCGTTGCAGGCCCGCCACTTTTACCTCCGCGACAAGCAGTACACCATCATCGACGGCAAGGTCGTGATCGTCGACGAGTTTACCGGCCGCCTCATGCCCGGCCGCTCGTGGCGCATGGGCCTGCACCAGGCCGTCGAAGCCAAGGAGGGCGTCTCGATCACGCACCCCGCGGAGTCGCTCGCGCGCCTGAGCTTCCAACGTTTCTACCGGCTCTTCCGCCAGCTCTCCGGCATCACCGGTACCGCCATCGAGGCCTCGAACGAATTCTGGCGCATCTACGAGCTGCCCTTCGTCGTCATCCCGCCACACCGCCCCAACCTCCGGGTCGCGTGGCCCTCGCAGTATTTCGCCACGGCCGACGCGAAGTGGGCCGCCATCGTCGAACAGATCGTGACCGTCCACGCGCAGGGCCGCCCGGTGCTCGTCGGCACGCGCAGCGTTTCCGCGAGCGAACACCTCGGCCGTCTGCTCCACGCGCGCAACCTCTCCTTCTCCCTCCTCAACGCCGTGCGCGACAAGGAGGAGGCCGCCATCGTGCAGCTCGCCGGCGAACCCGCCGCCATCACCATCGCCACCAACATGGCGGGCCGCGGCACCGACATCCGCCTCGGCACTGGCGTGGCCAAGGCCGGCGGCCTCCACGTCATCGTGACCGAGTACCACGAGTCCGGCCGTATCGACCGCCAGCTCCAGGGCCGCGCCGGCCGTCAGGGCGACCCGGGCTCGACCTGCCTCTTCGGCAGCACCGAGGACGAACTCGTCGAGCGCTTCCTCCCCGGCTTCATCCGCCGCCCCCTCGCCGCGATGCTCCGCAGCGGCGCCCCGCGGGCGCAGCAGACCGCCGGCCAGCTTTTCCGTTTCGCCCAGCGCCGCGCCGAACGCTTCGCTTACCGCCAGCGCCGCGGCGTCATGGAACAGGACCGCCAGCTCGCCGACGCCCTGATCGCCGACCAGGCGATCGACCAGCTGTAATAAAGCCGGAGCAGCGTATCCAGGATCGGATTCATTCCGGGGCGGGGCATCCGGGAAAACCCGTATTCCGCGCGGTTTTCCCGTCGGCCGGAACCCGCACCGGCGGCCCGGGACTGTCGTCGTGACGGCTCGTGCCGTCACTCCACCCCATGAACTCACCGACCACCCTTCCCACCGGCCTCGCCACCATCACCGTCGATTCCCCGCACTATCACCGGAGCCGTCTTTCCTGGGCCGCCGTCCTCGGCGGACTGGTCGCCGCGATGGCCCTGCAGGTGCTCTTCATGATGCTCGGCGCGGGCCTCGGCTTCGCGATCTACAACCCTGTCACGAATGACAATCCCGTCGCCGACCTCGGCACGGGCGCGATCGTGGTGCAGGGGTTGAGCGCCGTGTTCTCCCTCTGGTTCGGCGGCTGGGTCGCCGGACGTTTCACGCCGGTGGCCTCCCGCTCTTCCGGCCGGCTCCACGGCTTTCTGGTGTGGTGCGCGGCCACCGTCGCCGGCGTCATCGTCGTTTCCGGCAGCGCCGGCTGGGCCTTGGGCGATCTCTCCAAGCTCGTGGGCGGCGGCCTCTCCGCCGCCGGCAAACCCGTCGCAGCCGCCGTGAGCGGCGCCACCGATCTCGCCAAGGATGCCGCGAAGAATAATAGCGACCTGCTCGGCAGCTTCGTCTCCGAGGCTACCGCCGGCCGCCCGGCCGACACCGATCGCGCCGCCAGCGTGCGCGCCAAGCGCGAGATCGGCCTCGCCGTGACCCGCCTCTTCAATCCGCTCCAACAGGACAAGATGGCCGATAACAAGGCCGCCTTGATCAAGACCCTCACCGACGCCGGCGGCCTGAGCCAGGCCGATGCCGAGCGCCTCGTGAACCAGTGGACCGACAGCTACAACCGCCTGCGCAGCGACCTCGAAGCCGCCAAGCAAGACGCCGCAGCCAAGGCGCGCGAGGCGGCGGACAAAGCCGCGCACGTCCTCGCGATCTTCTCCCTCGGCGCCTTCGTGGCCTTCGTCCTCGGCGCCATCTCCGCCACCTGCGGCGGCGGCCACGGCGCGAAGGCCGCACTTAAGCGCGACGTCATCCTCGAAGCCTAAACCCTCAACCCTGCTCCTCCCATGATCGCCCTCATCCTCCCCCTCGCCGCCGCCGGCTACTCCCTCATCTACCTCCTCTTCGGCGGCGGCCTCGGCGGCGCCATCCTGATCTTCATCGTCGCCAAGCTCCTCGGCAAGTAAGGCACCCCCAGAGAGGTGCGCGTCCAATCGGACAAAATCCCGCAAATTCGGGGTCAATTCGCTGTCCATAAATTGCTTCTGCAATCGGACAATATCGACCAAAACCCAGCATTTGTCCGATAGTGTCAGATACTGAAAGCCCTGACCATTGGGCCCAGAACCTATCGAAGCGATGGGCCAGATGTCAAAGAACCCCAGCCATCATGCTGTGTACTGATTATATCAAAAGGCCGCGAGCAGCACCAGCCCTGAGCCGCACCAAGGCTATTTCATCCTCTTTAGCGTCAACAGGTGTATCGCCTGCTTGAAATCTTCTCCTGCCAGGACCAACCGCTCCTTCAATACGTAGCGCCGCCCCTTCAACTCCAGCGCCTGCCGGGGAAAACTGATCTCGAAACCCCGGAGTTCGTTCGGGGCAACGTAGTAGGCGAGACTCGCAATGACATAATCCTTATTGGCCACAGCGGCCCTCGAAACCGGAAACGAGACCTCGGAATCGGGCGCACCGCCAATCTGGGTTCCGATTGCATGGTTTTGAAGGAGGTTCAGGTACGCGTTGTAAAGCGAGCCGATATCCCCTTCATCAGCCTCGTCGCACGCGATCATTTTCCACAGGTATTCGTGGGGCTCCGCCGGGTAGTTGAATTTTATCGTTGTTGTATCCGTTTTTATCGCATCGGTACCCGGAACGGGTACCGCCTGCGCCCACACGGCCATTACGGCGCCAAGATATACCAGCAAATATTTCATCTTCGATAGTTACGGGGCTGCGCTGATCCTTATCCCACCAGCCGCAGAAACTCCGCTTCGTCGATGATCGGGACGCCGAGGGACTGCGCTTTTTCGAGCTTTGAGCCGGCTTCGGCGCCGGCGAGGACGTAGCTCGTTTTCTTGCTCACGCTGCCGCTCACCTTGCCGCCGGCGGCGAGGATCTTTTGCTCGGCCTCCTCGCGCTTCATTGTCGGCAGCGTGCCGGTCAGCACGAAGGTTTTGCCGGTAAAGACGCCCGCTTCCAGCACCGTACCCTGCGGGTCGATACCGAGTTTTTTCAACTTCGCCAACAACCGCTGGCCGGGCTCGCTCGCGAAAAAGTCCAGCGTGCTGCGCGCCACGGCCGGGCCAATGTCCGAGGGCACACCGGCGAGGATGCCTTCGTTGAGTGTCGCGAGTTCGGCGTCGATCTCGGTGCGGCGGGCCTTGCGGCGTTCCTTCTCTGCGTCGTCCTTCGCGGGGTTTTTCTTCGAGTTGGGGCTCTGCGTTTCCTTCTCCTCCTCGAGCGCGGCTTTTTTCAGGACGGCCTTCAGCAGGGCGGAGTCAGCCAGCTCGGCAAAGGTGCGGTGGCGCTTCCCGAGTTCGCGCGCGGTGCTTTCGCCGACGTCGGGCACGCTGAGCGCGTAGAGCCATTTTTCGAGCGGCAGGGTGCGCGCGGCCTCGCGGGCGGTGACGAGTTTGGTGGCGTTTTTCTCGCCGAAGACCCGCGGCTCCTCCGCGGTGCCGAGGTTGAGGGTCGAAAGCGTCTCGAGTGAAATGTCGTAGAGGTCCGGCGGATCGCGCACGAGGTCGAGCTCAACGAGCTTGGCCGCCACGGTGTCGCCGAGGCCGTCGATCGCGAGTGCGCGGCGGCTGCAGAAAAAGCCGAGCCGCCCCGCCCGCTGCGCGCGGCAGTCGTAGTTCTGGCACTTCCACGCCGCGCCGACCCCGCTCTCGGTATCGACCTCAATCTTCGCGATCTTCGAGCCGCACACCGGGCACTTGCCGCCCACCGCTTCGTAGAGATCGAACTCCTTCGCGCCGGCCACGCGCTCCTCGGGGAACGAGCGCAGCACGGCCGGGATCACCTCGCCCGCGCGCTCGATCTCAACGAGGTCGCCGACGCGGATGTCCTTTTCGCGGATCTCGTTTTCGTTGTGCAGCGTCGCGCGGCTGATCGTGCTGAGCGAGAGGAAGACCGGCTCCAGCTCGGCCACGGGGCTGAGGATGCCCGTCTTGCCGACCTGGATCGTGATCGACTTGAGGCGCGTGCGCGCGGTGTCGGGCTTATATTTGTAGGCGATGGCCCAGCGCGGGGACTTGTCGGTAAAACCCGCTGCGCGCTGCAGCTCAAAATCGTCGAGCTTCACCACCGCTCCGTCGGTGCCGTAGGCGAAGCTGCGGCGGAGCCCGTCCAGCTCGCCGATTTTTTCCCAAGCCTCGTCGATGCCGCGGGCGATCCAGTATTTCTCCACCACGGGCAGGCCCCAGGCGCGAAGCTGCTTTTGCAGCTCCACCTGCGAGCCCACCATCTGCGGCTCACAATAGCCCAGGCTGTAGAGCACGATGGAGAGCCGCCGCTTCGCGACCTCGGTCACGTCGAGCTGCTTGATGGTGCCCGCCGCCGTGTTGCGCGGGTTGGCGTAAAGCTCCTCCCCTGCCGCCGCGCGCTCGGCGTTGATGCGCTCGAACTCGGCCTGCGTGAGATAAATTTCCCCGCGGATCTCCACGAGGCGTGGCGCGGCGCCGTGCAGCTTCCGCGGCAGCATCGCCTCTGAGATCGTGAGGACGTTGCGCGTGATGTCGTCGCCGCGGTCGCCCTTGCCGCGGGTGACGGCGCGGACGAGTTTCCCCTCCTCGTACGTGAGGCTCACCGCGAGGCCGTCGATCTTGGGCTCGACGGTGTAGCGCACGTCGTCAGTCTCGATCAGCTTCACGAGCCGGGCGTGGAAGGATCTCAGCTCCGCCTCGTTGTAGGTGTTGTCGAGGCTGAGCATCTTCTGCCGGTGCGCCACCTCGACGAAGCCCTGCACCCGGTCGTCGCCCACGCGCTGCGTCGGCGAATCGGCGCTGGCATGCTCGGGGAACCGCGCCTCGAGGTCCGCCAGCTTTTGCTTCAGCTGGTCGTACTCGAAATCGCTGATCTCCGGCTTCGCGCCCCGGTAGTAGAGCTCGTCATGCCGCGCGACCTGCGAGCGCAGTTCCGCGATCCGTGTTTTCGCCTCGGCTGAATCCATTGACCGGGATTACGCACGGCTCGCCCGCGATTTCAACGCGGCGTTTAAACAGCGCGCGCGCCGACCGCTCCAGCGTCCCGCGGTACCAGCGCCAGTGCGCGTAAATCGCCACCGCCAGTGCCGCGCCCGCTGTGTCCGTCACCCAGTCCCACACATCCATGCTGCGCGACGGAGTGAAATGCTGGTGGATTTCGTCGGTCGCGCCGAAGACCGAGACGATCACGATCGCCGTGTAGATCCCCAGTGGCCGGCGCCGCTGCACCCACGGGATGCGCGCCACCAGCGTGCCCAGGAGACCGAAGACAAAGAAGTGGGCGATCTTGTCCGCGTTCTGAAAATGGACCGCACCCTGATAGTCCGGCATCGGCGAGCCCGAGGCGAAGACGATGGTGGCGGCGAGCGCGGCGAACCAAAGTCCGTTTCGCAGGCTGAGGTCAGCGGAGGCGGTATTATTCATGCCCTCCGTTAGACCGAGTTTTGGCCACAGGTGCCCGAATTTTCATGCGCTCACGGTTGAGCAACCGGCACATTTATGTTAATGCCTGTATATCAGCCAATAAATGACGTTACATTTCTGTCAGCCGCGCGCTAAAATCGGGCACGTTCTTTCAAAAACGCCCACCTTCAGTCACTTCCCGGACGGGCGATCAGGCGATGGCTGAGGCAGGGGGTCGCGCCGGCCCCCACCGCGGCTCAGTCCACGTAGCGCTTCAGCATCTCGCCGACTTCGCGCAGCTGCCGCCGGCCCTGCTCGCTCGTGGCGGGATGCGTCAGGCAGTGCTCCAGGTGCTCGTGCAGGATCTTTTCCGCGAGCGACTTGATCGCGCGGCGGGCTGACACGAGCTGGTTCAGCACTTCGCCGCAGTCGTAGTCGCCGCCGACCATCGTCTCCACGCCCTTGAGCTGGCCGGTGATCTTGCGCAGCCGCAGCTGCAACGCGCGCCGGTCGGCCTCGGGGTCTGCTGGATTGTGCGACATGCCCCATCGATGCCGCGCCGCCGCCCGCTTTTCAAACTGCAAATGCATTCTTGCCTGATAAGGGGGGTGGGGGCATGGTCCTTCATGGACTTCAATGCCCTTTTGCAGCAAGGCGCCGCCCACGCGTGGCTCTATCTCCCCGTGGCCGTGCTCCTCGGCGCGCTCCACGGCCTCGAGCCGGGCCACTCCAAGACAATGATGGCCGCCTTCATCATCGCCGTGCGCGGCACCGTACTGCAGGCCGCCCTGCTGGGCCTCTCCGCCGCCCTCTCCCACTCCGTGGTGATCTGGGCCCTCGCCGCCTTCGCGCTCAAATTCGGCAGCCAGTGGAATGTCGAGACCACCGAGCCCTATTTCCAGATCGGCACCGGCGTCATCGTCATCGCCATGGCCGCCTGGACCCTCTGGCGCCTGCGCCGCGGCGCGGATCACCACCATCACCACCACCACGACGAGGCCAAGGCCCTCGCCGGCACCGAGGGCACGACCACCCTCAGCATCCATGAGGATGGCGTGCCGCCGCGCTTCCGCCTCGTCACCACCGCCCCCGCCACCGAGCCCGTGCTCCTCCGCACCACGCGGGCGGACGGCTCGACCCAGGAGTTTCACTTCACGCGCCAGGCGGATGGCTGGGAATCCAACGAGACGATCCCCGAGCCCCATGCCTTCCGCGCGGAAATCGTGCTCCGCGGGCGCACCGGCGCGATCACCGCCGTCGCCGAGTTCACCGAGCACACGCACGACGACGAGCCGGACGACGCCCATGCGCGCGCGCACGCCGAGGAGATCGAGCGTCGCTTCACCGGCCGCGCCGTGACGACGCCGCAGATCATCCTCTTCGGCCTGACCGGCGGCCTGATGCCCTGCCCGGCCGCGCTCTCGATTCTGCTCGTGTGCCTGCAGCTGAAGAAATTCACCCTCGGCTTTTCCCTCGTGGCCGCCTTCAGCGTGGGCCTCGCGCTCACCTTGGTCACCGTCGGCGTGGTCGCCGCGTGGGGCCTCCGCCATGTCACGCAGCGCTCCGGCACCCTCAGCCGCCTCGCGCACAAAGCCCCCGCGCTCTCCTCGTTTCTGCTGATCGCCTTGGGCACCGCCTTCCTCCTGCGCGGCCTCTGGCATTTCGTATAAATCACCAGTTCAAGTTTCAACCGACCTGACTGGCTGAATCCTCCCTCAGCACGGCTTGGGAGCGCTCGTGGGTTAAGTTAGCCCCTGACAATGCATCGCATTGTGCCATCATGTGAAGCAGTCATCCTGAACCATTCCAAGAATGAATGAATTCCTACTCAAGGCCTTGGCTGGGGGAGCAGCTTTCGCTACAGCCTTTTGTATTCTCCGCGCCTGCATTTTTCTTTGGCTCCAATATCGCGGTACAACCTCGGTTGGCATGGTGACGAAATCCACAGCTTGGACTTCCAGAGGTGGTCATGGCTATACATCCACAGTGCGGTTCAAGGACACCGCCGGATTGGATCATGAATTCCGCTCACGCTCATGGACCGATTGCCCCGATCTCGGACTCAGAGTCGAAATCAGGTATGCACCGAGATGGCTCGGTTCAGCCGCGGAGATAAAATCAGAGCTCCCCGGACTTACGCAAAAATACCTCGGATATACTCTAGTGTGCGCGCTTTTCGTCGTCGTAATTCTTCATTCTTTGCAGATACACGCCAACCGTCTGCCTTGATTCAGAAAAGAAGGTTAGAATAAAGCGGCTCGACTAAAAATCTGCAAGAAATTGAACCACAATGAGTTCAATATTGGCGCACCGCCAAATAACCCCGATTGCAAGCCGTAATACCCCGAAGGACTGAACTCTCTCAGTCATTGAGAGCCACAGGGGCATCTCGTAAATCCAAGGGGAAAATGGTCGGGCTGGTGAGATTCGAACTCACGACCTCTTGCACCCCATGCAAGCGCGCTACCAGGCTACGCTACAGCCCGAAACAAAGGAAGGGTCACAAAGACCCGCCCACCCGCGCGAGGCAAGTGTTTTTCTAGACTCCTTTTTTGAGTCCCGCGCCGCGCGAGCGGTTTTGCCGCCGAAAAAATCCCATTCCCGGGATAACCGGCTCCCAAGACCGATTCACTTCTTCCCGCTCCAAAACCCACGTAAAACTTTAATCCTCTCTACCACTGCATCTTACACACCTGAAAATCACTTGGCACGGCGCGTGCAAAATAGGGCGCATAACTTCACTACCATGAAAACGATCAAGTTCACCAAGGTCCTCGCCCTCCTCACCGTCGTCAGCCTCCCCAGTGTGGCTCTCGCCCAAGTCGCCGGCGTGCCCATGCCCGCCTCCGTCACGGCTGAAGCCGTCATCGGCACCTACACCGCCGTCATCCTCGGCCTCCTGCTGGTCGGCGACTACTCGCGCCGCACCCGCATCGCGCTGAAGTCCGCCGCGCCGTGCACCGCCCGCGCCACCACCGAGACGCACCGTCTCGCCGCTTGACTCTGCCTGACCCCGCTTCGTCACTTGCCTCATGGCTGCAACGGATACTCCCGCGCCCCGCATCCTAATCGCTGACGACCAGCCCGATGTGTTGGAGGCCCTCCGCCTCCTGCTCAAGTGCGAGGGCTATCAGATCGAGACGGCCAAGTCCCCCGCCACGGTCATCAAGGCCGTCGAGTCCCGCGATTTCGCGATGGTCCTCATGGACCTCAACTACGCGCGCGACACCACGTCCGGCCAGGAGGGTCTCGACCTCCTCAGCAAGCTCCAGGCCCTCGACTCCAGTCTCCCCATCGTGGTCATGACCGCGTGGGCCAGCGTCGATGTCGCCGTCGAAGCCATGCGCCGCGGCGCGCGCGACTTCGTCACCAAGCCTTGGGACAATCCCCGCCTGCTCGCCATCGTTAAAAACCAGATCGAACTCGGCAGCGCGGTCCGCGCCTTCCGCCGCCTCGAGCAGGAAAACCAGCTCCTCCGCAACGCCGGCGGCAAGAGCGGCCCCACCCTCCTCGCGCAGTCCGCCGCGATGCGCCCTGTGCTCGAGGTCATTTCGCGCGTCGGCCCGTCCGATGCCAACGTCCTCATCACCGGCGAAAACGGCACCGGCAAGGGCGTCGTCGCCCAGGTCCTGCACGCCGTCTCCGTGCGCTCCGGCAAGCCTTTCATCTCCGTCAACATGGGCGGCCTGCCCGAGGGCGTGTTCGAGAGCGAGCTCTTCGGCCACGTCCGGGGCGCGTTCACCGACGCGAAGAGCGACCGCGCCGGCCGCTTCGAGCTGGCCGACGGCGGCACGCTCTTCATGGACGAGATCGGCAACATCCCCATGAGCCAGCAGGCCAAGCTCCTGCGCACGATCGAGACCGGCGAGTTCGAGCGCGTCGGCTCCTCGCGCGTCTGCCATGCCAGCGTTCGCCTCGTCTCCGCGACCAATTCCGACCTCGCCGCCGAGGTGGCCGCCGGGCGTTTCCGCCAGGACCTCCTTTTCCGCCTCAACACGATCCACATCCACCTCCCGCCGCTCCGCGAGCGCCGCGAGGACATCGAGTTGCTCGCGCAGCATTTCCTGAAACAGCACGTCGAGCGCTACCGCAAGGCCATCACCGGCTTCGACGAAGCCGCCATCGTCGCGATGAAGGACTACGGCTGGCCCGGCAACGTCCGCGAGCTCGACCACGCCATCGAGCGCGGTGTGCTCATGGCGCAGGGCAAGGTCATCCGCGCCCCCGACCTCGGCCTCAACGTCGCGAGCAACGCCGCCCCCCGCCTCGAGGAAATGAGCATCGAGGAAGTCGAAGCCTTTCTCATCAAGAAGACCCTCGCCCGCTGCGACGGCAACGCCCGCCGCGCCGCCGAGGAACTCGGCCTGAGCCGCAGCGCGTTTTACCGCCGCCTAGAGAAGTACGGGCTGTAGCTTTTGCAGGCCTCAGCCAGATTTTAACCACGGATGAACACGGATAAACACGGATAACGGAGTGTTTTTATCCGTGTCTATCTGTGTTCATCCGTGGTTAAAGATTCCGTGATTAGGATCCACGCAATCTAGCACGCTGATGGCTACCAAACCCAACCGTCGCAGACTCGCCCATGAGCGCGCGGTGTTTTTCCAAGCGCTGCTCGCCGGCCTGCCCGCCGTCGTGGTTTCGCTCTGGCTGCTCTGGGGCGAAGACCATGCGAGCAAGGTGCAGTGGACGCTCTCGCTGCTGATTTTGGGTTTCTGGTTCGGCTTTGCCGCGGCGGTGGAGGCGCGGGTCGTGCGGCCGTTGCAGACGATGGCCAACCTGCTCTCCGCGCTGCGCGAGGGCGATTTCTCCGTCCGGGCCCGCGGCGCCAATCGCGACGAGCCCCTCGGCGACGTGATGGTGGAAATCAACACCCTCAGCCGCACCTTGCAGGAGCAGCGCCTCAGCGCGCTCGAGGCCACGGCCCTCCTCCGCACCGTGATGGAGGAGATCGAGGTCGCGATCTTCGCCTTCGACAGCGCGGGCAAGCTCCGCCTCGCCAACCAGGCCGGCCAGGTCCTCCTCGGCAAGCCCGCTGAGCGTATCCTCGGTCGTGATGCGGCCGAGCTCGGCCTCGGCGACTGCCTCGTGGGCGAGCCCACCCGCCTGCTGAGCCTCACCTTCCCCGGCGGCTCGGGCCGCTGGGGCATGCGTCGCAGCGAATTTCGCGAGGGCGGCCGCCCGCACCACCTCCTCGTCATCGCCGACCTCAGCCGCACCCTCCGCGAGGAGGAGGCCCGCGCGTGGCAGCGCCTCGTGCGCGTGCTCGGCCATGAGCTCAACAACTCCCTCGCCCCGATCAAGTCCCTCGCCGGCAGCCTCGGCACCCTGCTCCGCCGCGAGAAGCGCGCGCCCGACTGGGAAGACGACCTGCGCTCCGGCCTGGAGATCATCGAGTCGCGCGCCGACGGCCTCACGCGCTTCATGCAGGCCTACGCGAAGCTCGCGCGCCTCCCCGCCCCCACCCTCGCCCCCTGCGCCGTCGCCCCGCTCCTCCAGCGCGTCGTCGCCCTCGAACCCCGCCTCGCCGTGCAGAACCTCGGCGGCCCCGACCTCACCATCGCCTGCGATGCCGCTCAGATCGAACAGGTCCTCATCAACCTCATCAAAAACGCCGTCGAGGCCGCCCTCGAGCAGCGCGCCGCGGGCAGCCCCTCCGCCGGCGTGCGCGTCGGTTGGGCCCAGCACGGCAACACCCTCGAAATCCAGATCGAGGACGACGGCCCCGGCATCGCCAACGCCACCAATCTCTTCGTCCCGTTCTTCACGACCAAGCCCACCGGCTCCGGCATCGGCCTCGTGCTCTGCCGCCAGATCGCAGAGAACCATAACGGCTCCCTCGTCCTGAAAAACCGCACCGACGCCCCCGGCTGCACCGCCACGCTGACGCTGCCGGTTTAACGCACTACTCCAGCCCTATCGCGGGCCGACCACACCACGCTTAAAGCTTACAGCTTATCGCTTATAGCTTCTCTACTCGTACCGCAGCGCCACCATCGGGTCCACCTTCGCCGCCCGCCGCGCCGGCAGCCAGCTCGCCAACAAGGCGACCGCGAGCAGCACTGTGGCCACGACGACAAACACCACCGGGTCCGTCGGCTTTACGTCGTAGAGCAGCTTTTCCATGAACCGGCTCAGCACCAGCGCGCCGGCCAGGCCGATCACGAGGCCGAGGCCCGCCTTGAACAGGCCCTGTTTCAAAATCATCGCCACGATCTGCTCGCGCGAGGCGCCGATGGCCCCGCGGATGCCGATCTCCTTGGTCCGCTGCGTCACGTCGTAAGCCAGCATGCCGTAGATGCCGACGGCCGACAGGATCAGCGCGAGCCCCGCAAACGCGCCCAGCAGCCAAAGGATGCCGCGGCGGTTGGCCGCGAGGTCGTCGAGTTGCATCTGCATCGTCTTCTCGCCGTAGATCGGTAGTGTGGGATCGACTGCACGCACTTGCGCCCGGATCAGCGGCATCATCTCCTCAAAGCTCCGCTTCGTGCGCAGCTCGATTGAGAGGCCATTCGAAGTATATGACGAGCCAATCGACCAATAGACATTCGGCGCATTGACCGGATCTTCCAGCCCCCGCACCCGCGCCACCTCCACCACGCCGACAATGATCGGCAGCGTCTCCGGCTTCGCATCCGGCGGCCCGAAGGCGAAGATCTGGCCCACCGGGCTCCGCCCCGGGAAATAACGCTCGGCAAACCTGCGGTCCACGATCGTGGCCGGCCGCGCCTTGAGCAATTGATCGACCTCCGTGAAGAGCCGCCCTTCGATCAGGCGGATGCCCATCGTCGGAAAATACTCCGGCGAGACGCCAAAGACGACCGCCGTCGGCGCCACGCTGTCGTTACCGGCCGGCCGGCCCAAAATCGGCAGGGTCATGGTCTGGTCGCTGAATCCGGGCTGGCCGCTCGTGTAGGCCACCAGCTCCACGCCGGGGATCTGTCGCATCTTCTCCAACAGCCGCTGCTGCAGGCCCTGGATCGCGGCATCGTCCTTGAAGTTGACCGCATCGTACGCCACGCGGACGTGGATCACCTGCTTGGCATCAAACCCGGGGTTGATCGCCATCACCTTGGCAAAGCTGCGCATGAGCAGGCCCGCGCCGATCAGCAGCATGAGGGCGAACGCTACCTGCGCGACCACGAGCACGCTGCTCATCGCGCGAATGCCACCGCCGCGCGAGGCGCCGCGCGTGCCGCTCTGGAGGCCGCCCTGCAGACTGTGCGCCCGCCACACCCGCACCATCGGCAACAGGCCGATGAGCAGCGCCACCACGAAGGCAACGAGCAGCGTCAGGCCGAGTACGCCCGCATCGACCCGCACCGGCGGGATGCCGAAGACGATCTTATCCATGTAGACGTTGATCACGCGCAGGCTGCCCCATGCCAGTGCGAGACCCAGCGCCGAGCCGGCCAGGGCGAGCAGCACCGACTCGATCAGCGGCTGCCGCGCCAGCACGCCGCGCCCGGCCCCCAGTGCAGCGCGCACGGCAAACTCGGCCTGCCGCGTGTTGGCGCGCGCCAGCATCAGGCTCGCGACATTCACGCAGCCGAGCAGCAGCACCAGCAGCGCGCCGCCCTGCAGCATCAGCAGGCCGCTCCGCACCGGCGTCGTCTGCTGCTCGCGTACCTGCTCCAGCCCCATGCGGTGGCCGCCGCTGGTAAGAAAATCGCGCACCTGCGGACTGGCCACCGTGCCGAGGAACCGCTGCTCCAGCGCGGCCAGCTGCGCCAGCGCCGCACCGTGCGTAACGCCCGGTTTGATCCGGGCATACAGGGAGCCCATATTGCTCACGCGCCACTGCGGATTCTTCTGCTCCGGCCGGAACTCCATCGGCACGACCAGATTCGGCGCGACGCTCAGCTCCTCGAATGATTTCGGCGCCACGCCGACGATCGTGCACAGCTTGCCCGAGAGCCGCACCTCCTTGCCCACAATCGCCGGATCCGCATTGAAGTGCTTTTCCCAGTACGACTGCATCAGCACCGTCACATTGCTCTTCCCCGGCTCGCACTCTTCCGGGGTGAAAAATCTCCCCATCAGCGGCCGCACGCCCACCACGGAGAAATACTCCGACGTGATGATCATGCCGACATAGCGCGCCGTGCCGCCGTCCTCGCCGATGTTGAACATCCAGCCCCGCCAGAGCGCGAAGTCCGAGAACAGGTCGGCATTGGCCTTGTAGTCGAGGTACTGCGCGGCACCGACGCCCAGGTGCATCTGCCCCGCCTTGGGCCGCATGTTGTACACATCCACGATCTGCTCCGGGTGGGGATAAGGCAGCGGCTTGAGCACGAGCCCGTACAGCACCGAGATGATCGCCGTATTGGCGCCGATGCAGAGCGCCAGCGTGGCGACAACCGTCGCCGTGAAGGCCGGTGAGCGCCGCAGCGAACGCAGGGAAAAGCGCACGTCGTGCCATACGCTCTCGAGCCAGTTGCTGATCCACGCCTGCTCGCTCGGGGTTTTCATGGGATGGGGTTTATAAGGTCCTGAACTCCTCCCCGGGATGCGCAATCCGATTTGCAGTCAACAGAACGGGAAATCAACTGCACTACTAATGATAGTGCAGTTGACGCGGCAAGTTTTTCTAAGCGAGCCGCAAGTCCACGCCTTACAGCGCCCGCGACTGGCCCCCATCGACGTTGAGCGTCTGGCCGGTCACATATGATGCCTCGGGCGAGAGGAGAAACGCCACCACATCGGCCACCTCGCGGTAATGCGCCGGACGGCGCATCGGCACCTCTTGCCGGATATCCTCGCGCACGTTGGCGGGGTCGAAATCGAAAACCACATTCGGTGCCACGCAGTTCATGCGGATGTTCTTTTCGCCAAATTGCCGGGCAAAGAGTTTCGTGTAAGCCGACATCGACGCCCGCAGCGTGCTCGCGACCGGCCAGCGCGGGTCGGGCTCCAGACCGTCCGAGCCCGTGATGTTGACGATCGCACCGCCGCTCTGCGCTGTCATGACCGGCACGACCAGCCGGCTCATGCGGATGACGCTCAGCAGGTACATTTCGAAAACCTCCTGCCACTGCGCATCGGGGATCGCCAGCAACTCGCCGCCCGCAGGGTCACCGGAATTGTTCACCACCGCATCAATCCGGCCGTAGCGCGCCAAGGTCTCCTGCACGAGGCGCTCCAAGTCGGCTGCGCCGCTCACCGAGCCTTGCACGGCCAGTGCATCCAGCTCTCCCGCGAGCGCGTGGATGCCTTCGCTGCGCGCCATCACACTTAGGTGATAGCCGCGGGCCTTCAACGTCCTCGCGCAATGGGCGCCGATTCCCCGGCTCGCCGCCGTCACGATTGCCACCTTCGCCTGCGCGGGATTTGCGTCCATGCCGTCAGCGCAACAGCGCCATCCCGCGGATACAAGCCCGCCGGGAACCATCCCACTTTTGGGACAACGCAATCCCGCATTCGCTGCGATCCTTTCACACTGCCTGCTCTACTTAAATTTTAACTAATTATGAATTAATCAGTTATATTACTTCATCCGCACTGGCACGGGGCGTGCAATTATCCCCCCGCATGGATATCCAGCGCCCCTCCCAAGCCAAAGCCAAACTCAAGAAGCGTATTTTCTACGGTTCGATCGCCGCCCTCGCGCTCATCGGCATCACCGTCCTGCTCGCGCGGCTCAAGCCCGCCGCCCCCACCGTTTCCCGCAACCTCGTCTGGATGGGCGATGTGAAGCGCGGCGAGATGCTCCGCCAGGTCCGCGGCCTCGGCACCCTCGTCCCCGAGGAGATCACGTGGATCGCCGCCCGCACCCAGGGTCGCGTCGCCAAGATCGTCCTCCGCCCCGGCGCCGTCGTCACGCCCGATAGCGTCATCCTCCTCCTCAGCAACCCCTCGGTGGAGCAGGCCGCCACCACCGCCGACTCCGCCCTCAAGGCCGCCATCGCCGACCTCGAAGGCACCAAGGTCCAGTTGGAGAGCTCCGTGCTCCTCGCCGAGTCCACCGCCGCCTCCGCCAAGGCCGACGCCGAACAGGCCAAGCTCAAGGCCGAGGTCAACGAGCAGCTCTTCAAGGACGGCCTCGTGTCCGCCCTCGACCTCAAGCTCCTCAAGGTCACCGCCGACCAGCTCGAGACCCGCAACATCATCGAGCAAAAACGCTACGCCTTCACCAAGGAGTCCATCGCCCCGCAGCTCGCGGTGAAGGAGGCCGAGGTGGACCGTCTCCGTGGCGAGGCCAAGCTCCGCCGCGACGAACTCGACTCCCTCACCGTCCGCGCCGGCATGACCGGCGTGCTCCAGCTGATCCCCGCCGAGGTCGATGTCGGCTCCCAGATCCAGCCCGGCACCAACCTCTGCCGCGTCGCCGATCCCAAGCGCCTCAAGGCCGAGATCCGCGTCGCCGAGACCCAGGCCAAGGACATCGCCATCGGCCAGCTCGCGCAGGTCGATACGCGCAACGGCGTCGTCGATGGCAAGGTCTCCCGCATCGACCCCTCCGTGCAAAACGGCACCGTCACCGTGGATGTCCTCTTCTCCGGCGAGCTGCCCAAGGGCTCCCGCCCCGACCTCTCGGTTGACGGCACCATCGAGCTCGAGCGCCTGACTGACGTCGTGTACGTCGGCCGCCCCGCCTTCGGCCAGGAGAAGAGCACTGTCGGCATCTTCAAACTCGTCGGCGACAAGAACTCCGCCACCGAGGCCGTCCGCGTGCAGGTCGAGCTCGGCCGCAGCTCCGTCAACACCATCGAGATCGTCCGCGGCCTCCAGCCCGGCGACTGGGTGATCCTCTCCGACATGTCGCAGTACGACTCCAACGACCGGGTGCGCCTCGACTGATCTTTGTAACTTTTCGCCGCTCTCCCGTGTTTAGCTTCTGCCGCCACTCCGCCCGATGCTCCCGCTCCTCCTCATCCTCGCCTCGCTCGTGACCCTCGTCGCGACCGACACCCCGGAGAACACCACCCGCTGATTTTCACCCCGCAGTCTCACATCCAAAACCAACCCACCATGTCCGGCCAATCCCTGATCAAGCTCGAAGGCGTCACCAAGGTCTTCCTCACCGACGAAGTTGAAACCCACGCCCTCTCGGGCATCCACATGGACATCCGCCAGGGCGAGTACGTCGCCATCGCCGGCCCCTCCGGTTGCGGCAAGTCCACGCTGCTCTCCATCCTCGGCCTCCTCGACTCGCCCACGGACGGCACCTACGTCCTCAACTCCCGTCCGGTGCAGGGTCTCTCGCTCCCCGAGCGCGCCCGCATCCGCAACCGCGAGATCGGCTTCATCTTCCAGTCGTTCAACCTCATCGGCGACCTCACCGTCTTCGAAAACGTCGAGCTACCCCTCACCTACCGCGGCATGCCCGCCGCCGAGCGCAAGGCCGCCGCCCTCGAGGCCCTCGAGAAGGTCGGCATGGGCCACCGCGCCAAGCATCTCCCCTCGCAGCTCTCCGGCGGTCAGCAGCAGCGCGTCGCCGTGGCCCGCGCCCTCGCCGGCAAGCCCGCCGTCCTCCTCGCCGACGAGCCCACCGGCAACCTCGATTCGAAGAACGGCGACTCCGTCATGCAGCTCCTCGCCGACCTCCACAAGGGCGGCGCCACCATCGTGATGGTCACGCACGATACACGTTTCGCGCGCCACGCCGACCGCACGATCCACATCTTCGACGGCCGCGTCGTCCAGGAGCAGGTCGAGCAGGCCTGATCTCCCGCGCCCGCGGCCGGCGCCACCCTCAGGCCGCAACCACCACCTCTTCCACTCCGGGCTTAGAGCTTACCGCTTAAAGCTTACGGCTCTCCACTCCCATGCTCTCCGATCTCCGCTTCGCCCTCCGCACCCTCGCCAAGACGCCCGGCTTCACTGCCGCCGCAGTCATCGTGCTCGCCCTCGGCATCGGCGCCAACTCCGCCGTCTTCAGCCTCGTCAACGCCCTGCTCTTTGATCCGCCCGCCTACACGAAGCCCGCGGAGATCGTCCAGCTCTTCTCCCAGGACAAGAAGAACCCCAAGAACTACCGCTCCTTCTCGTATCCCACGTATCGCGACATCCGCGAGAAGAATTCCGTCTTCACCGACGTCGTCGCGCACAATCTTTCCATTGTCGGCCTCGGCGAGAAGGACCACGCCCGCCGGGCCTTCGTCGATCTCGTATCCTCCAACTATTTCCCGGTCCTCGGCGTGTCGCCCATCCAGGGCCGCGGCTTCCTCCCCGCCGAGGAAAAGCCCGGCGCCAACATCAACGTCGCCGTGGCCAGCTACAGTTCCTGGAAAAAGCACGGTCTCGATCCCGCCTTCATCGGATCCACGGTCACCATCAACGGCCGGCTCTTCACGGTCATTGGCATCACGCCTGCGGGCTTTACCGGCACAATGCAGCTCTTCTCGCCCGAGTTCTGGCTGCCGCTCGGCGTGTACGATCAGGTCGTCAATGCCTCCCTGACCGATCACCAGGCGCTCGCCAGCCGCACCGGCGGCGACCTCATGCTCATCGGCCGCCTCAAGCCCGGCCTCACTGCCGCGGCCGCCCAGCCCGCCATCGCCACCCTCGCCGCCAATCTGGAGCAAGCCTTCCCGGTTGAGCAGAAGGACCAGACCTTCATCACCGCGCCGCTCTCCCGTCTTTCCAGCAGCGACACTCCGCAGGACGAGGATGGCGGCATCGCCACGCTCGGCACCCTGCTCCTCGGCATGGCCGCCGTCGTCCTCCTCGTCGCCTGCCTCAATCTCGCCAACATGCTTCTCGCCCGCGGCACCGCCCGCCGCAAGGAGATCGCCATCCGCCTCGCCCTCGGCGGCGGCCGCAGCCGCATCATCCGCCAGCTCGTCACCGAGGGGTTTGTCCTCGCCGTCATGGGCGGCGCGGTCGGCCTCGTGCTCTCGCTCTGGGCGACCGACCTGCTCGTGGCGTCGTTGCTGAAACTCATGCCCTTCGACTTGGTGATGCCTTCCGGCGTCAGTCCGATCGTGCTCACCGCCACGTTTGTCTTCTGCCTGCTCGGCACGCTCGTCTTCGCCCTCGGGCCCGCGCTGAAGCTCTCCCGCGCCAACGTCCTGACCGACCTCAAGGAGCACGCCGGCGAGGACACCGTGCGCCGCCGTTGGAAATGGCTCCCCCGCCACCCGCTCGTCGTCGTGCAGATCGCCCTTTCCCTCGCGCTCCTCACCGCCGCCGCCCTCTTCATCCGCGGGGCCAACAAGGCCGCCAACGTCGATGTCGGCCTCGACATCAAGCGCACCTGGCTCATCGAGATCGATGCCAGCCTCGCCGGTCAGAATCCCACCCGCGCCCGCGACCTCTACCGCGGTCTCAATGAGCGGCTCGCCGCCCTCCCCGGCGTCGAAAGCGCCAGCATCTCCTCGCTCGTGCCCTTCGGCATGATGTCGCAGAGCAAACGGATCTCGCGCGCCGGGCTCTACCCCGCCGATGACGCCAAGCCCGCCACCGCCGCCGAGGGTCTCGCGTACTTCGCCGGTTGGAACAGCGTCGGCGCCGACTACTTCAAGACCGTCGGTCTCCCCCTGCTGCGCGGCCGCGCCTTCACCGTCGCCGAGGCCACCCAGGCCGGCGCGCCGCCCGTCGCCATCATCGACGAGGCACTCGCCCGCCAGCTCTGGCCCGAGGGCGACGCTCTCGGCCAGCACCTCCAGTACGCCTCCAACAAGGCCCCCACCGCCAAGAGCAATGGCAGCGGCGGCGGCATCAACATGAGCAGCGACTCCGACTCAGGCGAGATCAAGGCCGGCGAGTCCATCGAGGTCGTCGGCATCGTGCCCTCCGTGCGGCGCAAGCTCTTTGAGAAGGAGCCCGGCAACAACATCTACCTTCCTTTCAGTCGCGGCTACCAGAGCGACACCCACTTCCTCGTGCGTTTCGCCACCGCGCCTGCCGACGCCATGGCCACGGCCGATCTCCTGCGCCGCACCGTCCGCGATTTCGATCCCACTCTGCCCGTGCTGAATGTGAAGTCGTTTACACAGCACCTCGACAGCAACATAGAAATCTGGCTGGTGCGTGCAGGTGCCGCCTTGTTCTCCGTCTTCGGCGGTCTCGCTCTCGGCCTTGCCGTCGTCGGCATCTACGGCGTGAAGGCCTACGCGGTGGCCCGCCGCACCCGCGAGATCGGCATCCGCATGGCCCTTGGCGCGCAGCCCTCTGCTGTGCTCCGGATGATTCTCCGTGAGGCCGCCCTGATGCTCGTCTGCGGCCTCATCCTTGGCCTCATCCTCGCTGTAGCCACCGGCCAGCTCGTGAGCAGCCTCCTCTACCGCGTGAGCGCCACCGACCCCGTCGCCTTCACCGTCGCTCCCGCCGTGCTCGCCGCCGCCGCCTTCCTCGCGTGCTGGATCCCGGCCCGTCGCGCCACCCGCATCAATCCCCTCAAGGCCCTCCGCACCGAGTGATCCTTTCTAAACAAAAATGAAATCTCTCTTCCTCCTCGCCGCCGCTCTCCTCACCGCCACCGCGGCCTACGCCGACTCCTATTCCTTCAAGGAGCCGTTCTCCCGCACCGCGCCTTTCAGCGCCACCGGCGAGCTGTCCCTCGACAACGTCAACGGCTCCGTCGAGATCCGCACCTGGGATAAAAATGAAATCCTCATCGAGGGCGAAAAATCCGCCAAGACCGACGAGGAGCTGAAGCTCATCGAGCTCACCATCGACACCGCGGCTCCCGCCGCCGCAACCATCAAGGTCCACTTGCCGAAGCGCCCCGGCGCCTGGTTTAGCGGCAGCAACATCCGCGCTGCCGTCACCTTCAAGATCACCGTCCCCGCCACCGCCAACCTCGCGCACATCCGCACGGTCAATTCGGCCCTCACGCTCGATGGCCTCGCCGGTCCCGTGAATGCCGCGACCGTCAACGGCCGCATCACCGTCACCGCCCTCCGCGGCAACGCCACGCTCGAGACCGTCAACGGCTCGCTCAACGCCAGCTTCGCCGCCCTCACCGCCGGCCAGCGTCTCTTCCTCGATACCACCAACGGCTCCATCACCGTTACCCTGCCCGCCAACGCCGGCGCCGCCATCGACGCCTCCGTCGTCAACGGCTACGTGGACTGCGATTTCCCCCTCACGCTCTCCGGCGGCCGCATCCACGGCAGCAGCCTGAAGGGTGCCATCGGCGACGCCCGCGCCGCCCTCCGCGCCCGCACCGTCAACGGCAGCATCCATCTGGTCAAAAAGTCCTAGTGACTGCGGCGTCCCTGCCGCAGATCCCCGATCTCCGAACCGCGCACTCCGACCTCCGAAACATGATCATCGAAACCTTCTTCCAGGACATCCGCATCGGCCTGCGCGTCCTGCTCAAGGAAAAATCCTTCTGCGCCCTCGCCGTCTTCGTCCTCGCGATTGGCATCTGCGCCGTCACGACCCAGTTCTCGGTGGTCAACGGCGTCCTCCTCCGCGGCTTCGCCTTTCCCCGTGCCGACGAGCTGGTTGACCTCCAGTTAGCCGACCCCACCGACTTCTCCCCCGGCAATTTCAACTCCCGCGTCACCACCGCCGACTTCATCGAGCTCAAGGAGCAGCAGAAGTCCTACAGCGCGCTCGTCGCCTACCTCAACGGCTCCACCGTCAATCTCACTTACAACGGCAATCCGCAGCGCCTGCAGGGCGGCTATGTCACCTGGGATTTCTTCCGCGTGCTCGGCGTCTCGCCCGCCCTCGGCCGCGATTTCGTCGCCGACGACGACCGCCCCGGCGTCGCGAAGACCATCATCCTCAGCGACAAGATCTGGCAGCGCGATTTCGGCGGCAATCCCGCCGTGATCGGCCAGGCCGTCCGCGTCAACGGCCGCAGCGGCACCGTCATCGGCGTCATGCCGCCGAAGTTCTCCTTCCCCGCCAACGAGGAGCTTTGGATCCCCATCAACACCGAGTTCCCGCCCAAGCCCCGCAACGACCGCACCATCAGCACGGTCAGCGTCATCGCCCGGCTCAAGCCCGGTGTCTCCCTTGAGCAGGCCAACGCCGAGCTCATGGGCATCGCCCAGCGTTTCTCCAAGGCCTACGTCGAGAACAAGCAGTTCAGCCTCGGCTACGTCCGCCCGCTCATCGCCTCCTTCACCGGCCCGCAGCTCAGCGGCCTGCTCTACCTCATGCTTGCGTTCTGCGTCGCCGTGCTGCTCATCGCCTGCGGTAACGTGATGAACATGCAGTTCGCCCGCGCCACCCTGCGCGCCAAGGAGCTCGCCATCCGCTCCTCCCTCGGCGCCAGCCGCAGCCGTCTCGTCCGCCAGATGCTCACCGAGAGCCTCCTGCTCGCCGCCCTCGGCGCCGTCATCGGCATCAGCCTTTCCAGCTGGACCATCGAGTGGGTGGACCAGGCCGTGCATGCCGGCAACAATCCCATCCCTGCGTGGATGACGTTCCGCCTCGATCCGCCCGTCCTCTTCTTCGTCGTCGGCGTCACCGTCCTCTCGGCCGTCGTCTCCGGTCTCCTTCCCGCCGTCATGGCCTCCCGCGCCAATGCTTCCGATGTCCTCAAGGAGTCCGGCCGCGGCAATACCGGTCGCAGCATCGCCGTCGTCACCAAGACCCTCGTGGTGGTCCAGATTCTCTTCACCTGCGTCCTCCTCATCGCGGCACTCCTGCAGGTCCAGTCGATCCAGCGCCAGCAGCACATCGACTACGGCTACAACACCTCCGGGATCCTTTCCGCCCGCATGGGCCTCATGGCCGGCGATTACCCCACCAACGAGTCGCGCGTTCTCTTCTTCGAAAAACTCCTCCGGCAGGTCCGCACCCATCCCGCGCTCGAGTCCGTCGCCCTCACCAACCGTTTCCAGATGGTCTTCTCCGGCAACGGCCCCATCGAGCTCGAGGGCAAGCAGTACAAGGACGACAAGGACCGCCCGCAGGCCAACTTCGAAAACGTGAGCGACGGCTACT
Source organism: Verrucomicrobiota bacterium (assembly GCA_018239845.1). GTDB lineage: Bacteria > Verrucomicrobiota > Verrucomicrobiia > Opitutales > Opitutaceae > CAIRCN01. Next base: position 34,720 of record JAFEGO010000053.1, read on the forward strand.
TCGCCACCATCGGTCAGCGCCTCATCGAGGGCCGCGACTTCACGATGGATGACAACGACGTGAAACTCCCCGTCGCCATCGTCAACACCACCTTCGCGCACAAGTTCTTCGGCAACGAGAGCCCGCTCGGCCGCCGCTTCCGCACCACGAGCAGCAACGGCGCTGTCACCGATCCGTGGCGCACCATCATAGGCGTCGTCTCCGACGTCCGCATGACCGGCCCGTTCAACAACCGGATCGACAACACCGGCTACTACATCCCGATCAGCGGCTTCGTCTATGGCGATGGCAAGCCCGTCATCAACGGCCTCCAGTTTGCCACCATCATCGTGAAGCTGCGCGGCGATGCCCTGCCCGAGTCCTTCGCCACCTCCCTCCGCCGCGCGGTCAACGAGGTCGATCCCAACCTACCGCTCTACTTCGTCGCCACGCCCAAGACCAACCTCGATGCCTTCATCGCACAGAATTACATTCTTGTCGTGATGTTCGGCGTCTTCGGTGCCATCGCCGTCATCCTCGCCTCCGTCGGCCTCTACGGTGTCACGGCCTTCTCCGTCAACCAGCGCACGCAGGAGTTCGGCATCCGCATGGCCCTCGGCGCCGATGCCCGGCTCATTTTGAAAATGGTCCTCGCGCAGGGTGCCTTCCAGCTCGCCCTCGGCCTCGCCCTGGGCCTGGCCGTGGCCCTCGGTCTCAGCTACGCGCTGGCCGCCGGCATGCAGAACTTCCTCTTCGGCATCAGCCCCCGCGACCCCCTGACGTACATCGCGGTCATCGCCCTCCTCGCCGTCGTCTCCTTCCTCGCGACTTTCATCCCCGCCCGCCGCGCCACCAAGGTGGACCCCATGTCCGCCCTCCGGGCGGAATGACGAAGGTCCAATTACCCATGTCTAATGCCAGCACCCTTTCACCACTCATCATCAATCACTAGTCATTAGGCATTGTTCATTGGCCCTTGGGCCTGTTCCACCGCTGTATCCGCCTTCCGGACGCCGCACGTATTCTTTAATCGGGCTCAATCGAAATTCGGGAATCCAAGATAGAAAATGAAACACGCCTTCCGCCAGCTCCTGGCCGCGCCCGGCTTCACCGCCATCGCGATCCTCACGCTCGCCCTCGGCATCGGGGCGTGCACCGCCATTTTTTCCGTCGTCAATGGCGTGCTCCTCCGCCCGCTCGATTACCCCGGGCCCGGCCAGCTCACCGTCATCAAGGACTCGAAACTTCCTGAATTCCCGGAATTTTCCAGCTCCCCGCCCAACTTTCTCGATTGGCGCAAGGAGCTGAAATCCTTCGCCAACCTTGCCGCCGCCGCCGGCGCGCCGCTCAATCTCACCGGCAACGGCGAGCCCGAGCGCCTTATCGGGCTGAAGGTCACCGACCGTTACTTCGAGACCTTTGGCGTCCAGCCGTTTCTCGGCCGCACCTTCCTCCCCGAGGAGGACGCCGTGGGCAAGAATCATGTCGTCATCCTCAGCCATCCGTTCTGGCAGCGCGTGTATGGCGGCGACGCCACTGTCATCGGCCGCTCTCTCCAGCTCAACGGCGAGCCCTACACCGTCGTCGGCATCGCCCCGCCCGGCTTTGGCCTCGCGAATAAAATCGACGCCTGGGTCCCCATGGCTTTCACCGCCGAGGATACTGCCAACGACAATCGTGATTCCCACTACCTGGGCGTCATCGGTCGCCTCAAACCCGGTGTCACCTCCGCCCAGGCCAACGCGGAGCTCCAAGTCCTCGCCGCCCGTCTTGCGCGCCAATACCCGAGTACCAACAAGAGCTGGTCAGCCTTCGCGACGCCGCTGCTCGATTACAGCGTCCGCGATGTGCGCGGCATTTTGTGGATCCTGCTCGGCGCCGTCGCTTGCGTCCTCCTGATCGCCTGCGCCAATATCGCCAACCTCCTTCTCGCCCGCGCCACCGCGCGCCACCGCGAGATCTCAATCCGCGCCGCCCTGGGTGCGTCCCGCGCGCGGCTCATCCGCCAGCTGCTCGCCGAGAGCGTACTGCTCGCGCTGTTCGGCGGACTCGCCGGCATCCTCCTCGCGCGCTGGGGTCTCGATGCCCTGCTCGCCCTCGCTCCTTCCAATCTTCCCCGCACTGCCGATATCCATCTCGACCTCGGTGTGCTGGCTTTTGCCCTCGTGCTCAGCATCGCCACGGGACTCATCTTCGGTCTCGCGCCCGCGTGGTTCGCCGCGCGCACCGATGTCAACGAGGCCCTCAAGCAGGGCACGCGCGGCTCCACGGCCGGCGGTGCCCGGGGTCGCATCCGCAATGCCATCGTGGTCCTGCAGATCGCCTTCGCCCTTGTCCTGCTCACCGGTGCCGGCCTGCTCCTGCGCAGCTTCGTCCGCCTCACGCGCGTCGATCCCGGCTTCAATCCCGAGCACGCCACGGTCCTCCGCCTCACGCTTCCGCAAAAGAAATATCCCGGCCTCTCCCAGCGCGTCGCCTTTGCCGACGCGCTGCTCGCGAAGCTCGCCGCCACGCCCGGCGTGCAGTCCGTCGGCCTCACCCACACCCTGCCGCTCCTCGGCGACTGGGTCCTCGGCTTCAACATCGATGGCCGCCCTCTGCTCGGCCCCAGCGAACAGCCCAATGCCAACTACTACGCGGTCACGCCCGGCTACTTTCAAGCCATGGGCATCCGCCTCGTCCGCGGCCGTCTCTTCACCGACCGCGACACCGACAAGGCCCCGCGCGTCGCCCTCATCAGCGAGACTCTTGCCCGTCAGCAGTTCCCGAACGAAGATCCCATTGGCAAGCGCATCAATATCACCGTCGGTCCCGATGCTTGGCGCGAGATCATCGGCATCGTCGGTGACGTCAAACAGTACGGCGTCGAAAAACCTGTCACCGCCCAGGCCTACGAACCTTACGCGCAGAAATCCTTCAACACCCTCAACGTCGTCATCCGCACCGCGTCCGCCAATGCCGACGCCGCCCTGCTGGCGACTCTCCGCCCCACCGTGTATGCCGTGGACAAGGACCAGCCCGTCGGCTCCGTCCGGCCGCTCGGCGACATCGTGGCCGACAGCATCGCGCGTCAGCGCTTCGCCACGTTGCTCCTCACCGTGTTTTCGCTCATCGCGCTCGTGATCGCCGCCGTCGGCATCTACGGCGTGATGGCCTACACGGTCACGCAGCGCACGTCCGAGTTCGGCATCCGCCTCGCCCTCGGCGCGCAGCCGCGGGAAATCCTCCGTCTGGTCTTCACTCAAGGCGCCCGTCTCGTCGCGCTGGGCCTTGCGCTCGGCCTCCTCGCCACGTTCGCGCTGAGCTGCGCCATCGAGTCGATGCTCTATAACACCAGCACGCGCGATCCCCTCACCCTCGCCGGCATCACCGCCCTCTTCGCCTTGGTCTCCGCCCTCGCCTGCCTCCTCCCCGCCCGCCGCGCTACGAAAGTAGATCCCCTCACCGCCCTCCGTTCCGAGTAAACCACCCGCCATGAAGCACCTCCTCCGCCAGCTCGCCAAATCCCCCGGCTACACCGCCCTCGCCCTCGGTGCGCTCGCGCTCGGCATCGGGGCCAACACCGTCCTCTTCTCGGCGATCAACACGCTCTTCCTGCGACCGCTGGCCTACCCGCAGCCCGACCGCCTTGTGCGCGTCTTCAGCTCCTTCGCCGAGAAGGGCCTGGAGCAGACCGCCGTATCCTGGCCGCGTTACACGGCTTTCCGCGATCAGGCGGAGGCCTTCTCCGCCTTGGCCGCGCAGTCTTTCACCGGCTTCACGCTCACCGGCCGCGGCGATCCCGAGCAGGTGCAGGCCCGGCGCGTCACGGCCTCGTTCTTCACCGTGCTCGGCGTAAAGCCGCTGCTCGGCCGCGCCTTCACCGTCGCTGAGGATAATCCCGGCGGAGGCAACGTCGCCGTCCTCAATCACGGCTATTGGCAGAAACGTTTTGGCGGCGATCCCGCCATCATCGGCCAGACCCTCAATCTCGACGGCCGCGTCACCACGATCGTCGGCGTCCTGCCTCCGCTCGGCTCTCCTTTCGACCAGAATCAGGTCTGGGTCCCGCGGCCGCAGGAGCAGGAGGGCCTGCCCCAGGAGCTGATCGATCGCGGCTCCGGTTATCTCAATGTCATCGGCCGCCTCAAGCCCGGGGTCACCGCCGCGCAGGCCGCCGACCAGCTGCGCGTCGTCCATTCGCGCTACAGCCAGGCTTTCTCCGACAAGGTCGACGCCAAGTGCGGTCTCAGCGTGATCTCCCTGCAGGAGGACGTGGTGGGCAACTCCCGTCCGATGTTTATGATGCTCCTCGCCGCGGTCGGCTGCGTGCTCCTCGTCGCCTGCTTCAACGTCGCCAATCTCCTCCTCGCCCGCTTCGCCGCCCGGCGCAAGGAAATCGCCATCCGCTCCGCCCTCGGCGCCTCGCGCCGCCGCATCGTCGTCCAATTCCTCGGCGAAAGTGTATTCCTCGCCGTCGTCGCCGGCGCCATCGGCGTGCTCCTCGCCATTTGGGGTCTCGATCTTCTCGCCCGTGCGGGGGCGGATTTCATCCCGCGCGCCAACGAGCTCCACCTCGACGTGCGCGTCCTCGCCTTCGCCGGCGCGCTTTCGCTGCTCACCGGTCTGCTCCTTGGGGTTTTCCCCGCGATTCAGGCTTCGCGCACCGACCCCAATGAATCGCTCAAGGACGCCACGCGCGGCTCCACCGGCGGCCGCCACGCCGGCGTTTTCCGCTCCACGTTGTTCGTGCTCGAGATCGCTCTTTCGCTCGTCGTCCTCGTCTGCGCCGCGTTGTTGATCGACAGTTTCCGCCGGCTCCAGCACGTCGACCCGGGCTTCCGCGCGGAAAATCTCACGGTCTTCAATCTCGCGCTCCCGGAGGGCCAGTACCCGACCACCGAGCGCCAGGGTATTTTCTTCGAACAGGCCCTCGAAAAGATCCGCGCCATCCCCGGCGTCACGCTCGCGTCCGCGTCCAACGGTCTTCCGATCGTCGGCGGCGGCGCGCGCTCACCCGCCGCCGTCATGGGGCAGGCCCTGCCGCCCATGCAGGAGCGCGCCATCGTCGCCCGCACCACCACCCATCCCGGCTACTTCGCCACCCTCGGCGTGAAGATCAAACAGGGCCGCGACTTCACCGCGCGAGATCGCACCGACAAGCCCAACGTCGTCATCATCAACGAATCCTTTGCGCAGCGCCTCTTCCACGGCGCCAATCCCGTGGGGCGCAGCCTCATCACCGGCATCGCCTCCATCCCCCGCGAGATCGTCGGCGTCGTCGCCGACTACCGCGGTGTGAGCCTCAGCGAGCCGCCGACCGACCAGATGTACTATCCGTCGCTGCAGCTCGACGGTCAGTTTCTCACCGTCGTCGTCCAAAGCCCGCGTCCCACCGCCAGCCTGCGCGCCGAACTCAACCAAGCCGTGCACAGCCTCGACGCCGGTCTGCCGTTGGGCGACATCCAGCCTTTCACCCAACAGCTCGCCGACGCCATCGCCGACCGGCGTCTCGTCATGCTGATGCTCGGCGCCTTCGCCCTGCTCTCCCTCATCCTCGCCGGCATGGGCATCTACAGCGTGATCGCCTACGGCGTCGCGCAACGCACCCAGGAATTCGGCATCCGCTTGGCTCTCGGCGCCCAGCCCCACGAGGTCGTCGCGATGGTCGTCCGCGAGGGCCTCAAGCTCGCGCTCATCGGCCTCGGCGTCGGCCTCCTCATCGCGTTTTTCCTCACGCGCCTGATCCAAAGCCTCCTCTTCGAGGTCAACGCCACCGATCCCATCGTCTTCATCCTCGTGGCCGCCTTCCTCGCCGTCATCGCCGCCCTCGCCTGTTACCTCCCCGCCCGCCGCGCCACCAAAGTCGACCCGATGACCGCGCTCCGCGCGGAATGACCAATGTCTAATGACTAATGCCCAATGCCCCATGTCCATCCGCTATCACTGTCCCTCCGTCATTAGTCATTAGACATTAGGCATTCGTCATTTTCCCGCCATGAAACACGCCCTCCGCTCCCTCGCCAAAACCCCCGGCTTCACCCTCGTCGCCGTCCTCACGTTGGCGCTCTGCATCGGCGCCAACAGCGCGATCTTCTCCGTCGTCCACGCGATCCTCCTAAAGCCCTACCCGTGGCCCGACTCGGAAAAGCTCGTCTATGTCTATAACACTTATCCCGGCATGGGTCTGCAGAACGCCGGCGTATCTATTCCTGATTACCTGGATCGCCGCGAAGGGGTGAGCGGCTTTGCCGACAGCGCGATGTACTACAGCTATGGCTGGAATCTCGGCGGCGGCGGCGAGCCCGAGCGCGTCAACGGCGTCACCGCCACGCCTTCGCTCTTCACGACGCTCAAGACTGGCGCCGCCCTCGGTCGCGTCTTCACGGAAGACGACGCCAAACCCGGCGCGCCCAAGGTCGTCGTCCTCAGCCACAGCCTTTGGAAAAATCGCTTTGGCGCCGACCCCGCGATCCTCGGCAAATCGATCCTTCTCGCCAATACGCCCCTCACGGTCATCGGCGTGATGCCCGAGACGTTTTTCTTCCCCACCCCGCGCGCGCAGGTCTGGGTGCCCTTCGGCATAAAACCCGAGCAGCGCACCGACGCGGAGCGCGGCCACGAATTCTCCACGATGATCGCCCGGCTAAAGCCCGGGGCCACCATCGCCTCCGTGCAACGCGACCTCGATCTCATCGAGCGCCGCAACGAGGAGCACATTCCGCAGCTGAGCGGGTTCTGGAAGACCGCCGGTTTTGGCGGCCGCACCCAGGGCTTTCTCGAGCAGAACGTCGAGAACATCCGCGGCATGCTCTGGCTCGTGCAGGCCGGCGTCGCCGCCGCCTTGCTCATCGGCTGCGCCAATGTCGCCAGCCTGCTCCTCGCCCGCGCCGTCTCGCGCGAACGCGAGCTCGCCATCCGCGCCGCCCTCGGCGCCACCCGCGGCAAACTCATCCAGCTCCTGCTCACCGAGAGCCTGATCCTCTTCCTCCTCGGCGGCGCTCTCGGCCTCCTCGTCGCCGTCTGGGGCGTAGGCGGACTCGAGGCGCTCGGCCTTTCCTCGCTCCCCCGCGCCGAGGGCATCGCCCTCGACCCCACTGTCTTCGCCTTCACCCTGCTCTGCGCGCTCGGCACTGGCCTCATTTTTGGCGCGCTCCCCGCGTGGTCCGCCTCGCGCGCCGATGCCGCCGCCGGTCTCAAGGAAGCCGGCGCCCGCGGCACCGCCGGCCGCCGCACGCAGTCGCTGCGTGCGATCCTTGTCGTCACCGAGATCGCCCTCGCCGTCATGCTGCTCTCTACCGCCGGCCTCCTCGTGAAGAGTTTCCAAAAACTCCAGCTCGAGTCCCCCGGCTTCACCCCCGGTGGCGTGCTCACCGCGCAGCTCACCCTCCCGGTCCCGGAGCGTGATGCCGCTGCAAAATACATCGCCTTTCACGACTCCGCCGTCTCCGCCCTCCGCGCCATCCCGGGCGTCACCGCCGCCGGCATCACCACGACCCTGCCGTTCTCCGGTGATAATGACCAAGGCTCCTACACGAGCCCCGATATTGTTATCCCGCCCGGCGCGCCCATCCCGCACGGTCAGGTCCGCCAGGTGGACTCCGGCTACCTCCACGCCCTCGGTCTCACGCTGCTCCGTGGTCGCTGGATCGCGGACACCGACACCGCAAGTTCCCAGCCCGTCGTCGTCATCGACCGCGTCCTCGCCGACCGCTATTGGCCCGGCCAGGACCCCATCGGCAAGCGCATCGTCCGCGGCGACACCGCCGGCAAGTCTCCTTGCATCGTCGTCGGCGTCGTCGCTCCGGTGAAGAACCGCAACCTCGAGGAAGCCATCAAAAAGGAGACGCTGTATTTCCCCTATGCCCAGCATCCCGAAGCCGCCTTCGTCCTCGTCGTGAAGACTGCCGGCGATCCCGCCGCGCTCGCCGCGAGCGTCCGCCACGCTATCCGTCAGGCCGATCCCGACCAACCCGTCTTCGACGTGAAGACGATGGGCCAACGCATGGAAGACGCCGCCCAGCCGCGCCGCGCGCCGATGGTCCTGCTCTCACTCTTCAGCGGCGTCGCCCTCCTCCTCGCGGCCCTCGGCGTGTATGGCATCCTCGCCTTCTCCGTCGCCCAGCGCACCTCGGAGTTTGGCATCCGCCTCGCCCTCGGCGCCACCGCGCGGGACATTGCCACGCTCATCCTCCGTCAAGGCGGCCTGCTCGTCGCAGTCGGCATCGCCGCCGGCCTCCTCGGCTACCTCGCCCTCAGCCGCATCGTCGCCCAACTCCTCTACGGCGTCGCCGCCACCGATCCGTCGACGCTCGCGATTGCCCCCCTCGTCCTCGCCCTCGTCGCCCTCTTCGCCTGCCTCCTCCCCGCCCGCCGCGCCACCAAGGTCGACCCGATCGTGGCTTTGCGCAGCGAGTAATCCCGTTTTGAGTTTGGCTGAGCCACGTCTCACTTCCAGAGTCCCGTGTCGCCATGCCAGCTCTTGAAAAGATTATCCTCCGCTTGGAGAGATGGCAGACGAAGAACCGAAAGGCTGAAGCGGTTTTTTTCGCCGCATCTTGGCTTATGTTCTCGTTGCTGCGCGTGTTGAATCACGCGACGTTTGGTTTCAATATCTTCGAAACTCTACTCAGCATCGGTCTCTACATTTGGTATATCGTATTTACGATCTGGTGTGTCCTCTTTTTGACCCCTTACTTAGGGGCCTATCTGCGGCGCCGGCGCGCCGGTGAATCCGTCGAACAAGCGATGCAGTTCGAGACGAGGCGCACCTTCACCGGCAGTGTATGGATTGATGCCCTTGTATTTGTTTTAGTCGGAGCGACAGCCTTTTGCGTCGTCGGGTATTTAATCTACCAGATTGGCAAATAGCTTCACGTGATCAGCCACAATATCGGCCGGTCAGCGACTCCCTGATTTCGGCCCTTAGCCCAGCTCCACCGTCCGCACCGTTAATGCCCGCGCCTGCTCCGCGCGTTTGCGGTTTTTCTCCACACCCAGCGCTTCGAGGCCGAGCGTGTTGGCCACAGCCAGCACCGTGCCCACGCCACAGAAAGGATCGAAGATCACCGGGCCTTGCTGCAAGTCCAGCGCCGGGCCGACGACTTCCTTCGCGAAACGCACCGCGTGACCTGCCGCGCGCACGCCCATCGCGCGCACCCATTTTTGCTCGCCGGCATCGGTGATCACGTCGGGGATCGCCAGCACATCCGGACACTTCAACGCCCGCGATACCGCGATCATGTGCGTGAATCCGGGCCGGCCATACGTGAGCATCCCCGGCGGACGGCGGCACACGATCTTGTGAAACAACACGTGCGCGCCGGCCTCCTCCGTCGCGCGCATCACCAGCGCGCCTTTGTCGATCCAGACGCCGTCGCGCTTGATGTCGCTCTGGAAGAAAATTGCCGCGCTCCCATCCGGCACCGCCTCCACCACCAGCCGCGCCGCATCGATAAACCACGGCCGCCACGCTTCCAGACTCATCCCCACCTCCGACACGTCCGGCAGCGACGTCACCGCACACGCCCCGGCGATCACGCCGTGCTCCCGCATCCACGGAATCGCATCCGCGCAGTGCACTGTCCGCTGGCCATCGGCTTCGGTCATGATCGCAGGGTGCAAGCCGTGCGCATTCCCGCCAAGCCTTTCGATGGCCTTCGGTTCATTCTGTCCATTCTGTCAAAAATCAGAAACCCGATTTAGACAGAATGAACGGAATTTACGAAATGCGGATGGCACCGCCGTGCAAAAGTAGGGCGGGGTCTCCGACCCGCCCTTGGGGCCCGTCCGCCTTCTCGCGTCGAAGGGCGGGTCAAAGACCCGCCCTACTTCCGATCCTGCATCTCTCACGCTTACCGCTTAAAGCTTATCGCTTACCGCTCTCCTCTCACTTCATCCCGCGCTTAATGAAGTCTAGGCCCTGCGTGTAGACATCCTTCGGGTCGGCAAACAAATCGCGCCACACGCGGGTCGCGGCGGCGAGATCCGGCAGCGCGCGGCCGAAGGCTTCGATCGTGAGCCAGCGGTCGTACTTGATCTTCTTCAGTATCGCGAAGGTCTCGGCCCAGGCGATCTGGCCGGTGCCGGGCGTGCCGCGGTCGTTTTCGCTCAGGTGCACGTGCACGAGGCGCTTGGCGATGGCCTCCAGCGCCGCGGGAGAATTCTTCTCCTCGATGTGCGCGTGGAAGGTGTCCCACATCATGCCGCAGGACGGGTGATTGATGTCACCGACCCATTGATACGTGTCGGCCGCGGTCGTGAGGAAATAGTTCTCGAAGCGATTGAGGTACTCCACGGCGAGCGTGACTTTCGCCGCCTTGGCGTGCTCCGCGACCTGCTTGAAGGTCTCGACGCCGCGCTTGCGCTCGTCGGCCGTCGGGCCGGTGCCGCTGAAGACGCCGAGCGGCGAGTGCAGCGGGCCGCAGAGCACCTCGCAGTTGAACTCCGCGCAGCGGTCCAGCACCCACTTGAGCCGGTCCACCGCCGCCTGCCGCACTTTTGGGTCGGCGCTGATCGGGCTGGCGTCGGGCGCCATCACCGTGACGGCCGTCGCGCCGAGGCCGAGGTTCTTCAGTTTGCCGCCGAGGGCCTTGTACTCGGCCGAGGTGCCTTCGAATACGGGGATCTCGACGCCGTCGTAGCCGGTTTTCTTCAAGTCCGCGAGAAGCGGGTCGTGTGCTTCGGTGACTTTGGCCGTCCAAAGCAGCAGGTTCATGCCTATATTCATGGGGTACTGGGGTAAAAGGGGTGGACACGAATCACACGAATTTCCCACGAAGCAGACGATGATCTTACTTCGTGAAAAATTCGTGCAATTCGTGTCCCAATCAGGGTCAGCGACTCGGGGTTAGTCGTTGCCTTGGTTGAAGTAGATCACGAGGCCGTCCTTGCCGGGGGCCACGACGTCGAGGCGGCCGTTGCCGGTGAGGTCGCCGACCGCGAAGTGGATGCCGAGGCCCTTGCCGGTGCCGATAGGGCCGAAGTCCACGACGTGTTTCACGAACGACTCGCCCGTCCACTTGAAGACGTACCAGCCGTACGGATCCTTGTCGCCGCCGTCGCCCTGCGGGTGGGCGCGGAAGCGCTTGCCCGTGATGAGCTCCGGCTTGCCGTCGCCGTCGATGTCGACCCACTGCAGGTCGTGATACTGGCTGCTGAGGGGGTCGATCTCGTGGCGCGTCCAGGTGCGCTTGCCCGCGGCGTCGATCTTGTAATCCCACCAGCTGAGGCCGTAGCCGTGGCCTTCGCCGAGGATGAGCTCGTTCTTGCCGTCGCCATTGAGGTCGACGACGAGGATCGGCACGCTGGGGGCGCGGCCGAGGTTGAACTCGGGGTGCCAGATCCACTCACCGTTGTATGGATCGGCGGGGGCCTCGAGCCAGCCGTTGGTGAGGATGAAGTCACCGCGGCCGTTGCCCGTCACGTCGCCGAAGCCGAGGCCGTGGCCCTGGTGGTCATTCTCGCGGCCCTTGAACTTGAGCTTGTGCGTGGAGAACTTGCCCGTGCCCTTGCCGTTGGCGTCGCGGATCAGCTTGTAAACGACGAGCGGCTTGCCCGGGGTGTTGGGCACGATCTCGAGTTCGCCGTCGCCATCGACGTCCCACGCGCGCGTGGTCTCGATGTTGCCGGTCTCGGCGATGATGTGCTCCGGCCACTCCTTGCCGGCCACGCCGGGATTCTCGCGCCAGCGGAGCGTGTTGCCCCACCAGCCACCCGTGATGTAGTCGAGGCGACCGTCGCCGTTGATGTCCATCGGGATGGTGGAGAAGTCGTCGTAGTACTCGTCGGCGGCAAAGATGGTGCCGATCTTGTGCTGCTTCTTGAAGTCCGGGCCTTGGTACCAGAAGGCGCCGCTGACGATGTCGGGAATGCCGTCACCATCGACGTCGAAGATGCCGGCCGACTCGAAACGCTCGGCGGCGAGCACGTGTTTGCGGAAATTCAGGGCCATGGCGTTAGACTCCCTTCAGGAGACGGATGTAGTCGCGGGCGACGCGGATGTCCTCGAGCGCCTCGGCGGAGTAGCAGGGGGCCTTGATGTCGCCGCGGAGGGCCTTGATGAAGTTCAGGGCCTGGTTGCGCATGGCGTGCATCCACGGCATCTGCGGGTGCAGCGTGACGGGCGTCGCGCCCTGGCCGGGGTCCTTGAGGATCTCGACGCTGCCGGGGCGGTTGTACGCGAGCGGCGCGGGGAGGCTGAGCTTAACGTAGCCTTTTTCGAAGGCGACGAGCGCCGTCTCCTGCCAGTCGATCGTCGTCTGGTAGGCGGCCATCTCGAGCGTGCAGGGGATGCCGCTGGCGCTGTGCGCGACGAGGAGCACGCGCGCCGGGTCGGCGTACGTGACCTTGTAGGATTCACCCACGAGGAAGCGCATGAGGTTCACCTGATGGATGTAGTAATTGACGAAGGCCTCGTACTCCTTGGCCGTCGCGGCATCCATGTCGGCCGGCGCGGGGTCGTTTTCCATCGCGGGCATCTTGTCGGTGGACTCGATGTTATCGATCCAGCCGGAGGCGACCCAGTCGCCCGGGGGCATGGAGACGCGGACGTAGGTCATCTTGCCGAGCTCGCCGGAAGCCTTGAGCTCCTGGATGGTCTTGCGCGCGTACTCGGTGGCCGGGTCGCTGCGCTTGTGGTAGCCGACCATGTGCCACGTGCCGCTCTTGGCGACGGACTCGACGATACGCTCGCCGACCGCGACGGAGGCCGCGATGGGCTTTTCGGTGAAGACCGGCACGCCCGCGCGGGCGACCTCCGGGACGATGATGCCGTGGCGCCAAAACGGCTGGGAGGCGACGATGCCGTCGACCTTCTCGTTGGCGACCATCTCGGCGATCGTGCTGTAGACCTTCGGCACGTTGTATTTCTTCGCGACGGCCTGGGCGAGGCCTGAACGCTGCTCGGCGAGGGCGACGACTTCGCAGTCATCACGGAGCGTAGCGTAGTTGCGCAGATGGGCAGCCTGGCCCATGCCGCCGACACCGGCGAAAGCTAAACGGATTTTCTTTTGGGACATAAGGGGACGAAAAACATACCAGCATTCCGGGCTCGCGTGAATGGCGGGGGTTGCCAAGACTTGTCGGAAATTGCCCCATGAAAGCCACCGTCTGCGAATTCCTCAGTGTCGGCGAGGTGACGCCGCAGCGCGACTGGCACATGCCCAGCCACAGCCACCGCATCCACGAGCTAATCGTGATCCTCAGTGGGAAAATGACCCTGAAAACGCCGGATGAGACCGTGCAGGGCGAGGCCGGCGACCTGCTGTTTTACCGCGCCGGTGTGCCGCACGAGGAAACCTCCGACCCGGCCGACCCGGTCAACACCTTCTTTATTGCCTTCCGGGCGGATGCGCCACTCGTGGCCAACATCGCCACCCGCACGCGTGACGCCGATGCACGCGTGCGCCAGATGGTGACCTGGATGCTCCGCGACCACCGCGGCGGCGTCGCCCACGAGCGGATCGATCCCCTGCTCTCGGCCGTGCTCAGCGAGGTGCAGCGCCTCGGCCACTCGCCGCGCGACCCGTGGCTCGAGGAGATGCGCCAGCACATGCAGCAGAACCTCGCGCGCGCGATTTACTTGGACGATCTTGCCCGGCGAGTGCGCATGAGCAAATTCGCCTTCGTGCGGAAATTCAAGCGCCTCGGCGGCCGCACCCCGATGCAGGAGCTCCAGCTGATGCGCGTGAACCGCGCCCGCGCCATGATGCTCGCCTCCGGCCTGCCCGTGAAGGCTATCGCCCCGGCCGTCGGCCTTAACGACGAGTACCAGCTCTCGAAACTTTTCCGCCGGCACTTCCACCTTTCGCCGCGCGAACTCCGCACGCGCTCCCCGCGCGATCGTCAGCGGGTCGAGCCGGCGCGGCCCAGCCGGAATACGGATTACACTTAATTTTCTGGTCTCCCTCGGCGGCTTCTGCGCTTTTTTGCGGCCTACCCCATGAGCTCCGTCGCCCACACCCGCACCGGTGGTTTCACCATCGGTCTCCGTCTCACCGGCACCCTCGCCGCCCGGCCCGTCGCCGAAACCGCCGCCTGGGCCAAGGCCAGCGGCTTCGCCTGCGTGGACATTTTTGCCAACCAGCGCGGCACGATCCGCGAGTGGGCGCAGGCCGGCGTGCCCGTCGGCACCATCGATCTCTTCAACACCGAGTGGGTGGGCATGCTCTCGGCCGACGCCGGCAAGCGTAAGGCCACCGTCGCCATCGCCCAGCAGGCCATCCGCGAGACCGCCGCCGCGGGCGCGAAGATCCTCTTCGGCGTGATGCTCGCCGAGGACGTGAACCTGCCGCGCAAGGAAACCTTCCGCTACATGGTCGAGAGCTACGGTCAGATCCGCGACACGTTGAAGGAGACCGATACGCGCCTCGCCATCGAGGGCTGGCCCGGCTGCAACGCCCATTGCTGCAACCCCGAGTCGTACCGCGCGTTTTTAAAGGAGACGGCCTCGCCGCATTTCGGCATCAACTACGACCCCTCGCACCTCATCCGCATGGGCATCGACCCGCTGCGCTTCGTCAAGGAGTTCGCCCCGCACGTCGTGCACATGCACGGCAAGGACACCTTCATCGACGCCGAGCGCCTCTACAATATCGGCACCGAGCAGGCGGGCGCGTTTGGTGACGGCTTGCCGTGGGGCGGCTGGTTCTGGCGCTACACGATCCCCGGGGCCGGTCGCGCGCCTTGGTCCGCGCTCTTCGCCGAACTGAAGGCCGCCGGCTACCAGGGCCACGTCTCCATCGAGCTCGAGGACGGCGACTACAACGGCACGATCGCCGGCGAGCAGCGCGGCTTCCTCGCCGCCCGGGATTTCCTGCAGTCGGCGTAATCCGTCATCACGCCTGCTCCGGGCTTGTGCCCGCTCCCCGGCGGGCCACGCTGGCGGTGTGCTCCGGGTCACCCCCACCCAGCCAGCTCCCCGCGCGACGCGCCGCCTGTATGCGCCTTATTGTATCTTTTTATTGATACTTTTGGCCGCTGCGCCGCTGTCCGGCGACCCGGTGCCGGCGTGGGAGGCCGTAGCCAGGCACCTACCCGGCGATGCGCTGGCCCTGCTCGGTCCAGCGGGAAAATCCCCCGATCACGAAAACCGCTTCCTCCACGCCGTCGCCACGCTGGACAACCCGCCGCTGACGGAGGCCAAGCTCACCGACGTCGCCGCCCAGCTGACCGACCTTGCCCGCGGTGACGACGAGATCGCGGATGCCGCGGCCTACCTGACCGGCCGGCTGTACCAGGTGCATTTCCCGACGCCCGATCCGGTGCGCGCCGCGCACGCGTACGAGCAGCTCGCCGCGCGCCATCCGCAGAGCTATTGGGCCCAGCTCGGCCTCGTGAAGCTCGGCGTGCTCCAGCTCTACGTCCTCGCCGAGTCCGCGACCCCGGCCGCGCGCATCGCCGTCGCGGAATCGCTGCTGCCGCGCCTGACCGTGCCCGAGCTGCGCCGCGACCTGCATATCGTGATCGGCCGGGCCAAGCTCTTCCACGGCCGGCCCCTGCCGGAAGTGCTGGAGCAACTCGTCGCCGCCGACCGCATCGGCGGGCTCGCCGGCGTGCCGCGCGCCGATCTCCAGGTGCAGATCGCCGAGCTCTCCCTCCGCGCCGGTGACTGGCCGCAGGCTGACGTGTACTACCGGCGCTTCCTCGATGAAAACGAAGTCGATGCCCGCGCCTACCAAGTGAAGCAGAAACTCGCCGTGATCGCGCCGCACCTCGCGGCGCGGCAGGACGCGCCATGAAAAAGCGCACCAAGCTCCGGCTCACGCTCGGCAGCCTCGCCGCCGGCTATCTGGCGGCGCTCGGCTGGGTTTACCTGCGCTCCACCCCGCTCCTGTCGTCGCGCCCGGTGACGATCCGCATGGCTCACTGGCAGATCGAGCAGGGCCCGCCCGATGGCTTTGCCGCCGTGATCCGCCGCTACGAGGAGCTGAACCCGCGCGTGCACGTCGAGCAGGTCACGGTGCCCGGGCCGCTCTACCGCACGTGGCTCCGCTCGAACTTCGGCGGCCGGATGGGCACCGACCTCGTGGAATTCGCCTACTTCATCGGCGGCGTGAACGACATCCCCGTGCGGTACTTCGAGCCGCTCACCGGCCTCATGGCCGAGCCCAACCCCTACAACCGCGGCACGCCGCTCGAAAAAGTCCCGTGGCGCCTCACCTTCGCCGACGGCCTGTATTTCGCGATCGCCCAGAGCCCGGAGATCGGGCAGATCTACGCCGCCACCGTCACGCAGGGCAGCAGCCGCCTGTTTTGCAACCGCCCGCTGCTCGACCGCATCACCGGCGGCCACGGCGCCGCGCCGCGCACAATGGCGGACTTCCGCGCCATCTGCGCCCAGGTCGATGACTATGCCCGGCGCACCGGCACGGTCGTGCATCCCCTCGCCGGCTCGCTGCTCAACGGCCAGTGGCTCATCGACTTCACCATGGCGGGCAGCGTCTCCGGCATGAACCTCGCGCTCGACCGCGAGGGCTACCTCGCGCGCAAGCCCCGCCAGGCAATGACCGACTATCTGCTGGGACGCTGGAGCTACCGCCGCCCCGAGTTGCGCGCCGCTCTCACGCTCGCGCGCGAGATGGTGATGCAGATGAAGCCCGGTTACGCCCAGCTCAGCCGCGACGACGCGGTGCAGGAATTCCAGCGCGGCGAAGCGCTCTTCATCTACGCCGGCACCTTCGATGCCACGAGCCTCAAGAAAAACGCGCCCTTCCCCGTCGAGGCCATGCGCTTCCCCCAGCCGCAGAAGGACGACCCCGTGGTCGGCCCGTACATCAGCGGCCCTTTCCAGGACGGCGCCATCGCGACCGGCGTCGAGTTTTACCTCAACAAGGACAGCCCCCACAAGGCCGAGGCCGTGGACTTCCTGCGCTTCCTCACCAGCGTCGAGGGCGGCACGATCTTCCAGACGCACAGCGGCTGGCTGAGCTCGGTGCGCGGCGTGCCCGTGCCGCCCGAGCTCGAGGCGTACCGCCCCACCGGCGACGGCTACACCACCGGCATGCAGTACATCGGCGTGGGCCCCAACTCGACGATGAAGTTCTGGCAGCACCTGCACCTGCTCACCGGACCGCAGGGCAGCGTCGAAAAATTCGCCGAGGCCGTGGAGGCGGACATGCCCCGGGCCATCACCGCGGACCTCCGCCTCGAGCTGAGCGGCAACCTCACCGCCGTGCGCACGGTGGACGCCGAGATCATCGCCCTCGGCGCGCTCAACCGCCTGGGCCCGCCCGACGCCGCGCGCGCCGAGCGTCAGCGCACGCTGGCCGGCGGCCAGACCCTCTCGGAGGCCGACGGCTACGAAGCCGCGTGGGTGCTCGCGCGCCACGGCTACACGCCGTAGCGCGCCCGCCTCAAGGCATGAGGTAGATCTCGACCAAGCCGACGCCCGTCGTGCCGCCCACGCCGGAGAGCTGCGCGGTGTAGGTGCCCGGTTGCAGCGTGACGAGGAGCGCGGCGTCCTTGCTGGTGTCCGCAGCCAGCGCACCGGCGCCGACCGTGGCGAAGGCCGTCTTGAACTCCGCCGTACCGCCCCAGTTGTCATTGCTGGCGATGATCGTCGAGCCGCTGTAGAGGTAGAGCTGCGGATCGGCCAGCGCCCCGCCCACGCCGAGCGCGGTCAGGGTCGGACCGACGCCGCGGATGAGGAGCGTCTTGGGCGCGTTGCCCGCGACCACAAAGCCGGCGATCAAAATATCCCCGCCCGTGCCCACCTGCGTGCGCGCGGAGAGGTTCACCACGCTCGCAGTCGGCGCCGCCGTATCGGCATCGTAAAACTCAGCCAGGATGACTCCGCTGCCCGTCGTACTAGGATAAACGTGGCAGGAATACGCCCCCGGGGCGATCGAGTTGGAGAGCGCGGCGTCCTTGGAATTGGACGGCAGCGCGAAGGCGCCGAGGGAGCTGAAGAGTTGCGCCAGCTGGGCCGAGCCGCCCCAGTCGTTGTTGACGGCCAGCTCCGCCTGGGAGGCGTCGAGCAGCCGCATCGTCGGATCGCCCAAGGCATTGGGCACGCCTTGGGACAGCAGTCCGGGTCCGACACCGCGCAGCAGGAGCGCCTTGCTGCCCGAGCCCGACACCACGAAGCCGACAATCAGCGTCTGGCTGCCCGTACCTGCCGGTGTGCGCACGGAAAGGTTTATCACCCGGGCGTCGGGCACCACAGCATTGGAAAGACCGGCGTAGGTGATGGGCGCGCTGGAGCCCGCCGGCTTGAGGCTGGCGCTGACGCTCTGGCTCGCGGCATTGATCGCGACGGAAAGCGCCGCCCCGCTGCTGGTCGTTACCGAGAGCTGGCCGTCGGCGTTGACCGTGCCCAAGGCACCATCGACGGCCGAGGGTGTTGTGGTCACCACCAGCGCCTGGCCGCTGGCGCCGACAATCACGTGGGTCGCACCCGTCGCGGTGTTGAGCGCCGCCGCACGGTAGTAACCCACCAGCGCCTGCGCCGGCCCCGTGGCCGGCTCGGCCGCTCCGGTGAAGGTCTCGCCCAAGCCACCGAGCGCGCCGGTAACCGCGCCATTGGCCGTGATCTGACCTGTAAGGATGAAATCTCCCGCCGCCGCGCCGGTATGGATCACCGGCGTTTCCGGCGAGGCCAATGCGAGGGCGCTCACGCCGGCCGCCTGGGCCGTGCGCTTAGTCTCCGTGCCCGTCACCGAGAAACTACCGTCGGTCGCCACCGTGAGTTCGGTGACCACCGCGCTGGTCCGGCCGGGCAGGTAGGCGAGATAGGTCGCGGTGCCGTCGATACGTACCTGGAGCGCCCAGTACCCGCTCGAGGCCAGCGTGCCGAAATAAGTCCTGTTATAGCTCGGCGGGGTGATCGTGAGGGTACCGTTTACGCGGATTATCTCATAGATGTCCGAAAAACCGCCCGTCACCGTGATCGGATACAACCCAACCGGACTGTCGATCGTCGCGGCGGTCGTTGCCACCGGCCGCTCCGTAAGCGAAGACCGGCCATCGCCGAGGCCGAAGCCCGCGTAGGTCAGAGTTAGCGGCGGATTTTCCGCGCCCTGCGCCCGCACGATGTTGTCGGCCTTCACCGTCAGCGGCGCCTTCGTCACCGTCAGCGTGCCGGACGTATAGACAAAATCGTAGTTGTCCGATACCCCGCCAGCGAGCGTGATCGGATAGTTGCCGGGGACCGAAGAGGTCGAAGCCGTGGTCGACGCCCTGGGTTTGTAGGTCAGGACCGCTTCCGTATCCTTGCCGATAAAACCGCTGTAAACAACGCTCAGGGTTGGATTCGGCACGCCATAGATTCGGGTCTGGTCCGCGGCCGCGGCACGCAGCAAGGGCTTCCTCACCGTGAAACTCCGCGCCACGCTGATCGCGGCCTCATAAGTGCTGTCGCCAGCCTGGCTGGCCCGGATCACCACCGTGCCGGCTCCGGTCAGCACCACCGTCCCGCCGCTGACCGTCGCCGGTCCGCTTACCACGTTGTAACTCACCGGCAGACCCGAGGAAGCGGTCGCGCCGAGAGTGACCAGTGCATCGCCGTACGTGGCATCAGCGAGCCCGCCGAATGTGATGGACTGGGCCGTCTTGGTGCTCACCGGCGGCCCGGACAAGACCGCGAAGGTGTCGGGTTCGATCACCCGCAGATTCAATTTCCCCGCCAGCAAGGTGCCCAGCAACAGCTTGCCGTCGGGAAGCGTGAGCAGACGAAGCGGGATCCCTGGGAAGGCACGATCCGCTTTTAACCGCCAGGTGTCGCTCGACCAGCTCTGCAGTTCCGTCGCTCCCCCGACATTTCGCACCGTATGCAAGCCCGCCGTCGTCCAAGCCGCGTCGGCATAGGCATTGGCCAGTGTTCCCAGCAGGACAAGACTGGTGCCGTCGTACACCTGACCGGAGCCATCGGTGACTCGGCTCCCGTCAGCCGACACCCTGATGGGCGCCATAGCACTGCTTATGTTGCCGCCGGAGGAAGTCTTGAAAGCGGTCCATGCGCCGGCGGCATCAATCTGATAGTAAGTCAGACCGCCGGATACACTGTACATTCGCCGTGTCGGCGGACACCAGGCATTCCAGTTGGACGGATACACCGGCGCGGTAAATCGGAGCGGGCTACCCGCGCTATTCAAAATAAGGCCTGTCCGGGAGACAAGCTG
The DNA here is from genome assembly GCA_018239845.1 of Verrucomicrobiota bacterium. Taxonomy (GTDB): domain Bacteria; phylum Verrucomicrobiota; class Verrucomicrobiia; order Opitutales; family Opitutaceae; genus CAIRCN01. The sequence continues at coordinate 54,798 of JAFEGO010000053.1, forward strand.
CACGCTGTTCATCCCGAGCCACAGGAGGTTGCCAGCCGTTTCCAACCCCGTCAGGGCCAACGGCGCTGTTCCCGCCGGAACGGGTCTGACATCTCCCGTATCGAGCGGGATCCTGCGAATCTGGTAGTCGTTCTCATCGAGATAAAGCGCCCGGTTCTCCGCGGAATAGACCAAATAATTAGGTGAGTTGACCAACGGGATGGAAGGTAGGAAGCTCTTGGTCTGCGCCGACCAGCGGTAGATATTCCGGTCCAATTTGCTGTAAATGTAGACCACGCCTTGTTCATCAATCAGCCACTGCGAGGAGATCAGGCTTGCCGCCGCCGGATCAGCCGCTGCGACCGGCACGCCGGATGGGAATGCACCCGACTGCATCTTTTCAACGGCTGGCACGGCCCCGCTGGCCGTCGGCTGAGCGAACAGATACAATACATTGTTTCGCCGCCACATCCGGGTGGCTTCCTTCAGGTGGCCGTTCGATACACCCGTTTCACGGTAGCTGCTATCCACCGCGCTGACCTTTCCTCTGCGCAACACATAGTAACCGCCCGCTCCGTCCGACACCAAGTCGGTCAGAAGACCACCCAGGCTGCCTTGGTAGGTCAGGTCGTTGCCATTATAGACAATTCCGCCCGTGTCTGCCAGCGCCCCGCCGGGCAACACGATCAGCCGGTCCACCCGGGGGAAATTCTCCCCCTGCGGGGATGATATGTATCCACTGATGGCGCCGTCCCCTCCGATCATGATGCTGTCGGCCTTGGCCGGGCTTCCGGTGGTGCTGCCATAGATTCTATGGGTCGCCGGGCCATAGGTGATCTGATCGCCTTGCAACGCATAGCTCTGGGTTACGGAAGCCACCTTTTGCCCGGTGATTCGATTGTAAGAGGTGAACGTGGTGTCGGAATACTGCCGGACGATCGTCACCAGAAAATTGTCGGACTGAATCAGGGCGACGATGGCTTTCGTCTCGGTGATGAGAGCGGAAGGTGAGCCAAAGCTGCGGTCATAACGAGTGACATTGGTTCCGGTCGCCAGATAGATCGCATCCTGGGCGATCACCAGGTCGCTGGCCGCCTGCGCCAGCGGCCAGGCCGGCAGCCATGCCTCGCTGTTGAGATCGTATCGGGCGATCTGAGCCGGGCTCTTAAACAGGAAATAGACGACCCCATCCGTCTCCACCGCTTTGGTCCAATTGTAATCGGGCGGCGTGCCGTAGGCAGGTGCCGGTACGGTGAGTGACTTCGTTGGACTCAGGACGGTGCCGGCGCTGGTGGTTACGGCCACGTAATACTCGCCCAATTCGGCGCCGCCGATAGCCGGGACAGCCAGGCTCGAACCCACCTGCCCGGGTATCGTCGCGCCATTGTGGTACCATTGGTAAGTTATTGCGGATCCACCGGGAGTGGAGGCACTCGAGAAGATCTGGGCCGTGTAGCTGCTGGCATCCGTGCTGATCCAGAGTTCACCCACCGTGGGCAAGGGCAACGGCTTCACCGTAAGGGTGGCCGCATCGCTGGTGACGGTGCCGCCCGAGCTGTTCGTGATTACACAGCGAAACTGATCACCCGAACCGGCGATGAGCACTTTGTCGATCCACAGCATGTTGCTCGTGGAGCCCGACAAGTTGCCGGCGTCGGAGAGTGAAACCCAGTTCGTCGTGCCATTGGGCAGCCACTGCCAGCGGTAGTTGAGCGTGGACCCGACCGAGGTGGCATAGACGCTGAACGTCACCAAATCCCCCTCATAGACGTTTTTGCTGCCGGGCTGGGTGCTTATCACCGGTGGCACCGCCCCACCGAAGTTCACCGTCAGCGTGATCGCACCGGAATATGGTATCGCATTATTGGATATATTTCCCCAGCCATCGACCGCAACGTAGTAGGTCACGCCATCGACCGCATTGAAAGTCACCAGGCTCGTGCGCTTGCGGCCCGGGCCGGAGAATTGCGCAGACGGTTCTTCGTCGTCGTTCTCACCGACCAGCGTAAGGGCGTTCACCGCTGTCCCGGTGTACACCGACATCACGGTGTCGTAGTTGCTGCCATAGGTGGAGACGCTCACGCTGCCCGAGCTGGGCGCGGTCCACTTCCACCAGACTGAATGACCTTGGGCGACGCCGACATGATTCGTCTCACCCGGCTCCCGGGTGGCCCCGACATTGGTCCCGGTCACCTGGAGGCTGTTGCCCGGCAAGACGAGCACCGTGGCATTGGCAAAGTTGTCGTTGACCGGCTTGAAGCCGGGTGAGCCATAGAGCTTCTGTGCGCCGTTGATGTCGTCGCTCAGCAGGGTGTAGACCGAGCTCTCATGGCTGTTCATGATGGCCGAAACCGCCTGGCCGTACTCATCCGGATGGGTGAGGCCCAGTACATGGCCGAGTTCGTGCAAGGCCACGCGTTGGATATCCTCAGCCACGCGCAGGCTGCCGCGATAGGAGTCCCAGGTAAAATTGCGGTTGAAGACGATGTCGGACTCCGTGCGCGTGTTGCCATTGCTGGCGGACAGCGTGACGGCGAGGGTCCCCGAGTCGAAGCTCTCACCGTCGATCGCGGTATCCATCGCGATTTCGTTAATGGCGTTGTCCAAGGCATAGGTGCCGTCGGCGACGGTGCCGGCCAGCTGCACCGTGCCCAGCACGGCGTTCCAGCTCTGCATCGCGGCCAGCACGCTGCTTGCCTGGCTGTTGCCGTCGGAAAGCGTGGCCGCCTGCGACAGCTTGACCTGGATGGGCACGTAGCCCGGCGGCCAGGTTATCACATAGACGCCGCTCGCATCCCTGATGAGTACGTAGGCGAAGGCCGGCGCGAGGAGCGCCCAGCCGGCCGCCAGGATGATCGCGAGGCGGAGGAGGGATTTAATTCGCACGGGGCGCGGGGGTCGTGAGCTGGGGCGCGGCCTTGATCTGGGCGATGAAATCCTCGGGCGTCAGGGCCGAGGCGGTCGCCTGCGCGCTGCGCGTGTCCGCCGTGCCCTCGGCCATCGGGGTGCTGATCTGCGCCGTGGTGCGGAGGGGCTCGCCGTCGGACCGCGCCACGTAGCGGCGGCCGGTCGCATCCTTTAAGATCGGATACCGGCCGTGCATCATGCCGTAGAGGGGGCTGATGTTCTTCCCGTTGCCGCTCACGAAGAGGATGTCCTCGTCGCCCACGTGGAACTGCGGCATGCCCTCCACCGTCAGCTCCTGCTCGCCGACCTTGCCGCCGAGCAGCTCGAGCGTGAGGTTCGCCGGCGGGTTGCCCGCGATCACCTCGGTCACCGTGAGCTCGACCTCGGTGAATATCTTCGCGCTGCGACCCGCTCCGCGCGATTTTTTGACCGAGGTCACGTTCTTCACCACCGCGCGCACGATGCAGTCCGAGCCGCTCACAAGTTTCGGAAACTCCGGCGCCAGCACGGTCGTGGCTCCGCTTTCGGGCACCATGGCCATCAGACTGAAGAGCAGTACCGCGATACGCAGCGGGCGGAGACAAACGGGGTATCGTAACATAGGATATCTATCAATGAGGCCGGATTTCAGCGGCTGCCGACATATTTTTTCCTACCGGATTTCCGGTAGTGTCCCAAACGTGGGACGGCGCCGTGTCGGTTTCGGGGCATCTGCCGCCGGCGGATTTCTGCCGCGCGATTTTATCCTATTGTCCGCCAAGGGCTAGCCCACGCCGCCAAGCCCCGGGCACGGTCCCTGCATTTTACCGGACTCCATGCTGACCGACCTCAAATACGCCCTGCGTTCCCTGCTCAAGACCCCCGGATTCACGCTCGTCGCGGTGCTCACCATCGCCGTTGGCATCGGCGCCAATACCGCCCTCTTCACGGTTTTCAACCGGCTCATCCTCAACCCCGTCACGCTGCCGCAGCCTTCGTCGCTCGTCGCGCTCTGGACGGTGAACAACAACCTCAACTTCAACGCCCCGGCCCTTTCCTGGCCCCGCTACGAGGAAATCCGCACGCACGCGCGCAGCTTTTCCTCCGTCGGCAACAGCGCCTTCGACAACTTCACGCTCACGGGCAACGGCGAGCCCGAGCAGCTCAGCGGCCTGCGCATCACGTCGAGCTTCTTCCCCACCCTCGGGCTGCACCCTCTGCTCGGCCGCAACTTTACGCCCGCCGAGGATGCGCCCAACGGCCCCGCGGTCGCGCTGCTGAGCTATGAGCTCTGGCAGACGCGCTTCGGCTCCCGCGCCTCGATCATCGGCGAGACGATCCAGCTCAACGGCCAGTCGTGGCAGGTCGTCGGCGTCATGCCGCCCAAGCTCAGCAATCCCTTCGGCCAGACCCAGGTCTTTGCGCCGCGGCCCTTCGAGGTCGCCGGCCTCACGCCGGTGCAGATCCAAAACGGCGCGAGCTACACCCAGCCCGTCGCCCGCCTCGCGCCCGGCGTCACGCTCGCGCAGGCCAACGCCGAGCTCGCCGCCCTCAGCAAAAACTACGGCACGCAGTTCTCCACGCACCTCGATGCGCAAAACAACACCGACGCCCGGCTCTTCACCGAGACGTTGATCGGCAACCTCCGGCCGACGTTCTACACGCTGCTCGGCGCCGTCGCCTTCGTCCTCCTCATCGCCTGCGCCAACGTCGCGAGCCTTTTCCTCGGCCGGCTCTCCGCGCGGCAGAAGGAGATCGCCGTCCGCCAGTCCCTCGGCGCCGCCCGCGGCCAGATTGTCCGCCAGTTCCTCCTCGAGAGCCTCGTCTTCTCCGCGGTGGCCGGCGCGCTCGGCCTGCTTTTCTCGCTCTGGGCGCTCTCGGCCATCGAGTCGGCCTCCGCCGCACAGCTCCCGCCCAACACGCACCTCGCGCTCGACTGGACCGCGCTCGCCTTCACCGGCGGCGTCACGGTGCTCAGCGCGCTGCTCGTCGGCTTCGTGCCCGCGTTGCAGGCTTCCGGCCAGCGGATTTCGGAGACGCTCAAGGACACCGCCCGCGGCTCCTCCGCCGGCGTGCGCGGCGGCCGTTTCCGCGCCACGCTCATCGTGGCCGAGGTCGCACTCTCCGTCGTCCTCCTCGTCGGCTCCGGCCTGCTGCTCTTCAGCTTTCTCCGCCTGCAGCGCACGCCGTCGGGTTTCAACGCGCAGGGCGTCGCCGCGGCCTTCGTCGGCGTGCCGGTCAACCGCTACAAGACCAACCCCGAGCAGGCCCTCTTCTTCAACCAGGTGATCGACCGGCTCGCAGCCAATCCGCAGGTGAAGGGTGCCGCCGCCATCATCGGCCTGCCGCTCTCGGGCGGCAACCCCGTCTCGCCGTACAGCGTCGGCGGCCGGCCCGTGCTGCCGCTCTCGCAGCGGCCGCTCGCCGGCTTTTGCATCGCGAGCGACGACTATTTCAAACTCCTCCAGATCCCCGTGCGCGAGGGCCGCACTTTCAACGCCAACGACCGCGACGGCGCTCCCGGCGTCTGCGTGATCAACGAATCGTTCGCCAAGCGGCTCTTCCCCGGCGAATCCGCCGTGGGGAAAATCCTCCTCCGCGGGCGCGACGCCGACATCAAGGTCGAGATCGTCGGCATCGTCGCCGACGTGAAGAGCAACGGCCTCAACGCCCCACCGCCCGACTCCATCTACTACTCCATGCGCCAGGTCGGCCGCCCCGGCATGGGCCTCGTGGCCAAGATCGACGGCGATCCCGCCGCGCTCCAGTCCATCCTCCGCAGCGCCGTCGCCGCGGTGGACAAGGACCAGCCCATCTCGTTTTTCCAGACGATGGACGCCACGGTCGCGCAGAGCCTCGGCACGCAGCGCATCGTCGCCTCGCTCACGGTGATCTTCGCCGGCCTCGCCCTCGTCCTCGCCGCCGTCGGCTTGTATTCGGTCCTTGCTTACGCGGTGGCGCAGCGCACCGGTGAGATCGGCATCCGCATGGCGCTTGGCGCGCAGCCCGGCGCGGTCGTGGCGATGATCCTCCGCGGCGGGCTCAGGCTCGTCGGCCTCGGCCTCGTCATCGGCCTGGCCTTCGCCGCCGTCGTCGCGCGCCTCATGGCGTCGCAGCTCTTCGCCGTCGAGCCCTTCGACCCGCTGATCTACGGCGGCGTCACCGTGCTCTTCGCCGTCACCGCGGTTTTCGCCTGCCTGCTCCCCGCGCTCCGCGCCAGCCGCGTGGACCCGCTCGTGGCCTTGCGGGCGGAGTGAGGGCGGGCGGCGCGCTTGGGGCTATTCATTTGTAAACTAAGGGGTTGCCCGCCGGCACCCCTTTCTCCTTAATTATAGTGCGGTTACATTACGGCCTAACCCCGCCCCACCCCATGAAAAAACGCCTCGCCCTCCTTGCCTTCGCCACTGCCGTGTTTGCTGTTCCGGCAGCCTTGGCCCAGTCCACGGCCACCTTCAATTTCAACAACTCAGGCGAGCTCACGACCTACTTCAACGCCGATTCCGATCCGCAATGGACCTACAACGCCACCGGGGGCCTGGCCGGCTCGGGCGGCCTCACCTTTCCCGAAGATACCAATGACCTCTGGATCTCCAAGGGAGGCTTCCAGGTGGCCGCCGGCAACACCTACACCCTCTCGGTGTATTATAAGAATGAGTTCAACTCCGGCTACGGCGGTATGGGCTTCACCATCCTCACCGGCAGCGGCCACGACAACGCCGACAGTTACGCCGCGCCCCTGGAGGCCATCGGCATCTCGGCGCATGGCGGCGGCTATGTCGTGACCAACAACACGTCCACAATCGGGACGGCCATCGGTGACTCGTGGTATGCCAACGCCACGACTAATACGTTGTACGGCGGTGATTTGCCCGGCGATGAAGTCAACACGCACTGGCTGTATTTTTCGGAAACCATCTCCTTCGTCTCGGGCACGAGCTTCACGCTCCAGATGAACGTGTACGATGTGAACCAGTCCACCGGTGCCGTCGGTTCGCTGCTGGCCCAGACCGCCGCCTACAGCCTAACCAACGCAGACCTGGCCGGCAGCTCCGCCCTCTATCCCTATTTCTCCACCAATGGCCGGCGTTTCACCGCGGCCGACGGCCTGAGCATCGCCTCGACCGCCGCCGGCGTGAACCTCACCGATCCCTCCGCGCCCGTCCCCGAGCCTTCCACGTACGCGTTGCTCGCGGGTGTCGCCGGCCTGGGCCTCGCGCTCTACCGTCGCCGGGCCGCTCGCGCCTGAGTCAGCCCATCACGGGGCGGGCCCGGGCGCTTCACCCGTGTTTCCGGCGGCGCGCCACGAGCGCCGCGCCGAGCACGGCCACACCCGCCCATGCCGCGTAGGTCGAAGGCTCCGGCACCGCCGCACCGCCGCTGACGGTGATCCCGTCGAACGGTACCCCGAGGAAGCTGGCCGGGTACACCTCGTACAAGCCATCCGCCGGGAGCGCGCCGGCGAAGGCCAACGACGTGGTCAGGGTCCCGCCGCCTAGATCGAAATAGCCGCCGGAAAAAAGATTGGGCTCACCCAGCGAATCGAGCAGGTCGCCGTAACTGTTTGGCGTGGTGGAAATGAGAAAATAGAGGCTCGTCAGGACCAGGTCATCGGGGGCCACGACGCCGGACCGGGTAACGGAAGCCGATCCCCAGACGACGGCAGGATCGACCCCCAAAGCTTCGTCAAACGTGCCCGGAGGGAAAGGCACCACCGGGGTGCCGTTGATCGAGAGCGAAAAGGACCCGGTCAAAGTGTCGTCGGTCACGAGATTGCCGGCCCCTTTGAAAACAAAAAGAGGAATGCTCAGAAAGGGGCTTTCCTCATTCGCGATCGATCCGCTCAAAGTAAAGTGCAAGGGCGAGTTCAACGTGATGCTGAGCGGCGCGCCATTGCCGCCGGAAAAGGACAGGTCGGCAAATACCTGGGCCCGCCCGGCGATACCGGAGAGGGCAAACAAAAGGATCAGACCCAGCTGGCGGCAGGTATTTTTCATCTTTAAAGCGTATCCGTTCCGTAGCTGTCAGAAATAATGGATACAAGAATTAATTACATAAAGCACACCAAATAAATTTCTTACGCAAATAGTATGCTTTTTAGCCGTCGCGTAAACGTCTCGCCTTCCCGCCCGCCTTCACCCCCGATAGAGTTGTTTTATGAAACCGTTTGGCTGTTTCTGCCTCGCCCTCCTCCTGCTCGGCCTCGCCGGCTGCGAGACCACCGGCACCACGTCGCCCGCCGCCCCCGCCACGCCGACCAAATCCGCGACCGCCGCTCCAGCGGACAAACCGGAGCCGCGCCCGGAACCGCCCGCGGCAGCCTTGGGATCGTCGACTCCATCGGAGCAACCGCCGGAGCTGCTCAACCGGAGGCCGGTAGAGCGCTTCGTCGCCCAGGCGGACTACTCGTATGATCTGCGCAAGGCGGGGATCGAAGGCCGGGTCGTGGTGGAATTCATCATCGATACGAACGGCGACGTCGTTGCTCCCTTTGTCGTGAGCGCCACCCATCCCGCCCTCGCCGCGCCTGCCTTGGCCGCCATCTCCCGGTGCAAATACAGCCCCGGCATGAAGAACGGCCATCCCGTCAACTGCCGGATGCAGCAGAGTCTGACTTTCTCGCTCGGCCAAACCAAGTAACCCGGCGGCACCTTTTCCATGAAACCCTGGCTGACATCCTGCCTCGCTGTCCTCTCGCTCGGCCTCGCCGGCTGCGAGACCACCGGCACCACGCCGCCCACCGCTCCCACCACGCCGGCCGCAGCCGTGGCCCCCGCCGCCGCCAGCCCGGCGAAGGCCGCACCGGGCACGCTCGACCGGCTGCCGGCGCTGCTGACCCGCGTGGAGCCCGTGTATCCGTTTGCGGCGCGGCAGGCCGGGATCACCGGCTACGTCGTGGTGGAGTTCACCATCAACCGGAATGGCGACGTGGTGAATGCCGTGGCCATCGAGGCCACCTATCCCGCCTTCATCGCGCCCGCCCTCGCCTGCGTCTCCCGCTGGAAATATGAAACGCCCCTGATGGGCGGGAAGCCCGTCAACTACCGCACGCGGGAGAAGATCGCCTTCAACTGAAGTCAACGCGAGTGCCCATGAAACGCTATCTCCTCCTGTGTCTTGTCGCCCTGTCACTCGGTCTCGCCGGTTGCCAAACTGCCGCCCCCTCCGAAGGGCAGCCCCGCCCTCGCATCCGCGTCGCGCCCGTCTATCCGCGCGAGCTGCGGCTCCTGGGGATAAGCGGTGAAGCCGTCGTGGAGTTCACCGTGGAGGCCAATGGCGACGTCGTTAACCCCGTGGTGATTCGCGCCACCAAGGAAGCCTTTGGCCAGGCCGCCGCCGCCTGTATTGTCCGGTGGAAGTATGATCCTGCCGTGAAGGACGGCCAGCCGGTCGCCAGCGTGCAGCGGCAGACCATCACTTTCATCGTCAACTAATAGGCAGAATTTGTCTTTCCGCCTGGACTAGGCCGGAGCGGCCTCGCTTCGTCCACCTCACCGCGCCAGATACGGCTCCACGGGGCGGAAGTCAGGCCGCGTGCACGCCGCGTCGCGCTGCGCCGGATCGGCAAAGAGATAAAGCGCGTAGCCGCCGAAGCCGCCGCCACAGTACTTCCACGCCAGGGCGCCGGCAATGTCGCCCGGCAGCGCCGCCATGCCCTCGGCGCGTTGCACCGCATGGGATTGGCGCACGGCGTCGGCGAGGAGATTGAGGTCGGTCCGCCACACCGCGTCGCGCGCGGTGGCACTGGCCCGCGCGATCGCCGCGTAGTCGCGCGGCAGCTTGGCCAGGTCGGGCGTGTCGTGCGGCCGGCCGGTCCAGTACAGGGCCATGCGTCCGCGCAAAAACCCCGCGTCGTGCTTCAGTTCCAAGTCGGGCCGCTGGCCGCTGCGCCAGACGCACAGGCCGCCCTCGGCGATGACCGCGGGGTCCTGCCAGCCCACGCCGAGGTCGAGCTCCGCGCCCACGCCGTCGCGGCCGCTGAGCAGCGCCCACGCGCCGCTGCCGCCGAGGCCCGCGTTGCGCTCGTAGGGCCAGTCGCGCAGCGACACGGTGGGCGAGATCGCGCAGTTCACCACATAGGCGCCCGCGCGGGCGAAGCGCGGCACATCGAGCCAGCCGCCGGCAAAGTCCACCCGCAGCGGCGCCTCTTCGGGGGCGCGGATGAAGCGCACGATCTGGGTCGTGGACACGGGCGAGAACTGCGGCGGGGTCTTCGGCAGCAGCTCGTAGCGCGCGCCGACCTGCGCGCACAGGGCGCGTTTCAATGGGCCGTATTTGTCATCCTCCGTTACCGCGAGGATGTGCGGGCGGAGCCGCAGGAAGTCGTCCTTGAAATCCAGCCCCTCCTCCGTGCCGGTGCCCACCACGACTTCGTCGACCATGTCGAGCGCCGCCAGCAGCGCGCGCTTGTGGTCGTCGGGCAGGGAACTGCGCCGGTGCTTGTGGACCCAGAGCACCTCGGCCGACGCGAAGGACACCGTCAGGTGGTCGCCCAGCGCCCGCGCTTCGCGGAAAAACTGCAGGTGACCGGCATGCACGATATCGTAGCAGCCCGAAACAAATACGCGGATCATGGGTTATTTAAAAACGACGCACCTCCCCACCCCGGTCAACCCGACATTTCCCACCGCTCCGCCCACTTTCCCACTTTCGGGATGCCCGCGTTCCACAACCGGACCGTCCGCGTAGGGGCGTCGCGTTGGTATAAATTTCTTATTATTGATAATAAACGACTTAAATACATAAAATCACCATGGCACGGCCGCTGCTAAATGGGTGCCGGCCCCCGCCCTCCCAACCGCCCAACCCACATGAAAAGCCAGCTCATTTCCCTCCTGCTGTTTGCCGCGCCCCTCATGTTGCAGGCGCTGACCGCGGATCACTCCGCCTCGAGCGAGCCCTCCACCGCCGCGAACTGCGAGCCCGCCGCCAAGGAGTCCGCCGCACCCGCCTCGCCCGCCCCCGCCGCCAAACCCGCCCCGGCCTCCTGCGCCCCGGCCCAGCCCGCTCCGGCCCCCACAAGCTCCCCCTCGTCCACCAAGCCCGGCCCCCGCGTCTCCCCCAAGCTCGCGCCTTGGTTCATGTAATTTGTCCAATAGTGTTCGATTGTGTTCGATTATGATTTCCCTCCGTAACCTCGACCGCGTTTTTCCCCTCAAAGGCGGGCCCTTCTACGCCCTCCGTAACATCAACCTCGAGATCCAGGAGGGCGACTTCCTCTCGATCATGGGCCCCTCCGGCTCCGGGAAATCCACGCTCCTCCACACCCTCGGTCTCCACGACAACGCCTGGACCGGCGAGTACTTCCTCGCCGGCGAACCCGTGCACAAGCTCGACAAGCGCCGCCGCTTCGAGCTGCAGAAGAAGCACCTCGGCTTTGTCTTCCAGAGCTACCATCTGCTCGACGACCTCACCGTGTACGAAAACCTCGAGGTGCCGCTCTCCTACCGCGACACGCCGAAGAAAGACCGCGAGAGCATCGTGTGCGACGCGCTCGACCGTTTTCACATCGTCGGCAAGAAGGACCTCTATCCCAACCAGCTCTCCGGCGGCCAGCAGCAGCTCGTGGGCATCGCGCGCGCCCTCGTCGCCCGCCCCCGCCTGCTCCTTGCCGACGAGCCCACCGGCAACCTCCACTCCGACCAGGGTCGCGAGATCATGGAGCTCTTCCGCAAGCTCAACCGCGAGGACGGCGTCACCATCGTGCAGGTCACGCACTCCGAGGAAAACGCCGGCTACGGCACCCGCATCGTGCGCCTCGCTGATGGCGTCATGTTAAAGTAACTACGATTTATTTCCCGTGTCCCTCCGCCTTACCCGCCTCCTCGCCCTCGCCGCCGCCCTCGCGCTCGCCTTCACCGCGGGCGCGCAGGAAAAACGCCTCACGCTCGACGACGCCATCCGCCTCGCCCTCGAGCGCAACAAGGTGATCAAGGTCGAGGCCTTCGGCCGCCCCATCGCCCGCGCCAACTACCTTGCGGCCCTCGGTCACTTCGACCCGGCGGTCAATTTCTCGCGCTCCTATGCCGAGGCCGAGACGCCCGTCACCTCCAACCCCGTCGTCACCCAGCTCGGCAAGACCGACAACTACGGCCTCACCCTCGATGGCCTCACGCCCTGGGGCCTCACCTACAGCATCGGCGGCACCGCCGTGAACAACCGGACGGTCATCACCTCCTTTGCCAACAGCTATTCCACTTTCGGCGGCATCACCGTGACGCAGCCGCTGCTGCGCGGCTTCGGCTTCGGCGCCAACCTCGCCAATCTCCGCATCGCCCGCGCCGACCGCTCCATCTCCGAGTGGGACTACCGCGCCGCCGTCATCAACACCACGACCAACGTCATCGTGGCCTACAACAATCTCCTCCTCGCCCGTGAAAACCTCCGTGTCGCCGAGTTCTCCCGCAGCCTCGCGCAGCAGCTCCTCACGGAAAACGAAAAGCGTTTCAAGGTCGGCGCCATGTCCGAGGCCGACGTCACGCAGGCCCGCGCCCGCGTCGCCCTCCAGGTCGAGGCGATCCTGTACGCCGACCGCGCCATGCACGATGCCGACAACTATCTCCGCAAGCTCCTCGGCGAGGATCACTTCGTGACCGACGGCACGCCGCTCGACCTCGAACCGCTCCCGCCCGCGGCCGACACCCCGATCAACCCCGCCGAGGATCTGCAGAAAGCCCTCAATCTCCGGCCGGATTACCAGGCCGCGCGCCTCGGGATCAAAAAGTACGAGGCCAACAACTCGCTCGCGCGCAACCAGCTGCTGCCCCGCCTCGATTTCGTCGGCAGCTACGGCTACGCCGGACTCGACCGGGACTTTGCCGCCAGCCGCGCGCAGGTCCGCGATCAGGACAACCGCGCCTACTCCGCCGGCGTCGTCGTAAGCGTGCCGCTCACCTTCACCGAGGGCCGGGGCCGCGCCCGCGCCGCCCGCCTCACGCTCCGTCAGGCCGACGCCGACCTCAAACGCCTCGAGTCCGACATCGCCCTCAATGTCACCGCCGCCGCCGGCCAGATCGAGACCACCCGCAAGCGGGTGACCGCCACCAAGGAAGCCTACGAATTCGCCAAGCAGGCCCTCGACGCCGAGGAAAAACGCCTCCGCGCCGGCACGAGCAACACCCTCTTCGTCGTGAATCTCCAGGAAAACCTCGTCGAGGTGGAGAACCGCCACGCCGCCGCCTTGGCCGACGCGCGCAATGCGATCGCGCTCTACGACCGCGAGATCGGCACGACCCTCGAGCGCAACCACATCAATCTCGCGAAGGAGTAAGACCGGCCTGCGTGGGCCGGGCCGCGCCATCTGCGTGTCCGGCTTGTCTGCCGCGCCACTCCCGGTAGCGTGCAGCCCTTGCCCGCCACCCGTTCATCGCCCTCCCGCCCGCCGGCCGATTGGTCGGACTGGCAATCGCTCCCGCTGCGCTTCACGCCCGGCACGCTCGCCGAGACGCTCGACGGCGGCCAGACCTTCCGCTGGCGGCAGGCCGAGGACGGCATCTGGCACGGCCTCTGGTCGGAGCACGTCGTTCAGCTCCGTCTTGTGGATACGTTGGAGTGGTCCGCGCCCGCCGGCCGCCAGTCCCACACGGCCGCCGCCCTGCCTGCCTACCTCACCGGCGGCCACGACTTCACCCAACTCGCCGACACGCTGCCGTGGCGCAGCGACGCGCATCTCGCCCGGTGCATCGCGGCCTTTCCCGGCCTCAGCCTCCCCCGCCAGCCCTTCGGCGAGACGCTGCTCTGCTTCCTCTGCAGCGCCACCAAGCAGATCGTGCAGATCAAGCAGATGGTCGCCCTCCTGGCCGAGCGCCATGGCGCACCGTTCCCCGCTTCGCCCGGCCTGCGCCGCCTGCCCACGTGGCCGGAGCTCGCGCAAATCCCCGAGCCCGACCTGCGCGCCTGCCTGCTCGGTTTCCGCGCGCGCTACATCAAGGAGACCGCGCTCTTCCTCGCCGCTCGCCCCGGCTGGCTGGAGGAAACGGAGCACCTGCCCTACGCGGAGGCCAAGGCCCGCCTGCTCGAACTCCCCGGCGTCGGCGAAAAGGTCGCCGACTGCGTCCTCCTCTTCGGCGCGGGCAAGCTCGAGGCCTTCCCCGTGGACACGTGGATCATCAAGGCCATGGCGCAGCGCTACGGCCTCGATGGCTGGAGCCCTGCGCAGATCGCCCACTTCGGCCGCACCCACTTCGGCCCGCTCGCCGGACTCGCCCAGCAATACCTCTTCGCCTGGGAGCGAAAATTCGGCCGCCAGTGATTACTTGGCGCGCTGGATCAGCTCCACCTCGTAGCCCTCCGGGGCGTCGATGAAGGCGATCACCGAGCCGCCGCCGGTCTTGGTCGGGCCGTCGCTCAGCGCGAAGCCCTTCTTCTCCAGCGCGGCGGCAAATGCCGCGAGGTCCTCCACCTCAAAGGCGAGGTGCATCAGGTCGGGCTGCACCTGCACGGCGGGCGCGCCCGGCGGCATCTGGCAAATTTCGATTTCCTCGTCGCTGTTTGGAGTCTGCAAAAACGCGAGCTGCGCGCCGCGGGGCGAGGTGTGCTGGCGGGTGAGTTTCAGGCCCAGCGCGTCCTGGTAAAACTTTACGGTGCGGGCGAGATCGTTGACCCGCATGCGGGTGTGGAGGAGTTTCGTGACCATGGCGGAAGTTTGCATCGCTCCGCCGCGCCCGCAAGCTGCGACCATGTCGCTTGACCTCGCCGCCATCCGCGCCGCCCACGACCGCATCCGTCCGCACATCCACCGCACCCCCGTCCTCACCAGTGCGCGTCTCGATGCCGCCGCCGGCGGTGCGCTGTTTTTCAAGTGCGAGAATTTCCAGAAGGTCGGCGCCTTCAAGGCCCGCGGCGCCGCTAACGCCGTCTTCTCCCTCACCGAGGCCGCGCATGGCGTCGCCACGCACTCCTCCGGCAACCATGCGGCCGCCCTCGCCCGCGCCGCGCGCCTCCGCGGCATCCCCGCATATATCGTGATGCCCGACAATTCCTCGCGCCCGAAACTCCGCGCCGTCGAGGGCTACGGCGGCCGCATCACGCTCTGCGCCCCGACCACCGCCGCCCGCGAGGCAACCTGCGCCCGCATCGTCGCCGAAACCGGCGCGGCGATGATCCATCCGTTCACCGATTTCCGCGTGATGGCCGGCCAGGGCACCGCGGTCATTGAGCTCATGGAGGATATCGCCGATCTCGACACAATCCTCTGTCCCGTCGGTGGCGGCGGATTGCTCGTCGGCACGGCCGTCGCCGCCAAGGCGCTGAATCCCCGCATCCGGGTCGTCGCCTGCGAGCCTGCTGGCGCCGGTGATGCCGCTGAATCGTTCCGCGCCGGCCGGCGGCTTCCCATCGACCAAGCCAACACGATTGCCGATGGCCTGCGCACCAGTGTCGGTGAGCCCAACTTCGATCTGATGCGTCGCCACGTGGACGACGTCGTGACTGTTTCCGAGGAGGGCATCATCGCCGCGATGCGCTCGGTATGGGAAACGATGAAGATCATCATCGAACCCTCCGCCGCCGTCCCCTACGCCGCCATCCTCGAAGGCAAGGTCGATGTCCGCGCACGTCGCACCGGTCTCATTCTCACCGGCGGTAACGTCGATCTCGACGCCTTGCCGTGGATGAAATGAGCCAATCAACCGGCCAGCCCGAGGACCTTGCGCGCGTTTAGCCCTAGGATCTTTCGCTTCGCCTCGACCGGGATCTGCGCAAACAGCACGCGCCCGAGCTGGCTCGCCTGGTTGAGAAACACCGCGTCGCTCCCCCAGATCACCTTGTCCTCGATGCCGGCAGCCACGAGGTGCTCGACCAATCCGCGCTGACAGACGGAGAGGCATAGTTCGACATAGGCCGTCGGAAATTCGCGTGCGAAACGGATGTATTTTTCCAGATCCGCCGAGCCGATGTGCGCGAGGAGCCAGCGCGCACCCGGGCGGCGCCTGATGTGACCTTCGAGTTCGTCCAGCTCCGGCCCGAACACATGCGCGAGCACAGGCAGCCGGTGCTCGTCCGCAAAGGCGAAGACTCGGTCGTAGTTCGGATGATTGTAGGGCAAGCCCGAGCGCGCGCCGTAGGACCACACTTTCAACCCGCGAAAGCCCTGCGCGAGCCCGCGCTCGAGCTGCCGCTGGATCCGATCCGGATAACCGACATCCACGACGTTGTAACCGAAGATCCGGTCGGGATGCTCACGCAACGCCGCAGACACGATCTGGTTGCCGTGCTCCGCGTCGCCAAAGATCGCCGGGATGGCACTCACCGCAGTCAGGCGGATGCCGGTGCGATCCATCGATGCGATAAGTGCCTCTGCCGTCGGGCGGATCAGCGGAAAATCCGGGCCGTGCCCGAAGTGTCCATGCGCATCGATGAGGACCTCGTCGTGCAGCGGCGCACCGCTGCGACCGGCGGCGGCAAATTTGTCTAGAGCGTTCATGCGATCACCTCCGCCAGCAGCCGCTCGATGTTGCCGTGCGCAATCAGCGCCTTCGACTCCTCCGGGATCGCGCTGTAGGTGAGCAGCGTCACCGAGGCCCCGGCTTCTGCCTCCGGATATCCGCTGCCCCAGACCCAGCGCTCCGGCCCGAATTTCGCCACGAGGTCCTCCAGGCCCTCGTGCACCGAGTAGCTGAAGCTCAGGCAGAGCCGCAGCGCCGGATGCCGCGCGAGCAGCGCGTAGAGATTCCGGCTGCGGCCGAGCCGGGGTACCGTGAGCAGTACGAGCCGCAACGCCGGATACGCCGTCAGGATTTCATCGATCTCGTCCGGCGTCAGCTGGCGGTAGTCGATGAACAATGGCACCCGCCGCTCCGCCAGCTCCGCATAGAGCGCGCCGGCACACCACGGCCGCGGCGAAAACATATGCTCCTTCGGGCTCATCCAGCCCACTCGCGTCCCTTCCATCAGCGCGGCGGTGACATCGGCTTTCGGCGAAAAATCGTCCGGCACCCCGTCAGGCGTGAAGCAGCGCGCCGGGATCCACCGTGGCTCCGTTGCAGCCTCGCGCGCCAGCAGGGCGTTGCCCCAGTGCGGCGCGTTTTCGAGGCACTGCCGGTGCCGCACCACGGCGCGCGCGATGTCGAGCCGGTCGAGTTCGAGGCGCAGGTCCGCGGCATCGGGTTGGAGCCAGGGAAACGGTTTCCTCGGCAGGCCCACCAGGGCGTCGCAGGCGATAAGTTTGAGCGCGGCCATATCAGATTTATTTCAGGCGTGCGTGCAGCCAGTGCACGAGCGTGGTTTCGCTTACGGCGTTGAGCGCGCTGGGGACCACCTTACAGCGCGGGATGTTTTCAAACAATCGCCGGCTCGCGAGGCCCATCGTCGCATCGCGCGGGCCGACGACGATCGCCGGCGTGCGCGCCAGACGGAGCGTCTCGGGAAAATCAGCGATTTTCAGGATGCCCGGGAAATACGCATCGTGCGGCCACGCCACCTTCGGCGCGGTCGCGAGCTCCGCAAACGCCACGAGCGGTTCCGTGAGCACGAGCCCGCCCACCGGGCCATCCAGCCACGCCGCGAGCGCCGCGATATTCGCGCCGAGACCGTGGCCGCCGAGAAAGACCCGGCGCTTCGGCCGTCCGGCCCGCACATGCCGCAACACCCGCACCGCGTCGTGCAGCCGCCGCGCCATCAGCGAAAATCCCGTGGCCGCACTCAGGTAAGCCAGACCGCGGTCCACCCCGCCCCACCCCACCACATCGAACGGCGACGGCGTCGGCCGCGTGTCGCCCCAGCCCGGCAGATCCACCGAGATCGCGGCGAGGTTACGTTGACTTGGCGCGAAAAATTCCACCGCGCGGTTGAGCCAACCCCACTGATGCAAGGCGCTCCATCGTCCGCGCGCATCGAAGTAGATCAGGACTTGCTCCGGACCTTTGGCCGCCAACCGCCGCACCTGCGTCGCGGGCAACTCCCAGTCCGTCCCATCGCGCAGGCTCAGCTCCGTCAGCTCATGCGTCCAGAGATTTGCCGGTTCGCCACGCACCGCGCGCAGAGGTCTCATATCATCCAACCTCGCCAGTTTCATCAGCTCGGCCCGGTTCTTCGACCCTGGCCTCCGTCGCGCATCCGCTGCAGCAAACCGCGCCATCGTCAGCCCTGGCGCCGGCCGACACTGCAGCTCCTCCATTTTCAACAAGCGCGGCCCGCCGCGCACCGTCTGCACCGGCGCGCGCGGCGAAAGATTCCACCAACGCCGTACCCAGCGCACAAAGGCCCCGGCCTGCGCAACCGTATAGGCATGCCCGCAATCATCGACCAACAGCGCCAGCCGCTCGCCCAGGCCCGCGCCGCGATACGCGTCTTTCACCCCGCACGCCAGCCGGCGCATGCTCGCCACGGTGATGATCGAGTCGTGCCGGCCGGTCATGAGCAGCGTCGGCACGAAACGCGCCGCAATCAGCAGCTCCTCCAACCCGAGGCCGTCCGCGAAACGCCCCAACCACTGCGTCTCAGGGCAACCCGCGTAGCCGTTGCGCACCGGATGATCCTCGTCGGGCAGACCGAAACACGAAGGCCCGATCACACTTACGCGCGGATCCACGATGGCCGCGCCAATGGAAGAAAAGCCGCCGCCCGACACGCCCGTCACCGCCACGCCTCCGCGCAGATCCGTGTCGGCCCGCCCCGCCGCGTAGTCGATCGCCCGGCACACATCGGCGAGGAAAAAGCCGAGCGGATTGTGTCCGCCGAGATAGCAGCGTACACCGTCGATGAAGTGGTCGTTGCCCGGCGCCTTCTCGCCGAAGCCCGGCGGATCAAACGACACCGCGAGAAACCCGTTGGCCGCGAACACCTGCGGAGGGAATTGCTCGCTGGGGTTGTACTTACCGTTGTGTCCAACGGGGGTGATGATCACGCGCCACGGCGGGGCCCAGCGACGCGGGTCCGGCGTCCACACCGTGGCGTTGACGGACCAACCCGGCAGTGAATCAAACACGACGTTTTCGATGGCGAAGGCCCCGCAGTCCTTCCGCCCCACCGTACGAGCGCGCACCGGTCCGCGCTCGGCTTGAAAGCCCATGCTCCCGAGCGACGCCGTAAACTTCCGCCGCAAACCCGCGCCGTACGCCCGCCAGGCCGCCGCATCCGCGAGCTTCGCGCGCGCCTCCCGGCCCGCCGCGAGTTGCATAAGCGCCGTCTCCACCAACCGACGTCGGACCATGCCACGCAGGTCGCCGGCAGGAGCGGGCGGCTGATACAGCGGCCTTGGAGTTCGCGCGCTTGGGGATGACATAGCCGTTTAGGGGTGTAAGGCGATGGCGGCTGGACAATGGCCGCATCGCCCGGCAAGAGCCAAGGCAGTTTTCCACCCCACCCCAGTCGGTCAGGTCATCTGATTTGGTCCTCCCCCAGCCATGAGCTCCACCCCGCTCCACCTCACCGTGTCCGCCGAAGCCGCGGCGCCGCAGATCAGCCGCCACATTTTCGGGCAGTTCGCCGAGCATCTCGGACGCTGCGTATACGAGGGTATCTGGGTCGGTGAAAACTCGTCCATTCCCAACGTCCGCGGCATCCGCTCGGATGTCGTGGCGGCATTGCGCGAGATCCAAGTGCCCAATGTGCGCTGGCCTGGCGGATGTTTCGCCGACGCGTACCACTGGCGCGATGGCATCGGCCCGCGCGCCCAACGTCCGCGCATGATGAACGACACCTGGGGCATTCCCGAGACCAACGAGTTTGGCTCGCTCGAGTTTATCGATTTCTGCGAACAGGTCGGCTGCGAACCTGTCATCTGCGGCAATGTCGGCTCCGGCACCGTGCAGGAGATGCGCGACTGGCTCGAGTACCTCAACGCTCCGGTCGGCCGGCCTCTCTCTGACCTGCGCGCCGCCCACGGCCGGCCCGAGCCAGCACGTGTGCGCTACTGGGGCGTGGGCAACGAGAGCTGGGGCTGCGGCGGCAACATGCGTGCCGAGTATTACGCCGACGAATTCCGCCGCTACGCCACCTACCTCGGCGGCTACATGAAGGAGCCGCTTCACCGCATTGGCTGCGGCCCGGGCGTCGATGACTGGCACTGGACCGAGGTGATGATGCGCGAATGCGGCGCCCCGCGTTTCCACCCCGAGATCATGAGCGGGCTCACGCTGCACTACTACATGAACGGCGGCTGTCCGCCCGAGTTCTGGGCCACGCGCTTCGATCATCAGGGCTGGAACCACGTCATGGCCCACGCCTGGGAAATCGACCGCCTCGTGCGCCGTCATGCCGAGATCATGGACAAATACGATGCGAAGAAACGCATCGCCCTCATCGTGGATGAATGGGGCTCCTGGTACACGGCCGAACCCGGCAGCCGGCCCAACGAACTCTTCCAACAGCAGACCGTACGCGACGCGCTCGTCGCCGCGCTCACGCTCAACTGCTTCATCGCCCACGCCGACCGCGTCCGCATGGCCAACGTCGCGCAGATGATCAATGTGCTCCACTCCGTGATCCTTACCTACGGGGAAAAGATCGTCCTCACCCCGAGCTGGCACGTCTTCCACCTTTACCGCCCGCACCAGAACGCCACGCGCCTCGCCGTCACCGGCGACATACCGGTATCCAACTTCAGTGACATGCCCTATCCGCGCGTCTCGGTCGCCGCCTCGCAGGCCGCGGACCAGTCCATTACTGTCACCCTCGCCCATACCGATCCCGCCGAGCCGCTCGCCATCAGCCTCGCGATTCCCGGCCTGCCCGGAGGGGTCACCGCCACCGGCCGCATCATCACCGCTCCGGAGCTCACGGCCTGCAACACCCCGGAACAGCCCAACCGCGTCACCGCCCGGGATTGGTCTAGCTTCAGCCTCCTCGGCCACACCCTCACTACCACCCTCCCGCCCGCCTGCGTTGCATCCGTCACATTCTCTTCGCGCAAATAGGGTATTTATCCCGACTACCCTGAGTTTTTTAGCTCCCCATAAAATCCAGGCCTTAGCTATAACTCAGGCCAATTTTCAGAGCATTTTTGATTAGTTTTAGGCAGATTTGGCCTATTTTTACATAAAATGGCCTCGATCAATCGCCTACGAGGACTCAGTTGCTTTAAACATTGACTGGGGTTAATTACCTATATTTGGAGTGATCCAGCCCGATCCACGACTTCAACTTATAACCGGTCTTCCCCATGACATTGAACAAGCGTATGGCCGCCGAATTCATCGGCACTTTCTGGCTCGTATTGGGCGGATGCGGCAGCGCGGTGCTGGCCGCTTCGCTACCCGCCGGCATCGGCTTGGTCGGCGTCGCCCTCGCCTTCGGCCTGACCGTGCTGACCATGGCTTATGCCATCGGGCACATCTCCGGCTGTCATCTGAATCCGGCGGTCTCGCTCGGCCTGTGGGTTGGCCGTCGCTTCAAGGGCGGCGACGTCGTGCCGTACATGATCGCCCAAGTGCTCGGCGCGATGGCGGCCGCCGCCCTGCTCTATGTGATCGCGAGCGGCAAGGCCGGCTACCTCGGCGGTCTCGCGGCCAACGGCTACGGCGAAGGCTCGCCCGCGGGCTACGGCCTCGCCGCCAGCTTGCTGACCGAGGTCGCGATGACCTTCATGTTCTTGCTGATCATACTCGGTTCGACGGACACGCGGGCGCCCAAGGGCTTTGCCCCGCTGGCCATCGGCCTCGGCCTGACGCTCATCCACCTGATTAGTATCCCTATTACTAATACTTCGGTCAATCCCGCCCGCAGCACCGGCCCGGCCATCCTGCAGGGCGGGCTCGCGCTGCACCAGCTCTGGCTCTTTTGGGCAGCCCCGCTACTCGGTGCCGGGCTGGCCGGCCTGGCGTACCGCTCGTTCCGCGGCGCGCAAGAGGACTGAGTCCCCGCTTAATCGCCGCCCAGCTGGTGCTGGACGGCAGCCAGGAGATCCTGCGGGGCGCAGGGTTTCAGGAGGATATCCGTCACACCAATGGCGGCGAGTTCCGCCTCCCGCTCGTGCTGCTGCAGCCCGGTCATGGCCAGCACGGGCAGATTGGGCCGGATCGTGCGCAGGGCGCGGATCAGCACCACCCCATCCATCACTGGCATCATCAGATCGGTCAGCAGCAGCCTGATATGGACCTGGTGTTCGAGGAAGAGCTTCACCGCCTCCTCGCCGTTGTGCGCCATCAGCACCTGGTAATTCTGCCCCTCGAGGGTCAGCCGCGTCGCATCGCAGATCTGCGGCTCGTCATCCACGACCAGCACCAGCTCCCCGCGGCCCTGGCGCGGTGCGGCGGCAGGCTGGTCCGCCACCGGGACCGCCTCTTCCGCCGGCGCGGGCAGGTAAACCTTGAACACCGAGCCGCGCCCCAGCTCGCTATACACCGTGACAAATCCACCGTGGCCTTTCGCGATGCCCAGGACGGTGGACAGGCCCAGACCGGTGCCCTTGCCCACCGCCTTGGTCGTAAAAAAGGGATCGAAGATGCGCTTCAAGACCTCGGGCGGCATACCGGTGCCAGTATCCTGCACCGACAGGACCACATAACGGCCCGGCCGGGCCTCCGGGTGGAGGTAGGCTTGGTGCTCGTCCAATTCGACATTCTTTGCCGCGATGGTCAGCTGCCCGCCCGACGGCATGGCGTCGCGGGCGTTCACACAGAGATTCATCATGATCTGATGCAGCTGCGTGGCGTCGCCCATCAGCGGCCACAGCTCGCGGCCCGCCTCCTCCACGATCTCGATGTTGCGGGGGAAGGTCTCGCGCATCATATCGCCCATTTCCTTGATGAGATGCCGCAGCTGCACGAGGACGTGCGCGCTGCTAATGCCGCGGCTGAAGAGGAGCAGCTGCCGGATGAGGTTGGCGCCGCGCTGCGACCCGGTCTCCAGCATGTCGAGCAGCTGCTGATCCTTCGGGTCAGTGTACTTGGCCTTGAGCAGGCCGGCCACCATCAGAGACGGCGCGAGGATGTTGTTGAGGTCATGCGCCATGCCGCCGGCCAGCGTGCCGATCGCCTCCATGCGCTGGGCCCGCAGGAACTGCTCCTGCAGCTTTTTCTGCTCCGTGATGTCCTGCGCCACGCCGACGATGCGGTAAACCCGCCCGTTTTCATCCCGGATCGGGTAGGCGTGATCGTGGATCCAGACGACCGTGCCGTCCGGCCGCGCAATGCGGTACTCCTCCAGAAAGGTCCCGGCGGCCTGCTTCGGGAGGGCGGCAGCCATCCGGGCGCGGTCTTCGGGCACGATCGCCTCGAACCACTCGGCCGGAGAGGCATAAACCGAGGCGCACGGTCGGCCCCAGACTTTTTCATACGCCGGGCTGACGTAGAGCACCTCCCGGCCTTCGGGATCCGTCATCCACACGACCTCCTGCACATTCTCGGCCATTTGGCGGAAACGCGCCTCGCTCTCCCGCAACGCCTCCTCGGCCAGCTTGCGCTTGGTGATGTCGGCGCGGATCGCAACGTATTGGCGCGGCTTCCCGTTCTCGCCCAGACACGGGACAATGGTCGTATTGACCCAATAATAAGATCCGTCCTTGGCGCGGTTCCTGATTTCGCCGCGCCAGGTCTCGCCGCGGGCGATGGTACCATAGAGTTCGCGCATGAACTCCTTGGGGTGGTACCCAGAGTTGATCAGGCGGTGATCCTGCCCGATGAGCTCCGCGCGGCTGTACTGGGAGATCGCACAGAACCGGTCGTTAACATAGGTGATGCGGCCCTGCACATCGGTGATCGCCACGATCGCATGCTCGTCAAGGGCGTGCTTGAGATCGCGCAGCTCAAGCATCGAGCCGTCATCCGGGTCGTCCGTAATCATGGTGCTCCGCGGGATATATGCCAGACCCCGTGGGCATAAAGCGGAGAGGACCGTGTATTTTCGGCGGCAGCGCGTCCGGCAAAGATTGAACAATGAGGCGTGAATCCCATGGAGACAGGTCACCTAATGGCCTGCCTATGAGTGTCGCAATAGACATCTGCTTACAACGCTTATCTCCCCATTGTTACGAATGCAACTAATATGCATTAGATATGACCGGGGCTCCCCTGCGGGGCCGCGGTTTAAACGTCCACCGCGTCGGCGAGGACCGTGATCTGGCCCTCGGCGGGCGCGAGGTCGCAGATGAGCGGCTCGACCTTTGCGGCCGCGTAGAACTGCGCGATCAGCGTCTTGCCGGCCGCAGCGAGTGCCTCGTTGGAGGCCCAGGCGTCAAAGCGATCCCCCGTCAGGCGCAGCTTGGCGAAGACGGGCACAATAGGCAGGTTCGGGGCGGACTCGGCGTAGGCCTCGCTACGGAAGAGCTGGAGAAACACGCTCGCCTCGCGGGCGTTGCGGTCGTGACGATACGGGCCGACGCGGATGTAGTTTCCTTCGCGGCCGTCGGGCAGGATGAACGATTTTTGGAGGGCCATAAAGGGTCAGTCGTATTCGATAAACTCGCCGTGAAGCTTGATGTTCCAGCCGGCCCCGAGGTTGGAGCCGTTGCGCGTGAAGAGGGTGACACGGGCGTTCGTGGCGCTATTGGGGGAGCCGGCGTCGGGGTAGTATTCCACGCCGAAACCGGGGTCGCTCGCGGAGATGAGTCCCGCGTCCGGGGCGGTGTGGAAGCCTGAACCAGTGAGGTCGATGTCAACGACCTCGCTGGGGCTGCCCCCCACCGTGGTATAGACCTGGTTGATCGGCGCGCGGGTGAGCACCTTCCTCACCGAGGCTCCACTACCCGTGGCGATGCCAGTGACGGCGACGGCGTTGCTGGACTGCCCAATCATGTCGCCGGCCGGATAACCCCAATAGCTCGCGAGCGAACCCGAACCAACCCATGCGCTCTTGTTACCTGAGTTGTCCACGGTGCGGGCGAAGAACTCCAACGCCAAGCCCGGCACCGCTTGGCCAAAAAACGCAATGGGCTTGGTCGTCGTGTTGCTCATGTTCCAGGCAGCCGAGACAGAAGACTGACTGGATCCGAAGGCCGCCCACGCGAAATCGAAGTGCGAAAAATCTCTGTCCGTATTCGAGTCCCATTTGACCTGCGTGCAGAAGGCCCGCACCGGACCTTGCATGAGCTGACTACCCTCATAGGTACTGGCACTGCCCGCCGTGCGCACGAGGTTGGTGGGGGCGGTCGGGGTTGCAGTCTTGCCCGGAGCGGTGAGACTGAGCACTGCGCCCACCGCCGATTCGATGCCGAAGTTCGTCCAGGAGCGCACGGCAAACTGGTAGGTCGCGCCCGGCGTGAGGTCGTCAACGCGCGCCGCCCATGCTCCGGCCTGCTGCTGATCCACCAGCCGCCACTGTGTGGCGCCGCTGAGGCGGCAGAGCAGATCGAGGCCGATCGCATTTGCCGGCAGCGCTGGCATGGTCAGAGCGATAAAGGCCCGCACCACGCCGTCACCGCTGAGGCCGGTGCCGTTGCTCGAGAAGGTGAGCGAGCCCGGCGTCGTTGGCACGGTGGAGTCGATTTCGCCGGAGCCCACCGGTGCCGTGGTAGCATACACGTAGGAACTCCAGTCGCCCGGAGTTTCGTCGGTGCTGATGGCACGCACGCGGTAGCGGTAGGTCGTGCCCAGCGACGATACCACGTCATGAAACACCGTGCCGCTCACCGCGCCAATTGTCGCCTCGGGGCTATAGCTGGGGCCGGTCGCTCGAGCGATTTCGTAGCCCTCAACGGGAAACGTCGTGACGGCCAGCCAGGAGAGCTCGACCATCTTCCCCGTTCCCACCGTCGCCGTGACCGAAGGCGCTGTAGGAATGGTGGCGGCGACGCTGACCGTGAGCTTGAGCGCGGCCGACAGATCCTGCACGTCGCCCGGCGTAAAACTTTGAAGCTTGAAGTAACGGGTAACGGAGAGGCGCGGAAGTTCGGCGTGCGTCACGATCTCGAGCTCGGCGCGGGGGATGACGTAGAGCACGTCACCCGAGGCGTGCGTGGCGGCGGAGGATCCGCGCCGGCCGCGGAGCACGGTCACGTCGTACTGGTTGCCGCCGACGGCCGTCACGTCGCCGATCGACATGACTTCGTTGCCCACGATGAGGAGGAGCGTGTCGTCGTTCTGCGCGGCCCCGCTTTGATCCTCGAGGAGATTGATCTCGTAGCCCGAGGCGTTGATCCGGAACGTGAGCGTGCTGCCGGTGAGGGTTGCCGCGAGCGTGCCGCGGAGCGCCCAATAGTTTGTTTCCGCCAGGGCATCGTAAGTCACATCCGCCACGGAGAAGTTGACCCGGAAGCCCTTGCTCGGACCGGACGGCCGCTCCGCGAGCGCCACCAAGGCCGGCAGCGCGGGCAGGTCGGGCCATGTCACCGGCAGTTGATACATGCGGGCGTTGACGATGGGCACGGCCGGGATCTTGACGGGGAGATCCGGGGCGAGGGCGGCCGGTGCGATGTAGGCCAGCGGAGCCAGGCCGCGTTCCGGTTCAATTGTGAGCGTCACCGCCCCACCGGAGGAAGGGTCGTTACGCTGCTTGATGCGGAAGACCTGCCGGAGCGAAGACGGGCTATAGTTGAGAATGAAGCGGTCGCCCGGTTGCAGCGCGCCGACCTTCTCGCGCCGCCACTTGAGCGTCGTGTCTTGCGCGGGCTGGCTGTAGAAGTTGACCAGCTCCTGGGCCTGCTCCTTCTGCTGGTAGCTCGTGACGATGAAGGGGCGCGCATAGGACTTCGACCGCAGCTGTTGGATGCGCTCGCGCACGGCATCGTTGCCGGCCTTTTGGTACGAGTCCTCCATGTTCCACTCCCGGTCGGGGCCGGTGACGATCGCATCCGTGATAACCTCGGGGTCGTCGGGACCGCGGTTCGCGAAGTCGGGATCGTCAATGAGGTCATGGATACTCAACTCCACCAGACCGGCCGGCGTCGTGCCC
The DNA here is from genome assembly GCA_018239845.1 of Verrucomicrobiota bacterium. Taxonomy (GTDB): domain Bacteria; phylum Verrucomicrobiota; class Verrucomicrobiia; order Opitutales; family Opitutaceae; genus CAIRCN01. Next base: position 81,426 of record JAFEGO010000053.1, read on the forward strand.
GGGTGCGTGAAGAAACCCAGCTCGAGCTTCTCGCCGTTGCGGCGCACCCAGCCGTCATAGTTCTCCATGATGGCGGCGAGGACGGAGCCGAAACTCTGCCGGTCGGAGACATACGCGGATAGATAGCCCATGTTGGCGGTGTGCGTCGGATCCCCGGGCACACTGACGACTTTGGTGCGCGCGGCGATCGCACTGGCCGCGGCGGCGGCGGTCGTGACGTCGATCGTGCCGGTGAGCCCGAGGCCGAAAAACTCATTCTCCACCAGCTCGGCAATGCCGGTGATGGGATTGGCACCCTCGCGGGAGCGGCTGCCATCGAGGCCGGAGAAGACCGGCGCCCGCTCGAGGAGCACCCGGATATTGGGCAGGCTTTCCGAGGAGCCGCAGTTCAGATTTTGCACCTCGAGCACGACCTGGCCGCGGTAGTACGGATGTTCCTCGCCACCGGAGTTGAGGATGAGCCAGTCGCCCGCGGCCGTCTCCGTGCCCCAATGGAGACGAAACGTGCCGATGCCATCGACCACGATGTCACCCGTATGCTCGACATGCGAACCGTCGCGCGAGATCCCGCCAGGCACCGACCAGACGATATCGCCGTTGACCTCGATGGCCTCGAGGAAGTCAGCGGCACCGCAAGCGACCAGGCCTGCAATGTCGCAATGCGCGTCCTGGCTGTCGCCGCCGCCGCCTTTCTTGCTGCCACCCTTCGATGGCTTTTTGACGTAGTGGAAATTGTATGGCTTGGAAACGCAGTAGGTGAGCGCGAACCAGCGCCGGCCGATCCACCAGGGCAAGGCATGGGTCTGCTGGTTGGTGTCCAGTTTTTCAGGGGTGACGTTGGCGGGTTTCGCCACGTCCGCGGCGGGAGTGCTCGACATCATAGCGGGAGAGGGCGGTAGGCGGCGGCGAGATAACCGAGGATGCGGCGGCCGCGCACGACGGCGCCGAGTTGCATGAGGTGGGCGCCATCGCGCTTGAGCACGTGGAGCATATCGCCGGCGTCGAGCAGGACGCCGCCATGGTGCGGGACGTGGCCGGCAAGAAAGCAGAGGCAGTCGCCCGGCAGCAGGTTTGCCGGCAAACAATCCGGCAGCCGTGCGAAGCGCGAGCGCAGGCCGGGCCAGGTCTCGAAGGCCTCGATGAGGAGCGAGCGGTCTGAGTGCTGGCCGTGGTCCATCGCCTGGCGCGGGATCTGGAGCGGGCCGATGGCCCCGGCGGTGCGATGGATCCAATTGAGCGCATGGACGCAGTCGATGCCGCCATCGCGGCCGGGGGCCTCGGAGTTGGCGAAGAACGGAGTACCCACCAGGGACACCGCCGCGGCGCGGAGGGCGGCGACTTTCGCCGGAGTATCGTAAAAGGTCGGGATCATTTCTTGCCGGCAAGTGCGGAGTTTTGCGTGGGCAGCGAGAGCGCCACTTGCGAGAGATTGGGATGACCGCGGAACCGAGCCTTCCAGCCGGTCGGGTCGAGTTCCTTGCACTTGGCGAGTTCGCGGCCGCAAGTCCGGGAATAGGTCACAGCCTGGCCGGCCGCGGCCTGCCGGAGCGGACGGTCGAGCGTGAATTGCTGGCCGCCGACCACGGGCGTGCTCGCGGTGATGAAACGCGATTCGTACCCGAGGCCCGTGCCCACCTCGAGCCGGCCGGGGCCGTAGGTATTGGCCGCGACGGCGTCGGCCGTGGAGACCACGACCACCGTATCCGCCGACGTGCTCAGCGTGCCGGCCTTGGCGAAGGTCGCCTTGAGATGGCCACAGGGTTTGGAAAACAGGTAGGTGTTGCACATCGGGCCGATGCGCACATTCGGGATCTCCATGTCGGTGATGCCGCCGAGCCAGAGGCACTCGGCCTCGTACTTGCGGCCGGTCTGCGGAGCGGCCGCGATGGCGCCAAACCAAACTTGCACCGCATCGTCGGGCGCAAGCGGATCTCCGCCCACCTCAAAGATGCGGAGCAGCATCCGGCCCTCGAGCACGTTGGGGTTGAACAGGTCGAGGGGGTTGCCGTCGAAGAGAAAGCTATGGAGCGTCACCTTTTCATTAGACAGATCGAGGCCGCCCTCGATGGCCTCGTGCTCCCACGGCGCCGGCGCGTAGGTGCCATCGCCGGCACGCGTCAACGGCCGCCAGCAATTGGTGAAGCGGTAGATCTGCGGCGTCGGCAACGCGTAGGTGACTTGGTAGAGGAAGATCCGCGCGGGCTGCTGCGGGGTTTCGCCCCCCACGCCCACGATCTCCCACGGCACCTGCGTAAAGCCCACTTCCGCCTCGGCGACCTGTGAACTCGTGTACGTGAGCTTGAGCGTGCGCTCCGTGAAACGGACCACCGTCAGATGCGGCGCCTCGCTTGTCGCCGTCCCCGGGGTGAACCACAGCGGGGCGGTGAAGGAACCCCACGAGCCGCGGTTGTTCAGGAAAAAGCCCAGCAGGGTCGCGACCTCGGTCTTGTCGATGAGGCCGAACTTGGCGGTGCAGTTCCACACGAGAGCGCGCTCCTGGCCTGCGATCGTCTGCTCGCGCTGATGGCCGATGCGCTCGAAGCTCAGGCCGTGCGCCGGCTGCTGCGTCGGCGGGGTGGTCCAGTCCGGCTCGAGCGCAGCCGGGAACTCCGACGGCGCGGGGTTGGCGTTGATCCCGATGCGGAAGGCCCAGGGGGAATCTTCCGTGAGCGTGAGGCCGCAGATGGCCAGGGCGCCTGCGGCCGGCTCAATGGCCGGCAGTTCCGTGATATGGCCGACGACGAGCGGCGCGTACGTGTCGCCGGCCACGAGCGTGGAGCCCGCCGCCACAATGACAGGGGCCGGGCCAAAGACGCCGCCTGTGCTGGCGCCGACAATGATGGGGGTGGAAGCCGGCGCTCCGGACAGCTGGAGGGTGTCGGCCGTGGGCGTGGCGACCACGCAGTATGGATCGCCAGCGACGAGCGAAGACCACCCGCCGGCATCTCCGCCGAGAAAGACCACGGTGTCGCCGACCGAGCGGCCGTGGGCCCGCCAGTACACCGTTTCGGCGGCGGCGATGATCCCCGCGGTGGGTGTCGTGAGCCGGATGTACCGCTGGGGCGAATAGATCCGTGCCCCGGCCGCCGCCACGTTGGCCCCGAGGAACTGGTCGGCCAGGATCGGCACGCCCACCCATTTCGTGCCCAGCGTGGCGAGCGTTTGGCGCAGCGTCTGCGCGTCTGCATCCTCCGCCCAGAGCTTGACGCCGACGGTGAGGAGCAAGGCCTCCGCCTCAGGCCGCCGCGACTCGCGGCCGGTCAGGCCTTCGACGATGTCCGCCGGGAAGAAATGCGAGACGGCGTACTCGGTATGCCAATCGTGCTCGAAGAGCAGGCATTGGATAGTGAGGCCGTCGGAAGTGAGTGAAGCGACAACAGGCATGGCGGGAATCAGCGGACGCCGATGACGCGGCGGTGTTTCTTGAGCATCTGGACGAAGTGTGCATCCGAGTACGGATCGCGCTGCGCTCGCTCGATGGAGCCGCGATCATCAGCCATCAGGGGATAGACATTAACGGGACGCTGGCCGCCACCACCCGCCCTCCCTGTCCCGCCCGGGCCGCCACTGCGTCCACCCGGAGCGTAGCCGGGACGCGTCATGGCCTGGGCGACGCTCGGGATGATGAAGCCATCGGTGTTAGGGACAAATACCTCGGGGCGCTTTTCGCCGACGATATAAGACTGACCGGCCGTGACCGGACCACCCTGCTCGCGGTGCAAAAGTTTGCTGCCGGCGGCAATAATGCCGGCCATTGCCGCGATGGCGAGAAAGGGACCGACGTAAGGAATGGATGACATAGCGGCCATTGCACCAAGGGCCGCGCTCACGAGCTTGACGCCCGACTCAGCCAGCATGGAGGCGATACGCAACGGTGCCTGGGCCAGCGTAATGGCCGTTTGAGCGATCTCGCCCGCGATCGACGCTGCCGTCTGGATGCCGACCTGAATGCCGTGAAAGATCGTCTCACCCACTTTGATGGCCCCGCGCGCTGCGCTTCCTGCGCCTTGCGCGGCTGTTTGTCCTGTCTGACCAGCGACGGCGAGGCCGACCTTCGAACCCTCCGCGACGGCCGTTTCTGCGACGTCCTGAACGTGAAAGAGACGCCGGACAGCCGCCATGGCCGTGTGCCGCCAGAGCCAGTTGGCGACCATCTGCGCCCCGCTTTGGACGAAACTGGTGACGATGCCCTGACCGATCGTCGTCATCGTCCGCCGGAAGGTGCCGCCCTTGAGAATGGCTTCGGCAAAGGCACTGCCGAGTGAAGTGCGGATTTTGTCTCCGACGGCGGAAAAAACACCGGCCATCTGATCGCCCAAAGTACCGATCTGCGCGGCCTGCCGCGCGAGCGATCCCACGATACCATCACCGACCGATTGATAATGCTTCGTCGCATCCTTCTGACCGGTGGATGCGTCGGCGACGTCAGCCTGCACCTTCGTCGGCGGAGGTGCAGGTTTGGCTTGCGCCTCCAGCTTGTTTTTTACGACGTCCAACTGAGCAGAGGAAATCAGGTCGGGGCGCGCCTTGTGCAGCGCTTCTGCGTCGGAAATCTGGCGGAGATATTTCGCCGCCGGTTCGGCAATATCGAGGAATTGCTCCGCCGCTTTGCCCTGTTGAGCCCAGGCATCGCTACTGGCCTTCTGCTTGGCGATGAGGTCGGTGAATGCGCGCTCCTGCTCCGCAAGCTTCTGATTTAAGCCCGCGATCCGGGCCTCGCGTTGATCGTCAGCCGCTTTATCCTGAGGCAGGCGCTGCCCATCTGCCGCCTGATCCGCAACGGCCCGAGCCTCTTCAGTCGATCGGGATTGGGCCGGCTGTTTTACCTTTTCCGCATCAGCCTTCTCCTTGATCAAGCTTGCAAGGCGGTCGATTTCAAGCGCACGGGCTCCGATTGCCTCAGTGAGCCTCGCCTGCTGTTCCTTCTCTTCGCGGGTCAGGCCCGGCTTAACTTGCTGCTCAACGGGCTCGAGCATACCGGGGCCGGGGGCCATGGTCGTCACCGTCCGCTCCTCGCGCTTGTTTAAATCGGCAAGTTCGCCGCTGTCATGGTCCTGGAGCTTCTGCAATGCCTGGAGCTGCTGTGCCTCGGTCTGGTGGAGCGCGATGCGCTGCAGCGTCAAGTTGAGCTGACGTTGCGTTGATCCCTCCATGAACTGCGCGTGCTCGGCCTCGGCCTGGAAGTACTGCACCAGCTTATCGGCGGCCTTGGAGAGGATATCGTAATGCTCCACACTCAGCTTGAGCGCGCTGCTAGCGCCGACGGGCAGCGGGATTGGCCTGAATGCGGGAGGGACGGATTTATCGCTCATGTGGGTTTTGGGATTGCGGATACAAATTCACGCCACCAGAAGGACGGCATGTGGTGGAAAGTCTTTAGCGCGGTGCTGGCGGCGGGGCTGGCGGCAGGCCTGATCGTATTTCTTGTCTGGCGATCC
>JAFEGO010000054.1 GCA_018239845.1 Verrucomicrobiota bacterium
AATTTGGTCTGCTCGGTATGAAAAAATTCCGATCAAATTTGATGCATATTCACGAAATCCGTATTTAAATACAGTCCGTATAAGCTGAAATTTGATAGGTTCGCGCCGGACTTCTCCAAGCCAGCGGAGACATACTACAATAACTACACCTCGAGAAACCATTTGCACCGCGAGTGCTGCATTTGGCGTTAGTGCATTTGCGGCGGATAACAGCAACATTCCTATTAAAATGCATAATTGCTGCAGAAGCAAGAGTATGTTGCTTTTAGAAACCAAGCCGTCTGCAACCAACAAGCCATTCAAGGACTGCTGTACAACTGCGCTACCAACGAAAAGTGCCATACACAGGGACGGTATAAGAACTAGCCCAGCAACGGCGCTCGGATGAAAAAAATAAAAGAAAAGAGTGAAGCCAATTATGAGAACAATGCATTCGATAGCCCAAAGGCGGTAAATCCCATCAAGCAGCTCACCCTTATTCGCATGATTCTTAGCCGAAAAATAGGTAACGGATGAAGATATTCCAAAGTCGCAAAATTGTGCTGCTAATGTAGCAATTAGCATCAGTAGAGCGTACTCGCCGCGCTTCTCTAACTCCATTGAGCGGGCTGCAACAGCATCCGCAAAGATGGCTATTAGTAAGGCAGCCATTCGGCCTGCGGTAGCTCCACAAGCTTGTCTCAAGACCTTCATGTCAGTGGCTTTTTATATTGTTAATCATCGACAGGGAAAGCTTCGCCCCGTCGCTTCTGTTGTCACGGGCGACCTTGGGAATTTCGGCACTGATATCGGGCATGAGACCAACCCATCCGACCGCAGGCGCGGTCAGGTAAGTTGCAAAAATGTCTTGGCGAGCGGCACGACCGCCCGGGCCTTGCTGTGCCAGGCCTGCAATTGCTTCAGGCGCTGGCGCAGCACCTCCGCGTTTTCACCGGTCTGCGTGGGCACGAGCTGCTTCAATGCTGTCAGCTTGTTATTGCCCGCAGTCAGCTGCTTCTGGAGGCGTTCCTCCAGCCAGCGGCGGATTAACTTGCGCAGCTCCAGATCCGGCACGAAGCGTTCGCGGCGGTCGCCCTCGCGCTCGACCGCCTTCACCGCCCCCACCTCGCGCAGGACGCGCAGACCCTGGCTGATCGAACCCTTGCTGATATCGAGGCGTTGCTCAATGTCAGTGAAGCTCAGCGGGTTGGGCGAGGCAAAGACCACACCGTAGATCGCGGCCACGGACTTGGGCACGCCGAGCAGCTCAGCCGCGTCCAAGAAAAACGACACCATTTGGTGGTCGAATGCCACCACGTCCGCCGCCCGATCGCCGGGCAACACTAAGGAATCCCGGGGGATTGGAGGAAGTGTTGTCGCGGCTGCCATGTCGTGGCTGCGTTAATGGCGCCCCAGCCCACTCATTTCAATTCAAAATGAACAGAATCGAGTTACGATTCCGTTTCCGCCTCCCGTCCCGAAATCTCAGTTCCTGCCGCGGCGGGCAGCTCACGAATTTATTTACTGCTGATGAACTCCATATTTCACCCACACCACAGAAATGGTGGGCCCCGCGAACTAAAATCGTTAGACCCAAAGGGCATAACCCCGTAAGGCGTTTATACCCAACAAAAAGCCAACGATCATCAGCGCCAACGCCAACTTGGCACCAATGGGGTATGCGCGATTGCGACCTAGCAGGAGCAGGAAGGGAATCGCCGCCACCACATAACGGGAGCTGAACTGGGCTACGATAGCACCGCAGCTAATTATCACCAGAACTGCGCTCCCGATCCAGACAGCATCAGTGGTGCTGCGGTTAGCCCAAGCCTCGGCAGCCACGCTAAAGAAATAGCCAAAAGCCAGTCCTATTCCGGCACCGAAAAAAGCCCGGCTGAATATTGCGGCGGAGTAGCTGTGCTCCGGAAAAAGCGTCAGAAGCACAGGCTCCTCAATTAGCCCGAGCGCGATATTGCCGATCAGCGTCGTCGAGAGCGCTACCAACATCCATCGGTTGAGCACGTAGCCCGGATTGATGATGCAGCCCATGACCGCGCAGTAGATCCCTGCCTGGATGACATGCGGCAGAGAAAAGCCTCCGCTCAAATGCTCTTGGCCCGGGGGCGTAAGGCCACCCCAAAGCATAAGCAGCGTCTCCAGCGCGACGGTGGGTAGCACTGCGAGGAGAATTAACTCGACGAATTTTATCCGTTCCACGGCGTACCACAATGCAGCGAGAGGCAGCGCAAAGATGAGCGAAGTCTGCCGCGTAAGGACAGCCAGCGCGAACAAGGTCCCGGACAGGATGATGCGCGCCAGTCGATTCCATGGCGCCCAGACCATCGCAAACGCCCCCAGAGCAAACGCAAGCGCGAGCATTTCTGTGAGGGCCAGCGCGCCCGAAACAACAAAAGGTGTACAACCTAAGAGCAGCGCCGCCGGAAGGGGGGCCGCTCCCGTAGACTTGCTTTGCTTCAGCAAGAATGCCGTCAGAAAATATACCCCAATAGCAGATAACCATACAAAGAGCCTCACCGCCCGCACATCGGGTGTGATACAGCCGATCAACGCCGAACTGAGGGGGAAAATCGGTCCAACAGCCGAAGGACTTTTCTCAGTGAAAATATCGCGCCAAGGTCGGCCTGCCGCTAACTCGTCCACCCGTTCCAGATGATAGCGCTCGTCATAAATGCGCTCGCGTGTGCTAGTCAAAATGCCCACCAGTAACACGAGGGCGAACAATGCAGCACACCACGCGAATAGTTTCGTGGAGTTCAATTGAAGACGGATGTGCATCGGGTATTTCAGAATTTCAACTCCTAGCCTCGTTCAACTAAGATCATTCTGTCGCATGGGATGCGCGAGCCAAATATCCTTTCACGCTAAAAGCCGAGGGCTGGATGAAGTAAAGAGACCCATCGAAAGTACGGACTGCGCTGCCGAGCGCATCGCAGCAATGCCAGCCTGAGCACCCGGCAAGTGTACAGAGCGTGGCCGAACACGGGCGCAAATGGCGCATGTAAGGCGCTTCAAATATACGACGGCAATGATGAGCGACACGCAGTAGGCGTGATTGAATGGAGTCTAAAGTTGGTCCTGTGGCCCATTTTTGGCTGGTGCTGCGCCCGACAATTTGTTATTTTGAGAAAGTAATTCTTAAGCGTCACCTCACTAAAAGTAACGTTTCGGTAAATCGACTCGAGTGATCTCGACCGAGCACGAATGAGGTTGGGAGCATGTACGATTGTGTCCGATTATTTTTCTACCAGAGAGCCTTAACACCCGTTTGAGGGGCGGTGAGTCCCTGGCGGGATGTCAAGGTGCATGTAGCGCTTGACCAAGGCGACGGGCCAGGGAATGCGGAGCAACTCCAGGCTCGTTTCGTTGCGCATCGTCAAAAAGTCCTGCCGGTCCATGTTGCGCGCCACCGGCGTGTAGTCGTGATACATGGTCAGCGCCGGATAATGAAAGATATCCCAACCGTGCAACAATGCCCGGTAAGACAAGTCGCGCTCTTCGTTCTGTTTCACCAGCCAAGGGGAATAGCCACCCAGTTCCCGGTATCCGGCGGTCCGGCACATGAAGGCGCAGGCGGCGAACATCCGCACGGGATAGGGCTCCCGCCGCTGGCTCGGATTCATCGGTTTGCGTGCGCGGCCTTCGACGTAGGGAAAGGACAAGCCGAATATCTCCGGATGCGCCTGGAGGTAACCCACTGCTTCACTCACACTGCCGTCGATGGGATAGGAGTCGTCATCGCAAGAGAGCAGGTAGGGCGTGCGGCAGGCTTGGGCGATTTCGTTGCGCGAGGGGATCACACCTTGCGAGGTCTCGTGCCGGATCAGCCGCAGGGGGAACGGCAGCGGGCCGAAGGTCGCGGGATCGATCGGCGGCTGTGAACCATCGTCCACCAGCAGGAGTTCGGCTGCCTCCGGCGCCATGCGTGCGAGTTCGCGCACGGTTTCGGCCACGACGGCAGGACGGTCCTTGGTCGTGATCGAGATCGTGAAAACAGACTCCGGGGATCTATGGTTCACAACCAGTCGTTCTCCACTTGTATCCAGTCGGTCCGTCGCAAACGCCGCGAGGCGTTGCGCCCCCACCGCTCATCCAAGGCGAACCAACGTGCGGGCATCACCACCGATTTTCCCGCCGAACGGTGTGCTGCAGCCCACCAGCTAAAGGAGGAATTGGCGATCACGACCCGGCGAAAACGGCTCAGTCCGAAAAAATCCTGCCACATATCGCGGCGTCCGGCGTAACGCACCCCGTCTTTTCTGCAATGCGAGACAAACCAGTCCGCCGCATCTTCGGTCTCGCTAAAGACCGTCACAGGGCGGTCCGAACCAAGCGCATCCAGCGCCGCACGATAGTAGCCGGGTCCGAGCAAACCGTGCCGACGGCGGTTTTGTTCGTCCGATTTGTAATCACCCCAACGCAGGTGCACCGCGATGCCTTCGTCTTCTACCCCGGTCTCCGCACCGGCACCCGCCTGCGGCAGGGCATTGAGGCGGCGGTCCATCACATCCAGCACTTCCTTGTCGACGAATGTCACATTCTGCCAAAAGCCGACGGCCCAGACCGGAGGGCGGGTTGGGACTGGCGCACTGTCACTACGGCCTTCGTCATCCAGAAACAAGACCGGCGTGCGGCCCAAACCGGTGGCGCGAACCATCTTTAGCAGCAGGGCGTTATATTTGCCGCCCAACCAGTACGCACGCCGCCAGCCGAGCTCACTCCGCTTGGTCGCGAACGCTGCGCCCCCACACAACGACAAGGGAAGCGCCGTGCGACCCGATCCCGCGAGCCCCGTGGTATCGTAAACGACCTCGCGGCCAAACCTACGGCCCAGCCACTCTCCCAATGCCACTTGGAACAGTTGGTTTCCAAAACCGCAATCCAGTCGTACGACCATTGGTTTCAGTGCGAGATCGATTGAGCTGTTCGGCTTCGACACGATCAATTCCGATAGCTGTGAAACGACAGCGATTTCCAGTCTTTCCCGTAGCACTCGTGCAATTCGGCGAGAGGACGGAGCAACCCCCGTGAAAGGCTGGTGTTATAAAATGGCCGTTCCTGCATCACATCCGGATGGCGGTGCCACATCCAATACGCATAATTATCATAATCCGACGTGCACGACGGCTCGTCGGGTGAAGCACAGCTCCGATAAGCCTGATCCCAAGGCACGCCGTGCCGGCCCTCCAACTCAGCTTTCATTTGGCGCAAGTAGTCGCGGTTGAAGAGCATCATGTGCGCCGTATAGGAAATCGACCGCGGCGCCGGATATCCGAACAGTGCCCGAAAAGCGGAAAGATAAGGCGGGTGCCATTCACCGCTTGTGAGGACGAAATACCTGCCGCCATGAGTGAAGACATGTCGCCGGACCAAGATCGTATCGGAATCCAGGACAAGGTAATGGCTCCGCTGCACCAATCCGGCCGCCGCCAGCTTGAGCAGCTGTTGAAACAACCATCCACTGCGATCCTGTCCGAGGGCCACATAAGGCACCGCCTCCTTACCGTAGCCGAGCAACGATCGTTCGTCGGCAAACACGCAGCCTTGCGCCCGGCAAAATTCGACGGTGGCGGCGCTGTGTGGCGCGACAATGTAGATCGTACCGATGGGGTGCCCGACATGACGGCGCACCCCGGCAAGCACTTCGTTCAGCAGGTCCAAATCCTTGGGCACAGTCGGGATCACGACATCGATTTCGACCCCATCCGGCAGGGCATCGTCGTTAAAACCCATGCGGAACAACCATGCCGCACATAGCTTGTGCCATGCGGCGAACCGCCGCATGGGAATGCCCCCACCGCGCAGCCGTTGCTTTATCCCGGCAAGATAGATGTGCGGTAGACTCGGGCTCATATCCTGTTCAGACTTGGGATGGATTGAATGCCGCGGTCATGTAAACCGCAGCCATGAGGGCAAGTCCCGCGCCCTTGCCGTAGAGGGGCGCCAACTCCGCGACCTGATCCTTCAAGACGAAGGAGACCGCCAGATAAATCACCGCGCCCAGCAATGCCGTCCGCATCACCATGATCTCGCGCCCGCTATAGTTCAGCACGGCGATAAAGATGAGACAGAGGCAGTTCAGCAGACTGACAAGGACCATTAGAACGAAAGCCGGGGCGGCTGCGGCAAACGCCACACCTAGGACAAGCCGGACCGCAAGGGCTCCGCCCAGCAAAGCCGCAACCGCACCGATCAGCAGGCCGGGCCCGAGCCAGCGGAAGACGGCACCGAGCTGCTCGACGACCACCTCGCCGCCCTGGCCGCTCCAATCCAGAATACGGGCGGTAAGCACCACGGGGACAATCGTGATGAAACTCTGCGCGGCATTGTTCATCGTCAGAGCCGCCCGATACGCTCCCGCTGGATGGTCGCCGAAGAAATATGCGACAAACAGTACATCCGTGGCCATGATCGCACCGGTCACGTTGGTGGCGATGAGCGGATAATTCTCCCGAGCCCGGGCACCGATGTCAGCCAGCCACCGATTCACAGTCTGGCGTCCATCCAACCACGGTCCGCCCAATTTGCGTTTCGCGTAGCCGAGCGTGCCAATCAGCGCAAAGAGATTGGCCGCGGCCAGCGCGATCAAGTAGGTTTCCACTGATGGGTATAGCACCACCAGCACAAGATACAGCAGACAGTTGGCGCCCGCCGTACCCAGCTGAATCCAACCCCAGGCGCGCAGGCTGTCATTGCCTTGGTGAAACCACTGCACGGTGAGCGAAGACGAGGTGATGGCCAGCACCGCGCAGCAAATCGTGACCACCGAGTGCATCGACCCAGCCGCCGATCCTACGCGGAGGAGCAGCATCAGGCCGACGCCCGCCACTGCCAGCAGGCCGCCGAGGAACAGCCGCATGCCCAGCAGCGACACGAACACCTGCAAACGTCGGGGTGGCTCTGTATGTGCGATCACCTGGGCTCCCCGAACATCGATACCTAAGTCCCAAATCAGGGCCAGTAGCGGAGTCAGCGCGACCAGCTCTGCCGCTATGCCCACCTTGTCCGGTCCAAGCACCCGGAGCGCGCTTGCCACTCCAAAGAATGACAATAACCGGGCTCCTAGCTGCGCCAAAGCCAAGCCCATCGCATCACCGAACACCCGCCCTCCGGATTGCAGCTTCAACACGGCTTTCCCCACACCTACGCCCGGTTGCGTGGCACCGACATTCATTTCGCTGGAACCTCCTCCGAGACGGAAGCCGCCGCGTTTTTCACGGCGATGAGGCAGAAATCGTGGCGGGCCAGCCGGAATTTCACCCGGCCATCGGGGTCGACCGGGAGTGCAGCACCGGTTTCCGCGTTCGCAGCGGTGATATCCCCGCCGAGGCCCAGTGCCCGCGCATCCAGTTTCAAGGCGAGTTCGCCGCCCTGGCCGTAGTCGCACACCACGACGAGCACCTCGCCGGGCTTGCTCAGGCAGAGCGTGGACGCATCCGTGCCTTCGACGGCAACCGGGTTGCCCTGCTGCCAGTAATTGTGCACCGCGACACCGGAGCGGCCGTAGCCGAAATTGACCAGCATGCGGTAGGCATCGCGCCAGACCTTCGGGCCACCGATGAACTTGACCTCATGCACCAGGGCGACGCCAGCGACCGTACGATTGATCCACTCCACCTTGGCCGGGTCCGAGGTGTCGGTCAGCACCATGCCAAACGGCACCATCCCGTGCTGCCGGCCGATGCTCTCGGCCCGCAGGTATTCGCGGGTATGACGATCCTGGAAATCCCTGTCGCCTTTCTGATCCTCCCACGTGAGCAGCATCTGGCCGTAGGCCAGCACCGGCGCGACTGCGGCGTTGGTGGTGTGGAGCATGTTGCGCGCGGGGCGGTGCATCTCCTGGTCCAGCACCGCCGTGCGACGGATCAGCTCACGCATGGCCCACAGTCCGACCGCCGGCCGGATCTGGCCGTCCGGCAGCCGGAAGGCGTCCGTGCCCGCCGGGATGTAGGTGGACTGCAAAAATGTATCATCCCAATAAATACCTTCGACAAACGTCCCGAGCATCCGGCGGTAGTACCACACACAGTAGTCCTGAAAGCTTTCCGCCAGGTTGGCGTCGTACCAGACGGCTCCGCCCTCCGGCCACTCCCGCTTGGGGTAGGCAAACCGGCACCACTCATTCAGGAAGGTCCGCCCCTCGGGCGTGTCGAAGCGCACACCACGCGGATTGGTGTAAACGACCACAGGGTCAGTCCCGCTTTCAGCGACCTTGCGGTAGCCGTAGCCGGTCTCACGGGCCGCTTGCTCCCGGCGGGGGCCGGCGGGCACGCGCTCCAGCCACTTTTCCATATAGGCCGGATCGATGCGCCCCGCCTTGCGTGCGCGCACAAATTCATCCCATAGCCCGAAGTCCTCGCCCCAGGGATAGACGTCGGCGCAGGGCGTGAGCGCACCCCAGCTCCAGCCCGAGCCGAGAAACCGCAAATTCTCGCCACCTTCCCTCATCACCTCGGGATAATCCAGCGTGGTCAGCCGCCAGTTGGCCGGCATCGGCTTCGTCGGCGTGGCTTGGAAACCGAGGACGATCCGGCGCGGTGCATCAATCGTAACCGGACTGGCAATGAGGTTGAGCCTTAGCTCCAGTCCGCCGGGTCCGCGCCGCAGTTCCTGACAAGATACACCTTTCGCGGTCACCCAACCGCGTTCGTTTTCCCCAAACACCGCGAGGCCGCGCTCTTCACCGCCGAGCCAGATATAGGGCACATAGGTGCCGCCCAATGTGCGGCGGTCGGCCTTGCTGCCATCCCAGATCCGCCCGGTGCCGGCGGGCACTGCCCCGGCGTAGTTGATGCGGATGCCATCCGTGCAGGCGTGCATCAGCGGGGCCTGCCGCTCATCGATGGGGATAATGAGGGTCAGCGCCTGGATCGGGCGGGTAGCGGGCGTCAGCTCCAGGGTCCAACGCAGCACGCCATCATAGCTCCACTCGCCCTCGGCGCGGCCCTCCTTGAACTTCGCCTCGGTCACCACGCGCGTCGGCGTCTTGGTCGTGATGCGGAAATTCCGCGTAGTGATCTCGCGGGACTTTCCGTCCTGGACGATTTCCAGCCGCATGGGCCGCGTGAGCAGGCCGGCGCCCAGACTCGTCACTTGCAACCAGAGGCCGAGCGAGGTGAGGTCGTGCTCCCGGAGGATGGTGCTCACCCGGCGACGCTCCACGTGCAGCGGGGTGAAAGGCGGCACCACAATATCGGAGCGGCCGAGCTGGTTGTGCTCCCAAGGAAAAAACCGCCGCTCGAAGCGGAAGGTCTGCTCGGGCACGTCTCCGCCTTCCAATCGGACGCTGCATTCGTAGACGCCCTCGCTGAGGACCGGCAGCGGCCACTCCACGTTGGTCGGTTTGTCGGCGGTCACGGACAGTTGTTTTTCGGCAATCGGAGTGGCGCCGCCTTCCTGCCGGATGACGAGGGGCGCCTGCTTTACTTGGGTGCGATCAGGACGACCGCTGAGGTCGATCTGCAGGACACAGAAATTGAAAGACGGATAGTACCCAAACTGCACCACGGGGGCCTGAGGCTTGGCGGGGGCCGCAGCCGCCGCCGAAGCTGCCCCGCTCACGATCACCGTCATGATCCCCACCGCGCGCCACCAGGAGCGGCGGACCGCCGCCACGCGACCAGGCTTCGCCCCGTCGCTTCCGTTGAATCGGGCGACCTTGGGAATTTCGGCACTGATATCGGGCATGGGAACAACCCACCCCGACCGCAGGCGCGGTCAGGTGAGCTGCAAAAATGTCTTGGCGAGCGGCACGACCGCCCGGGCCTTGCTGTGCCAGGCCTGCAATTGCTTCAGGCGCTGGCGCAGCACCTCCGCGTTTTCACTGGTCTGCGCGGGCACGAGCTGTTTCAGCGACGTCAGCTTGTTGCTGCCCGCCGTCAGCTGCTTCTGGAGCCGGTCCTCCAGCCAGCGGCGGACGAGTTTGCGCAAGGCCAGATCCGGCACGAAGCGTTCGCGGCGGTCGCCCTCGCGCTCCACCGCCTTCACCGCCCCCACCTCGCGCAGGACGCGCAGGCCCTGGCTGATCGAGCCCTTGCTGATGTCGAGGCGTTGCTCGATGTCCGCGAAGCTGAGCGGAGTCGGCGAGGCAAAGACCACACCGTAGATCGCGGCCACGGACTTGGGCACGCCGAGCAGCTCGGCTGCATCCACGAAAAACGTCACCATCTGGTGATCGAAGGCCACGAGCTCCGCCGGCCGGTCCCCGGGCAGGACCAGGGAATCACGCGGGATCGCGGTAAGTGACGCAGCGGCGGCCATATCGTGGATTCCCTTATGACGCCACCGATATGCAGTTTCAATTCAAAATGAACAAAACAAACGTTACGATCCGGTTCCCCGCCCGCCGATCCGCCACCTGGCTCAGCGGAACGAATTGACGCATCCGATCACATACGCGACCTCGGTCTCCCTCATGACCGGGCTGAGCGGCAGACTTATAATCTCACGGTGGATCGCCTCCGTGACGGGCAGGTGAGACTCCCGCAACATCGCCAGCGCCGGCTGGTGATGGGGCGGGATCGGATAGTGGATCATGGTCTCCACGCCATGGTCGGCAAGGTGGCGCTGAAACCGTTCGCGATCCGGCACGCGCACGGGAAACACATGCCAGACGTGTGATTCCGCCTCCGCCGGCACGGCGGGCAATGCGACCTGCGGGCAGGTGATCTCGTGGACATAGCGCATCGCAATCTGCCGGCGTCGCTCATTGTCGGCCGCGAGTAGCGGCAGTTTTACGCGCAGGATGGCGGCCTGCAGCTCATCGAGCCGGCTGTTGGGGCCTTGGTACTGGTTGTGATACTTTTTGTGCGAGCCGTAATTGCGCAGCGCGCGCAGGAGGAGCGCAAGCCCGGGGTCGGCGGTCGTGACCGCGCCTGCGTCGCCGAGGGCACCGAGGTTTTTGCCGGGATAAAAACTGAAACCCGCGGCATCGCCCCACGCGCCCACCGGCCGGCCGGCGTGCACCGCACCCTGCGCCTGCGCCACATCGCCGAGGACCTTGAGCCCGTGCTGCGCGGCAAAGGCGCAGATGCGCGTCATGTCCGCCGCGCGGCCGTAGAGGTGCACCACGAGGATCGCCTTGGTGCGCGGCGTCAGCGCCGCGACGAGCCGCACGGGATCGAGGTTGCACGTGAGCGGGTCGGGCTCGACCAGCACCGGCGCCAGACGGTTTTCCGTGATGGCAAGGATCGAGGCGATGTAGGTGTTGGCCGGCACAATCACCTCGTCGCCCTCGCGCAACACCCCTTGTTCCTTCCATGCGCGCAGCACGAGGGTGAGGGCGTCGAGCCCGTTGGCCACGCCGACACACTCCGGCGTGCCGCAGTGCGCGGCAAACTCCCGCTCGAAGGCCGCGTGCTCCGCGCCGTGTACATACCAGCCCACGTCGAGCACCCGCGTCATCGCCTCGCGCAACGCGTCCCGCTGCCGCGCGTTGATCGCCTGCAAATCGAGAAAGGGAACCTTCATTCGCCAAGAAGGCTGCCGAAAAATCCGCGCGGGATACACAATATTTCTCACGACCGTTGCACTCCGGCGGCGGACAGCCGCACACTGGCCCGCATGACTCCGCTCGCCCTGTTGCTCCTGCTCGCTGCCGCGGGGTTGCACGCGACGTGGAACTACTGTGCGAAGCGCGCCGGCGGCGGCCTGCCCTTCGTGTGGCTCGTGGGCGCGATCATCTGTTCCTGCTACGTGCCGGTCGTGGTCTTTTGCTGGAGCCGCTGGCATCCAACCCTGCCCATGGAGGCGCTGCTGTGGATTTTCGGCAGCGGTGTGCTCAAGACCGTGTACTCGCTATTTCTCCAGCGCGGCTACCGCACCGGGGACTTTTCCCTGATCTATCCGCTGGCGCGCGGCACCGGCCCGCTGCTGTCCACCCTCGCGGCCATTTTTATCCTCGGCGAACGGCCCTCGGCCACCGCGCTCTTCGGCGGAGTCGTGATCATCGCGGCCATCTTCTTCCTCACCGGCGGGCCAAAACTGTTTCACCAGGACCGCGCGCATCTGCGCCACGCCCTGCGCTACGGCGTGCTCTCGGGCGTCTTCATCGCCGCGTACACGATCTGGGACCGACATGGCGTGGCCGCGCTGGTGATCGCGCCCGTGTTCTACGACGCGGGCACGGCCTTCACCCAGCTCGCCCTGCTCTCGCCTTTCGCCCTGCGCCGGCGGGCTGAGGTGGCGGACGAGTGGCGACGCAACCGCCGCTGGGCCTTCGGCGTTGCGCTGCTCTCGCCCGTGGCGTACATCCTCGTCCTGACCGCCATGAAATTCACCCCTGTCAGCTACGTCGCGCCCGCGCGCGAGGTGAGCATCGTCATCGGGGCCTTCATCGGCGCGAAATACCTGAAGGAAGCGGACGGCCGCCGCCGGCTCTGGGCCGCCGTGGCCATGGCCGCCGGCGTGATCGCCCTCGCGCTGGGATAAATTTATGCACCGTCGTTTTTACCTTCTCCTGGTCACCGTCGCCGCGGGTATCGCGCTGGGCTGGTGGCTCACCCGCCGCGCCACAGAGCCCACGCGTTCCCAGCCGCAGGCCGTTGACTCCACGTTCAGACCACCGACGATTCCCGCACCGGTGCCGCCTGCGCCGGTCGCACCCGCGCCCTTGTCAGCCCCGCCGGCAGCCATCACACCGCCGCCGGTCGTCGTGCCGGGATCGCGGCCCACCGTCCGGATTCAGGATGGCAAAACCATCGACTTCTCCAGCGGCAAACCTGTCGTGAAGGATTCCGGTGAAGAAAAGGCCATCATCGACTCCGCGGTAAAAGAGATGGACGAGGCCGCGAAAAACGTACGTTTCAGCCCGAACGCGCCCAAGCCGGAGGAACAGAAAAAATCACCGGCGCCTTCAGGCGGCTGACGTCTTACGTTATCTCAACACCGGCTTCGCCTCGCGGAGGCGGATCGTGTATTTCTTCGCGAGCGCGTTGGTCGAGCGGAAGTTCAGGACCTCGGTCGCGTTGGGGGCGAGTTGCACGGGTTGGAACGCCGTCTCATCGCCCGTCAGGAAGCCCTGCGCATCGCGAAACACGCAGCTCACCTCCACGTGCAGCACGCGGTTCTCGCGGTTGCGGATGTTGGCCACGACCTCGAGGCGGCCGTCGCCGAGCACGTGTTCCTGCAGGCCGGTGCAGCTCACGTAGATCGGCGGGCCGTCGTTGATCAGCTCGAAACGGTCCGTGTTTTCGACGGTGTACTTGGTGTTTTCCTGCGGCGCGGAGTCGGACGAGACGCAGCCGGCGAGCAGCGCCAGGGCGGCGAGCGCGAGGATTCGGCAAAGGTGCTTGGTGTGCATGGTCGGTCAGTAGGTCAGGGAGGGTATGACTGCTGCGCGCGGCATTGGTTCACCGGGAATTTTCACCGCGCGCAAGGCGGCCTTGCCGGTCTCCAAAGTGAAGGGCCGCACGGGTTTGTCGAGCCAGCGTCCGGGGGGATGCGCCCCCCCGGGCCTCACTTCGCTCCGGCCGGCTCGCGCAACTCCGCCGCCGGCGTCGCCTTGTGCCGCTGGAGCCAGGCCGTGAATTTGTCCATGTAAACATAGACCACGGGCGTGATGTAGAGCGTGAGGAGCTGCGAGACGACGAGGCCGCCGACCACCGCGAGACCGAGCGGGCGGCGCGACTCCGCGCCCGCCCCGAGGCCGAGCGCGATGGGCACCGCACCCGCGAGCGCCGCGAAGGTCGTCATCATGATCGGGCGGAAACGCACCAGGCACGCCTCGAGGATCGCGGCCTCGGCGTTGAAGGCATCGCCCTGCTCGTGCTCCTTCGCGATGGCAAAGTCCACCATCATGATCGCGTTTTTCTTCACAATGCCGACGAGCAGGATCACGCCGACGTAGCCCATGATGTTGAGCTCCTGCTTGAAGAGCCAGAGCGTGAAGAGCGCGCCGAAGCCCGCCGCCGGCAGGCCGGAGAGAATCGTGAGCGGATGGATGAAGTCCTCGTAGAGCACGCCGAGCACGATGTAGATCACGACCACGGCAAGCAGGAGCAGCAGGCCCATGCCCTGGAGCGAAGAGGCGAAGGCCTGCGCCGAACCCACGAAGCTGTAGCTGATGGTCGCGGGCAGGTCCTTGGCGGCGATCTGGTCGATCACCTTGGTGGCGTCGCCGAGCGAGTAGCCGGTCTTGAGGTTGAAGGAGATCGTGACCGCCGGGAGCTGGCCGAAATGGTTGACCGTGAGCGGGCCCACGTCGCGGTTGAGCTTGGCCACGGCGTCGAGCGGCACGAGGCGGCCCGAGCGCGCGCGCAGGTAGATCTGCGAGAGCGCGGTGGCGTCGAGCTGGAACTGCGGGGCCACTTCCATGATCACGTAGTATTGGTTGGTCGGCGTGTAGATGGTGGAGACCTGCCGCGTGCCGTACGCGCTGTAGAGCGAGTCCTCGATCTGCTGCGGCGTGATGCCCAGCGCGGCGGCGCGGTCGCGGTCGATGTCCACGCGCAGCTGCGGGCTCGTGATCTGGAGGTCGGAGTTCACGTCCACGAGCTGCGGGAGATCGTGGAATTTTTTCTCCATGGCGATGGCGGCGGCGTAGAGCTCCTTGAGGTCGCTGCCGGTGAGCGACACCTGGTAAAGCGCCTTGGTGAGCTGGCCGCCGATGCGGATGGAGGGCAGCACCTGCGGATAGACCTTCAGGCCCGGGATCACGGAGAGCTGCTGGCGCAGCTGGTTGACCACCACGCCGATCGGCGGGCGCTGGCCGAGGGGCTTCAGGCGCATGAAGATGCGGCCCTGGTTGGCCGTGCTGGACGAACCGCCGCCACCGAGCGCGGACATGAAGACCTCGACATCGGGGTTCTTCGCCACGATGGCCGCCGCCGCCTGCTGGTGCCGGACCATCTCCTGAAATGAGATGTCCTGCGCCGCCTCGGTGAACGCGAATACGAAGCCGTTGTCGTCGTTGGGGATGAAGCCCTTCGGCAGCAGCGCGCCAAACCAGCCCGTGAGGAACACCATCGCGAGCGCCACGAGCAGGGTGACGATGCGGTGCCGCATCACGACCTGCAGCGTGCGGCGGTAGAAGCCGAGCGAGCCCTCGAAGAGATTTTCCGTCCACTGGTAGAGCCGGCCGTGGAGCGCGGTCGCCGCGGCGCCGTGCGCGGCGTGCGGCTTAAGAAAGCGGCTGCAGAGCATCGGCGTGAGCGTCAGCGAGACGATGCCGGAGACGAGGATCGAGGCCGTGATCGTGACCGCGAACTCGTGCAGCAGGCGCCCGAGGATGCCGCCCATGAACATCAGCGGGATGAAGACCGCGACGAGCGAGATCGTCATCGAGAGGATGGTGAAGCCGATCTCGCGCGAACCCTTCAGCGCGGCCTCGCGCACCGACATGCCGCCCTCGACGTGGCGCACGATGTTCTCGAGCATCACGATGGCGTCGTCCACGACGAAGCCGACCGAAAGCGTGAGCGCGAGGAGCGAGAGGTTGTCGAGGGAGAAGCCGCCGAAGTACATCGCCACGAACGTGCCGAGCAGCGCGAGCGGGATGGCCACGGCGGGGATAAGCGTCGCCGCCAGCGAGCGGAGGAAGACGAAGATCACGAGCACCACGAGGGCGATCGCGAGCACGAGGGTGAACTGCACGTCGCGCACCGAGTCGTGCACGGCCTCGGAGGCATCGCGCAGGATGTCGAGCGACACGGACTGCGGCAGCTGCTCGCGGAAGACAGGGAGCAGGCCGCGGATGCGCTGCACGACCTCGACCGTGTTGGTGCCGGGCTGCTTCTGCACGCCGAGGACGACGGCGCGCTGGACGATCTTTTCCGACGAGCCGGGCTGGTGCAGGCTGAACCAGCTGGCGACGCGGGTGTCCTGCACGCTGTCGATCACCTCGGCGAGTTCGCCGAGGCGCACGGGGGCGTTGTTGCGGTAGGCGACGACGATGTTGCGGAACTCGTCCACGTCCGCGAGCTGGCCGCTGGCGATGATCTGGAGCGACTGGCGCGTGCCGTCGAGGATGCCCGTCGGGAGGTTGACGTTGTGGGCGGCGAGCGCGGTGGCGACCTCGGAGAGCGCGATGCCGCGGCTGGCGAGGAGGCGCGGGTCGAGCCGCGCGCGCAGGGCGTATTTCTGCGAGCCGTACACCTGCACCTGGGAGACGCCCGAGATCGTGGAGATGCGCTGCGCGAGCGTGACCTCGGCGTACTCATCGACGGTCGAGAGCGGCAGCGTGGGCGAGCTCACGACGAGGAAGAGCACGGGCTGGTCCGCGGGATTGGTCTTTCGCAGCGAGGGCGGCGCGGGCATGTCGCTCGGCAGGCGGCGCTGCACGGCGGCGATGGCGGCCTGCACATCCTGCGCCGCGGCGTCGATGCTGCGGTCGAGCGCGAACTGGATCGTGATCGAGGTGCTGCCGGTGTTGCTCGTCGAGGTCATCGAGTCGATGCCTGCGATGGTGGAGAACTGCTGCTCGAGCACCGTCGCGACGGCGCTGGCCATGGTCTCGGGCGTCGCCCCGGGGAGGGAGGCGCTGACGACGATGGTGGGAAACTCGACGTTGGGCAGGTCGCTCACCGGCAGTAGCCGGTAGGCCATCACGCCGAAGACGCACAGCGCCGCGGTGAGCAGCGTCGTCATCACCGGCCGGCGGATGCAAAGCTCGGGAAGGTTCATGGCGGCGGCCTCAGGATTTCGCGGCCGGCCCGGTAGCGGCAGCAACCTCGGAGAGTTTCTTGGGCTCGACCTTCGCGCCCGGCACGAGGCGGAGCTGGCCGTCGGTCACCACGGTCTCGCCGGGGTTCACGCCGTCGGCGATGAGGGTGAGGTCGCCGCTGTTGCGGACGATCCGCACGTGGCGCAGCTCGACGGTGTGGTCGGCCTTGAGCACATAGACAATGGAGCCGTTTTGGCTGGTCTGCACCGCCGGCGTCGGCACCACGGTCGCGCCGGCATCGACGCCGACCTGCGTGGTGACGTTGACAAAGCGGCCGGGCCACAGCGCGTGGTCGGCGTTGGGAAACACCGCCTTCAGCGTGATCATGCCGGTGGTGGGATCGACGGTGTTGTCGAAGAAACCGAGCTTGCCGTCCTCGCGCTTCAGGCCGGAGGCACGGTCCACCACGGTCACGGCGACGTGCTGCTCGGCGAGGGCGGTGCGGATCGCCTCCAGCGAAGCCTCGGGCACCGAGTAGGCGACGGCGATGGGCGCGAGCTGGTTGATGGTGACGAGCTGGAAGCTGTTGTCGTTGGCCTTCATCAGGGCGCCCTCGTGCAGCATGAGCTGACCGGTGCGGCCGGTGATCGGCGCGCGGATCTCGCTGTAGCCGAGCTGCAGCTCGGCGTTGGCGACGGCGGCCTCCTTGGCCTGCACGAGCGCCTTGGTCGTGGCGGCCTTGGTGAGGAGCTGGGCGAACTGCTCCTTGGAAATGGCGTTCTGCTGGTCGAGGCGCGTGTAGCGCGCGGCGTCAGCGTCGGCCTGCTCGGCCTCAGCCCGGGCGTTGGCGAGGTCGGCGCGCGCGATGCGCAGGTTGTTTTCGAACGGGCGCCGGTCGAGCGTCACGAGCAGGTCGCCCGCCTTCACGTCGTCGCCTTCCTGGAAATGCACGCGCGCGATGATCCCGTCCACCTGTGACTTCACGGTGACGGTGCGGAGGGATTGCACGGCGCCGATCGATTCGATGCGGCGGGGCACATCCTGCCGCTCGGCCAAGGCGGTCTGCACCGGCACGGGCGGCGGCGCGGAGGCGACCTTGCTGTCGGAGCGGTCGCAGGCGGCGAGCGCCAGCAGCGCCGCGGCGGCCAGCAACCGCGCGACACGGGAAAAGGGCGAGACGGTGGGATCAGTTTTCATCTGGGCGTAATTTGGCCTGGGCGTCCATGCGGAGCAGCGCGCATTTCACCCGCAGCAGATCGTCGATCAGCGCCTCGCGCCGCCGCGGCGGGATACCGTGCATGTACTCCTCGCGCAGTTGCGCCGCGATGGTCTCGAGCCGGCTCGCCACGCGCTGGGCCTTCGGCGTGAGACGCAGGCGGTAGGCGCGGGCGTCGTCGCGGTGCTCCGCGCGCTCGATCCAGCCCATGCGCTCGAGCCGCTGCGCCTGCCGGCTCACCGAGATGCGCTCCATCTGGAGCGTCTCCGCGAGGTCGCTTTGCGAGGAGCCCGGCTGCCGCGCCAGGTAGTAGAGAAACATCCATTGCGCGCGCGTGAGCCCGAGGCTGCGCACCCGCCGGTCGAATTCCTTGCGCGCCAGCCGGCTGATGTCATTCAAGATGAACCCGAGGGTGCGATCGGAATTGGGCGCAGGGGACGACATGAAGAGAGGGAACTCGTAAGCTGGCTTACATACCCGCGCAAGTCCTCACGCGGATTTTACCGGGCGCGCTTGCCGGGGGGCACCCAACCCGCGATGCTGCGTCCGCCCCCTCTCCCATGAGCCGGTCCCACGTCATCGCCCTCGACCAAGGCACGACCTCCTCGCGCGCCCTCGTCTTCGACCGGCGCGGCCGTATCCGGTCCTCGGCCCAGCAGGAATTTGCACAACACTACCCGCAGCCCGGCTGGGTCGAGCACGACCCGCGCGACCTGTGGACCACCACGCGCCGCACCGCCCTCGCCGCGCTCTCGCGCGCGAAACTGACCGGGCGTCAGATCGCCGCCATCGGCCTCACCAACCAGCGCGAGACCACGCTGCTCTGGGAACGCGCCACGGGCCAGCCGCTCGCGCCGGCCATCGTGTGGCAGGACCGCCGCACCGCGGACCTCTGCGCGCAACTGCGCCGGCGCGGGGCCGAGCCGTTTTTCCGCGCGCGCACCGGCCTGCTGCTCGATCCGTATTTCTCCGGCACGAAGCTCCGCTGGCTCCTCGATCACATCCCCGGCGTGCGCCGTCGCGCCGAGCGCGGCGAGCTGGCCTTTGGCACCGTGGATACATGGCTGCTGTGGCAGCTCACCGGCGGGCGCGTCCACGCCACAGACGTCACCAACGCCTCGCGCACCCTCCTCCTCAATCTCCGCACCGGCGAGTGGGACGATGCGTTGCTGCGCCGCCTGCGCATCCCGCGCGAGGTGCTGCCCGCGGTGCGAGCGAGCAGCGAGGTTTACGGCGAAGTTTCCGCTGTGCCGGAGTTGCGCGGCGTGCCCATCGCGGGAATCGCCGGAGACCAACAGGCGGCGTTGTTTGGCCAGGCGTGTTTCCACCCCGGCATGGCCAAGAACACCTACGGCACCGGCTGCTTTTTGCTCCTGCACACGGGCGAAAAACCTGTCGCTTCGCGCCACCGGTTGCTCACCACCATCGCGTGGCGGCTCGGCCCGGATGCTCCGCTCGAGTACGCGCTGGAGGGCAGCGTCTTCACCGGCGGCGCCGTCGTGCAATGGCTCCGCGACGGCCTCGGCCTCATCAAAACCTCCGCCGAGGTGGAGGCGCTCGCCGCAGCCGCACCGGACAATGGCGGCGTCACCGTCGTGCCCGCCTTCACCGGCCTCGGCGCGCCGCACTGGGACGCCGCCGCCCGCGGCGCGGTCTATGGCATCACCCGCGGCACGACCGCCGCGCACCTCGCCCGCGCCGCGCTCGAGAGCATCGCCCACCAGAGCGCCGACGTGTTGCGCGCGATGGAGGCCGACTGCGGCCACCGCCTCCGCGAGCTGCGGGTGGACGGTGGCGCGAGCGTCAACAATCCACTCATGCAGTTCCAGGCCGACCTCCTGCGCGTCCCCGTCGTGCGCCCGCGCGTCACCGAGACGACCGCCCTCGGCGCTGCCGCGCTCGCCGGCCTGGCCGTGGGTTTCTGGAAAAACCGGGCCGAGCTCACCACCCTCTGGCGCACCGACCGCACCTTCCGACCCGTCGCCAAAACCGCCGTCACCCGCCGGCTCGCCGCCGCTTGGCACCGTGCGGTCCGGCGGACCAAGTCCGGCGGCACCTGAGCGCGCCCGTCTCAGGTTAAACGCAAGTGTCTGTCTCACTCCCTGATTGTGTCCGGGCGGAAACCCCCTACGTTGCTCACGCTATGCCCACGCCCAAGTCCGCCCTCCGCCTCGCGCTGATCCTCGCCCTCACCACGGTTTACTCACGGGCGGCCGACGCCCAGCCTGCCGCCGCCACGCCCGCGCCCGAGGCCGCTCCGGCCGCCGAGCCGGCCAAGACCGAGCCCGCTGCCGATCTCGCCCAGCAGCTCGCCGAGACCCAGGACAAACTCGCCACCGCGCTCCGCAGCTACTCGCTCCTGCAGACGGAAAACGACCAGCTCAAGGCCGATGCCGCCACCCGCGAGGCCGCGGTCCAGGCCGCCGCCGACAAGACCGTCAGCGAGACCCAGGCCGCCGCGGCCAAGACCACCTCCGACGCCCTCGCGCAGGCCGCCGCCCTCCGCGACGAGGTCCGCCAGCTGCAGTCTCAGTCCGCCGCGCTCGCCGCGGAAAACGCGCAGCTCCGCACCCGCCTCGCCCTCACCGGCAACCCGCCCGGCACCACCCTCGTCAACCCCACCCGCCCCGGCACCGCCGCCGCCGCGGTCCTCCAGCCCGCGCCCGCCACCCCGGCCCCCGAGGCCGCCCCCGCCCCGCGCACCCACACCATCGTCCCCGGCGACAGTCTTACCAAAATATCCAAAAAATATTACGGCACGCCGAACCGCTGGGAGGAGATCATGAAGGCCAACCCCGGCGTCATTAAGAACAGCGAGAGCATCCCCCTCGGCGCGGTCATCACGATCCCCTGAAGCCCTTTCGCCCCAGCCGCCCGCCTCTGCAGCCAATGCTTCCCCTCCGCCTCCGGACCGCCCTCCTGGCCCTCCCGCTCCTCGTCCTCACCGGCTGCAACTATATCCACTTCGGCCGACTGCCCACCGTGGTCAGCGACCAGCAGCTCGCGGCGGAAAACACCGATCTCCGCGTCCAGCAGAAGATCCTCCAGCAGGAGCTCGTCCTCTCGCGCAAGGAGGGTGACGCCCTGCGCGCGCTGCTCGAAAACCGCGAGGCCCCCACCGGCGCCGCCGCCCAGGAGCTCGCCGCCAAGCTCAACGAAACCACCCGCGAGCTCGCCTCCCTCCGCGTCAGCTACTCGCGCCTCCAGGAGCAGCGCGCCGCGCAGGGCAGCCCCCTCCGCTCCGACAGCGCCTCCACCATGGCCGCGCTCGAGCAGGTCGCCGACGTGAAGTCCAAGCTCGCCGACACCGAGGACAAGCTTGCCTCCACCCTCCGTACCTACACCCAGCTGCAGGAGGAAAACGCCCGCCTCCGCGCCGACATCGAGACCACGCGCACGGAAAACTCCCGCCTCACCGTGCAGGTCAAGGATCTCACCGCCCAGTACCGCGAGGCCCAGTCCGCCATCGCCGACCTCAACACCGAGTTCCTCGCCCAGAAGGTCGCCCGCGCCCAGGCCGAGCAGGACGCCGAGGCCGTCCGCGCCCAGCTCAAGACCGTGATCAGCTCCCTCGCCGAGGCCCGCGCCAAGACCGCCGGCGGTGCCCGCGAGCTCGAGGCTCCCCTCCGGGTCGCCGCCGCCCCGGCGAGCAACGCCCCCGCCATGCGGCTGGAGACAAATCCCGACCGTATCCGCGCCCGCACCACCTCTGCCGCTCCCGCGTCCGCCGTCACGCCGCCGTCCGCCGCCGCGCCGGCCCCCGCGACTCCGCCCGCCACGCGCGTCACCCGCGTCCACACCGTCCTCGAGGGCGACACCCTCGAGAGCATCGCCCAGCAGTACTACGGCAAACCCGAGCGCTGGGTCCTGATCTACGCCGCCAACAACGCCCTCCTCAGCGGCGGCCGCCCCCTCAAGCGCGACATGCGCCTCGACATCCCCCCGGAGACGGATTGACCGCCCAACGGGCCGTTTGGGGCCTAGTCCGAAGGCCCGAATCGAACACAATCGAACACAATCGGACAAAACAGCCCCTCCGCGGCCATTTCGATCCACATTTACGCGCTCCTGCCGCGATTTAGAACGCCCCCACGATCACCGCGAGTGCGACGATCGAGGTCAGCACGCTCAGCACGATCGAGCCCGAGGCCAGCGCCTCGTCGCCCTTCAGTTCCAGCGCGACCGTGTACGACACGACGGCCGTCGGCGCGGCCATCAGGATCAGCAGCACCTTCAGCTCCGCGGCGCCGAGGCCCAGCCAGCGCCCCGCGACCCAGCCCAGCGCGGGTGACACCGCCGTCTTCACCAGCGCCGCCGCTAAAGGCCGGGGCCACGTCCCGCCGAACTTCACCGTCATCAACGCGCCGCCCACGCCGAGGAGGCCCAGCGGCAGCGCCATCTCGCCGAGCGCGGTGAAGGTCTTGTCCACCGCCGACGGCAGCGGCCAACCCGTCAGCGCAAACCCGATGCCCGCCACCGTCGCCACCAGCGGCGGCGTCGTCACCAGCTGCTTCAAAAACGGCCGCACCATCTGGAAGCCGAGCGTGTGCTGGCTCAACAGCAGCACCACGACCCCGGCCACGTTGTAAAACACCATCATCGGCGCCACCGTGAGGATCGCCGCCGTGCGCACGCTGAGCCCGCCGGGCAGCGGCGTCTCCGGCAACGCGTAGATGATCGGCAGGCCGACAAACGCCAGGTTCCCCCGGAACGCCCCCTGCACAAACGTCCCCGTCGCCGCGCCCGGCACCCGCAGCGCGCGTGCCACGATCCAGCCGATGACGATCACCGCCAGCGTCGCAAAAAACATCCCGCCCAGCATCCGGGTCGCCCCACCCGCGCCATGAAACGACGCCGCGAGCTGCGAAAACAGCAGCGCCGGCAGCCCCAGCCAGTACGTGACGCGGTTGGCCTCGCGTAAGAAATTTTCCGATACAAATTTGCTGCGCTGCAACAGGGCGCCGATCCCGATCAGCAGGAAGACCGGCGCCAGGGTATTGAGGATGAGCACGCCGCACTCTCAGCCCCGCCTCCTCCGCCCGTCCACCCCGAAAACCATCCGCGCCGCGCGCATCGTTGCCCAAGTACCGCCGGCTGCCTGCTGGAAGCCGGCGCTACCTCAGGCCGCCTTCTTCAGCAGATACGGCGCCGCCTCGGCCCGGCACTTCTTCACGTCCGCGCGGAAGCTTTCGCTCTTCATGAACTCCGCGAAGATCGCCTTCGCCACGATCTGCCCGCCGATCAGGTCGGAGGGGAAATGCGCCCCGCCGATCACACGGCCCCACGCCACCTGGTGCGCGCGCTCCAGCAGCGCCGCCCGCTGCTCGGGGAAAATCTCGGCCAGCACGTACGCCCAGACAAAGGCCTGCATCGTGTGCCCGCTCGGGTAGGACCCCGTCGTCGCGATCTCCACCACCGGCTGCAGCGTCGGGTCCACCAGCGGCGGCCGCGGGCGGGGATAAAGTTTTTTCCCGCCGCGGCCCGCCGCGTGCAGGTCGTCCGTCACATCCTTCAGGAAGGCCGCCGTCACCGGCAGGTTGTCCGCCTTGAACCAGCTGCCGAGCACCAGCGCGTTGTAATAGACGTCATCGTTCACGATGAGCCGGGCCCACGCGATGTCGTTCGGCGTGCGCGCGGCCTGCGCGCGCTGCACGGTCTCGAGGTCCGCCTGCGCCGCCACCGAGCCGGGCTCCGGCGGCGGGGGCAGCACGTCCTTGTAGTCCACGGACCCGGGCTTGATGTAGTGCCCGCCCTTGGACGTCGTGTCCGACATGATCTTCGCCGGATCGATGGCCTGGTCCTTCGCCGGCAGCGTGAGCGGCGCCACCAGGGCGAGCGCCGTGGCAGCGGTGAGGAGAAGTCGGGGCAAAATCCGGCGGACCATTCCGTCACACTGGCGATTCGTCGCGCGGTGGAAAACCTTTTCCGTCTCCTTCGCTTGGGAAGTTTCATTGTTCCCCGCCCGCAAACCCGCCACGCTTTGTCCACCATGAGACGCCACCCCCTCTTTCTCCTCATTCTCGCCGTCCTCTGCGCGCATTTCAGTTTTGCCGCCGCGCCCGCGCCGCTGCCCGACGGCCTTTACGCCGAGTTCATCACGCCGCGCGGCACGGCCACCGCCGAGCTCTTCTACACGAAGGCTCCGCTCATGTGCGTCAATTTCGTCGGCCTCGCCGAGGGCACGCTCGCGCCGCTCAACGGCAAACCCTTCTACACCGGCCTCACCTGGTACCGCGTCGTCCCGGGCTTCGTCATCCAGAGCGGCAATCCCGGCCTCAAGGACACCGACGACGACCAGGAGGCGCACCCGCACCGCTTCCCCGACGAGTTCGTCCCCGGCCTCCGCCACGACACCGCCGGTACGCTCTCGATGGCCAACGCCGGCCCCGACACCAACAGTTGCGAATTCTTCCTCACCCTGCGCGACACCGACCGCCTCGACTACCTGCACAGCGTCTTCGGCCGCGTGGTCCGCGGCGTCGAGGTGCTCCCGCTGATCAAGCAGGACGACCCGCTCACCATCAAAATCATCCGCGTCGGCGCCGCCGCCCAGGCTTTCAAAGCCGGCCCCGCCGAGTTCGCCGCCCGCCGCGCCGCCGCGAAGAAATACGCCGACGCCTCCGGCCCCGCCGGCCACCCCACCGCGCAGCCCGGCCCCGCCGCGCACTTCGACGATCCCGGTCACCTGCTGCCGCAGGAGCCGCCGCGCGCGCAATATTTCAACTACAAGCTCGCGAACTTCGAACGCGTCACCGGCGTCCGCATCGTCGCGCGGCTCTTCCAGAAATCCCCGCCGCCCGAGGAGGACAAGGTCCCCGGCGCCTACATGCGCGGCCTCGCCAAAAAATTCGGCACCGACCGCCGCGGCGCCTTCCTCGCCTATTTCGCTGACGAGGACGACTGGCGCGTCTGGATCGGCGACGAGAGTGCCTCCGCTTTCCTCGGTCGCCCCGCCACGCCCGCCGACCTCGGCCACGAGGCCGCACTGCACGACGCCAAGGAGGCCTATTTCCAGGCCGCCGCCGCACAGGGCGACGCCGACTTCGCCCAACAGCAACACGCCGCCCCGCCCGACAAGCAGCCCCCGCCGGCCCAGCATCTCAAGTTGCACGTGGACGCCCTCCTCGACCGCCTGATCCAAAAGCTCGAGCCCAAGTCCTCCCAGTAAG
The DNA here is from genome assembly GCA_018239845.1 of Verrucomicrobiota bacterium. GTDB lineage: Bacteria > Verrucomicrobiota > Verrucomicrobiia > Opitutales > Opitutaceae > CAIRCN01. Next base: position 24,983 of record JAFEGO010000054.1, read on the forward strand.
TGTGGCTGCGGCGTCCTCGCCGCAGTTCCGGGCGCGCCCAGCCTCCGTCATTGCCGCCCCGGCTCGAAACGTGCATCAGGGAGGCATGCCCCCTCGCCTGCTCCTCGCCGCGCTCGGCCTGTTTGCGAGCACCTTACACGCCCTCGCCCAGTCGCAGCCCGGTTTTCCCGCCGACCTGACCGCCCAGCTCAACGCCGACTACCCCGCCCTCGACGCTCTCTATAAAGATCTGCACACCGACCCCGAGCTCTCGCTCATGGAGGGCAAGACCGCCGCCAAGCTCGCCATGCGCCTCCGCGCCGCGGGTTTCGCGGTCACGGAGAAATTCGGCGGCACCGGCCTCGTCGCCGTCCTGAAAAACGGTCCCGGCCCCACCCTTCTCATCCGCACCGACCTCGACGCCCTGCCCGTCGCCGAGGAGACCGGTCTGCCCTACGCCAGCACCAAGCGCGTCACCAATCTTTCAGGACAGGACGTCCCCGTCATGCAGGCCTGCGGCCACGACATCCACATGACGGTCTTCACCGGCACCGCGCAGCTCCTCGCCGCGCACCGCGACCGCTGGTCCGGCACCCTCGTCATGATCGGCCAGCCCGCCGAGGAGATCGGCGTCGGCGCCCGCGCGCTGCTCTCGGCCGGACTCTACCGGCAGTTCCCCAAGCCTGATTTCGCCCTCGCGCTCCACGACAGTGCCACGCTCCCCGCCGGCACCGTCGGCACGGTCGAGGGCTACGCCATGGCCAATGTGGACACCGCCGAGATCCTCGTCCGCGGCATCGGCGGCCATGGCGCGTACCCGCATGCCACCAAGGACCCGATCGTCCTCGCCGCCCGCATCGTCGTCGCGCTTCAGACCATCGTCAGCCGCGAGACGCGCCCCATCGAGCCCGCCGTCGTCACCGTCGGCTCCATCCACGGCGGCACCAAGTCCAACGTCATCCCCGACGAAGTGAAGCTCCAGCTCACCCTCCGCTCCTACTCCGACAAGGTCCGCCAGCACACCATCGAGGCCGTGCGCCGCATCTGCCGCGGCGAGGCCATCGCCGCCGGCATCCCCGACAATCTTATGCCCATCGTCACCGTCGCGGAGGACCAGTTCACCCCCGCCACCTACAACGATCCCGCCCTCACCCGCCGCGTCCGCGCCGCCCTCACCGCCACCCTCGGCGCCGATAATGTCCGCACCATCGACCCCGAGATGGGCGGCGAGGACTTCGGCCAGTTTGGCCGCACCGTCGAAAAGGTCCCGGTCTGCCTCTTCCGAATCGGTGCCGTCGCCCCGGAGAAAGTCGCCGAGAGCGAGCGCACCGGCGTGGCCCTGCCGTCGTTGCACTCCAGCAAGTTCGCCCCGGTGCCCGAGCCCACGATCAAGACCGGCGTCACCGCCATGACCGCCGCCGCCCTCGACCTCCTCGCCAAAAAGTGACCTTCCGCCCGATTGTCAGAACTTCGTAATTTGTCCCACCCCGGGTGACAATTGGCGCGCAATCGGGTCCGGGGTGTGTCTAGCTTTCCGTATCCAGCCCAACCCCCGCCCCCATGAAAACCCACGCCCGCTCCGGCTTCACCCTCGTTGAGATCATGATCGTCGTCGTCATCATCGGCCTGCTCGCCGCGATCGCGATCCCCGGTTTTCAGAAAGTCCGCCGCGCCTCGCAGGACAAGGCCGTGCTCAACAACGCCCGCCAGCTCGCCGCCGCCGCCGACCAGTACATGATGGAATACGGCGTCTCCTCCGTCACCTACGGCAGCCTCGTCGGCCCCACCAATTACGTGAAGTCGATCAACCTCGTGGCCAACGAGACCTACCCCGGCGGCTACACGCAGGCGCAGGCCCTCACCATCGCCGGCGTCGCCGGCGCCCGCACGATCACCTACGGCCTGTAAGCCGCAGGATTGCCCATTAGCGGCCCAGTGGCTGCGGCGTCCCCGCCGCAGAGCGCCCGAGTGGATTGAAGTGGAGCCGTACCGTGGAGCCGTACTGCGGCGAGGACGCCGCAGCCACTACGCTGCTATTCCGCCATTAGACATCAGTCATTAGGCCTTCGTCATTCGTGCCCGGCGAGCCTCGCCGTGCACGTCCGGGTTTGCAAAAAACTCCGCCCGCGCTTGATCTCAACTCCCCTTCCCATGCGCAACTTTCTCTACCTTCTCCTGCTCGGCGTCATTCTCGGCACCATCGCCATCGTCGTGCGCTCCGGCCTCCTCGCGCGCAAGAACCCCGGCGTACCCATCAACAGCACGATGCGCCAGTCCCTGGCGGAGGAGACGCCCGAACTCAGCGAAAGCGACGCCACCCTCATCCGCTCGCGCTACGCCAACGCCCACCGCCTCCGCTCCGGCCTGCTCTACGTCGAGCGCGCCCCGGGCACCGGCAACGAGGTCGCGCGCGAGGGCCACGAGATCGTAGTCCACTACGACGGCCGCCTGCTCGACGGCACGCCCTTCGACAGCTCCTACAAGAGCGGCGTCCCCCTCACCTTCCGCATCGGTGCCGGCCAGGTGATCAAGGGTTGGGACGAAGGCTTCCTAGGCATGAAGCGCGGCGAAAAGCGCACGCTCGTCATCCCCTACTGGCTCGCCTACGGCGTTCGCGGCAACCCGCCCTCGATCCCGCCGCAGGCCACCCTGGTCTTCGACGTCGAGGTCCTCGACGTCCGCTGAGGCAAGGAGTGGCTGCGGCGTCCTCGCCGCAGTTTCCTATAAACCCTGCGGCGAGGACGCCGCAGCCACTGCTCACTCGTGAAACCGTGTGAGCGGGGCGTGCAAACTGTCCACGAGGCCGCTGTCGAACAGCTCCCACTTCTGCGCCGCCTCGGGCGTCACGAACTGCACCGCCGTCAGGCCCACCGCGATCAGCGTCCCGCGCGTCACGCGGCGCACCAGGTTCGACCGCTTGCGCGTCGCGCCGGCCGCGGGTTTCGCGACCGTCGTTTTGCCGTGCTGTGCCTTGGGCCGAGTCATGTCGATTCCTTCCGACTCGGGAAAGACGGCTTTGCTCCCACAAAGTTTCACCGCGCGGCGTTGGCCCGCTGCGCCTTCGCCGCCCGGTCGTTTTCCGCGCGCCCTTCGCGGCGGAAAGCCAGCCGCCCGCCTTACTTTCGCGGCCGGCGGAAATTTACGTCGAGCCGGTCCAGCCGCGCCAGCAGCCAGGGCAGCCGCGCGCGGAAGTCCGCATAATCGCGCCGCTCGCGGGCCGACCACACGACCTCCGCCAGCGCGGTCAGGCGCGGATAGGCGCGATATTCCGTCCGCGCGAAGCTCGGCATGCGCTCGCGCCACAGCTGGCCCTGCGCGCCGAGTACGCGGGCATGATGCTCCGGCTCCAGCTCCGCGGGGATCGGCTCGTAGGAATAAACCTTCTCCAGCGTGGTCTGCGCGCCGATCGTGCCGCCTTCCTCCGCCTCGTCGCCTTCGCTGTAGTCGAAGTAGGTGTGCGACGTCGGCGCCAGCACCACGTCGTGCCCGTGCCGCGCAGCCTCGACCGCCCATTTCACGTCGCGCCACGCCATCATCGCCGCGCCGGGGGCGAGGCCGCCTTCCTGGATCTCGTCCCAGCCGATGAGCCGGCGGCCGCGCGCCGCGAGGAAGTTTTCCGTACGGCGGATGAACCAGCTTTGCAGCTCGTGGCCGTCCTTCAGGCCGTTGGCCCGCATGAAGGCCTTGCCGGTGGGCGAGGCCTCCCACTGGTCCTTCATCGCCTCGTCGCCGCCGATGTGGATGAACGTGCTCGGGAAGAGCGCCAGCACCTCGGTGAACACGTCGTCGAGGAACTGCAGCGTCTCCGCCTTCGGCGCGTAGGTCTCGGGGAAGATCGCCCAGCGCTCCTGCACGCGCGGCGCGTAGCCGGGCGCATCGGTGTTACCAAACTGTGGATACGCCGCGAGCGCCGCCGAGCTGTGGCCCGGCACCTCGATCTCCGGCATCACCGTGATGAACCGCTCCGCCGCGTAGGCCACCACGTCGCGGATCTCGTCCTGCGTGTAGAAGCCGCCGTGCGGCACGCCGTCGAGCTCCTGTTCGCGGTACTGGATTACGGTCTGCGCGCGCCACGCGCCGACCTCGGTGAGCTTCGGGTACTTCTTGATCTCGATGCGCCAGCCCTGGTCGTCCACGAGGTGCCAGTGGAAGACGTTCAGCTTGTGCAGCGCCATCAGGTCGATGTAGCGCTTCACCTCCGCGACGGTCGCGAAGTGGCGCGACACATCGAGCAACGAGCCGCGCCAGCCGAAGCGCGGCCGGTCCACGATCTCCGCCGCCGGGGCGGTGAGTTTCCCGTTCTGCGTGCGCAGCTTGCTCTGCTCCACATCGGGCGGCAGCAGCTGGCGCAGCGACTGCAGGCCGTAGAAAACACCCGCCGCCGCCGCGCCGCGGATCGCCACGCCGCCCGCACCGCACGAGAGCTTGTAGCCCTCGCCGCCGAGCTCGCCCGCCAGCGCCGGATCGACGGTGAGCGCGATGTCCGCGCCCGTACCCTTCGCGCTGTCGTCGAGCCCGAGCCACTTCATGAACCACGCGGCGACGCCGACCGAGGCCGCATCGAAGCGGACGCGCGTGGCCGGCGTGAGCACAAACGGCGCACCGCCGGTCAGTTGAAATGACACAGGATGGGGGATGATCGCGGGGTTCATAGGGGAACCGCACTGAACCACGCTTTCCCCCACCCGACACGAAAAAACCCGCGCCGCCAGGTGAATATTACGCGCATTTCAAGTAGCGCAGGCGTCTCGCCTGCCATCGTCATTTGCAGGCGGGACGCCTGCGCTACTCCTTCACCGTAGGAGCGTGCTTGCACGCGATTCCACCTCTGCTCTCACGTCTCATCGCCTGCAAGCAGGCTCCTACCCCAAGCCGCCTTAATATGTGCCCATCTGTGTAATCTGTGGCTAAAAAAACAGCTCACAATCCCACCAGCGCGCCGTTGCGCTTGATCCACGCCTCGGCCTCGCGCCACGCCGGGCACACCTCTTCCACCCGAGCCCAGAAGCGGTCCGAGTGGTTCATCTCCTTCAGGTGCATGAGCTCGTGGTAAATGATATAGTCGCGCACGAGGTCGGGCGTCTGCACGAGCCGCCAGTTGAGCGAGATCGTGCCGTTGGCTGAGCAGGAGCCCCAGCGCGAGCGCTGGTTGCGCACGGTCACGTTGGTCACGCCCACGCCGGTCACCGCCGAGAGTTCCCACGTGCGGCCCGGCAGCTCGATCTTCGCCTTCCGCGCGAAATGCGCCTCCAGCGTCGGCCGCAGGTCGCCGTCCAGGGCCGCCACGCGAAACACATCCGCCGCGAGGCACACCATCGGCTTTTCGCCCGCCGCGGCCGGACGGATCTCCGTCAGCTCGCCGCGCCAGAGCACGTGCGTGCCGAGCGTCCAGACCGCGGCGCCCTTGGGCCGCTTGGCCTGCCGCGCGCGGGCGCGCTCCAGCCATTCGCCGTGCTGCTCGACGAAATGCCGGGCCTCGCGCTCCGAGCCGCGCGCCGGGATCGTGGCCACCGCGGTGCCGTCGCGCCGCAGCGTGAGCCGGTAGTTGCGCGCCTTCAGGCTGCGCACGAAGACGATCTCCCCCGGCGCTTCCGCCGTGGTCCCCGCCGCCCCGAACAAATCCTGCTGCGCTGGGTCGCTCACGTGCCGCAGTGAAGCGATTAGTCCGCGCCGCGCCAGTGCGTTGTGCCAATATCCGGCTCGCCCCACCCGCGCCCTCCTGTGTAGCTTGAACCGAGTGAAGACCTCCTATCGCGTCACCCTCCTGCGCCTTTCGGCGGACGCGAGCGTCATCGACCCCCTCAACCACCTGCCGCTTGAGCTGGGCGAGGTCAGCACCGACACCCTCCGGCAGCTCCTCGAAAACCTGGCGCAGTTCGACGTGCTCGCCCTGAGCGACGAGGACCCCGTGATCGTGATCCGCCGCGGTGACCAGGGCTGGCGCGTCACCCCCGGCACGCGCTGCCTGATGTTTCACGACGGCACGGGCACGCTCGACCCGATCTACCCGCTCGACCCCGCCGGCATCCTCACCGCCATCGCGCCGGGCGGCACCATCCCGCCGTTTTCCGTCCCTTCCGCCCGGGGTGCGCCCGCCCCCGCCCCGCGGCCGTGCCGGGCCGCGCCCTGCTGGTGGATCTTCCTGCTGGTGCCCGCGGTCGGCGGCGCGCTCGCGCTCCTGATCTGGCTGCTGCTGCGGAAATTTCTCTGACCGGCGCCCGCTCAGGAGCCGGTGGAGCCGTCCGCCGCGGCCCGCCGCGCCTGCCGCAGCCGCCACGCATGCCAGATCGTCGGCACCTGGCCCTCGTACCAGGGGATGAGCATCGCAATCGCCAGCTCCTCCACGCTGCCCGCCACCTGCAACGATTGCACGATGCGGAAGGGCAGCGGCGTCCAGCCCGCGAGCAGCGGCACGAGGGTCAGCGCCAGCGCCACGGCGAGCACTTTCGCGGCCCACGTGTGGTAACAGGGCGCGCGGCCTAGTACGACGAAACCGTAAATCACCACCGCGAAGAAGCCCACGAGGCCCGCGATCACCCAGGGCAGCTCGCGCCGCATCGTCTCCGGCCAGAGCAGCGCGATCCCGGCGACGCCCGTCAGCAGCAGCAGGTAGTCCGCCGCGCTGTCGAGCTTGCGCCCGAACTCCGTCTCGGCGTGGAGCCGCCGCGCGAGGTACCCGTCGAGCGCATCCGTCAGCAGCGCGCCGGCCACCAGCCCGATGAACCACGGGCGCGAGCCCTGGATCGCCGCGACCAGCGCCGCGGGCATCAGGCCGAGGCGTGCCGCGCTCAGAAGGTTGGGCCAGGGCGACGTCTTCATGGGGCCACTATATCACAGGTCCGCGCGAAGGTTTTTGAAATAAATCGCGTTCTTCGCCGGCGTCCCGTCCGGATCGAGCGCGTAGCCGGGGATGCCGCCCGCGTAGGTATAGCCGAGCTGCTCGTACAGGGCCTGCGCGCCGCTCCGACCCTCGCTCGTGTCGAGAAACAGCAGGGTGATCCCGCGGGTCCGGGCCCGCGCCTCCACCTCGGCCATCAGCCGCCGCGCCAGCCCGCGCCGCCGGTGTGTGGGCCGCACCAGCACCTTTTGCACCTCGGCGCGGTGGCGGCCGTTGGCCCGCGTCTCGGCCGCGAGCTGCGCCGTGCCGATGATTTTCCCGTCCGCCTCGCGCACCACCAGAATCGTCCGCGCGCCGCCCGCGAGCTCGGCTGTCACTTTTTTCCAATACGTCTCCACCTCGGCGCGCGGCACCGGGGACATGAAGCCGAGCGACGCCCCGCCCTCGACACACTCCGTCAGCACCTCCGCCAGCGCCGCGCAATCCTCCGCGGTCACGTCGGGGCCGAGCGTTTCGATCTTCATGGCCGGAGGTTCTCGCCGCGTTCGGCCGCGGGCTCAAGCCGCGTTACAGCCGGATCACCTGCCACATCACGATCCGCCCCGCCTCGACCGTCAGCCAGGCGAAGCTCGGCGGCGTGGTGTGCGGGCGCGTGATGCAGCCCGGGTTGAGCCAGCGCACCCCGCCGATCATCTCGTCGCGTGTCACGTGCGTGTGCCCGTGCAGCACGGCCGCCACCCCGGCGGGCGCGCGGGCCGGCGGGATGTGCGTCAGGTAGAATTTCACGCCTTCGCGCTCCAGCTGCAGCGACGCCGGCCACGCCCAGTTGTCGTCGCAGTTGCCCATGACGACGTGGAGCGGACCGCCCAGCGCGCCGAACTCCGCCAGCGTCGCCGGGTCGCATACGTCCCCGAGATGCCAGATCTCGTCCGCCCCCTTCAGCCGCTTGGGCAAGGTGGCCGGAAACCGGTCGTGCGTGTCGGAAATGACGGCGATGCGCATGGCCCAGCCCCGCACACCACCGCCCTGCGGCGCAAAGCAAAATTCGGCTCAATCGCGTAACAACTTCGTCAGCGTCGCCGCACGTACCGCGGCGCCGTCCCGACCTCGAACACCGCCGCCGGCACCCCGCGCTGCTCAAGGCGTCCCGCAGCGAGCACGAGCACATCGTCGCACAGCGCCATCACCTCGTCCGGCGCGTGCGTCACGTAGAGCATCGGGATCCTGAACTCGTCGCGCACCCGCGCGAGGTACGGCAGCAGCCGGTCCCGCAGCCCCGCATCGAGGCCGGCCAGGGGCTCGTCGAGCAGCAGCAGCAGCGGCGCCGCCAGCAAAGCCCGCCCCAGCGCCACGCGCTGCCGCTCACCGCCGGACAACGTGCCGATCCGCCGCTCCGTGAGCGCCGTGATTTCCAGCACCTCCGCCACGTGCGCAAAGGTCAGTCCCGCCGTCGGTTCCGCGCCGGCGCGCGCTTGGCCAAAAGCCAGGTTTTCCCGCACCGTCAGATGAGGAAACAGCGCGCCCTCCTGCGGCACGTAGCCCACCGCGCGCCGCTCCGGCGGCACGAAGATTTTCCCGGCCACATCGGTCAGCGCTGCCCCGTCGAGGCGCACCGCGCCCGCCGCGGGGCGCCGCAGGCCCGCGATGATTTCCAGCAGCGCGGTCTTCCCCGCGCCCGACGCGCCGAAGATCGCCGTCACGCGGCCCGCGAGCACGACGTCCACCTCGAGAACGAAGGTGGCGAGCGGGAGCCGGAGGTTGTTCAGCTCCACGCTCACGACGTTTTCCTCCGTAAAAAACATTCGCTGGCCCAGACCGCGCCCAACGCGATCGCCACCGAGATGCCGAGCATGACCAGCGCCTCGTCGTCGCGGCCGAGCTGCACCGAGTGGTAGATTGAGAGCGCGAGCGTCGCGGTTTTGCCGGGGATGTAGCCCGCCACCATGATCGTCGCGCCAAACTCCCCGAGCGCGCGCGCAAACGCCAGCAGCGCCCCCGCCACGAGTCCGCGCCGCGCCAGCGGCAGCGTGACCCGCCAGAACACCCGCCACGGCCCCGCGCCGAGCGTGCGCGCCACCTGCTCCAGCCGCGGGCTCACGCCTTCGAAGGCCACCCGCGCCGTCCGCACGAGGAGCGGAAACGACATCACCGCCGTCGCGATCACCACCGCGCGCCAGGTAAAAACGATCTCCCACCCCCACGTGCGCTCCAGCCAGCCGCCGAGCGGCCCGCGCCGGCCGAGGAATTTCAGGAGCAGCAGTCCCGTCGCCACCGGCGGGATCACGAGCGGCAGGGCGACAAGCGTTTCCACGAGGGATTTCCCGCGCCACTCCTTCCGGGCGAGCAGCCACGCCAGCGCGATCCCACCCGGCAAAATCACCGCCGTGCTGAGCGCAGCGACGCAGACGGTAAACCAGGTGATCTCCCAAATCTCAGCCATCACCTCCTATTTTCTCCACCCACCCATTCAATGTCCACCCGTTTGACAGCGCTCCGGCGCGCGCGACAATTTTCCGCGTGCTCCGGGCCATCGCCATCGATTTCAATTCCTACTTCGCCTCCGTGGAGCAACAGGAGCGGCCGGAGCTGCGCGGCAAGCCCGTCATCGTCGTGCCCGTGCTCGCCGAGACCACGGGCTCCATCGCCGTCAGCATCGAGGCGAAGCAGCGCGGCCTCCAGCGCAACGCCCGCGTCTTCGAGGCGCGCCAGCAATGCCCCGACGTCATCGTCGTCGAATCCCGCCCCGATGTTTACATCCGCTATCACCGGCTGCTGAGGGATATCGTCGATCGCTTCGCCCACGTCAAAAAGGTGCAGTCCATCGACGAGTTGGAGTGCGAGCTCTCCGTCGAGTTTCACGAAGATCCCGCCGGAGCCCTCAAGCTCGCCGAGAAAATCCGCGCCGCCATCATCCGCGAAGCCGGCCCGTGCCTGCGTTGCTCCATCGGCATCGGTCCGAATTGGTTTCTCGCCAAACTCGCCTCCGACCTTGAAAAGCCCGACGGCCTTGTGCTCTTCGACGACAAGGATCTCCCGCACGCGCTCATCGCGCGCAACGTACAGCTCGGCGATTTCACCGGCGTCGGGCCCAATATGGTGAAGCGCCTCGAGGCCGCCGGTCTCACCGATGTCGCCAAGCTCTGGGATGCCGAGTCGGCTTTGCTCCGCCGCGTGTGGGGCAGCGTCGAGGGCGCGCGGTTTCACAGCTGGCTGCACGGCGGCCTGCAGGAGCGCGAGCCGCCCAAGCACAACACGATCGGCCACAGCCAGGTGCTGTCGCCGGAGAAGCGCAACCCCACCGACGCCCTCGCCGTGCTCCACCGCCTCCTGCAAAAAGCCGCGATGCGCCTGCGGCACGAGGGCTTTTACGCCGGCGGGCTCCAGCTCTCCGTCAGCTACCGCGACGACACCGACTGGAGCGCCGACCTGCAGTTCAACGAGACGCAGGACACGATCCATTTCACCCACGCGCTCAACGAGCTTTGGTCCCGCCGCCCGCGCGCGCACCAGACGAAGACGCCGATGCACGTCGGCGTGATCCTGCACCGCCTGCTCGCCGCGCACCTGCACACCGCGGATCTTTTCGAGAGCGAAAAAGAGGCGTCGCGCACGAAGCTCCTCAGCGCCGTGGACACGCTCAACAAGGCCCTCGGCAAAAACTCCGTGTACTTCGGCGGCGCGCACGGCGCCACCGGCTACACGCCCATGCGCATCGCCTTCACGCGCATCCCCGAGCCCGAGATCGAGGAGATCGACCCGAGCTTCGGGCGCCGCGTGGCGCCGAAGAAAAAGCCCGCCCCGCCCCAGCCCGACATCGACGAGTTTCCGCCGGACGGGCCGCAGTAGTTTTTATCCGTTAGAAAAACAGCGGCACAATTTCCATCTGCGGCACGGTCACGAGGCCCTTGTCGGTGATGCGGATCTCCGGGATCACCGAGAGCGGGATGAGGTTGAAACCCATGTAGGGCAGCGTGCAGCCCGCGGCGGTCCATGCGGCCTTGAGCGCCGTCGATTCCGCGGCGACCACCGTGGCGCGCTTGTCCGAGAGCAGGCCGGCCACGGGCAGCGCGACCTGCGCGACGACCTTGCCGTCGCGCACCACGCACACACCGCCACGCATGGCCTTGATCGTCTTCAGCGCCAGCTGCAGGTCCGCCTCGTTGGTGCCGGCGAGGATGATGTTGTGCGCGTCGTGGCCCACCGAGCTGCCGACCGCACCCGCCTTGAGATTGAAATCCTTGAGCAGCCCGTGCGCGACCGCGCCCGACTTCCCGTGCCGCTCGACCACCGTGACAAAACACAGCCCGTGCCGCGCCAGCACGTCCGGCCAGGACTCGCCCGGCGCGGGGGCCAGCGCCACCTGGTCGTGAAAGAGCAAAATGCCCGGCAGCTCCGTGCGGATGACGTTCGCCGTGACCGGCCCCGTGGGCAGTGCGGGCGTGAGCCGGAGTTTTGGCGCGACCTTCACCGTCTGGTAGGCGGCGCGGGGATATTTGTAGCGCTTCGAGAGGGCACGGTCCAGCAACGGCGTGATCCGCCGGCCCTCGACCACGAGTTCGCCGCCGTACCAGGTGTTCTGCGGCACGAGGTCGTCGTTGAGCAGCACGATGTCGGCGCGGCGCGCGGGCGCGAGGCCGCCGATCTCGCCGTCCTGCGCGTATCGGGTAGCCGGATGCAGCGAACCCATGCTCCAGGCCGTGACGGGCTTCATGCCGTGCTTCACCGCCTCGCGCGTCACCCAGTCCAGGCCGAAGAGAAACAGGTCGTCCGCATCGCGGTCGTCGGTGCACACGCACACGCGCTTGGGGTTCGCGCCCAGCTCCGTGACCGTCTTGATCGCCAGCGGCAGCGAGTGCCACGGCGTGGTCGGCGGGCCGCCGCGGAGGAAGATCCACAGGCCGTTTTCCAGAAAATCATCCGCGATCTCCCGGTCGATCGACTCGTGCGTGTCGGTGATGCCGCTGGCCGCGCCCGCCGCCACGAACTCGCGGCCGTAGATGTGGCCCGACACCGGCCGGCCGCGCTTGAGCGCCTCCGCGAGCACGCCGTGGCTGCGTTTGTCGCCCAGCGCCACCTGCACGAAGTCCATTTTCTCGCCGAGTGCCACGGCCTCCGGCCAGCGGTCGAAAATACGCCCGACCTTCGCCGGCGTCAGGTCGCCTCCCGCCGTCTCGAAATGAGCCGAGGTCGCCGGCACCGTGCTCGGCACGGTGAGGAAGATATTGAGCGGCGCCTGCCGCGCATCGCGCAGCATCCACTCGATGCCGGCGGCATCGCAGACATTGCCGATTTCGTGGCTATCGCAAAATATTGTAGTCGTTCCATTTAATAACGCCCCCTCGGCATACGCACAGGCCGTCATCATCGAGCTCTCGATGTGGATGTGCGGATCGACGAGCCCCGGCGCCAGCACCCCGCCGCGGGCGTCATAAACCACCGGTTTCCCTTTGGCCGCGGCCTTGAAGGTCCCCGCCGGCTTCACCGCCGCGATGCGCCCGGATTTCACCCAGACCTCGCGGTCCGCATGGATGCGCTCCGTGTAGGTCGAGAGCACCCGCGCCCCGGTGATGACGAGGTCGGGCGCCTCCCGCCCCATGGCCACGGCAGCCAGCGAACGGGTGACACGATGCAGGGGCGGGACGGAAAAGCGGGTCAGCGGCATACCCGCTTTTAGCAGGCCCGATACCAACGGCCGGGAAAATCGCGCCCCACCCCGTTAGCATTACCCAATTAACCACCCTTGACACACCCCGGCCAGTCAGGCTTTGTTAACCCTCTTTTTCTCAGAAAGTCATGCAACCTACATTCCGCCCACATCGTAAGAAGCGCGCCCGCAAGATTGGTTACCGTGCCCGTATGGCCACCAAGGGCGGCCGCAAAGTCATCAAATCTCGCCGTCTCAAAGGCCGTAAGCGCCTGACGGTCGTCTGATTCGACCCGCTTCCTCCCGCGCACCCATGCGCTTCCGCCCTGAGCAGCACCTCCGCCGCCAGAGCGATTTTCTCGCCGTCCGGGAGAAAGGCCGCCGCCTGAACTGCGGCGCCTTCCTCCTTTCCTACGTGGCCCGCGAGCCCGCTTCCGCGGTCCGTCGCGTCGGCTTCGTCGCCTCGACCTCCGCTGTCGGCGGTGCTGTCGAGCGCAACCGCGCCCGGCGCCGCCTGCGCGCCCTTTTCCGCCAGCACCAGGCCGCCCTGCCGCCCGGCATCGATCTCGTCATCGTCGCCCGCGCCGCGGTCAACCGGCTGCCTTTCGCCGAGCTCGCGCAAAAATTCACCGCGGCCTGCCGCCAGCTCGCCCCTGCCGCCGATGCCTGAGCGAGCCTCCCTTTTCCGCCGCGCCGGGCAGCTGCCCGCGCGCGCCCTCCTCGGGTTGATCTGGCTCTACCAGAAGACCCTTTCGCCCGCCCTGCCCGCCCTCTTCGGCCCCGGCTGCGGCTGTCGTTTCGCCCCGACCTGCTCCCACTACGCCGCGGACGCCGTGCGTACCCACGGCGCCATCACCGGTTCCTGGCTCGCCCTCCGCCGCCTCGCGAAGTGCAGCCCCTTGCATCCCGGCGGCTTCGATCCCGTGCCGCCCCGCGCCAAACCTTCCTGCTTCAGCGTCGCCAAGGCCATCCCGGCCAAAGGCTGAACCCTCCGCCCTTAATCTCCTTTTTCATGGATAAGAAAAACACCACGATCGGCGTCATCCTGCTCCTCGCAGGCATTGCCGGCCTCTTTTACTCCGCCAAGCAACAGGCCTCGCGCCCGGTCCCGCCGCCTGCGGCCACCGCTTCCTCCACGCCCGCTTCCGTCGCTCCGGCCGCCGCCGGCACCGCCACCCCGGCCCAGGCCGTCGCCGATGTCCCGCCGCCGGCCAACGCCGCGTTCGCTTCGATTGCCAAGGCTCCCGCCGCCGGCACCGTCACCACCCTCAGTAACGATGTCATCGCGGTGAATTTCACCAGCGACGGCGGCTCGATCCGCGACATCGCCCTGAAGCATTTCCCCGCCACGCTCGGCGGCCACACGCCCATTGTCCTCAATGAGCTCCACGCCGACCCGATGCTCGGCTTCGTGGACCTCCCCGGCCTCGACCGCCGCACGCCCTACGAGCTCGTCTCCGCCACCGCCACCGAGGTCGTTTATCGCGCGACGTTCAACCACGCCATCGAGGTCACCCGCCGCTACACCCTCACCGCCCCGGGCGACAAGAGCAACGACCCCTACCAGATCCGCCACGAGACCACCTTCCGCAATCTCACCGCCGCGCCCGCCGCCTTCCCGCGCTTCGAGCTCAGCCTCGGCACGGCCGCCCCGGTCGATGAGCACGACCTCGGCACCCAGCTCACCTCGGGCCATTCCAACGGCGAGGACCACACCTTCACGGCCCGCAACAAGCTCGAGGCCAGCGGCGGCTTCCTCGGCATGGGCGCCCATGGCGAACAGTCCTCCATCACCGCGCCCGGCCCCATCGTCTGGGCCTCCACGACGAACCGTTTCTTCGCCACCATCCTCACGCCCGACGAGCCCGCCGCCGGCACCGTCACGCGCCGCGTGAAGATCTTCCCCGACCAGCCCGACACGAACCACAACGCCTTCGGCCTCGCCGAGGCCACGCAGTTCGACCTGAAGACCCTCCCCGCCCACGGCACCGCCAAGGTCGGGCTCAACTTCTACGCCGGCCCCAAGGAGTACAGCCGCCTCTCCCAGTCCGACTACTTCAAGGCCAACCAGGACAAGGTCATGCAGTTCGGCTTCTTCAAGTGGTTCAGCCAGCTGCTCCTCGTCCTGATGACGTGGATGCACCATCTCGTCCCCAACTGGGGTGTCGCGATCATCCTCACCACGCTCTCGCTGAAGATCGTCTTCCTGCCCCTCACGCTCAAGGCCTCCAAGTCCATGAAGCGCATGGCCAAGCTCGCGCCCGAGATGACGGCCCTCCGTGAGAAATTCAAGGACAACCCCGCCAAGCAGCAGACCGCCCTCATGGAGCTCTACAAGGCCCACAAGATCAACCCGCTCGGCGGCTGTATCCCCATGCTCCTGCCGCTGCCGTTCTTCTTCGGCTTCTTCCAGATGCTGCAGGGCACCTCCGAGCTGCGCTTCGCGCCATTCCTCTGGGTGCACGATCTCGCGGCGACCGACACCGTGACCCATCTCTTCGGCTTCCCGATCAACGTCCTCCCGATTCTGTTCACGGCGGTCACCTTCGTGCAGATGCACATCACGCCGACGCCGAACATGGACAACGCGCAGGCCAAGATGATGAAGTTCATGCCGCTCATCTTCCTCGTCTTCTATTACAGCATGCCGGCGGCCCTCTCGCTCTACTCGGCCGTCAACGGTCTCTTCACCATCGGCCAGCAGATCATCATCAACCGCATGAAGGATGACGGCGATCCCATCCATGCCGCGCCTGCGGCCGGTCCCGGCGGCAAGCCCATCAAGAACGTCACCCCCCCGAAAAAGAAGTAACGGTAACGGCGGCCTTTACCTGAAAACCGCGGCCTCCCGCCGCGGTTTTCTCGCGTACCGCCGTGCGTCATCCGCCGCCGGATGACAAACCCCGCCCTTGTCTCCGCGGTGCTTCCGGGCGACCTTGCCGCTCCCGCTTCCGTATGACTGACGAAATCGATACGCCGCCCGCTCCCGGGCCCGCCGCCACGCCGCGCCACCTCGCGCCCGGCGAGGTCGGGCTCGTCACGCCGCGCGATTTTGTCCACCCGGAGCCCTTCCGTTTCAGCAGCGGCCAGACGCTCCCCGGCTTCACCCTCCGCTACGAGACCTACGGCACGCTGGGCGTCACGCGCGACAACGCCGTGCTCATCTGCCACGCCCTGAGCGGCGACCACCACTGCGCCGGCCACCACACCCCCGAGGACCGCAAGCCCGGCTGGTGGAACAATCTCATCGGCCCCGGCAAGGCCGTCGATACCAACCGCTTCTTCGTCGTCTGCGCCAACGTCCTCGGCGGCTGCCAAGGCTCCACCGGCCCCACCTCGCTCGACCCCGCGACCGGCCGGCCTTACGGCGTCGCCTTCCCCTTCGTCACCATCCACGACATGGTGCACGCGCAGAAACTCCTGCTCAACCACCTCGGCGTCGCCTCCCTCCACGCCGTCATCGGCGGCTCGATGGGCGGCATGCAGGCCCTCCAGTTTTCCATTTCCTACCCGGCCTTCACCCGCCGTGTCCTCGCCATGGCCACGACGTCGCGCGAGGGCGCGCAGGCCATCGCCTTCAACGAGGTCGGCCGCCAGGCCATCATGCAGGACCGCGACTGGAACAACGGCGACTACCCCAAGGGCGGCGGTCCCCGCACCGGCCTGGCCATCGCGCGCATGATGGCGCACATCACCTACGTCTCCGACGCCAGCATGGACCGCAAGTTCGGCCGCCGCAAAAAGGACGGCGCCAACGGCAACGGCTACACCTTCGGCACGCAGTTCGAGGTCGAGGGCTACCTGCGCCACCAGGGCCAGGCCTTCATCAACCGCTTCGACGCCAACTCGTACCTCTACATCACGCGCGCGCTCGACCACTTCGACCTCGCGCAGGCCTACGGCTCGCTCGAGGCCGCCTTCGCCGCCGTGCAGGCCGAGACGCTCGTCGTCGGCTTCACCAGCGACTGGCTCTTCCCGCCCGAGCAGAACCGCACCATCGCCCACGCCCTGCTCCGCGCCGGCAAGCGCGCCAGCTACGCCGAGCTCACCACCGACCTCGGCCACGACTCCTTCCTTCTCGAGTCCGAGGAGCTCTACAACCTCGTCCGCGGCTTCCTCGACCGCAGCGATCCGCCCGTCTTCGACTTCAGCATATGAGCCCCCAGGTCGAAAAACGCACGGTGGACATGCAGATCATCGGGGAGTGGGTCGAGCCCGGCGCCAAGGTCCTCGACCTCGGCTGCGGCCGCGGCGCGCTGCTCGACTACCTCGTGCAGACCAAGGATGTCTCCGCCGTCGGCGTGGACCTCAGCTTCAGCCGGATCACCGCCTGCGTGACGCGCGGCCTCTCCGCCTACCAGGGCGACATGCACGCGTTCATGCGCGAGTTTCCCGACCGCCATTTTGATCGCGTGATCTGCTCCCGCACCGTGCAGGAGCTCGACGATCCCACTGCCGTCATCCTCGAGGCCCTGCGCGTCGGCCGCGCCGTGACGGTCGGCTTCGTGAACCATGGTTTTTGGAAAAACCGCGTCGATGCCCTCCTCCGCGGCCGCAAGGTCCGCAACGAGGTGTACACGACGGAGTGGTTCGAGAGCCGCCCCGCGAATCCGCTCACGATCGCGGACTTCGAGAATTTCTGCGCCGTGAAGGGCATCCGCGTCGCCCGCCGCGTACATCTCAGCGGCAACTGGCGCACCCCCCGCGTGGTGCTCCCCAATCTCCTCGCCGGCTACGCCCTCTACGACCTCACGAAGTGAGGCTTTTTAAGGCTTTTTATTTACACCAAGGCCGCAAAGAGAGCAAAGAACCGGAAACTTCGCGGCCTTTGCGCCCTTGGTGTAAAAAATTCGGGCAGGCTTCTCCGTTCCCTCCGTTTCCTCCTGTAAAATAGCCAGCCCTACAGCCGCGCCGCGTGGATTACGCAGACACAGTCCGCGCCGTCCTCCGTGTGCAGCCAGTGCGGCTCCATCGCCGAAAATTCCCGGTCCATCGCCGCACGCAGGCCGCCGACCTCGATCAATACGATGCCGGTTTTCGTCAACCGGGTCTTGGCCTGCCGCAGCAGCTTGCGGATGATGTCGAAGCCGTCACCGCCGCCATCGTGCGCCATGCGCGGCTCGGCCTTGAACTCCGGCGCCTGCCCGTCCACGACCGCGCTCGGCTCGTAGGGCGGGTTGCTCAAAATCACATCGTACTTCACCGCCGGCACGGCGTCGAAGACGTCGCTCTGGTGCAGCGTCACGCGTTTGGCCAGGCCGTGCTCGCGCACGTTGATCGCCGCGACTTCCAGGGCCTCGGCCGACAGGTCCACCGCATCCACCTTCGCCTGCGGGAAATGGTGCGCCAGCAAAATGCCCAGGCACCCCGATCCCGTGCAGACATCGGCCACGCGCTTCACCTTCGCGCCGTGCTCCGGCAGCCAGTCGTTGAGCTGCCCGGGGATGATTTCCAAAAAATAGCTACGCGGGATGATCACCCGTTCGTCCACATAAAACCGGTGCTCCCCCAGCCACGCCTCGTGCGTGAGGTAGGCCGCGGGCACGCGCTCCAGCAGCCGGCGGCGGAACATCGTCTCCACCGCGGCGTCCTCGGCCTGGGTCAGGCGCTTCGTCAGCACCTTGGCCTGGCTGTCGAGCGGGAGTCCGAGCGTGCGCAGCAGCAGGTACAGCGCCTCGTCGTGCGCGTTGGTCGCGACCTGCCCGAGCGCCACGCGGTGGCGGGCATAGAGTTTTTCCGCGAGCCGCAGCCAGCCGCCGAGGGTCGCGGGGCGCGGGGCGCCGGCCAGCAGGTCAGCTTTTGCGGGCTTCGCCATCGGTCAGCACGTGCTCGTGATTGAAGATATGCTCGGGGCAGTAGCACTGGTCGCCCGCGCACTTCGAGCAGTAGCGGAAATCCATCTCGGGATTCGTCACGTCGGTCTTGCCGCAGACGTGGCAGCGGTGGCGGGCCGCCGGGGCCTCGTCCTTCGCGGCCAGCCGCCGGGCACCCGTCTCCATCTGCCGCCGCCGGTAGCGCATGGTCATCACGATGTCGCGGGCGAAGAAGAGCAGGAAGTTGATCACCGAGGCGAGCACCTGGAGCTTCACCGGCCAGGGGCCGACGATGAACTGCACCGCGTAGAGCACCCACGTGAGCAGCGCGAGGTACTTGATCTTCACCGGCAGGATGAAGAACAGCATGATCTCGAAGTCGGGATTCAGCCACGCAAACGCCAGGAAGACCGAGCCCGCGATGAAGAGGTTCGTCGCGATCGAATTCGGGAAGATGAAGGCCACCGCCACCGTGAACACGTAGCCCGTCAGCAGGAACACGTTGTAGCGAAAGGCGCCCCAGTAGTGCTCCAGCGCGCTGCCCATGAGGTAGAACATGTACCAGGCGAACGCCACGAGCGCGTATCCGAAGAAGCCCGGCGGCGGCGGGAAGAAGACAAAGGCGATCACCCGCCACCACTCCCCCTGCTTCACCAGTTCCGGGACCATCATGAAATTGCTGAGGTCCAGCATGCCGGTCAGGTACGCGAGCAACACGAACACCTGCCCGATGACGATGTAGAGGGAGATGTTCGGGATCGCGAGGCGGCCGAAGGCGCGTTCAAGTTTGTCGAGCATGGAAAAAGGGTGGCGCGGCGGCGCGCCGCCTCACTTGTCGGGCAAGGCCGGGAGCTGCGCAACGAGCTTTTGCTTCTGCTCCTGCAGCGCCTTCTCCGTCACCGTCGAGAGCACGATGCGCGCGTGGTCCGTCTTGCCCTGCTTGATGAGGATGTTGGCCGCGTGCAGCCGCATGGTCTCGCGCTCGAGCGACGTCTGCGCCTTCTCCTCCAACGCGGCCCAGACCTTCAGCGCGGCGTCCCAGTCCGGCGGGTCGAGGTCGTAGAAGGACTCGCCGTAGCGGTAGGTGAATTCGATGCGGTCCGGCGCCAGCTCCGCCGCCTGCTTGAAGGCGTCGTGCGAAGCCTTGTCCAGCGCCTCGGCCTTCCACTCGCCGGCCTTCAGGAAATCGTCGCGCGCCTCGTGCAGCAGCGTGCCGATCTGATAGTGGTACAGCGGCTCCTTCGGCGCGAGCTTGGCCGCGGCGAGGTAGTACGTGAGCGCATCGACCGGGTGACCCTGCTCGGCGAGGATGTTGCCGATCTGGTTTTTCACCAGCGGCTGGTCCTTGTCGAGTTCGTTGGCCTTGAGCAAAATCCGGATCGCCTCCTTGTCCTGCCCGAGCTTGCTCAGCAGGTAGCCGTAGGCGGCGAAGCCTTCGGCCATGTTGGGGTTGTCGCGCAGCAGCACTTCGTAGCCGCTGCACACGCTTTCGATCTGCGTGCGAAAGCTGTCCTGGTTGACTTTCGAATGGTCCTTCGCCGCCTCCGCCAGCAGCTCCTGTTGCTGGGCGACGAGCTTCTTCAGGGTGCGCTCCGGCAGCGTCTCATCCTCCGCCGCCCGCAGCGGCAGCGCGAGGAGGAGGGCGAGGGCAAAAATCCAGGTCGTGATCCGTTTCATCCGTAAAATACGTGGTTTAAATTGGGTGGTCTGCGAGCGGAGTCCGACACCCCTACCCGGCCAAAGTGCCCGCGTAAACGTTCATCCGCTCCCCGCGCAGGAAGCCCACGAGCGTCTGCCCGCTCTCCGCCGCGAAGGCCACCGCCGCGCTCGTCGGCGCCGAGATGGCCGCCACGCAGGGAATGCCCGCCGCCAGGGCCTTCTGCATGATCTCAAAACTCACCCGCCCGCTCACCAGCAGGATCTGTCCGGCCAGCGGCAGCCGCTCCGCGAAAAACGCGTGGCCCACGACCTTGTCGAGGGCGTTGTGCCGGCCTACATCCTCGCGCACCACGGCCAGGTTGCCGTCCGCATCGAAGAGCGCGCTCGCATGCAGCCCGCCCGTCGCCGCAAAGCCCGCCTGAGCCGCCCGCAGCCGGTCCGGCAGCGCCACCAGCACTTCGCGCCGCGGCGAAAATTCTTCCGCGATCGGATCAAACCGCCCGCGCACCGCATCGATGCTGGCCTTGCTACAAATCCCGCAGCTCGACGAGGTGAACACATGCCGCGTCAGCCGCTCGAGGTCCACTGTGGCACCCGGGGCGAGCACCGCGTCCAAAATATTCTCCTCCGGCTCGCCGCTCTCGCCCGTGCAGCGCACGAGATCGAGCACCTCCTCACGCCGGCGTACGATGCCCTCCGTCACGAGGAAGCCCGCCGCCAGTTCCCGGTCATGGCCCGGCGTCCGCATGACGACCGCCACGCTGCGCCCGCCCACGCGGATTTCGAGCGGTTCTTCCGTCGCGAGCAGGTCCGTGCGCACCTCCGCCGTCCGCGCCTCGATGCGCGTCATGGAAACCGGCTGGGTGGCCTTCGTGGACATACCTTCATCGAAGCCAACAACTCCGCCAACGCCAGCCGCAACGCCGAACATTGGGCATTAGTCATTGGTCATTGGTCATTAGTCATTCGCGGCGCAGACAAATATTGCTTCTGCTCGCGTGCGCCGGACATTCCGCGCATGGACCCCGCGCATCCTCTCGCTCCCATCCCCGGCCGGGGCGCGCACACCAACCCGCCCAACCGTTTCGAGCGGCTCCACGTCGAGCCCGATCCCGACGTCGAGCCCGAGGAGCGCCCGCATCCCCGCACCCAGTTTTTTGTCGATGGCACCGCTTCGCTCCTCACGGAAAATGACAGCCCCGACCTGCCGTACACCGTCGGGCTCAACCCCTACCGCGGCTGCGAGCATGGCTGCGCCTATTGTTTCGCGCGGCCTTACCACGAGTACCTCGGCTGGAGTTCCGGCCTCGATTTCGAGACCAAGATCATGGTGAAGACCCGCGCGCCGGCGATTCTCCGCGAGGAGCTTTCGTCCCCGCGCTGGAAGCCGCAGAGCATTTCCATGAGCGGCGCCACCGACTGCTACCAGCCCGCCGAGCGCCAGTTCCGCCTCGCGCGCGCCTGTCTCGAAGTCTGCGCCGAGTTTCGCCAGCCCATCTCGATCATCACCAAGAACGCGCTCGTCACGCGTGATATCGATCTCCTCGCCGATCTCGCCCGCGACCAGTGCTCCGCCGTGTACGTCTCGGTCACCACGCTCAACACCGAGCTCGCCGGCAAGCTCGAACCCCGCGCCTCGCGGCCCGCCGCCCGGCTGCGCGCGATCCGCGAACTCTCCGCCGCGGGCATTCCCGTCGGGGTGATGGTCTCGCCCGTCATCCCCGGCCTCACCGACCACGAGATGCCCGCGATCCTCGCCGCCGCCGCCGAGGCCGGGGCCAGGCGCGCCAGCTACATCATCCTGCGCCTGCCGCACGCCGTGAAGGATGTTTTCCTCCAGTGGCTCGACGACCACGCTCCCGGCAAGAAGGCCCGCGTAATCGACCGGCTCCGCGACCTCCGCGGCGGCAAACTCTACGACGCCACCTGGGGCAAGCGCCTGAAGGGCGAGGGCATCTTCGCCGACCAGATCGCGGAGCTCTTCCAGGTCACCGCCCGCCGCGCCGGCCTCAACAACGACCGCCTTTCCCTCTCCTCGGAAAAATTCCGGCGCCCCGGAGGGCAACAGCTCTCGCTGTTCTGAGTGCTCGCCGCTGCTTGCGCTCGTCTCCGGCCCTTGTTGCATACCCTCATGCCCGCTCCCCGCGTAATCGCCTTCGACGCCGACGACACCCTCTGGCACAACGAGATCATCTTTGCCAAGACCCACGAGCGCTATCGCGCGCTGCTCGCGCATTACCACGACGCCGCCACGGTCAACCGCACGCTCTTCGCCACCGAGATGCGCAACCTCGAACTCTACGGCTATGGCGTGAAGGGTTTCACGCTCTCCGCCATTGAGACGGCCATCGAGCTCACGCAGGGCAAGATCAGCGCCGAGGAAATCCGCACGCTCATCGAGCTCGGCCGCTCCATGCTGGCCCACCCCGTCGATCTCCTGGAGGGCGTGATCGACACCCTCGCCGCGCTCACCCCCGCGCACCAGCTCCTGGTCATCACCAAGGGCGACCTCCGCGACCAGCAGCGCAAGCTCGCGAAGTCCGGCCTGGCCGGGCATTTCGCCGCCATCGAGATCGTCACCGAGAAGGACACGGCCTCCTACGCCGCGATCCTCGACCGCCATGAGATCGCGCCCCGCGATTTCCTCATGATCGGCAACTCCGTGAAATCCGACATCCTCCCGGTCCTCGACCTCGGCGGCGCCGCCGTCCACGTGCCCTACCCGATCCTCTGGGACCACGAGCACGTCGAAAAGCTTCCCGAGGCCCCCGGCCGTTTCTTCCAGCTGAAGACCATCCGCGAACTTCCCGCTCTCCTCTCCACGCTGGCCTGAGGCATCTTGTCGTCATGAGTTCATCCGCCGCCGTCAACCGCGTGCCGCAGGTCATCTGGATCTACTGGGTGATCAAGATCGCCTCGACCACGCTGGGCGAGACGGGCGCCGACATGTTCTCGATGACCTTCAACCTGGGGTACATTACCACGACGCTGGTCTTCCTCGCGTTGTTCGGCGTACTGCTTGCCGCCAAGCTGGCCGCGGGGCGCTATGGCCCGGTGCTCTACTGGCTGGTCTTCACCGCTTCGGCCATCGCCGGCACCGCGATCTCGGACTACATCGACCGGACGTTGCAGCTCGGATACGCCACCGGCTCCGCCCTGCTGGCCGCCTTGTTGGTGGTGATCCTCGTCTGCTGGCAGCGCACTGAAAAGAGCATCGCCGTCGAGACCATCACGACGCGCCGCGCGGAGCTCTTCTACTGGCTCGCCTTCCTCCTCGCCAACACCCTCGGCACCGCCGCCGGGGATTTCCTCGCCGACAACCTCGGCCTTGGCTTCTGGCACAGCGCACTCCTGATTTCCGGCATATTGGTCGGGCTCGCGCTGCTGCACTTCTTCACCAAGGTCCCCGGCCTGCTGCTCTTCTGGCTGGCGTTTGTGCTCACGCGGCCGTTTGGCGCGACCTTCGGCGACCTCCTGACCAAGTCCCGCGACAAGGGCGGCCTCGATCTCGGCACCATCGGCTCCTCCCTCTTTTTCGCGGTCATGCTCGTGCTCGCCGTCTTGTGGGAGATGCGCTTGGAGAAGCGCCGCGTCGCGGCCTGAGCGCTCCGCCGTATGTGCACGCGCTTTTTCCTCAAGCAGGCCGACTACCGCGCCGCGCTGGCCAAGCTCGGCATCCCGGCGCCCGCGGAGTTTGTCTCGCGCTACAACATCCCGCCCGGCTCCGCCCTGCCCGCTGTCCGCGTGCGAGCGAAGACCAAGGCGCTCGAAAGCGTCCCGCTCCGCTGGGGCTTCGTCCCCGCGTGGTCGCAGACCGACACCGCGACCAAGCTCACCAACGCCCGCGCCGAGACCCTCGCCGACAAACCCTCTTTCCGCGACGCCTACCGCGCCAGGCGCTGCGTAATTCCCGCCAGCGGTTTCTACGAGTGGGAAGTCCTCGGCCGTGCGCGCAAGCCGTGGCTCTTCCGCCGCGTCGATGAGCGGCCTTTCTGCCTCGCCGGTCTCTGGGAGAGCTGGCGCGCGCCCGACGGCACCGTCATCGAGAGCTGCGCCATCGTCACCACCACGCCCAATGCCGTGATGCGCCCGATCCACCACCGCATGCCCGCGATGCTCGACCTCGCGCGCAGCCGCCGGTGGCTCGACCCGGAGCTCTCGACGCCCGCCGAGCTCGCCCCGCTCCTCACCCCGGCCGACGACGACAAGGTCACCGCCACGCCCGTCCACCCCCGCGTCAACAGCGTCCGCTACGATGCCCCCGACTGCCTCGCGCCCTTGGCCCCGGGCGAGGACCCGTTCGCCGGCCCGCAATTCTCGCTCGGTCTTGGTTGATCCCTCCCCGCGCGAACCGTCTTGGCATGGGGCGGTCTCTCTGCGATGAACCCAGCGCCTCCGCGTGACCCTCCTCGACCGCTACATTTTTAAGAGCGTATTTTTCACCTGCGCGGCCGCGGTGGGCGTCTTCACGTTCATCATGGTCGTGCCCAACGCGGCGCGCGACCTCATGGCCTACGTGCTGTCGGGGCAGCTCACCCTGGGCGCCTTCGTCCGGCTCGTCCTCCTCATCATCCCCTTCGTGGTGACCTACGCCCTGCCCATGGGCATGCTCACCGGCGTGCTCCTCACGCTCGGCCGCCTCTCGGCCGACAGTGAGATCACCGCCATGCGCGCCGCCGGCCTCGGTCTCGGCCGCATCGCCCGACCGGCCATCCTCCTCGCCGCCCTCGGCGTCGCGCTCGGCCTGTATTTCAACTTCTACTCCATGCCCCGCGCCCGCGTGGAATACCACCGCGAGCTCGGCACCATCATCCGCGCCAATCCCCTCCGCATCATCGTCCCCAAGACCTACATCCGCGACTTCCCCGGCTACGTCGTGTACGTCAACGAGAAGACCGGCGGCCTGATGAAGGACTTCTGGCTCTGGCAGCTCGACGACGAGCGCCGCGCCGTCCGCCTCGTGCACGCCGCCTCCGGGCGCTTCGAGTACGATGAAAACGACAACGCGCTCATCCTCACGCTCACGCACGCCCAGGTGGAGACGCGCAATGTAAAGCAGCCCGAGCAGTTCGCCGAGCCCCAGCTCCTCGGCTCCTTCGAGCAGTCCGAGCCCATCCGCCTCTCGCTCGACCGCTTCTTCCGTGCCGGCAGCGTCCACGTGAAACAGGAGTGGCTCACCTACGACCAGCTTCAGGCCGAGCGCGCCCGCCTCGCCGCGCTCCCGCTCCCCACCGACCCCGCCGAGCGCAAGGAGGAGATCAAGGCGCGCATGAAGCTCGACCTGATCTACCACGAGAAATTCAACACCGCCCTCGCCATCCTCTCGCTCGCGCTGATCGGCGTGCCGCTCGGCATCAAGGTCTCGCGGCGCGAGACCTCGGCCAACTTCGCCGTGGCCCTCGGCCTGACGCTCGCCTACTACCTGATGACCGTCGCCGTGAAGGTCCTCGACCGCCACCCCGAGTACCGCCCCGACCTCCTCCTCTGGGTGCCCAATTTGATTCTTATCGCCGTCGGCGTGTGGCTCTTCAGCCGCATCGGAAAGAAGTAGGCCCGTCTCACGCCGCCTGCGCGGCAACGGTGCCGGAGCGGCCGTCGATCTCGACCATCACCTGGTCGCGCACCGGAATCGTCTCGCGGCGCGCGAGCAGTTCGCGGGCGTAGTCATCCATGCGGATGAACTCCACGCCTTCGCGCTGGCAGGCCGCAAGGAGGTCCTGAAAAAGTTTCCGGCGGCCCATGCCCTCGATCTCGGCGTGCAGGGTGAACACCTCCGCCTCGGGCCGGCCTTCACGCGCGCGCATCAGCTTGAGATAGTGCGCCACGATCTGGTCGTCGGGATACTCCGGCCGGCCCATCAGCTCGTCGAAGGTCGGCAGCGTGCTGGGGATCTCGAGGGTTTTGAAAACCTGCCCGCCCACCCTCGGGAAAAACGGCACGCCGCCCCGCGTGTCGCTCGCGTAGAGCAGGCCCGCCTCGTCGTAAACGGCGCGGCTCTTCGCGTTGCTCTGCCAGCCGGGCGCGCCGGCCGTCTGCGCCGGATGACCGAAGATCCGCGAAAACTCCGCGCGCGCCGCGACGAACTCCGCGCGCACACCCTCGATCGGCATCGTCTGCACGTAGTCCTGCCAGCGGTAGTGGTTGAAGCAGTGGATGCCGACCTCGAAGCCCGCGGCCTGCACGGCGCGCATCGTGGCCGTGTTGCGCCGGCCAATGTGCGGCGCAGGCAGCAGCGTGCCGTTGAGCAGCGTCCGCACCCCGTAGATCTGCACGACGCTCGTCCGCGACACCTTCTGGAAAAACCCCGGCCGGAACACGCGCGTGATCGCCCGGCCCGTCTGATCCGGCCCGAGCGAAAAGAGAAACACCGCCGGCGCCGCCACCGCCTGGCAGTCCGCCACGAGGTTCGGCACGCCCTCCCGCGTCCCGCGGTCGGTATCGACGTCAACCTTGAGGACGAGTCGGATCGGCATGGTAAATAGAGCCGGCATCCTGCCGGCGCGACCTCACTCCAGCTGATAGTCCTTGTGCGCGAGGTGGTAATCGAGCGTGAGCTTGATCGCCGTCTTCAGATTCACCTTCGGGGTCCAGCCGAGCTGCTTCTTCGCGTTAGCGATCGAAGGCACGCGCTTCTGGATGTCCTGGTAATATTTACCGAAGTACTTGCCCGAGGGCACGACCACGGTCTTCGCCGCCTTTACGTGCTCGGCGTACTCAGGATAGTCCTTGAAGGCCGTGATGATCAGCTTCGCCAGCTCGGCGACGCTCACGTCGTTCTTCGGGTTGCCGAGGTTGAAGATCTGGCGCGAGGCGCAGCCGTCCTTGTTCTCGATGATGCGTAGGAGCGCGTCGACGCCGTCATCGATGAAGGTGAAGGAGCGGCTCTGCTTGCCGCCGTCCACGAGCTGCAGCGGCTTCTTGAAGATGACGTTGGAGATGAACTGCGTGAAGAGGCGCGAGCTGCCCTCCTTGGGCTCCATCACGTCGTCGAGCTTGGGCCCGATCCAGTTGAAGGGGCGGAAGAGCGTGTAGTCGACGTTGTCGCGCACGCCGTAGGCGTAGATCACGCGGTCGAGGAGCTGCTTCGAGCAGGCGTAGATCCAGCGCTGGCGCTCGATCGGGCCGTACACGAGCGACGTCGTCGCCTCGTCGAGCTTCGGGTCCTGCGCCATGCCGTACACCTCCGAGGTGGAGGGGAAAATGATGCGCTTCTTGTACTTCGCGCACTGGCGGACGACCGCGAGGTTGGCCTCGAAATCCAGCTCGAAGACGCGCAGCGGGTCCTTCACGTACTGAATCGGGTTGGCGATGGCGACGAGCGGGATGACCGCGTCGCACTTCTTCACGTGGTATTCGATGTACTCCTTGTTGATCGTGATATCGCCCTCGACGAACTTGAAGCGCGGGTTGCCCAGGCTGTCCTCCAGCTTGTGGGAGCCGATGTCCATGCCATAGACCTCCCAATCCTTCTGCTTGAGGATCGCTCGCGTGAGCGAGCTGCCGATGAAACCGTTGGCGCCGAGGATGAGGACTTTGAGAGGCATGGGGATAGAAAGACTGAAAGGGCGAAGGGCTGAAAGACTGAAATGGCCGTGGCTGCGGCGTCCTCGCCGCAGCCGTTAAAGCACCTGCCCGACGCGCAGTTCCGGCGAGGGACCGTTGCGCCACTCGGTCTTGGTCAGCTCGAGCGCACCGTCGCCGGTCGCGACGATCAGCGGCGCGAGCGAGAGGATTTCGCCGGGTTGGCCGCGTTTGCCCGGCACGAGCTCGGCCCACCAGACCATGAGACGCGCGGCGCCCACGTCGATGAAGGCCCCGGGATACGGGTCGGTCACGGCGCGGATGAGGTTGAAAATCTGCGCGCTCGTCTGCGTCCAGTGGATGCGGCCGTCCTCGGGTTTGCGCCCGCTGAAATAAGTGACCTGCGACTCGTCCTGCGGCGTCTCTTTCGCGGTGCCGGTGAGGAGCGCGTCGATCTGCCGCGCGAGCACGGCGCGGGCGCAGGGCATGACCTTGCGGAAGGCCTGCTCGGCAGTATCGCGCGGACCGATCTCAGCCCCTTCCTGATCGACGACGGCCCCGGCGTCGGGGTCCTTCACCATGCGGTGGAGGGTCATGCCGATGCGGGGCTCGCCGTGCAGCACCGCCCAGTTGATTGGGGCGCGGCCCCGATACTTCGGAAGGAGCGAGCCGTGCATGTTCCAAGCGCCGAGGGGCGGCATCGCGAGAATCTTCGTCCCGATCATGTGGCGGTAGTACACCGAGAGGATCAGGTCGGGCTTGAGCGCGGCGATCTTTTCGCGCCACTCGGGGTTGTTGACCGACTCAGGCGTGAAGACCGGGATACCCCGCTCGCGGGCGGCGACCGCCGGGGTCTTGAACCAGATTTTCTCGTGCGGGTTGTCCTCGTGCGTGATGAGGGCGACGACGTTGTCACCGCGCTCGAGGAGGAGCGAGAGGCAGGAGTAGCCGACTTCGCTGTAGCCGAAGAAAAGGATGCGGGGCTTGGACATGAAATCAGGCGGGCACCGACAGGCTGAGCACGCGCGGCAGGCGGCGGGTGCGCGCCAACGCCAGCGCGATGAGCGCGCCGACCAGCGCCGCATCGGCCACGAGCAGGGCCAGGGCGACCGCCCCGTAAAACTGCGCGGCCTGCGACCGCTCCTTCAGCAGCCCGCGCTCCTCCGTCTCCATCGCGGCGACGAGCGTGCGGATGCTGTCGAGCACGCGCTTGCCGCTGCCATCGGCCGTAGCGGCGCTCGCAGCGGTCAGGCCCCCTTGCCGGCGGGCGGTGAGGCGCTGCTGCATTACCGCGACCTCCTCGTTGATGAGCGAGGCGAGGTGGTCCACCCGGCCGCGCTGGCGGACGTTGTCGGCGGTCAATTCCTTCAGCTTGGCGACGGAGAGTTGGATTTTGACCAAGCCGGATTCATAAGGCGCGAGAAAACGATCCTGCCCTGTCAGCGCAAAACCGCGCGCCCCTGATTGGATCGAGACGGCGTGCATCAGGGTCGATTCGAGCTCATACAAAACCTGATGCGTGTGATCGACCCAGCCAAAGGTCTCCATCACGCGCTTCGCACTCCACCACCCGGACGAACCGAGCCCGACCAAAATCACCAACGCGACGGCGAGGAGCCGCAGGATTTGTTTGATGGAGGAGAGGGCGGGTGCGGTCATGGTTTTGAGTGCGGGGCTCAGGGCTTGTTCTCCAACATTTCCTTCACGTGGTAGCGCTGGCGGGCGCGCACGACCTGGTAGGTACGGCCCACGTATTCGCCGATCAGGCCGATGCCGATCATGGCCACGCTCAGCAGGAAAAACAAAATGCCAAACAGCGTGAAGACGCCGAAGGTCTCACGGTCCAGGTTGAAGATGAAACGGCGCACGAAAATCGCCGCCACCAGCACGAGGCTGCCCAGCGAACAGAGTCCCGCGAACATCGTGAAGTACTGCAGCGGCGCGAGCGAGAAGCCGGTGATCAGGTCGAAGTTCAGCCGGATGAGCGAGTAGAAGGAGTAGTTGGACACGCCAGCGTGACGCTCCTCGTGCTTCACGCCGACCTCGCCGGGGTTGCCGGAAAAGCTGTACGCCAGCGCAGGGATGAAGGTGTTGATCGCACCGCTGCGGACGATGGCGTCGATGATCGGCCGCTTGTAGGCGCGGAGCATGCAGCCTTGGTCGGTCATCTCGATGCTCGTGGTCTTCTCGCGCACGAAGTTGATGAGCTTCGAAGCGTATTTGCGGAAGAAGGAGTCCTGCCGGTTGAGCCGGTAGCCGCCGACGTAGTCGTAGCCGGCGTCGATTTTTTCCAGCAGCTTGCCGATCTCCTCGGGCGGGTTCTGCAGGTCGGCGTCGAGCGTCACGATGATCTCGCCGCGCACGCGCTCGAAGGCCGCCATGATCGCCATGTGCTGGCCGTAGTTGCTGTTGAAATCGATCACGCGCGTCACGTCCGGGCGCTTGGCGTGCTGCGCGCGGAGCAGCTCGATGGAGCGGTCGGCGCTGCCGTCGTTGGTGAAGATGATCTCGTAGCTGCGGCCGAGCGCGTCGAGCGACGGGTAGAGGCGCGCGAAGAGCGTGGGGAGGTTGAGCTCCTCGTTGTAAACCGGGATGACGATCGAGAGCTGGGGGGTGGCGCTCATGATTTTTGGTGGGCCGAGAGTATCTTGGTGAGGGCGGCGACCACGCGCGTCACATCGGCGCGCGTCATCGTGGGGAAGAGCGGGAGCGTGAGGATATTGCGGCACACGCGCTCCGCGATCGGGAAGTCGCCTTCCTTCCAGCCGAGGCGACGGTACAACGCGAAGAGGTGGATCGCCGGATAATGCACGCCGGTGCCGATGCCCGCGGCGTGGAGCTGCGCCATGACCTCGGCGCGCTTGATCGTGAGGCGCTCCTCGGGGAGCACGACCTGGAACATGTGCCAGTTGGTCTGCGAGAAATCCGCCGGCGGCAGACCGAGCCCGAGCGCGCGGGCCGCAGGCGCGGCCAGCTCCTCGAAGTACGCGCGGGCGAACTCGGTACGCTTGGCGTTGAAGGCGTCGAGGTGCGGGAGCTGGCCAAGGCCGACGCGCGCGGCGACGTCGGTGAGATTGAATTTACCACCCACAATCTCGACCTCCATGCCGTCGAATCCGCTGCGCACCACGCCTTGCAGGCGGTACTGCTCGGCGAGCTTGGCCTCTGCCTCGGTGTTCATCACCAGGCAACCGCCCTCGATGGTCGTGATGTTTTTATTCGGATGAAAGCTGACGGAGACAAAATCGCCGAAGGTGCCGATGCGCCGGCCGCGCCAGTTGCTGCCAAAGGACTGTGCGGCGTCCTCGATGACACGGAGATTGCGCTTCTTGGCGATGGCGTAGAGGCGGTCGCGGTCCACGGGCAGGCCGGCAAGGTCGACAGGGATGATCGCGCGCGTGGCGGGCGTGATCGCGGCCTCGATGCGGTCGAGGTCGATATTGCGCGTGACGGGGTCGATATCGACGAACACCGGCTTCGCGCCCACCTCGAGGATGACGTTGCTCGTGGCGACCCACGAGAGCGGCGTGGTGATGACTTCGTGCCCCTCACCGATCCCAGCGATGCGCAGTGCGATCTCCATCGTGCAGGTGCCGGAGTTGAAGACGCGCACCGGGCGACCGCCGCAGTACTCGGAGAGCTTCGCCTCGAGGGCTTTCACGTTGGGCCCGGAAGTGATCCAGCCCGAGCGCAGCACGTCGGCGACCCCGGCGATCGTCTCCTCGTCGATGGTCGGGCGCGTGAGCGGCAGGAACGGTTGGGCGGAAGGATGGGCAGGCGCAGACATGTCAGGGCTGATTGCTGAAAAGGTAATGGTCGCGGGAGGCGGCGATCAAATGATAACGGAACGTCGGGTCGGCAAAGAGCTTGGCCCCGCCGGACTTGGAGGCGGGATCAACGTCCTTGATGCGGGCGACTGCCCAGACGCGGCCCGGGCCGGTCCAGAGCCGCCGAAACGTTGCCTCATCCATGAAGCGCCCGCTGGCGCGGGCCGCGGCATCCTCCTCCAACTCGAGCTCGCCCTTGAAATCGACGACATCCACCAGGCGGTGTGCGTAGAAGGTGAAGTCGTGGAAAAACTCGTGGTAGTGCAGCACGCGGTCGCCGGGCTGCGCGCGCGCCGTCACGATCGCCGCCAGCTCCTTGGTGCCGGGCTTCTGGATGTGCGGCGCTGCAAACGTGAGCACGCCGAGGAAGAGCGCCATCGTGTAGATCACCGCCGCGAGCGCCGCCCCCGCGCCGCGGTTCCGGGCGAGCCAGGGAGCCATCACCCCGCCGGCCAGCAGCATCGCCGCCATGATGAAGGCGAAGGGTCGCAGCGCCAGGAGTTGCTGCGGGTCTTTGATGACATCGGACCGCAGCACCACGACGATCAGCGCGACCCCGAGGATACCGCAGATAAAGGAGAAGGCCCGCAGACCGATCTTCAGCTCGGCGGACGCCGCCGCGCCTTTTTTCAGCGCGTTGGCGATGGAGATACCGATCAGCACCGCAAGCGGTGGGAAGACCGGCAGGATGTAGGGCACGAGTTTCGAATTCGACTTGGTGAAAAAGAGAAAAATGAAGACCGCCCACGTCACGAGGAACCACGCGTCGGCGTTCTCCTTCCGCGCCGCCCAGCCGCCGCGAAGGTTGTCGCGCAGCGCCGTCCAGAGAAAGCCCGTCCAAGGAAACAGCCCGAGCAGCACGATCGGAATAAAGTACCACCACGCACCCGGCCGGTCAGCGACGGGCGAGGTGAAGCGCTGCCAGTGCTCATAATAGAAATAGCGGTGCACCCACGTCTCGTTGTGCAACGCCGCGAGCACGTGCCACGGCGCGGCGATCGCGAGGAAGAGCAGCGAGCCCGTCGGCAGATAGAGCGGCAGGAGGCGCTTCCACTGGTTGAAGACCAGCAGCCATAAGAACATCACCGCCCCCGTCACCATGAAACCGATCAGGCCCTTCGTGAGCGTCGCGAGCGCCATCGCCGCGTAGAGCCCGTAGAAGAGCCAGCGCCGCCGCGACCCCGCGGGCTCGCGCACGCCGAGGATGAAGCAGAAGAGCGCCGCGCTCATCAGCGCCGACACGGCCATATCGAGCAGCATGATGCGCCCGAGGGCAAACCACAGGAGCGACGTCCCCAGCACCGCCGCAGAAGCGAGGCCGGCTTCGCGGCTGTGCAGCCGCCGCCCCGCCGCGTAGGCCAGCAACACGCCACCGAGCCCGAAGAGCGCGGGCATCGCGCGCATCGACCACTCGCTCGGGCCGAAGACCTTCAGGCAGGCCGCCGTGGCCCAGTACATGAGCGGCGGCTTTTCAAAATAGTTCACACCGTTGAGGCGCGGCGTCACCCAGTCGCCCGTCGCGACCATCTCGCGCGGGATCTCCGCATAGCGGCCTTCGTCGGGGTTTGACAGCGGATAGCTGCCGAGCCGGAAGCCAAACAAAACGGCGAAGACCAGCACAAGCACCAGCAGGTCGCGGCGCCACGACGGGGAATTTTGAGCGGTTAACATGCAGAAAGTCTCCAGAGAGACTCAGCCGCCGCCGCCGCACTGGCGATTTTTTTCGTGCGCCCGCGCCCCCTTCCCGGCCAACTCATCCCCGCCATGGCCGACGCCAAACCTTTTACGTTCATCTGCGGCGCCGACGATTTCCTCGTCGGCCGGCTCGGCAGTGAGCGCTACGCGGCCCTCGCCGCGGAGGTGACCGACGAGTTTTCCCGCGAGGTTCTGAGCGGCTTTGCCAACAACGTCGGCGAGGTCGAGGAGACCGTGAACCGCTTCCGCGACACCGTGCAGACCGTCTCGATGTTCGGCGGGCGGCGCGCGGTGTGGCTGAAGGACGTCAATTTCCTCGCCGACACCGTGACCGGCCGCGCCGAGAGCACGCTTAAGCTCGTCAACGATCTCCAGGAAATCCTCGCCGCCATCAACCCCGCCGAGACCGCCGTGCTCATCACCGCCGCACCGGTGGACCGCCGCCGGGCCTTCCCCAAGTGGTGCGAGAAAAACGCCGACTTCACCCTCGTGGGCGGCGATGGCGACGACGGCGAGGCGCTGGTGAGCGTGGTGCTCGCCGAGGCGCGCACCCTCGGCGTGCAATTCGCCCCCGACGCCGTGCGGCTGCTCCTCGCGAAAGTCGGCGCCAACACCCGCCTCATCGTCGCCGAGGTGCACAAGCTCGCGGCCTACGCCGCCGACGGCGAGCGCATCGAGGACCACCACGTGGCCGAGCTCACCCCCAACGTCGCCGAGGGCGATTTCTT
This sequence comes from Verrucomicrobiota bacterium, assembly GCA_018239845.1. Lineage (GTDB taxonomy): Bacteria > Verrucomicrobiota > Verrucomicrobiia > Opitutales > Opitutaceae > CAIRCN01. The sequence goes on from JAFEGO010000054.1 coordinate 58,687, forward strand.
CGAGGCGGCGGAGGCCTTTTTCAGCGGCGACCTCAAGTGGACCCTCGCGGCGCTGGAGCGGCAGTTCTTCGCCGAGCCCAACGCCGCGCGCCCGATCATCTCCTCCCTGCAAAACCGCAACCGCCTCCTCCTTCAGGTCCGTGCGCTCGTGGACGCGGGCGAGGTCAAGATCGGCCCGCGCGGCCTCGACGGCTTCCCGAAGGCACAGGCCACGTACGGCCCCAAGTTCGTCGGCGCGACGGAGAAGAATACGTTCAACGTCTTTTCCCAGCACCCGTTCTATCTCAGCAAGGTGGTCGGCGGTGCGAAGCTCCCGCCCCTGCGCCGGCTGATCGACAACCAGCAGGAATTCATCACCGCCTTCGAGGAAATCATCCAGCGCCCCCACGAAGCCGAGGAAGTGCTCCGCGAAATGGCCGTCCGCTGCCTCGCGAGCTGAGCGGGTATGATTATGACCCGGCGGCGTGCTTGCGTCGCGGAGGCCGGCGGGCTTGCATCGCGGCATGTCTTCCCTTCCCGCGCAGTTTGCCAACGTCACCGTCGTCACCAAGGCCAACCTCTATTTTGATGGCAAGGTCGTCAGCCACACCGTGCTGTTTGCCGACGGCGCCAAAAAGACCCTCGGGCTCATCTACCCCGGCTCCTACCATTTCGGCACCGGCGCCCCCGAGCGTATGGAGATCATCGCCGGCGCCTGCCGCGTGACGCTCGACGGCTCCACCGCCGTCAAGGACTACGCCACGGGCCAGCACTTCGACGTCCCCGGCAAGTCGGGTTTCACCATCGAGGTGGCGTCCGGCATCTGCGAGTACATCTGCTCTTTCCTCTAAGCCGCGGTCCCCTTCCCTTTTCTCGTGAACGACGCCGCTGCCGCCGACTCCATTCCCAACGTCCTCGCCGAGCGCTACGCCTCGCCGGCGATGAGAGCCATCTGGTCGCAACGCGGCCGTGTGGCCCTCGAGCGCGATTTCTGGATCGCCGTGATGAAGGGCCAGCGCGAGCTCGGCGTCGCCATCCCCGCCGAGGCGATCCGTGACTACGAGAAGGTGAAGGACCAGATCGACCTCGAGGCCATCGCCGCCCGCGAGCGCGTCACGCTCCACGACGTGAAGGCGCGCATCGAGGAGTTCTCCGACTTGGCAAAGCGTCAGTTCATCCACCTCGGCCTCACGAGCCGCGACCTCACGGAAAACGTCGAGCAGCTCCAGATCCTCCGCGGTCTGAAGGTTGTGCAGCTCAAGTCCGCCGCGGCGCTCCTCGCGCTCGGCAAGCAGGCTTCCGCCCACCGCGACCTGATGATCACGGGCCGCACGCACAATGTCCCGGCCCAGCCCACCACGCTCGGCAAGCGCCTCGCGATGTTCGGCCAGGAGCTGCTCGTCGCCTTCAACCGCCTCGAGGACCTCCTCGGGCGCTACCCGGTCCGCGGCCTCAAGGGCGCGGTCGGCACCCAGCTCGACCAGCTCACCCTCCTCGGCCACGACGCCGCGAAAGTGGATAAACTCGAACAAAGCATCCTAAAGCACCTCGGCTTCAAGTCCGTGCTCGGCTCGGTCGGACAGGTGTATCCACGCAGCTTGGACTTCGAGGTGGTCAGCGCCCTCCACCAGATCGGTGCCGCGGCCGCGAGCTTTGCGACCACGCTGCGCCTGATGGCGGGCGCGGGCCTGCTCACCGAGGGCTTCCAGGCCGGCCAGGTCGGCTCCTCGGCCATGCCGCACAAGGTCAATGCCCGCAACTGCGAGCGCATCTGCGGTTTCTCCACCATCCTCTCCGGCTACGTGACGATGACCGGCGCGCTCTCCGGCCACCAGTGGAACGAGGGCGACGTCTCCTGCTCCGTCGTGCGCCGCGTGGCGCTGCCCGACGCCTTCCTCGCGATCGACGGCCTGCTCGAGACCTACCTCACCGTGCTGCGCCAGATGGATGTTTTCCCGGCCGCCATCGCCGCGGAGAACGAGCGCAACCTCCCATTCCTCGCCACGACCACGATCCTCATGGAAGCCGTGAAAGCCGGCGCGGGCCGCGAGACCGCGCACGAGGCGATCAAGGAGCACGCCCTCGCCGCGGCCAAGGCCCTGCGCACCGGCGGCGACGCCGACCTGCTCGGCCGCCTCGCGGGCGACAAGCGCGTGGGCCTCAGCAAGAAAGCCCTCACCTCGATCCTCGCCGACAGCGCGCGCTTCGTCGGCGCAGCCCCGCACCAGGTGGACGCCTTTGTCGCCGAGGTTAAGCCCTTGGCGAAGAAGGTCCGCGGCTCCGCCGACTACGCCCCCGGCAAGCTGCTGTAACATCGGCCACGGCTCAGGGGCGGCATCCTACCCGAGGATTCGCCCAAATTAGGGTTTGCATAGGCCATGGCCGAACGGCTTTCCTTGTCGTTCACGTTGTTTCCAACCCTTTATCTAAAACTGTCATGGCTGAACTCGTAGGAAATGTCTTGGTGGGCCAGTCCGGCGGCCCCACCGCCGTCATCAACGCCAGCGTCGCGGGCATCATCGCGGAAGCGCTGAACCATGAATGCATCGAAGAGGTTTACGGCGCGCTCAACGGCGTGCTCGGCATCCTCCAGGAGGACCTCGTGGACCTCGCCTCGGAGTCGCAGCAGCAGATCCGCGCCCTGAAGCACACGCCCGGCGCCGCCCTCGGCACCTGCCGCTTCAAGCTGAAGAAGCCCGCCGACTTCGAGCGCGTGCTCGAGGTGTTCAAGGCCCACAACATCCGCTACTTTTTCTACATCGGCGGCAACGACTCGCAGGACACCGCGGACAAGATCTCCAAGCTCGCCCAGCAGCAGAACTACGAGCTCCGCGTCATCGGCGTGCCGAAGACGATCGACAACGATCTCCCCAGCACCGACCACTGCCCCGGCTATGGCAGCGTGATCAAGTACATCGCCACCACCGCCCGCGAGATCGCGTGCGACAGCGAGGCCATGGGCCAGGGCGACCTCGTCTCGATCATCGAGGTCATGGGCCGCAGCGCGGGCTGGATCGCCGCCGGCGCCGCCCTCGCCAAGCGCAAGGATCATCCGAATGATCCCCCGCACCTCATCTACCTCCCCGAAGTTCCCTTCGACCAGGCCAAGTGCCTCGAGGACATCAAGCGCGTCCTCAAGCGCGAGCGCTTCTGCCAGATCGTCGTCTCCGAAGGCCTGACCGACAGCGACGGCAACTACGTCTCGGCCGATGCCGCGACCGATGCCTTCGGCCACGCCCAGCTCGGCGGCGCCGGCGACTTCATCAAGGAACTCGTCGAGAACAACCTCCCGGGCGTGAAAGCCCGCCTCGCCAAGCCCGGCCTCATGCAGCGCGCCGCGGCCCATGCCGCCTCCAAGACCGACGCCGACGAGGCCTTCCTCGCCGGTCAGGCCGCGGTCAAGGCCGCCATCCGCGGCGAGACCGACAAGATGGTCACGCTCGTCCGTGGCGACACCGATCACTACACCTGCGAGACCGGCCTCACCACCCTCAGCGACGTCGCGAACAACGTGAAGAAGCTGCCCCGCGAGTGGATCAACGAGGACGGCGTGAGCATGAACTTCCAGTTCCTCCGCTACGCCCAGCCCCTCATCCAGGGCGAGGTCGCCGTGCCCTACGACAACGGCACGCCCTCCTTCGCGCGTCTCGACAAGGTGCGGGTCGACAAGACCCTCGCCGCCTACATCGCCTGAGTGCGGTTTAGGGAATAGATTTCAAAGGCCGGTCTTAAATGACCGGCCTTTTTTGCGGGCAAATGATCCGTAGTGGCTGCGGCGTCCCCGCCGCAGAGCGTCTCCTCAGGGTAGGGCGGAAACGCACCGTGGAGGCGAACTGCGGCGGGGACGCTGCAGTCGCTGCTTTTTGATGGCGGGCGGGGACGCGGGCGCTACTAAACACGTATGGCGAAAAAACGGCTCGGGATTCTCTTCGGCGGCAAATCGGTGGAGCACGAGGTGTCGCTCCAGTCGGCGCGCAATGTGTTCGAGGCGATCGACCCGCAGAAATTCGACGTCGTGCTCATCGGCATCGACAAGGCCGGCCAGTGGCAGGTGCGCGACACCGCGCTGCTGAAGGCGGCGACCGGCCCGACCGCCGAGCTCGAGACCGGTGACAGCAAGCAGTCCCTCGCGCTCGTGCCCGGCGCGACGGGCGGCGCGTTGCAGCAGAGCGGTGCGCCGAGCGCCCTGCCCGCGCTCGATGTAGTGATCCCTTTGTTGCATGGCACCTACGGCGAGGACGGCACGGTGCAGGGCCTGCTCAAGCTCGCCAATGTGCCCTTCGTCGGCGCGGGCGTGCTCGGCTCGGCCGTGGGCATGGACAAGGATGTGGCCAAGCGGCTGCTCCGCGATGCAGGCATCCCGGTCGCCCGGTTCGTCACGCTCACGCGGACGGGAGCGGAGCAGACGGACTTTTCAAAACTCGCGGCGGAATTTGGCGCGCCGTTCTTCGTGAAGCCGGCCAACTCGGGTTCATCGGTCGGCGTGAGCAAGGTGGCCAACGCCGCGGAGTGGTCCGCCGCGCTCACCGAGGCACTGCGCTACGACCGCAAGGTGCTCGTCGAGGAGTACATCCGCGGCCGGGAGATCGAAGTCGCGGTGCTCGGCAACGAAAAGCCGGAGGCCTCGGTCGCGGGCGAGATCGTGCCGCAGCACGAATTCTACTCTTACGAGGCGAAGTACCTCGATGAAAACGGCGCACTGCTGCGCATCCCCGCTGACTTGCCCGCCGCGACGGCCACGCTGGTCCGCGAGCTGGCGGTGAAGACCTTCCTCGCGCTGGAGTGTGCGGGCATGGCGCGCGTGGACTTTTTTGTGACGCCGGACGGCCGCGCGTACGTGAACGAGATCAACACGATCCCGGGTTTCACAAAGGTCAGCATGTATCCCAAGCTCTGGGAGGCGACCGGCGTGAGCTACAAGGACCTGATCGAGAAACTCGTGGCGCTCGCCATCGAGCGGCACGCGGCGGAGACGGGCTTGGAGACGTCGTACCGGCCGCGGCTGCAGGGATAGGAATGTAGGGGCGTGGCTTGCCCACGCCCTGTATCGCGAGCGGACGTTGTTCGCGGTCGGAGATGACGGGCGTGGACGAGCCACGCCCCTACATCAAGCGCGGCCGTTGCGGCGTTCGCCGTTGACGAGGAAGGGCTCGGCGAAGGCGGCGAGCTTGCCATCGGGCCGGCGGAGGGGCTCGGCGGAGTACTGCGGCAAGTACACGCGGCGCCAGTTGGGCGAGGTGTTGAAGCCGCTGCGGTGCAGTACCGTGCTGGAGAAACAGGCGATGCTGCCCGCAGGGATGATAACAGGGTCGCCGGGATCGGAGCCGAAGTAGCCCTGGAGGTCGTGGCTCACCGGGTCGTGGGTGTGCGGCAGCACGTCGCGCGTGCCGGCGCGCGAATAGGGCAGCAGATAAACGGTGCCGTTGCTCTCGTTGACGTCGTCGAGCGTGACCCAGCAGGTCAGGTATGGGCGGTGCGGCGTGCCGACGTAGGCGGAGTCCTGGTGCCAGCTGAACTTGGAGCCTTTCTCCGGGCCCTTGATCACGAACTGCTCCCAGAAGAGGTAGGCATTTTCGCCGAGGGTGGCGCGGCAGACCTCGGCCATGAGGTCGCTGTAGATGAACTGCTCGAGGCGCGTGCCCTTGTGGCGGTTGTGGATGAAGTAGCGGCTGCCCTTGATGTTGAGGCCCTGCTGGGTCTCGCCCGCGGCATCCATCTCGGCGTCGTAGGCCTTGATGAATTCGCCGCAGACCTCGCGCATCATGGCGAGGTGCTCGGACGGCACGACGCGCTCGAGGACGAAGTAGCCTTCGTCCTTAAACTGCTGGCGGAGTTTTTCGGAAATCACGAACGGGGTGGTCGCGGTGCTCATGGGATAACGCGGACCATCCTAGCCGACCGGGGGCGCACTGTCTTCTCGCCCTGCACGGAAGAGTGCTCATTTTGTCCTGCCATGCTGGAGAAGCTGCCATTGCCGCCCGCGCACGACGGGGCCGTCTGGGGATACACGATGCCCTCGGGCGACCACCCGCGGCACCACCATGTGGAGCTGGAGCTCAACCTCGTGCAGGCGGGCACCGGACGCTATTTGGTGGACGACCGCGTGCATGCGTTGACGCCCGGGGCGCTCATCTGGCTCTTCCCGCGGCAGAGCCACATCCTCGTGGACCGCTCGCCGGACTACCGGATGTGGATCGTGGTTTTTCGGCCAAGATTGCTGCGGCGGGTCTGCGGCGATGAGCGCCGCCGCGTGCTGCGCGCGCTCGCGCCGACAGGAGATTTTTGCCGGCAGTTGCCGGCGGGGGCGTTTCGGCGACTGGAACGGCAACTGAACGAGATGAAGGCGCGGGAAGGCGATGCCGCGCGGTACAATGCGGCGCTGGCCAGTTTGTTGCTCGACGCTTGGGAGGATTTTCTCGTGGCGGAAACGCCGGCGGTGAGCGCCGACCTGCACCCGGCGGTGCAGCGGGCGGCGCAGCTGCTGCGGGCCGCGCCGGAGATTGATGATATGGGCGAGCTGGCGAGAAAAGCGGGATTGAGTCGCACGCGGCTCAGTGAGCTCTTCCATCAGCAGACCGGCGTGTCGTTGGTGGATTTTCGGAATCGCGCGCGGCTGGAGAGTTTCTCGGCGCTGCGCGCGGCGGCCAAGCCGGGCGAAAGGAAGCTGCTCCCGCTGGCGCTGGAGGCGGGCTTCGGGAGCTACCAGCAGTTTTACCGCGTGTACTACCGGCACCATGGCCATGGGCCGGGGACGGAGGGGTAGCGGCATGAGCCCAACGTCGGCTGTAATCGAGGTAGGGCAGGTCTCTGACCTGCCCTTGGCGCCTGTCCGCGGTCGGCGACGATAGGGCGGGTCAAAGACCCGCCCCTACTTTCAAGCCCACAAAAAAGGCAGCCCGGCCAAGCCGGGTTGCCTTAAAGAAATCTGCCGCTGCGAAACGGTCAGCGCTGGGTCGCGGCGAGGGCGACGTAGGGCTCTTCGCGCATTTCGGGGGCGCGTTTGCCGGCGAGGAGCTGGTACCAGACGCGGGCGTTGGCGAGCACCACGATCACCACGAGGACGAGGAAGGTGCCGGTCACGACGGCATCGACGCGGTTGTTGAAGAGCTGCGCGGACCAGGTGGCGATTTCCTTGGACGTGCCGCCCGCGGCGATCTTGGCCTCGAGGCCGTGCGCGATGGAGAGAAAGCCGAGCGGCGCAGGACTGAAGATCTTCATCAGGCCGGCGGTCATCGTCACGGCGAGGAGGAAGGCCAGCGGCACGAGCGTGATCCAGATATGGCGCGTGCGGCCCATCTTGATCAGCACGGTGGTGCCGAGCGCGAAGGCGAGGACGGCGAGGAGCTGGTTGGCGATGCCGAAGATGGGCCAGAGCGAGTTGATGCCGCCGAGCGGATCGACCACGCCCTGGTAGAGGAACCAGCCCCACGCGCCGACGAAGAGCGCGGTGGCAAAAGCCCCGGCGCCGGCGGACTTGGTGTCGCCCAACGGGGCCCACAGACCGCCGAGCAGGTCCTGCATGATGAAGCGGCCCACGCGCGTGCCGGCGTCGATCGTGGTGAGAATGAAGAGCGCCTCGAACATGATCGCGAAGTGATACCAGAGGCTGAGGGCAGCCTTGCTGCCGATCACACCGGCAAACATGTGCGCCATGCCGACGGCAAAGGTGGGCGCGCCGCCGGTGCGGCCGACCATGGTCTTTTCCCCGACGTCGGCGGCAAGCGTGGCCATTTCCGCGGTCGTGACCGGAAAGCCGAGCGCGGTGACCTTAGCGGTGACGACCTCAGCGGTGCCCGCCATGTTGATGGCGAAATACTGGCCGGGCTCCATCGCGCAGGCGGCGATGAGGGCCATGATGCCGACGCACATCTCTGTCACCATCGCGCCGTAGCCGACGACGCGGATGTCCTTCTCGCTGGCGAGGAGCTTGGGCGTCGTGCCCGAGGAGATGAGGGCGTGGAAACCGGAGATCGCGGCACAGGCGATGGTGATGAAGACGAAGGGAAACACGGGACCGGCGACGACGGGGCCGGTGCCGTCGATGAATTTGGTGAGCGCCGGCATCTTGAGGGTCGGCGCAAGCACGATGACCGCGATGCCGAGGGCGAAGACCGTGCCGATCTTCATGAACGTGCTGAGGTAGTCGCGCGGCGCGAGGAGGAGCCACACCGGCAGCACCGAGGCGAGGAAACCATAGCCCATGATCCACCAGGCGAGGTTCTTGCCGTTGAGCGTCAGCCACGCTTCGAGGGTGGTGCCGTGGAGAAATTGTCCGCCCCAGACGGCGGCGAGGAGCGCCACGACGCCGAGCACGCTGATGACGGCGAGGCCCTTGCCGCTGTGGCCGGCGCCGCGCATCGCGAGACCCATGACGACGGCGATGGGCATCGTGCAGGCAATCGTGAAGAGGCCCCAAGGGCTCTCGGCGAGCGCCTTGACGACCACGAGCGCGAGCACCGCGAGCAAGATGATCATGATGGCCACGATGCTCACGAGGGCGACGAAACCGGCAAAGGTGCCCACCTCGTCGCGCACCATCTGGCCGAGGGATTTGCCGCGGCGGCGCGTGGAACAGAAAAGAATCACCGAATCATGCACGCCGCCGCCGATGGTGGCGCCGATGAGCATCCAGAGGAGACCGGGGAGATAGCCGAATTGCGCAGCGAGGACCGGACCGACGAGCGGGCCGGGGCCGGCGATGGCGGCGAAGTGGTGGCCGAAGACGACCCAGCGGTTGGTCTTCACGAAATCGCGGCCGTCGGCGTGGACGGTGGCGGGCGTGGCGCGGAGCTCGTCGAGGGTGAGGACCTTGGCCATGAGCCAGGCCGAGTGAAACCGGTAGCTGATGGCAAAGACGCAGAGGGCGGCGACGACCATCCACAGGGCGCTGACCTGCTCGCCGCGCGACCAAGCCAGAATGCCGACAGAGGCGGCGCCGAGGCCGGCGACAGCAGTCCAACCAAGCACGCGTAACCAGGAGAGGGGTTTGTTCATGGGGCGGAGCAAAATGCGGCCTCAAGACCTGCGCCGGGAGCGGCCGGTCCGCAACCGCAAACCGCGGCTTCAAAATGAACGATTACCGGAGGCCAATCCGGCCGGCGGACCCGCGCCGCGCTTTGGATTCGACAGCGCCGTGCCGTCGCCAGTGGATGTACCCACCCCATGATGACAACCGCACGCGCCCGCCCCATCCTGTCCCCAAGATTGCTCGGTCTCGGCCTGCTGCTGGCCGTAGTGCCGGCGGCGTTTGCCGCCCCGGCAAAATGGCTCAAGCTCGAGGGCCCGGGCTTTGTCATCTACAGCGATGCGCCGGAAAAACAGGTGGTGGATTGTGCGCTGCGCTACGCGGGATTCCGCCGCGCGTTCGACGCGCTCTTCGGGGAGCCAGGTCGCCAACTGCCGCCCTCGACGTTGCTCGTGTTTTATCACGCCAAGCCCTTCCGAGCCCTGCTGTCCAACGACCACAGCCCTATCTTGCGGCGGCCGGGGGAAAGCTTTGTGACATCCAACGTATCGCGCGAAGTAGACGGACAATCCCTCAACGTCTTCGCGCTGGACGGAGATCGCGACGAGGCGATGAAGCTGACCTTTGAGTGCGAGACCATGTGGGCGCTGCGGAGCATGGGGCACTATGTGCCGATATGGATGTCGCAGGGGGCAGGCGAAGTGCTGTGCCCGGTGCGCGTCCAGCCGGACAAGAACAAGGTCGTGCTGGGGGAGGCATACGCCCGCAAATTCAGCGAAAACTTCCCTTGGCCCAAGTTTTTCACGATCAGCACCAGCTCCATGGAATACAATGACATGGAGCAGCTGAGCGACTACCTCGACCAAGCGTGGGGCCTGATGCACTGGGTATTGCTCGCCGACGGGAACAACCTCGCTTATTTCAATGCGCTGGAGCAAAGGCTGCGGACGGAGCAACCCGTCCCGGCCTTGGCCGCCGTGATGAACACGACGGAGAAGGAGCTCACCCGCGCCATTAAGCGCCATACCGGCAAACGCCGCGAGCTACCCTTTGATACGGCGGCGGTGAAGGCCAGCTTCCGCATTGCGCCCGCACCGGAGGCCGAAGTGTTGGTGCAGAGCAGCGAGGTGCTGATTTTTTCCAAGCGCGAAGCCGAGGCCGATATGAAGCTGATCCAAGCAAGGGAACTGGCGCCAGATCTCCCCATGGTGAAGGAAGCCATCGCGCGGCAGCTCCTGCGCCAAGACCGGGAGCGCGAAGCGGTGGATCTTTACCGGGAGGCGATCGCAGCCGGCTCCAAAAACGCCGCGGCCTACCTGCGCTCGGCCAGACTGCGGCTCAACGACAGTTCCTCGGGCGGACACGACGTCGCTGGTGAAGGCGGGCAGGAAGCCGTCACCTCCGTGACTGAGATCCGCCAAGCCATCCAGCTAAATCCCGGCAACCTCGAAGGCTATCAGCTCCTCGGCCGGGCGTTTTTTGTGCTGCCCAAACTGACGGCGGAACAAGTGGATGAACTCACACCGGGAGCCGTGCCCGGACCTGAAGGCGTGCCGGTGCGGCTTTATCGCACCATGCTCTACAGCCGGCTAGGCCAGCGCGATCCCTGCGCGCAGGAATTTCGCGCCATCCTGGCCGACCCTGCCATCCCGGATGAAACGCGGCGCGTCATCGTCCGGCAATATGCAACGGAAGTGAACCGGATCGACGCGAAGCGAATCCAGAAATGCGTCGAGGCGGAGGACTACGCCGGCGCGTTTGCCATCATCAGCGCAGGCGAGGCCGACCCGGAGCCGACGGTGGCGGCGGCGTATCCGCGTTTTCGGAAATGGCTGAAAGAAACGATCCGCGCCAAGCCCGACGCCACACCGGAGCAGCGCAAGCTGGCGGGACTGGAGTAGACGCCCGTGTTGCCGTGAACCGGCAGAGGCGGGATGAGACGCCTCGCCCCTGCCCTGCACGGGAACGCGGTTACTGGACCTCGTAGAGTTCGACGAGGGCGACGCCGCTGGTGCTGTTGGCGCCGGCGACCATCACGGTGTACCGGCCGGGTTGCAGCGTCACCAGCATCGCGGCGTCCTTGCTGCCGGCGGTCAGCGGGAAGGCCCCGACCACGGCGGCCGTGGCACTGATCGCCGCGCCGTCCCCGGCCGAGCCCCAATTGTCGTTCGTCGCGATCACGGCCGAGTCCTTGTACAGGTAGATCACCGGGTCGGCCAGCACCTGGCTCTGGTCGATGCCGTGGGGCACCAGGCCCGGGCCCACGCCGCGAATCAGGAGCTGTTTCGGCTGGTCACCGGAGACCACAAAGCCGCCGATCATCAGGTTCTCCCCGGTGCCGACCTGCCCGCGACTTGAGATATTGGTCAGGCGCGGGGTGGTCGTCGTGAGGTTGTCCTGGGTGTCGTAGATCTCCACCAAGCCGACGCCAGTGGTCGTGTTGCTGCTGGAGAAGATCGCGGTGTACACGCCGGGCTGGAGCGTCGTGTAGATCACCGCGTCGGGCGAGTTGGCGGACAACGGGAAGGCGCCCACGCGGTTGGCCACCGTGGCGATGTCGGTGCCGTTGACCGTGGCCGCCCAGTTGTCGTTGTGGTTGATCACGGTGTTGCCCTGGTACAGGTCCAGCACGGGGTCGGCCAGAGGGGCGCTGATGCCCGCGCTCTTCAGGATCTGGCCGCCGACGCCGCGGATCATCACCGGCTTCGGGTCGCTCCCGCCGATCACGAAGCCCACGATCAGCACGTTGCCACCGGAGCCCACGTTGGCGCGGGTCGAGAGGTTGACCAAGTGCCCGCCCACCGGCGGCTGCGGCTCCGGCGTGCCGGGGTCCACGGCCACGGTCAGGGCGAGCACGAAGCTGGCGCCGGTGCCGGTGAGGTTGTTGGCACTGAGGGTGATCGCGTAGGTGCCGGGCACGGTGGGGATGCCGGAGATCGTGCCGGCCGTGGTGTCGGCCGTGAGGCCGGCGGGCAGACCAGAGATGTTGTAGCTGACGGGCGCGTTGGTCGCGCTGATCACGTAGGTGAAGCTATGGCCGGCGACCACGGTGGCGGTGGACGCGCTGTTGATCGCAGAGGTCGCGGCGGAGGGCGCGATGGTGAGCGTCAGCGTGAACGGCGTGCTGGCACCGGAGGCGTTGGTCGCGGTGAGCGTCGCGCTGTACTGGCCGCTGGTCACCGGCGTACCGGTGATGGCGCCGGTCGTGGTGTTGAGCGTGAGGCCGGCGGGCAGGCCGGTGGCACCGTAACGTGTGGGGCTGTTGCTCGCCACGATCTGGTAGCTGAACGTGGCGTTGGCCACGGTGCCGGTGGCGGTGCTGGCGCTCGAGATCGCGGGCGCGGAGGCCGACGCCGCGAGGGTGAGGACCAAGTCCGCGGTGGCACCGGTGCCGACGTTGTTATTGGCGCTGATCGTCACGTGGTAGGTGCCGGGCGCGGTCGGCGTGCCGGCGATGATACCGGTGGTGGAGTTGAGACTCAGCCCAGCGGGCACGCCGACGGCGTTGAAGGAGGTCGGCGTGTTGCTCGCGAGGATCTGGTAACTGAAGGCCGTGCCGGCGGTGCCCGTGGCGGTCAGGGTGCTCGTGACCGCGGGAGCGGTCGGGGGCGGCGCGATCGTGATCGTGATCGGGCTCGTGGCACCGACGCCGACGGAGTTGGTCGCACCGATCTGCGAGGTGAACGTACCGGCCTGCGCAGGTGTGCCGGAGATCAGGCCGGTGACGGGGTTGAGCGCGAGACCCGGAGGCAGGTCGGAGGCGAGGTAGCCCGAGGGATTGTTGCTCGCCACGATCTGGTACACGAAGGGCACGTTGACCGTGCCGCTCGCGGTAAGTGTCGCAGCCGCGGCTGCCTGCCGCGCGCCGGCGGAGCGCCGGGTCGTGTTGGCCGTGCCGGAGCCGAGGTCCACGACCGGGCTGCCGGGGGCGGCGTCAATCGTGATCACCAACGGTTTGGCCGCGCCGATGCCCTTCGCGTTGGCGGCGCTGATCGGGATCGTGTAAGTGCCGGGGATCGTCGGCGTGCCGCTGATCAGGCCCGTCGTCGAATCCAGACCCAGTCCGTCGGGCAACGCGCCCGCCACGTAGTAGGCGGTGATCGGACCAGGGGCCGCGACAATCTGGTAGCTGAAGCTGCCCGTGGCGATGCCGGAGGCGAGCAGCGTGCTGGTCACGGTGGGGGTGCCTGCGGCGGCGGTCACGGTGATCGTGAGGGTGCGCGCGGCGCTGGTGCCGGTGGCGTTGGAGGCGGTGAGCTTGGTGGTGTAGATGCCGGGCACCGTGGGCGTGCCGAAGACGATGCCGCTGCCGGTGACCACGGAGAGCCAGGCCGGACGGTCGGAGGCGTCGAACGAAGTCGGCGAATTGGTCGCGGTGATCTGGTAGCCGTAGGCGGAGCCAGCGACGACACTGTCGGTATCGCCGCTGGTGACGGTCGGCGCGTTGGCCGGGGCATTGACGGTGATGACGAGGGTCTTCGCATCGCTGGTGCCGGCGTCATTGGTCGCGGTGAGGACGACGTTGTACGAGCCGGTGCCGCTGATGGAGCCGGTGATGATGCCGTTGGAGGGATTCAGCGCGAGGCCGGCAGGGAGGCCGGTGGCGGTGTAGCCGTTGCCCGCCGGGAGCGGCGAGACGTTGGGCATGTTGCTCGCGGTGACGAGGTAGGTGAACGGCGCGCGCTGGGTGGCATCGGCCGTGAGGGAGCTGGTGATGCTCGGGGCGGATGCACCGGCCTTGATCGTGATGAGGAGGGCCAGCGGATTGCTGGTGCCACCGGCGTTGCTGGCGCTGATGACGACGGCGTAGGTGCCCGCGGCGGGCGCGCCGGAAATCAAGCCGGTGATCGGATCCAGCGTCAGGCCGGAGGGCAGGCCAGTGGCGCTGTAGCCGGTGAGCGGGCCGTTGGTCGCGGTGATCTGGTAGCTGAAGAAGGCGCCGGGGCCCGAGGTCTGGGTCGTGGAGGCATCGCTGGTGATGCTCGGGGCCTGGGCGGCGGCCTTGATGGTGATCTTCAGGGCGAACGCCGCGCCGGTGCCGGCAGTGTTGCTGGCCGTGAGCGAGGCGGTGTAAATGCCCGCCGCGCGGGGCGAACCGGAGATGATGCCGGTCGCGGTGTTAAGCGTGAGGCCGTCGGGCAGGCCAGTGGCGGCGAAGGCCGTGGGGGTGTTGCTCGCGACAATCTGGTAGCTGAACGTGCCGTCGCCGACGGTACCATCCTTCGCGGCGCTGCCGGTGATAACCGGGGCGGAGAGACCGGGCTGCACCGTGAGAAGGAGGGCGGCGCTGCCGGTACCGCCGGCGTTGGTGGCGGTAAGAAGGACCGCGCTGGTCCCGGCGATGGAAGGCGAGCCGGAGATGAGTCCGGTCGCGGAGTTGATCGTCAGACCGTCGGGCAGGCCGGTGGCGGAGTACGACGTGGGGGTATTGCTCGCGACGATCTGGTAGCTGTAGTTGGCGCGCACCGTGGTGGTGTCGGTCGTGGAGCTCGAGATGACAGGCGCGGTGTCGCTCGGATCGATGGTGACGAGGACGGAGAGCGCGGCGCTCGTGCCATCGGCATTGGACGCGGTGACACTCATCGTGGAGATGCCGGCCGTGGTCGGGGTACCCCGGATGACGCCGGTCGTCGCGTTGAGCGTAACGCCATCCGGGAGGCCGGTGGCAGCAAACGATGTCGGCGAATTGCTCGCGGTGATGACATACACGAAGGTGCCGCCGACCTTGGCGCCGGCGACGGCATCGCTGTTGACGACCGGCACGGAGAGCGCGCCGACAATGTTGAGCGTAAGGGTGAAGGGGACGCTCGTACCGCTGGTGTTAGTGGCGGTGAGCGTCACCACGAAATTGCCGGAGACCGTCGGCGAGCCGATGATGGCGCCGGTGGCGGTATTGAGCGTGAGACCGTCGGGCAGACCCACCGCGGCAAACGAGGTCGGCGAGTTGGTCGCCGTGATCTGGTAGCCGAAGCTGGACTTGGCGCGGATGGTGCCGACGGGCGCGGGCGCGCTGTTGATGACCGGCGCGGGCGCGACGACGGTGAGCGTGAGGGTGGCGCTGCCGGCTCCGCCGGTATTGCTGGCGCCGATGGTGATCACAAAGGTGCCGGAGGCCGTGGGCGTGCCGGAGATGAGGCCGGTGGCGGTGTTGAGCGTGAGGCCGGCAGGCAGGTTCAGGGCGGTGTAGGCCGTGGGGTTGTTGCTCGCGACGATCTGGTAGCTGTAGGCCGAGTTGAGCGGCGTGGCCGCGGTGGTCGCACCGGAGATCGCCGGAGCAACGATGCGCGGGTTGACGGTCAGCGAGGCGGGCGCGCTGACGGCATCGCCGACTGTGTTACTGGCCTTCACCGTGTAGCTGCCGGCATTCGTGCCGCTGGTGGCGGCGATGGTGTAAGTCGCAGCGTTGGCGCCGGCGATATCCGCGCCGTTTTTGCGCCACTGGTAGGTGGGTGCAGGTGTGCCGGTAGCGGCGGCGGTGAAGGTGACGCCACCGCCTTCGGTGACGGCCTGGCTGGCGGGCACGGTGGTGAAGGCAGGAGCGATGCCGGCGGCGTTGACCGTGAGCGCGGCGGCGTTGCTGATGGCGAAGCCGGCGGAGTTGCTTACCACGACGTTGTAGCTGCCGGAATCGGCGACCTGCGGACTCTGGATCGTGTAGGACGCGCCGGTGGCGCCGGCAATGGCCGAGCCGTTGCGCTGCCAGATGTAGGTGAGCGGGGCGGTGCCGGTGGCCGCGACTGTGAAGGTAACCGCGGTGCCGGCGGTGACCGTGGCGGCCGCAGGCTGCGTGGTGATCGCAGGCGCGGTGACGACGGGGTTGACCGTCAGGGTGGCCGCGTTGCTGGTGGCGTCGCCGGCGGTGTTGGACACAAATACGGTGTAGGAACCGGCGTTGGCGGACTGCGCGTTGGCAATGACGTAAACGGAGCTGGTGGCCCCGACGATGGCGTTGCCATTCAGGCGCCACTGGTAGCTGAGCGGCGCGGTGCCGTCGGCGGTGACGATGAAGGCGGCGGTATTGCCGGCGGTGACGGTCTGGTTGACCGGCTGCGAGGTGATGGTGGGCTTGACCACCAGGGCGTTGACCGTGAGGACCGCCACGCTGCTGGTGACGGCGCTGACGCTGTTGGTGACGCGGACGGCGTAGTTGCCGCTGTCGCCGACCACAGGGTTGCCCAGCGTGAGCGTGGCGTTGGTGGCGCCGGCGAGATCGACACCGTTCTTCTGCCACTGATACGTCGGGGCGGGCGTGCCGGTGGCGACGACCGCGAGGGTCACCGGCGTGCCGGCCGTGACCGTCTGGGCGACCGGCTGCGTGGTGATGGCGGGCGCGACGGGCACGGGGTTGACCGCGAGGTTGGCGAAGCCGCTGGTGACGGAACCAGCGGCATTGGTCGCAACGACGGTGTAAACGCCCGCGGCATCGAGGCTGACGCTAGTAAGCGTGAGCGTGGTCGAGGTGGCGCCCTGGAGATTGATACCGTTCTTTTGCCACTGGTAGGTCGGAGCGGGATTGCCGCTCGCCGCCGCCGTGAACGTGACATTGGCCCCGACGGTGACCGTCTGGCCGACAGGCTGGGTGGTGATCGCCGGGGCGATGTTGAAGGAGAGCACCGCGCCGGGGCTCGTGATGGAAGTCACGACATTGGTGGCGACCACGGAGTATTCGCCGGCGTCACTGAACTGGGCGCTGGCGATCGTGTACGAGGCCGAGGTGGCGCCGGCGATGGCAGCGCCGTTCTTCCGCCACTGATAGGTCGGAGCGGGACTGCCGCTCGCGGCCGCGGTGAAGGTCACGCTGGTGCCGGTGAAGACAATCTGTGCCGTGGGCACCGTGGTAAACACCGGCGGAGTGTTGACGGTAAGCGTGGCAGTGGCGCTGCTGACGGTACCCGCCGTGTTCTTGGCGAGGACAGCATAGGACCCGGCATCGCCCGGCTGCGCATTGGAGATCGTGTACGTACCCGAGGTGGCGCCATCGATGGCGGTGCCATTCTTAACCCACTGGTAAGTCGGCGCGGGGTTGCCGCTCGCGACCGCAGTGAAGGTGACATTGGCCCCGGCGGTAACGGTCTGGCTGATGGGCTGCGTGGTGAAGACGGACGCGGTGTAAACCGTGAGCGTAGCAGCCGAGCTGGTCACCGTGCCGGCGACGTTGGAGACATCCACGGTATAGGAACCGGCGGACGCGGGGGTGACGCCCTGAAGCGTGAGAGTCGCATCGGTGGCACCCGCGATCGCCGCATTATCCTTCTTCCACTGATAGGTCGGAGCGGGGCTGCCGGTGGCGACGACAGTGAACGAGACGCTCGCGCCGGAAATGACACTCGAGCCAACAGGCTGCGTGGAAATGACTGGTGCCGTGTTGACCGTGAGGGTGGCGGCAGCGCTTTCGGTGGAGCTCACCGCGTTGGTCGCGACGACGGTGTAGGTCGTGGCGTCGGAGGGCTGGACGCTGGTGATCGTGTACGTGGCCGCCGTAGCGCCGGCGATGACCGAGCCGTTCTTCTTCCACTGATAGGTCGGAGCGGGATTGCCGCTCGCGGCCGCAGTGAAGGTGACATTGGTGCCAGCGGTGACCGACTGGCTGGCGGGCTGGGTGGTGAACGCCGGGGCGGTGTTGAACACGAGGACCGCGCCGGGGCTCGTGACCGAGGTCACGGCATTGGTGATGACGACGGTGTATTCGCCGGCGTCGCTCAGCTGGGCGCTGGCAATCGTGTAGGTGGCCGAGGTGGCGCCGGCGATATCCACGCCATTCTTCCGCCACTGGTAGGTCGGGGCCGGGCTGCCGCTCGCAGCCGCGGTGAAGGTGACGGTAGCGCCGACCAGGACAGTCTGGCCCGTGGGATTGGTCGTGAAGGCGGGCGGCGTGTTGACCGTCAGCGTGGCGGCGGAGCTGGTGACCAAGCCGACGGCGTTGGCGACATCGACGGCGTAGCTGCCGGCATCACCCGAGGTAACCGACTGGAGCACGAGCGTGGCACCGGTCTGGCCCTGGAGCGCGGTCGTACCCTTCTTCCATTGATAGGTGAGCGTACCGGTGCCCGAGGCGACGACGGAGAACGTGGCGTTCTGGCCGGCCGTGACCGTCGCGCTGAGCGGCTGCGTGGTGATGGTCGGCGCAACGTTGACAGTGACGACGGCGGCGGTGCTGGTGACCGTGCCCTGCGAGTTGCTGACCTGCACGGTGTAGCTGCCAACGTCAGCGGACGTGGCGGCACCAATCGTGTAGGACGCACCGGTGGCACCGGCGATCGGCGTAGCGCCGAGGTACCACTGGTAGGCCGGGGCCGGATTGCCAGTGGCGGTCACCGTGAGGGTGAGCGACTTGCCGGCGTTGACCGAGGCGGTGGCGGCGGGCTGGGCCGTGATGACGGGAGCCGTCAGCGCAGGACCCGTCGAGGACGGGGCGAGACGCGTAAGGACATAGGGGAAGACATCGTCGCTCTTCGCGAAGCTGCCGCCGACATAGGCGCTGCCGTCGTTGCCGAAGGCAATGGCGATCTTGGCATCGCCATCATCGGGCGGAAGCAGCCCGAAGGGACGCCAGGCAATGTCGGTGGCGAAGGTGGGATCGACGGTGCCATCGGTATTAAGACGGGCGATACCATTGGCGACGGCACCGTTGTAAGTGTTAAACACACCCGCGACCCAGTACTTGCCATCGGGCGCGACGCCGACGGCGCGGAGGCCGCTGTCGTCCGGTGCGCGGGCGACGGTGGAGGGGCGGGCGATCGAGAACGTGGGATCGACGGAGCCATCGGCGTTGAGCCGGGCGAGCTGGTAGGTGGCCACGCCGCCGATGGAGGTGATGTTGCCACCGATGAGGATCTTGCCGTCGGACTGGACGATGGCCTTCTGGTACGGGCCGTCGCTGACCTGGAGGCCGCTAACACTGACGGAGCTGGTGCCATCGGTCACTTGGAAGGTCGTTTGATTGAGGCTGGCCGGGAGCGTCGGAGTGACGAAGGTCTGGTCGAGCGAGCCATCCGCATTGAAACGGAGGAGCGTGACGTTGACCGAGGACATGCCGAAGGGATAGACGGCCTGCGCATTCTGGCCGGCCGTACCGGGGGTGGCGGAAACAAGGACGCGGCCATCGGGGTAAACTGCGAGCGGCGCGAACCGGCCCTCGACGATGCGCGTGATGGAACCGCTGCCGTTGCGATAGACCGCGCCATAGTTGTTGGCGGCCGGCACGAAGGAGGTGTCCACGGAGCCGTCAGGATTGATGCGCTGGAAGTAAGCGCTGCCGTTGACGATCTGCTGGGCGTAGCCGGAGCCGACGATGAGCTTGCTGCCGGGCGCGAGAAGCACCTCGGAATCGCCGCCGATAACCCCGGCGGCGGTGGCGTCGAGCACGAAGGTGCTGTCAACCGTACCATCGGTGTTATAAAGCTGGATACCACCGACGGAGGAGAGGTAGGTCGGGCCGACCTGCGTGCCGAGGATGAGCTTGCCGTCGGCGCGGAGGTAGCCGCCATTGGCACCCTTGAGGCCGGACGGGCCGGTGAGGTTGAGGGTGGTGAGCGAACCGTCGGTGTTGAAGCGGGCCGCGGCGACGCGGGCCGTGCCGTTGACCGTGTCGAAGGCGCCGATCACCACGGGCAGCCCGTCGGCCCCGACGGAGAGATCGAAGTCCTGGTAAACCTCGCCTTGGAAAGTCGGCGGGGTGAAGGTGGAGTCGATGGAGCCGTCGGCGTTGAAGCGAACACAGGCCGGAACGGACGCGCCGTTGATCTTGATGCCGAAATCAGCGGTGATGACCTGTTTGCCGTCGGGCTGCGAGACGAGCCAGTAGGACTCGGGCTGGGCAGTCGAGATCAAGGGGCCCGAAGGCAAGGTGATCTGCGGACGCACGAAGCTGGAATCGGCCACGCCATCGGCCGTGTAGCGGGCGACCGTGCCACCCACGATGGTGAAGCTGTCGTCGGCCGCGAGGTTGAGGAGGCGCGGGCGGACGACCTGGCCGGCGCTGGCCTGGGTGATGAGCGGGAACGTCGTGTCCACCGCGCCCGTCGCGGTGAGGCGGAGGACGGCGCGGTTGACCGTGCCGCTGTCCGTCGTGAGGCGGAGGGTACCGCCCGCGATGAGGACCTTGCCGGCGTTGGCGCCCTGGGTCTGGACGGCGATGCCGCGGAGCTGACCATTGGGGAAGATAAAGCCGGAGGGGACGAAAGTGGTGTCCACCGCGCCGCTGGCGAGAAGGCGGGCGACGCCCACGCGGGTGACGCCATTGACGGTGATAAATGTACCCGCTATATAAATACGGCCCGTGCCATCGAGGACCGGAGGCGCGAAGATGAAGCCGCTGTTACTGTCCAAAGTCGGCACTTGGAACGACGCATCGGCGGTGCCGTCGGCATTGAGGCGCGCGAGCGTGGTGTAGCCGTCGTAGTACTGGCCGCCGCCGTCGCTCGGGACCACGAGGAGCTTGCCGTCCGACTGCATGGTCATGAAGCGCGGCAGATTGCCGAACTTCGGCGACTGGTACGTGCTGTCGAGCGAGCCGTCGGTATTGAGCCGGAAGACCCGGAAGACGGGCGTGCCGTCGGAGTCGCCCTCCGTGGCGGCGCAGCCGCCAACGAGGAGCTTGCCATCGGACTGGAAGACGATGGCGATGGCGCTCGCGAGGACGCCGCCGGTGCGGAAGGAGGGATCGAGCGTGCCGTCGGCGTTGAGGCGGATGACAGCGCCGAGGCGCTGGCCGTTGGCCCCGGTGAGGTAGCCGCCGTTGACCCAGGTGGCGTAATACTTGCCGTCGGGCGCGAGAGTGATGCGGCTGGGATAAGCCGTCTGACGGAGCTGCGGCCGGGTGAAGGCGGGGTCCGCAAGGTAGGCACCGTTGCTCACCACGGTCACGAGGGCTGTACCACTGGTGAAATTGACGCCCGAGGTGGTGGCGCGAACCACGACATCGTAGGTGCCGGCGTTGGCCGCCGTAGCGCCGGACACGGTGTAGGTGGCGGAGGTGGCGCCCGCGATGGCGTTGCCGTTGAGCCGCCACTGGTAGGTGAGGTTTTCCACGCTCACCGCGGAGACGGAGAGATTGATCGTGCCGCCGGGGAGGACGGACTGCGAGAGCGGCGAGGCGGCGATCGTGGCCGCCGGGGGCGTATCGAGCGCGATGACCTTGTACTTGCTCGGATAGGACTCGCCGGGCGCGCCGACGGAGCCGAAGGCGTAGAGATTGCCGCCGGCGAGTTGGAGCGAGAGGTAGGTATTGGCGGCGTAATCCATCACGGAGATGGCGGGCGACCAGGAACTGTCGAAGCTGCCATCAGCGCGGAGGCGGAAGATACCGCTCGCGACGGCGTTGCCATTCCAGCGGTTGAGGCGGCCGCCGGCGTAGATGCGGCCCGTGGTGTCGGCCACCAGCGAGGCGACGTAGGGGCCGGCCGCGGGGTTGGCGGTGTAATCGATGCCGGAGCCGGTGAAGGAGTAGTCGGGCGAGCCGTCGGCATTGAGGCGGACGAGACCGCGCGGGACGCCGTTGCCGAAGTTGAAACGGCCGCCAAGGTACACCTGACCCGTGGGCGACTGCACGGCCGTGGCGATGAGATTGGCGTCGTAGGTGACGAGGTTGAACTGGGCCGTCACGCCAGTGGTGGGATCAAGGACAGGAGAAGTGAAGCCGGAGGACGGCGTAGCGTTACCGAAGTCCGGCGGGTTGAACGTGGAGTCGATCCCGCCGCCGGCCAGGAGGCGCAGGAGGCGGATGGAGCCATTCGTATCGGTGATGGTGACGAGCATACGCCCGTCGGGCAGGACCTGCAGCACCCGCAAGGCGCCGAGGGTGATCAGGCTGACGGAGTTGCCCGTCCCGCTGCGATCAACGCGGGCGAGGTTGGCCACGGAGGCCGCAAAGGCAGTGTCCACCGTGCCATCCGCCGCCAACCTCACGATGGCGCCGGAGGTGACGCCGGAGAGAGCCTGCGCCGCACCGACCCCGGAACTCGCGAGCAGGAGCTTGTTGCCGGGCGCGGCAAACAGCGCGGTGTTGCCGAGCGAGATGGTGGTCGGTACCTGCGGAGCGTAGGTGGAATCGAGCAGGCCCGCCGAGGTCATGCGGATGAGCTGCGCCGCACCCGTGACAGCGTTGCCCCAGATCGCGTAGGTCTGGTCATTGCCGGCGGAGGCCACCGTGGCAAAAGTCTGACCGGGCAGCGGGAAGCCGGCCGAGCTGAGCTGAGGCTGGTTGGCCGCCGGCGAACCGTCGGCGCCGAAGAGCGCGACGCCGGGGACCGGCGTGCTGCCGTAGCGGTTGAAGTTGCCGGCCACGACGACACGGCCATCGCTGAGGACATTGGCCGAGGTCGGATAGAACGAGCGGCCCCAGCCGCCCGTCTGGAAGGAGAAGTCCGGAACGCCCGCCGCGGAGAACGCGGCGATACCGCTGCCCCAGACGGGGATCGAGCCGCCCTGGCCATAGACCGTGCTGACAACCGGGACGTAGAGGCGGCCGTCAGACCCGGCCGTGAGCCAGAAGGCCTCGGGCGTCATCGCGTGCGGCGTGAAGCTTGAGTCGATGGAGCCGTCGGCGTTGAAGCGGATGATGCGGTCGCTGACACCGAGGAACTGGTCGCCGGCCTGCATGAGCACGGCGCGGATGGCGACGCCGGGGTTGCCCGTCAGGCCGGTGGCGCTGCGCAAGGGCTGGGCAAAGGTGGTGTCAAAAGTGCCATCGACATTGAACCGGATCGCCATGACGGGATCAGCATTGCTGCCGCGGGCGGTGTAGCGGATGCCCTGGCCGGTGGCCACGATACGGCCGTCGCTCTGGAAGGAGACAGTGCGGATGGCCCCGTAGGCGTAGCCCGCCGGGTACACCGAGGGAGTGCCGAAGGTCGTGTCGAGCGCGCCTGTGCTGCTGAGGCGGGCGAGGCCATAGATGGTAGTGCCGTTAATGCTGTTAAAACTGCCCGCGAGGTAGATGCGGCCCTGCGTGTCAGCGGGGTTGATGGCCGGCGGCCAGAACACAACGGTGCCGCTATTAAGGGTGACGGCGGAGAAGGTGCTGTCGTAGGAGCCGTTCGCGTTGAGGCGCAGCACCGTGGGATTGGTGTAGTTGATCGCAGAGGACGGAGCATTGCCGTTGGCGTTGTCGGTGGCGGCCACCAGCACGCGGCCATCCTTCTGCAACGTGAGGAAGCGGATCCCGTAATTGAAGAGAGGGGCGTTGAAGGACGAGTCCACGGCACCGGTGGCGGGATCGACCCGGATGACCGTGCTGGCATCGCCGGTATCGACGGAGAGGAGGAGCTTGCCGTCGGGCTGGGTCACGGCGAAGGCGACCCGGTGGTAGCGCCGGTCGAGCTTGAAGGCCGGATCGACGGTGCCGTCGCTCTCATGGAGGCGGGCGAGCTGGCCGACGAACTTGCCGCCCACCATGTCCAGGCCGCTCTGCGCCGTCGTCCAAGGCAGATAAACGCCGCCCTGGCCGTCGTGCACGGTGCGGCCCGGGGAAAGATCCGGGGAATCGGGCGTGGCCTGCTGCCAGAACAGCGCGTCAGCCGGGAGCAGCGTGAGCGTGGCGGCGGAGCTCGTGACCGAGGCCGAGGGATTGGTCGTGGAAACGGTGACGGAATAGCTCCCGGCATCGGCCGCCGTGAGGCCGGTCAGGCTGAGGTCGGCGGCGGTGCCACCGGTGACGTTGGTGCCGTCCTTCTTCCATTGATAGGCAATCGTGCCGGTACCGGTCGCGGAGACATGGAAATCAACGCGGCCACCAAGGACGGCGCGCTGACCGACCGGCTGGTCGAGGATGAGCGGCGTGACGGGCGTGAGGGACGCCGGAGCGCTGGTGACGCTGCCGTAGACATTCGTGATCACGACGGTGTAGGCGCCGTAGTCGCCCAGGCCGATGTTGCTCACGGTGAGGGCGCCGCCGGTGGCGCCGGCGATGTTCACGCCGTTCTTCTGCCACTGATAGGTGAGATTGTTCCCGGTGGCGGTGACGCTGAAGGTCACGCTGCCCGCCGGATCGGCGGATTGGGCCACAGGCGCGGCCATGATGACCGGCACCGGCGCAGCCTCGAGGAGGACGAGGCCCGAGTAGGTGCCCTCGGCAAAATCGAAACGACCACCGCTCGCCAGCAGCGTGCCGTCGGCAAGATAGTTGAGCTGCGCGGTCGTCGGAATGCCGAGCCCGAGCAGGGCGGTCGGGACATTGAAGGCGGTGTCCACCGTGCCATTGGCATTGGCGCGGTTGAAGAAGCTGCGGTTGGCGCCGCCGAAGGAGGTGAAGTTGCCTAGCGTGACAACCTTGCCGTCGCTCTGCGGGAGAATGGCGTAAACGGAGTTGTTGTACTGCGTGGTGGGAGCATACGAGCCGTCCAGCGCACCGGCGGAGGTGAGGAGGACGAGGTCGGAGCGCTGGACGCCGTTGAAGGTGATGAAGGCGCCGCCGACCCAGATGCGGCCGTCGATGCGCGGGACGACGGAGTAAACCGAGCCATTGGCGGCGGTGCCGGCCTGGAGCGAAGTGTCGGCCGTGCCATCGGCATTGAGGCGGATGAAGTCGCCGGTCGCGGTGCCATTGTAGGTGTTGAAGAAGCCGCCAGCGAGGATCTTGCCGTCGGTCTGCACCCGGACGGTGTTCACGGTGTTGTTGAAACCGGTGCCGGTGGTGGCAAAGGTGCCGTCCAACGTGCCATCGGTATTCAGCCGGGCAAGACGCGTGACACCCGTCGTGACCGAGCCGTTGTTGTACGTGGTGAAATTGCCGCCAACCAGAAGCTTGCCGTTGGCCTGGAGCGTGAGGGCCGTGACGCTGCCGTTGAAGCTGGTGACAAAACCGGCGTCGAAGGTGCCGTCGGCGTTGAGACGGATGAGGTTCGCGCGGCCGGTGAAGACGTTGTTGAAGCCGCTGAAATTGCCGCCGACGTACAGCTTGCCGTCCGGTTGGGCTGCGAGGGTGTTGACCGGGCTGTTGAAGCCGACGCCGAGCGCGGTCGCATACGTAGTATCGGTCGAACCATCGGCATTGAGGCGCGCGAGGTTGGTGGTGGAAACGTCGTTGGACCAGAGGAAGGAGCCGCCGATGAGCCACTGTCCGCTGGCGAGCGGGACGACGGCGTTGACCGTGCCGGGCTGACGGAGGCCGGCCGAGACGCCGGCATCGACGGTGCCATCGGTATTGAACTTGGCGATGCCGGTGTGGGCGACACCGCCCGCCTGGGTAAAGAAGCCGCTGGCCGCGATCTTGCCGTCGGTGAGGACGGCGACGGCGGTGACGTTGCTGTTGGTGGAGCCGGCGAAGGTCGTGTCCACGGTGCCGTCAGCGGGATTCACGCGGGCGACAAACGAGCGCGTGGCTCCGGCGTAATTGCCAAAAAGACCGCCGATGATGATCTTGCCGGTGCTGTCGAGCGCGATGCTGTTGACCGTACTGTTGGGCCCGGCGTTGGTGGGCAGGAAGGTGCTGTCGAGCGTGCCATCGGCGTTGATCCGAGCGAGGAAGAGACGGCTCGTACCATTGTAGGTACCGAAGGCGCCGCCGATGATGATCTTCCCCGTGCCATCGAGCACGACGGCGTTGACGGCGGAATTGGCCCCGGAGCCGCTGGCCGTGCTGAAGGCCGTGTCGAGCGTGCCGTCGGCATTCAGGCGGGCGAGGCGGGAGGCCGTGGTGGTGGAGTTGAAGGTCGCAAAATTACCGCCGATGACGACCTTGCCGTCGCCTTGGATCGCAAGGGCGTTGACGGCGCCATTGAGACCGGTGGTGGCGCCGAACGAGTTGTCGAGCGAACCGTCGGCATTCAGACGGGCGACGTCGAGCCGCGTGGTCCCGTTGTAATTGTTGAAATTGCCGCCGGCGACGATCCTACCGTCGGTCTGGAGCGCGAGCGCGTTGACCGCGGCATTGAAGCCGGTGCCGGCCGCGAAGGTGGTGTCGAGCGTGCCGTTGGAGTTGAGGCGCGCGATGAAGTTGCGGCTGACGCCGCCCACAAGGCGGAACGAGCCGCCGATGACGAGCTTGCCGTCGGCCTGGGCCACGGCAGCCAGGATGTTGCCGGTGATCACCGGCGTGACGAACGTGGTGTCCAGCGCGCCGCTGGCGAGAAAACGGACGGCACCGTTATACACCGTGCCGTCGATGCGGGTGAAGGAGCCGAGAGCGTAGAAACCGCCACCGGTAACCGGAATGATGGAGTAGGCGTTGCCGATACCCTCGATGCGGGGGTTGAAGGTGCTCCTGGGGCGGAGGACATTCGGGTAGCTGGCGGGTACCGTGGTCACCTGAGCGACACTGGAAACGATCGAGGTGAGGCCGTTGGAAACGACCACGTCATAGAGACCGGCGTCGGCGAGGGTGACGTTGTTGACCTGATAAGTCGCGCTGGTGGCCCCGGAGATCGGCATGCCGAACTTGCGCCACTGGTAGGTGATCGAGCCGCTGCCGCTCGCCCCGACGACGAGGCTGCGGCTCGCGCCAAGCGTCCACGAGGAGCTCAGCGGCTGGGTCCCGATCGTGGGCGCCGGCGAGGAGCCGGTCAGCGTGACGGGCGAACTGGTGACGCTGCCGTAAAGATTGGTGACCGTGACGGTGTAGGTTCCCGCGTTGGCGATCGTGACGCTGTTGAGCGTGAGGCTGGAACCGGTGCCGCCGGAGACAGCGACGCCATCCTTGAACCACTGGTAGGCGAGATTCTCACCCGTGGCGGTGACGCTGAATGTGATGTTTTCACCACCCGCGGCGGTCTGCGAGACGGGCTGGGTCGTGATGGCCGGGACCGGCGCGGACTCAAGGAGGATGAGGCCGGAGAAGACACCTTCGGCAAAATCAAAACGGCTGCCGCCGACAAGGAAGTTGCCATCGGGGGTACCCACAACCGGGGCCGTCGGCGTGGGCGGAGAGACGACCACCTGCGCGGACGGCACATTGAAACCCGTATCCAGCGTGCCGTTGGCATTGAGCCGGGCGAAGACGTTGCGCGTGGTGCCACTGTAGGAGGTAAAGTTGCCGAAGGCGACGATCTTGGCGTCGGATTGCAGGGCGAGACCGGCGACGTAGTTGTTGAAAGCGTTGTTGTTCGGCGGGGCGAAGGTGGTGTCGATCGCGCCGGTGGAGGTCAGCGAGGCGATGTTGCTGCGGTTGGTGCCGTTATACTGGGGGAAGAAGCCGCCCGCCACGATCCGGCCATCCGCCTGCAGGGCGAGGGTGTTGACGCCGGAAAGGAACCCGCTGCCGGACGTCGTGATAAACGCGGTGTCGGGCGAGCCGTCGGCATTGAGCCGCGCGATGTTGCCGACATTCAGCCCGTTGATGGTGGCGAAGGAGCCGCTGACCAGAATCTTGCCGTCGGACTGGAGGCGGACGATCGAGGGGTAGGTGCCGTTGATGCCCGTGCCCACGGCGGAGGAGAAGCCGGTGTCGACGGTGCCATCGGCATTGAGCCGCGCGATCCGATTGGTCAATGCAGCGGAACCAGTATAGGCGGTGAAGGTACCGACGGCGATGATCCGGCCATCCGGTTGAAGGGCCAGCCCGCTGACGAGGGCGTTGAAGTTGCTGCCGTTGGCGAAGGAGCCATCGAGCACGCCGCTGGCATTGAGCCGGACGAGCGAGCCGCAGTTGGCCCCGTTGAAAGTGGAGAAATTGCCGCCGACGACGATCCGTCCGTCGGGCTGGGCGAGGAGCGCGTACACGTTGCCGCCAGGGCCGTAGAACGAGCCGGTGCCGAAGGAAGTATCAACCGTGCCATTGGCATTGATCCGGGCGAGGTTGGAGACGGGCGCGTCGTTGACGAAGCTGAAGCCGCCGCCGATGACATACTGGCCGTTGGCCACGGGTACGATGGCGGATACAATGCCCGGCGCGTGCATCGCGGCGGTGAGGCCGGGGTCGACCGTGCCATCCGTCGCGAATTTGACGATGCCGTGGTGGGCGAGGTTGTTGATGGTGACCCAGCCGCCGCTGACGACGACCTTGCCGTCGGTCATGACCCCGAGCACACTGGGCGTGCTGGGCATGTTGGGGGTGAAGGTAGAGTCAAGAGCACCCGTCGCGCCGTTTACCCGCGCGAGGGCAAAACGGTTCATGCCGCCGTAGGCGCCGAAGTAGCCGCCGACGTAGAGATTGCCCGAGGCGGCGTCGCGCGCCAGGCTGTTGACGGTGAAGGCGGGGCCGGCATTGGCGGGCAGGAAAGCGGTGTCACGCGCGCCGGCGGAGGTGAGGCGCATGAGGTAGCCCGCGGCCGCGGTGTTGAAATTGGAGAACTGGCCGCCCACGACGATGCCGGTGGCGTCGAGGACGACGACATTGACCGTGGAATCGAAACCGGTGCCAAGAGCCGTGGCGAACGCGGTGTCGAGCGAACCATCGGTATTCAAACGGGCCAGACGGTTGGCCGTTGTGGTGCCGAAATTGGTGAAAGTGCCGCCGACCACGGCCTTGCCGTCGGCCTGGAGCACGAGGGTGCTGACGGTGCCGTTGAGCCCGTTGGTGGCGCTGCCGTAGCCGGTATCGAGCGAGCCATCGGGGTTGAGCCGCGCGACATCAAGGCGGTTGGTATTGTTGTAGTTAGTGAAGTTGCCGCCGGCGAGAATCCGGCCATCGGTTTGGACCGCGAGGGCGTTGACCGTCGCGTTGAAGCCGGTGCCGGGATTAAAGGCCTGATCGAGCGTGCCGTCGGTATTGAGCCGCGCGATATTGTTGCGGGCGACGCCACCCACGAGGCGGAAGTTGCCGCCGATGACGAGCTTGCCATCAGCTTGGACCGCGGCGGACCAGATGGTACCGGCCACCGTGGCCGGCGTGTAGGCGGTGTCGACCGCACCCGTGCCGAGGAAACGCGCGATGCCAGGGGAGACAGTGCCGTCGATACGGGTGAAGGAGCCCACCACGTAGAAGCCGCCGCCGCTGATCGGGACGATGGCGTTGGCCCCGCCGGCATACTCCACGCGGGCAAAATTCGGGCGGGCCCGGTAGATCGAGCCGTAGTTGGCGGGCGTGACGTCGATCTGCACCGGCACCGATGCCGTAGTGCTCGCCCCGTCGGAGACGACGACATCGTAGGCGCCGGCATCGGTGGCGCTCACCCCCGTCAACGTGAGGGTGGCGGCGGAGGCGACGGCGAGATTCTGGCCGTTTTTGCGCCACTGGTAGGTGAGCGCGCCGGCGCTGTTGGAGGTGGCCGCCACAGTGAGCGTGCGCGAGCCGCCGACAGCGGTGGCCCCGCCCACGGGCTGCAGCGTGATGGTCGGAGGCTTGGCCGTGCCCATGAAACGGGCGACCCCGCGGGGCGAGCCGTTGTTGAGGCTCACGAGCGAGGCGTTCAAATAGACGCTGCCGTTGTCGCCAATGGTGAGGCGGGTGGCCCCGGAGCCGCCGGGATAGCCGGTGGTGCCGTTGAGACCGAACGTGGTATCTATAACTCCACTACTTGTAACGCGGTAGGCCGGGCCGCCGGAAAAGTCGCCGGTGACGATGAATTTCCCGTCCTCCTGGAGGACAACCTGGTTGATCGCCGCATCGACCGCGGCGGGCATCGCGAAGGAGGTGGCGTGGATGTTGCCGGAGTCGGGGTCGATGATGGCGAAGCGGTTGACGGCCGTGCCGTTGTACGAGGTGAAGCTGCCGTAGATCACGAGCCGGCCGTCGGCCAGGTAGAGGAAACCGGTGATCGCGCCGCCGGACGGACCCGCAGGATTAAAGCTGGGATCACGCGTGCCGTCGCCATTCAGGCGGACAAGACCCGGAATCGACTGACCGCCATAAGTGCCGTATGAGGTGCCGTTGAACCCGACCGCGACCAGCAGGTCCGACGCGCTGGTCGGATCGCTCTGGTCGGGATTTTCGATAACCGCGGTGGGAGCGTTGCTGAACCCGCCGCCCACGCCGGTGCTGAAGGCCGTGTCCAGCGAACCGTTGGCATTGAGGCGCATGATGTTGCCGTTAACCGGGGTTCCATTATAGGAAAACGTGTTGTTAGTCCCAAAGCCGATGCCGGTGAGGATGAGGCGGCCACCGGAGAGCGCGGTGGGCGGGAGAATATAATTGCTCGGGCCGCTGCCTGCATTGAAGGACTGGTCGATGCTGCCATCCGTATTGATACGGACGAGACGGTTGGCCGTAGCGCCATTATAGGTGACGAAGTCGCCGATCGCGACGTACTTGCCGTCACCCTGACGGACCGCGCGGTAGATGCCGAAGGTGGAGAGACCGTTGAGGCCGAAACCGGAACCGCCGGGGAACGTGCTGTCGAGCGTACCGTCGGGTTTGATCCGGATGGCTTGGCCTAGGCCTGAGGTGTTGCCGACAACGTCGATGGAGCCGAAGAGGGTGAACTTGCCGTCGGCCTCGAGGAAGCCGCCGCCGGTGTAGGCCGGGCGGTAGGCCAACGAACTGGGCGAGCCGGCAAGCGTGCCATCGGAGTTGACGACCGCGACGCCGATCCGGCGCTGGCCAAGGAGCTGGTTGAAAATGCCGAAAAGTAGGACGTTGTCGCCCGAGAGAGTGGTGGCGGCGAGATTGCGACCGGCGGTGGTCGAGCTGAAGAAGGAGGTCTGCGCGACGTTGCCGCCGACGGTGAGGGCGGAGTCAAAGGCGCCGGTGGTGCCGTTGAGGCGGACGAGGCCGGCGGCGTTGTTACCCTGAAACAGGGTGAAGGAGCCGCCGGCAAAGATGCGTCCGTCGCTCAGTACGGTAGCAGCAGAGACAATACCATTGGTGGTGCCGGTAGTCGCGGGCGCGAATGTAGTATTCACGTTACCGGTACCGGCATCGAGGAGCGCGATGCGGTTGCGAGTCAGCCCGCCAATGGTGGTGAAGGCGCCGCCGACGAGGTAGCGGCCGTCGCTGAGTCGCGTGAAGGTGAAGACGGTGTTGTTGGTGCCGGCCGTGCCGCCGAACGCGGTGTCGAGGGTCGCGCCGGTGCTGTCCACGCGGGCCACGCCGTTGCGAGTGGTGCCGTTGACCGAGATGAAGACACCGCCGAAGGCGATTTTGGCGTTGGTGCCGGGCTCGGCGATGATGGAGTAGATATGGGAACCGGCGTTCATCGCGATGTTCACGCTGAACGTGCTGTCGAGGGAACCGTCCGCATTGAGGCGGTGCAGGACGTTGGTGCCGGTGACCGCGCCGGTCACGAAACTCGTGCGTGCGACGAGGGGTTTGCCATCATCCTGCACCGCGAGCGCGGTGACGGAGTTGACGGCGGTGGAGACAACGTCGGTGGATTTCCATGCGACGTCGTGCGTCAGGCCGCTGCCGGTGAGCCGCGCGAGGCCGGCGCGAGGCAGGCTGTCCACCGCGGTGAAATCGCCGCCGAAGTAAACCGTGCCGTCGGGCGCCACCGCCAGGGCGTAAACGATGCCGTTGACGACCGGGGACTGCCAAGTCGTGTCGAGGCTGTAGTCGGCGTTGAGGCGGGCGAGCCCGGCGCGGGCGGACAGACCCCAGCGGACAAATTCACCCGCGACCAGCCACTGACCGTTGGCCAGCGGCGCGGCGGCGTAGACGCGCGTGGAAATCGTGAGGGGATTCGGATCCCAATTGGCATCGGCGGTGATCTGGCCGGGATAAGCCGTGGGCGTGATGGCGAAGAGGAAAGGCTGGGACGTCGTGGAGCCGCTGGCATCGGTGACCACCACATCGTAGATGCCGGCAGCGGCACGCGTCACCCCAGACAAGGTGTAGCTGCCGCCGGTGGCTGCCGGCAGTGCGATGCCGCCGCGGCGCCACTGGTAGGTCAGCGTGCCGGTGCCGGTCGCCGTCACGGTGAAAGTGGCGCTCCCGCCGCTGTAAACGCCTTGGGCCGGTGCCGCGGGTTGCGTCGTGATCACGGGTGCGGCCCGGAGCCCGGCCATGGTCAGGCTCAGGCCGGCGAACAGCGTGAAAAGGAGCCGGGTAATAAACTTTTTCATAAGGGAGAACGCTTGCACTTATTGATAACGAAATTTTGACAGCGAAATTTCCAGGGGTACGGAACGCACGAAGGGGGAAAGCTACCTATCAAGCCGCGTCAAAACTCACGACCGTAACGCGAAATGAATACAGCACATATCGAAAGCATATAGCATTCGATAAAGGCAAAACCCGGACAATTGACGCTGGAGGAATCAAAGGAGGGGCCCGATGTTATCGCATAGGCTGCCCAGGAGGGCATGTAAGGTCAACCTTCATCCAGCCTTAACTTTTCGTAAACAAGCACTAGTAAAAGGGAAACACATTAGGCCATATAGATAGGGTATAGAATTATTATAAAATGGGTATTATATCCCACAAATCATCGACCTGTATCTATATCGCATTTTTATTGCACCTGAGGGCCGATAACTCCCTTCATCGCTTGGGTGCGGCCCTCATGTCGCGAAACCCCGTTGCCAAGGAACGGAAAATCGAAACACCCTAGTTTCTCACCCCGATTCAGTTATGAAAACCTACTCCAACCCCGCAGAGATCAAAGTCGGTGTCGTCGGCTACGGCGGCGCCTTTAACATGGGGCGCCAGCATCTGAATGAGATGCGCGCCGCCGGCATGATGCCCGTCGCCGTGACGGAGGTCGATCCAAAGCGGCTGGAGGTGGCCAAGGTGGATTTCCCCGGCATCGAGACCTACAGCAGTGTGAAGGACATGCTCGCCCGCTCGAAGGTGGACCTCGTGACGGTGATCACGCCGCACAACACCCATGCTCCGCTCGGCCTCGAGATCCTCAGCGCGGGTCGGCACTGTGTGCTGGAAAAGCCCATGGCGATCACCACGGCGGAGTGCGATGCGATGATCGCCGAGGCCAAGGCCAAGGGCGTAATCGTGAGCACCTATCACAACCGCCATTGGGACGGCTGGATTCTCAAGGCCCTCGAGATCGTCCGCGCGGGCACGATCGGCAGCATCGTGCGCGTCGATCTCTTCATGGGTTCGAACAACCCGCCGCATGCGTGGTGGCGCTCGAGCCGCTCGATTTCCGGCGGCATCCTCTACGACTGGGGCGTACATCTCCTCGAATACGCGCTCCAGCTCATCCCCTCCCCCATCACCGAAGTCTCGGGCTACGCCAGCGAAGGCTACTGGTCCGCCCAGCCCGGCCACCCCTACCCCAAGGACGCCAACGAGGACGAGGCCCAGGTGACAGTGCGCTTCGCCTCCGGCCAGCGCGTCAACCTGCGTATCAGCTCGGTTGATGCGACGCCCGAGCGCGGCTTCATCAAGATCACCGGCACGAAGGGCTCGCACCTGATCGAGTGGAACGACTACGAGACCACGGTCGCCCTTCCCGGCGGCCTGATCCAGACCACGCGCGGCAAGAATCCCGATGGCCAGGGCCACAAGTTCTACGAGAACATCGCGGCGCACCTCACGCGCGGCGAGGCGCTCATCATCACCGGCGAGTGGGCCCGCCGCCCGATCCACATCCTCGACCTCGGCGTGCAGAGCGCCAAGCAGGGCCGCGCCCTGCCGGTGGTGCACAGCTAAACGCCTCGCCGTCCGCCGCTCACCGCCCGGCCGCCAAGGCCGGGTAGGTGAAGGCGAGGAAGTGCACGGTGTTGAGCGTGAAGTGCGCGAGGATCGACGCCTCGATGCTCCGCGTGTGCCGGTAGATCCAGCCGTAGCCGAGTCCGGCAACTGTCGCGAGCGCCACGTAGGCCGCGCCGCCCGCCGCATGCGCGAGCCCGAAGAGCACCGCGGCAACGCCCAGCGCCAGCCATGAACCGCCGAGGACGTTTTGCCACGCCCGCTGGAGCTGCGCCTGCACGAAACCGCGGAAAAGCGCCTCCTCGGCCATGCAGGTGAAGAGGAGATTCACCCCGAGCCAGAGCAGCGTCTCCGCCGGCAGCTTGGGCGCGAAGCGCACGTAGCCCATCGCCAGCGAAAGCACCATGATGAGCGCGATCAATGCACCCGCGCGCGGCGCCAGCGCCGCCAGCATCGCGCGCCACTCCCCGGCCCGTGTGAGCCGTGCGTGGCACCAACCGAGGATGAAGAGCCCCACGAGGGTCTTGTCGAAATTGAGATAGAGCGTGAACGGCAGCGCATCCGGCGTGAAGCGCACCGCATCGATCACGCGCGGGTTGTTGAAACCTTCCGCGCGGTGCAGCATCAGCACCGTCGCGAGGCCGACCAGGGCGAGTCCGCTGATCACCCGCTGCGCGCGGCCCGCCTCCGGCCGGGAAAACAGCCAGGCCGCCACGGCCAACCCACCCACCGCCACCAAGCCCACGGGCGCAACCACGCCGGTCAGCAACGCCGCTACCAGCGACGCGGCGAACAGCAGCAGCCAGGCGTGCCTCCGCCACCCCGCCCCGGGCAGCCAGAGCGCGAGCACCGCCAGCGCGAGGACGGCGTAGGTGGCGATCATGCCTCGCGGATGGAGCGGTCCCACGAACGCAGCGGCTTGCCCGCGCCGCAGTTGGGACAGAAGGTGATTTCGCTCACCGTCGCGCAGTGCGGGCACGTCCCGTTGGTGGTGAAAGGATCAAACGGCTGGCTGCACGCGCGACACCGCCAGTACGGCCCCGCCGGCGGCGGCGTGTGGCACTCGGGGCAGGCAAACCCATCGTGCCGCGGCAGCTGCTCAACTTTCCGGATCGCCTTGGCCTCCTGCAGACCGCGCCAGCAGATGGAGAGGAGAAAAAACGCCATGACGCCGTTCCACAGCGATTGCCGGTAAAACGCGTAACCGAGAAACGCCACGCCGCCGACAAGCCCGATGATTGTGGCGACCATCAGGCTGCGCGCCCG
The DNA here is from genome assembly GCA_018239845.1 of Verrucomicrobiota bacterium. Classification (GTDB taxonomy): domain Bacteria; phylum Verrucomicrobiota; class Verrucomicrobiia; order Opitutales; family Opitutaceae; genus CAIRCN01. The sequence continues at coordinate 93,318 of JAFEGO010000054.1, forward strand.
GCCCAAGGGATACCACAGCACGGAGCGCAGGATTTGACCGCCATCCAGCGGGTACATTGGCAGGAGGTTGAAAATCAGGAGCCCAAAGTTGATGAGATAGATCGTGTAGAAAAACCGCCCGGCATCCGGCACCTGCTGAACCCATTCCGTCCGATCAACCCACAGCAGCAGCCCAAAAAGCACGGGCACGAGCACCACGTTGACGAGCGGCCCGGCGGCGATGCTCCAGAGCGTGGCCCCGGGACGCTGCGGTGGATTGACATAAGCCACGCCACCCAAAGGCCAGAGCACGATCTGATCGGCCTGACCGCCCACACTCCGGCAGGCCGTGCTGTGTCCGAACTCATGCATCAGCACGAAGAGCATCAGCGCGAAATACTCCGCCGCCGCCCAGACCGGCGAATCGTAAGATTTTACGCGGGTGGAGATCGAATAGAAGGCCACTAAAAACCACGACCAGTGGATAAAGACCTCAATACCCCAGAGGCGGAAGAGACGGAGTGCACCTGATTTGGTCGGAAGCATGCCCGAGGGCTAGTGGCTGCCCGACAAAGCTCAAGGCCGGCGCGTTCGTCGAAACCCCTTGTCTGTCCCGCCCTAGGTGATTCACACTAGGAGTTGTGAAGCTCGCGCATCCGCCGCTCGTCGATCTCCTCCAGAAAGCCTACTCGGCGGAGCACGCGGCGGCGCTGGCCTACATCGGTCACGCGGCCTCCTTGCGCGACCCGGCCGCCAAGGCCGCGGTGAAGCAGATCGAGGACGACGAGTGGCACCACCGCGAAAACGTCCTCGCGCTCATGCGCCGCTACGACGTGCCGGTCTCGCGGGCCTACGAGGTGCGGTTTTATCTGATCGGCCAGGTCATCGCCGCGAGCTGCCACGTGATCGGCTGGTTCATGCCGTACTTTTTCGCCGGCAAGCTGGAGAGCGGCAACGTCTGCGAGTACTTCGTCATGCTCCGCTACTTTCGCTCGCTCGGCATCACGGAGCACGACGCCGTGCTCTACGACATGGGTATGAAGGAAAAGGAGCACGAGGTGTACTTCCTCGGGCAGATCGAGGACAGCCGGCTCCTGCCGTTTTTCGAACGCGTTTTCGCGTGGGGCCGCCATCACTCGCGCAACGACGTGGATCTGGAAAACAAGTACCCGGTCGCCGAATCCCTGCGCTACTGCACGACCCACACCTCCCCCGCCCCGGCCCCCCGGCCGGAAGCCGCCGTCACCGTGATCTGATGGAAATCGACGACCAGACCTTGCTGCGATTTCTCGGACCCCAGCTCCGCGAGCACGGGTGCACCGCCGAGATCGACCGCGGCCTGTGGATTCTCTTTGCCGTCCCGGCGGCCGACTTGGAGGCCAACGCCATCGCCTCGTCGCTGCTGAGCCAGGCGCCGTTCGCCCACGACGCCGGCGTATCGGAAGACGACCAATGGATGATCTATTTCGTCAACTCGGACAACCGCTGGCCCGCGACCCAGTGGCTCGACGACCTCGCCAAGCTCACCGCCGGCGAGATCCGGCCGGTCCCCGCCGCGCACCGCGCGCTGACCCGCGAGCTGGCCGCCTCGGACAAGCCTCACCGCCTCGCGCAACAGCTCGTGACACTGCACGATGCCGGCGAGATCCGCGCCGGTCTCTTCCGCGATCCGGCGCTCGTGCGCGCGCTCCTCGACCGCCTGCATCAGCACGAGCCGCTGTTCTTCGCCGCGTTCCTCAATCTCCTCAATCACCACCTCATCGATCTCGTGGTCCTGCTCCGGCAGCTGCTGCCCGAGGATGTCGCCGCGGTGAACGACCTCCTGCGCACCGGCCTGTCGGCGGACCCGTTTTTGCAGACCCGGCAGGACGCCGCCGCCGATATCCGCAGCATGTTCCTCCGCTTCCACCTGATCAACCCCATCGACCAGCAGAAGAACACCGCGATCAAGAATCCCTACGCCGTGTACCTTGAGGTCATGAGCGAGGGCGACCGGATCATCGCGCCGATCGACGGCAATGCTGTAGCCGTGCCGCGGGCAAACTACCTCAACGCGATCCGCGCTATCCGCCGCAATCTCTACCGCGGCGGCGATTTCGGCACCTTCGACACGCAGGCTCCGTGGATGAACGAGGCCATCGCCCACCCTTTCCGTTTCATCAAGCAGCGCGTGGACAGCCACCGTGAGCTCACGCCCTTCGACGCGCTCTACATGCTGGAGCGCGCAGTGGAGACGTGAGAAAACTCACCCGCGCGCCGGCATCTCCAGCGGGATGATCGCGTGGCGGCGGAGCTCGACGCCGCGGAGGAAGGTGACGATGGCGCGCTCGCCGATGCGGTCGGCGGTGAGGAGCTTGTGCAGGGCGTCCACCGCGGGCGTCGGCGCCCCGTCGAGGGCGAGCACGATGTCGCCCTCCAGCAGACCCGCCCGCATGGCGGGGCTGTTGGGCTCGAGGCCGGCCACGAGCACGCCGGTCTCTTGTTCGACGTGATGATAGCGCGCGACCTTGCGGATCAGCGGCACGTTCTGGCCGGCGAGGCCGATGAAGCTGCGGCGGATGCGGCCGTCCTTGATGAGCCACGCGGCGACCCAGCGCGCGGTGTTGCTCGCGATGGCGAAACAGATGCCCTGCGCGGGGCGGATGATCGCGGTGTTCACCCCGATGACATCGCCGCGGGTGTTGACGAGCGGGCCGCCGGAGTTGCCGGGGTTGAGCGCGGCGTCGGTCTGGATGACATTGTCGATGAGACGGCCCGAGGCCCCGCGCAACGAGCGGCCGAGGCCGCTGACGATGCCGGCGGTCACCGTCTGTTGGAAACCCATGGGCGAACCGATCGCGATGGCGATCTGCCCGGGCCGCGCCGCGTCGCTGTCGGCCAGCGCGAGATGCGCGAAGCCGTCGCCGCTCACCCGGATCACGGCGAGGTCGGTGTCGGGATCGTCGCCGATGAGATCGGCGGCGAGCTTGCGGCCGTCGGCGAGGAAGACCCGCAGCTCCTTCGCCCCGTGGACGACGTGGCTGTTGGTGAGGATGTAGCCATCGGGCGAAATAAAGAAACCCGAGCCACTGCCGCCCTGCGTCTCAGCGTTGGCGGCGGCCGGAGCCGCGCCACGGATCTCAATGTGGACGACGGCGGGATGCGCCGAGGAATAGGCGGCGGTGACGGCGGCGGAGTACGCGTCGATCAGCGCGGCATCGGCGGGCGGAGCGGAAACAGACGTGATGAACGGGACCATGCCGCCGAATGAGCGAAGGTTGTCGCGCAATGCAAGTAGCGCCCGGGCCTCCCCGCTTTTTCCAGTTGCTGAATCGGCAAACCCGCCAACCTTTGTTGGGCCTGACACGAACTCGTGCGTGATCGGACACAATCGAACACAACTCCGTCTCCGGACCCATCAAGGCCTGATCGCCATGCGACAAGCACTCCCGTCCTACCACCTCCGCTCCCCGCAGGCCGTCCGTTCATGGAACGCTGCCCGGGCGGCATGAAACCTTCCGCCGGCTCCGACCGGTCGCGCTGCATCGCGACGGCTCCGCCGGCCTGAAACCTCCCTCCCCCCGCCATGCTCCTCTGTCTCGATATTGGCAATACCCAGATCCACGCCGGCGTGTTCGACGGCGATGTCCTCCGCTGCCAGTTCCGCAAGGCCACGGTGCCGCTCGGCACGACGGATGAGCTGGGCATCTTCTTCACCGCCGTGCTGCGCGAGAACGGCGTCGAGCCCCGCGCGATCAGCGCCATCGCGATCTGCTCCGTGGTGCCGCAGGCGCTCTACAGCCTGCGCGGCGCGGCCGAGAAATATTTCCGCTGCGAACCGCTCGTGCTGCAGGCCGGCGTGAAGACCGGCCTCAAGATCAAGTACCGCAACCCCGCCGAGGTCGGGGCCGACCGCATCGCCAACGCCATCGCCGCGGTGAAATTCCACCCGGGCCGCGACCTGCTCGTGGTGGACTTCGGCACGGCCACCACCGTCGAGGCGATCACCGCGGCGGGCGACTACCTCGGCGGCGCGCTGCTGCCGGGCCTCGGTCTCTCCGCCGAGTCGCTCGCGGGCCGGACCGCCAAGCTCCCGCGCGTCGAGATCGCGCGGCCCGAGCACGCGCTCGGCCGCAGCTCCGTCGAGAGCGTGCAGTCGGGTCTCTTCCACGGCCACGTCGGCGCGGTGAAACATCTCATCGCGCTCGTCTCGGCGGAGGCCTTCGGGGACCGCCGTCCGCAGATCATCGGCACGGGCGGCTTCGCCCGGATGTTCGCCGACGAGGGGCTCTTCGACGAGATCGTCCCCGAGCTCGTGCTGCACGGCCTCAAACACGCCCACACGCTCAATCATGCCCACGGCAACTAATTCCCCCGCCTTCACCGAAGCCGAGCTCACCGCCGAAACCGAGCGGCTCTTCCGCCAGCTCCTCACCGCCGACTGCGCGCCCGGCCGCAAGTGGGACTACGAAGGCTGCCGCCGCATCGCGCCGCTCACCCTCGAGATCAACCGGCTCAAAAAGGAGCAGGATGCCGTCATCCTCACGCACAGCTACGTCGAGCCCGAGCTGGTGTACGGCGTGGGCGACTTCAAGGGCGACTCCTACTACCTCAGCCTCCAGGCACGCGACGCGAAGGCGAAGAAGATCGTGTTCGCCGGCGTCGTCTTCATGGCGGAGACGGCCAAGATCCTCTCGCCCCAGGCCACCGTGGTCGTCCCCGATGGCGGCTCCGGCTGCTCGCTCGCGGACTCGATGACCGGTGAGGGCGTCCGCTGGCTGAAGTCCGTTTATCCCGACGCCGCGGTCGTCTGCTACATCAACAGCACCGCCGAGGTGAAGGCCGAGTGCGACGTCTGCGTCACCTCCGGCAACGTGTACGACATCGTCGCGCAGCTCCCGCAGCGCCGCATCGTCTTCGTGCCCGACCGCCTCATGGCGGAAAACATCCGCGCCGAGCTCAAGCGCCGCGGCAGCGACAAGGAGATCATTTCCTCCGACGGCACCTGCATCGTCCACGACCACTTCGACCTCGCGGCCATCCGCGACGCGCGCGCGCGTTTCCCCGGCCTCAAGGTCGTGGCGCACCCCGAGTGCACACCCGAGATCGCCGCGGCGGCCGACTACGTCGGCAGCACCGGCGGCATGATGAAGTACGTCAAGACGACCGCCGCGCCGTACTTCCTGATGCTCACCGAGTGCGGCCTCGTCGGCCGCCTCCAGGTCGAGGCGCCGGAAAAGCACTTCATCGGCGGCTGCCAGCTCTGCCCGTACATGAAGCTCAACTCCCTCGAAAAAGTCCTCCAGGTGATGAAGGCTCCGCGCCCCGACCAGATCATCACGCTCGACGAGGGCCTCCGCCGCCGCGCCGCCCGCAGCATCGAGCGGATGTTCGAGCTCACCCCTGCCACGCCCGTCCAGGGCTGACCCTTTCCCCGCATCATGCCCGATCCCCGCACGCTCCACCTGATCGACCTCGCCCTCGACGAAGACGCCGGCCTCGGCGACGTCACCAGCCGCGCGATCTTCCCGCCGAACCACCGCAGCCGCGCCGTCATCGAGACGCGTCAGGAGCTGACTCTCTGCGGTCTCGACATCGCCGCAGCCGTGTTCGTCAAGGTCGATCCCGCGCTCAAGGTCCGGCTCCTCGCCGCCGACGGCGACCGCATCGATCCCGACGTGCATGTGCTGCACATCGAGGGCCCCACGGCCGCCCTCCTCACCGCCGAGCGCACCGCGCTGAATTTCCTGCAGCGCCTGAGCGGCGTCGCCACGCAGGCCCGCCGCTTCGCCGACGCCGTGGCCGGCACCGGTGTCCGCATTGTCGATACGCGCAAGACCACGCCCGGCTGGCGCGCGCTGGAGAAGTACGCCGTGCGCTGCGGCGGCTGCTACAACCACCGCTTCTCCCTCGGCGAGCATGTCCTCATCAAGGACAACCACATCGCCGCCGCAGGCTCGCTCGCCAAGGCCGTCGCCCTCTGCCGCGCCGCCGCGCCGCACGCGGCCAAGATCGAGGTCGAGGCCACCACCCTCGCCGAGGTCCGCGCGGCGGTCCGCGCCGGCGCGGGGGTCATCCTCCTCGACAACATGACGCCCGCGCAGGTCCGCGCCGCCGTGGTCGAGATCGCGGGCAAGGCCACCGTGGAAGTCTCCGGCGGCGTGAAATTCGCCACGCTCCGCGACTACGCCCTGCCCGGCGTGGATGTGATCAGCATCGGCGCCCTCACCCACTCCGCCCCGGCCGCCGACCTCAGCCTCACCTTGCAGCCCCGCCGCTGACGCCATGCGCACGATCCACACCGACTGCCTCGTCCTCGGGGCCGGGCTCGCCGGCTCCGCCTACGCGTGGCACGCCGCGCGCGCCGGCCTGAAAGTCGAGCTCCTCTCCCTCGGCGATCCCCTCCGCGCCAACAGCGACTGGGCCCAGGGCGGCATCATCTACGACACGAGCCCCGACCCCGCGCAGCTCGCGCAGGACATCATGGCCGCAAGCGACAACACCTCCAACCCCGCCGCCATCGAGCAGCTCGTGCGCGAGGGCCCCGCGGCGGTGAAGGAACTGCTCCTTGATGAACTGCACGTGGACTTCGACCGCGATGCCAACGGCCAGCTCGACCTCGCCCGCGAAGGCGGCCACCGCGAGCGCCGCATCATTCACGCGAAGGACACCACCGGCCACGCCATCCTCGCCGCCCTCGCCCGCCGCGTGGACACGACGCCCGGCATCACGCGCCGGCAGAATTTCGCGGCCATCGACCTCGCGACGCTCTCCCACAGCGCCAGCGGCGACAATACCGCCGCGCGCTACGAGCCCCTGACCTGCTTCGGCTGCTACGCGCTCGACCAGACGACCGGCGAGGTCGTCGCCTTCGTCGCGAAGAAGACCATCCTCGCCACCGGCGGCCTCGGCGGGATCTTCCTGCACACCACCAACCAGCCCGGCAGCATCGGCCACGGCGTCGCCATGGCCTACCGCGTGGGCGCGCGCCTGATCGACCTCGAGTATGTGCAGTTCCACCCGACCGTGCTCCACGCGCGCGGCGCCGCACCCTTCCTCATCACCGAGGCGATCCGCGGCGAAGGCGCCGTGCTGGTGGACAGCCACGGCCGCCGCTTCCTCGACGGCGTACACCCGCTCGGCTCGCTCGCGCCGCGCGATGTCGTGGCCCGCGCGATCAAGCAGCACCTCGCCACCACCGGCGAGCCCTGCGCCTACCTCGATCTCTCCGCCCTCGCGCCCGACTTCATCCGCGAACGCTTCCCCGCGATCTACCAGCGCTGCCTCGCGGCCGGCATCGACATCACCCGCCAGCCGATCCCGGTCGTGCCCGCCGCGCATTTCTCCTGCGGCGGCGTCCACACCGACCTGCGCGGCCGGACGAATGTCCGCCACCTCAACGCCATCGGCGAAACGGCCTGCACGGGGCTCCACGGGGCCAACCGTCTCGCGAGCACGTCGCTGCTCGAGTGCCTCGTGAGTGCGCGCGCCACCGCCGGCGCCGATGCCGCCGAGCTCGCCAGCGCACCCTTCACGCCCCCCGAGCCCAAGCCCTGGACGAGCCCCGCCAAGCTCGCCGACCCGATGCTCGTGCGGCAGGACCTGCACCAGATCCGCACCACGATGTGGAACTACGCCGGCATCATCCGATCGCCGCGCCGCCTCGCGCGCGCGCGCCGCGTGCTGCTGGAGCTGCGGGAGGACATCCAGGCGTTTTACCGCGACTGCCGGCCGACCGCGGAGCTGATCGAGCTCCGCAACGCCGTGCAAACCGCCCTCCTCGTCGTGTACGCCGCCGCGCTCAATCCCGTGAGCAAGGGCTGCCACCACCTCATCGCGGAGGAATAAGGTGGGCGGGGCGCCCGGCGCGCAGTATCCCTGCGCCCAGACCACTCCCCATGCGCCTCGAACACTTCGCCCTCAACGTCCCCGATGCCCGCGCGCACGCGCAATGGCTCGTGCAGCACCTCGGCTTCTCCGTCGTGCGCGCCCGGCCCGATGCGCCGTACACGCACTTCCTCGCCGACGACTCCGGCCGCGTGGTCGTCGAGCTGTACTCCAACACCAAGGTCGCATTCCCCGACCACGCCGCGGCGCATCCGCTGAGCTTCCACTTCGCGCTCGTCTCCGCGGACGCGCACGCCGACCGCCGCCGCCTCGAGGCCGCGGGCGCCACGCATTTCCTCGACGAGCCGCAGCCCGACGGTTCACAACTCGTCATGCTCCGCGATCCGTGGGGCGTGCCCCTCCAGCTCTGCCAGCGCACCAAGCCCTTCTGACCCTCTTTATGAAAACCGCGCTCCGCAACCTCGCCGTCCTCGTCCTCGTCTCCGTGCTGCCCGGCCTCGCGCGCGCGCAGGCGCCGCGGCCCAACATCGTTTTCATTCTGACCGACGACCTCGGCTACGGCGAGATCGGCGTGTACGGCCAGAAGGTCATCCGCACGCCGGAGATCGACCGGCTCGCGGCGGAGGGCATGCGCTTCACCCAGTTCTACGCGGGCAACGCCGTCTGCGCCCCGTCGCGCAGCGTGCTCATGACCGGCCAGCACATGGGCCACACCCGCGTGCGCGGCAACGCCGGCGACCTCGGGCCCGCCGCGCAGCGCCTGGAGGCCGGTGATACCACCGTCGCACGCGTGCTCCAGCAGGCCGGCTACACCACCGGCCTCATCGGCAAGTGGGGCCTCGGCTACGCCAACGACGCGGGCGATCCGCGCAAGCAGGGCTTCGACTACAGCTTCGGCTTCCTCAGCCAGACGCACGCGCACAACCACTTCCCGGACTTCCTCTGGCGCAACGGCGAGCGCGTCCCGCTGCCCAACGTCATCCAGCGCGTCGGCCCCGTCGATGGCGTGGGCTACGCGACGAAGCGCGTCGTCTATGCCGACGACCTGTTTTTCGACGAAGCCCGCGACTTCATCGCACGCAGCAAGGACCGCCCGTTCTTCCTCTACCTCGCCCTCACCGTGCCGCACGCCAACAACGAGCGCGCGGAAAAACTCGGCGACGGCCAGGAAGTCCCCGACTACGGCCCCTACGCCAAGGAGCCCTGGTCCGACGCGGAGAAAGGCCAGGCCGCGATGATCACGCGCATGGACGCGCGCGTCGGCGCACTCATGGCGCAGCTGAAAAAGCTGGGGATTGACGAACGCACGCTCGTGATCTTCACCAGCGACAACGGCCCGCACAACGAGGGCGGCCCCGCCTTCAGCCCGCGGTTCTTCACCGCCAGCGGTCCCCTCCGCGGCATCAAGCGCGACCTCACCGACGGCGGCATCCGCATCCCCTTCATCGCGCGCTGGCCCGGCCAGATCAAGCCGGGCGCCGTGTCGGCCCACGCGGGCTACTTTGGCGATATGATGGCGACCTTCGCCGAGCTCGCCGGCACGACCCTGCCGAAGGATCGCGACAGCCTTAGTATCGTCCCCGAGCTGCTCGGCCGCGGCGCGCAGGCCAGCCACCCGTATCTCTACTGGGAGTTCTACGAGGGCGGTTTTTCCCAAGCCGTGGTCCTGGAGGGCCGTTGGAAGGGCCTGCGCCTGAAGCAGCTCTCCGCGCCGATCCAGCTCTTCGACTTAAGCAAGGACATCGGCGAGCAGACCGACCTGGCCGCCGCGCACCCCGAGCTCGTCGCCCGGATGGCGGAGATCATGCGCACGGCCCACGTGGACAACGAGCATTGGAAAATGCCCGCGCCGTGAACCCGCCCGGCGCGGGTGTTGCACACTTGTAACCCCCGCGCGGTTGTTTCTCCGCGCGCGCCTGCGACCATCGGCGCGATGCGCACGCTGGCCCAGTCCTACGCCGAGAAAAACCACTGTCCGGAGACGGACTGCGAGCGGCGGCTCTTCCTCGCCTGCCTGCACCGGCGCGCGTTTTTCGCCTTCCCGTCCGTGGTCGCGATGTTCAACCCGCTCTTCTTCTCCGCGGACCACGAGCTGATCCGGGCCGCGGCCCACGCGACGGACCTGGCCCAGCTCGAGCGCGCGATCACGGACTTCCAGTCCGACTCGCGGAACTACGAGTGGTGGCGCCGCCGGATGAGGTTGCGCGTATCCGTCAGCCGGTTGCGCCGCTTGGCCCGCCAACACCTGCCGCGGTCGGGCGACGGGAGCCGGCCACCGGCGGGCAGCATCCCGCCGATGGCCCCGCGGGACTGAGCCGGTCCTTGGCCACAGATTACACAGATGGGCACAGATAGGCCCCGGATATATCCGTGCCCATCTGTGTAATCCGTGGCTAAAAAACCGTATCGCCTTACGGGACCTCGTAGATCTCCACGAGCGCGACGCCGGTCGTGCCGTTCACGCCCGAGAGCATCACGCTGTACACGCCCGGGGGCAGCGTCACCAGCAGCGCGGCGTCCTTCGAGGCCGCAGGCAGCGCAAAGGCCCCGGTGGCGGTGAAGGCGGCGGTCAGCGCGGCGGTGCCGCCCCAGTTGTCGTTGCTCGCGATGAGCGTGCTCACGCCGCCGACGCTCCTGGACAGGTCGATCCGCGGATCGGCCAGCGCGCCGGAGACATTCTGCGCGCCGAGCGACGGGCCGACGCCGCGGAGCAGCACCTTGACCGGCGCGTTGCCCTGCACAACGAAGCCCGCGATCATGACATTGTCCCCCGTGCCGACGCGGGCGCGGGCGGAGAGGTTGACCAGGCGCGCGGTGCCGGGGCCGCTGTCGGCGTCGTAAATCTCGGCGAGCGTCAGGCCGTTGGCCCCCGCGCGGTCGGTGATGACCGTCACGTAGGTGCCGGGCACGCACTGCGTGGGCAGTGAGAGCGAGGCATCGAGGCTGCCCGGGGTAAGCGCAAAGGCGCCGACCTGCGCGGTGACGGCGGCGACGGAGCCGGTCCAGTCGTCGTTCGCGCCGACCGCCACCGGAAGGGCTCCGCCGGTGGTGACGGTGATCTTCGGATCGACGAGCGTGCCGGTCACGAGGCCGAAGCGGCTGAGCGAGGGCCCGACCGCCCGCACCAGCAGGGGCTTGGCCCCGCTGCCGCCGACGACAAAGCCCGAGATCAGCGTGTCGTCGCCCACGCCGGCGCGGGCGCGGACGGAGAGATTGACGAGCCGCGCGGAGGAGGACGCCCCGGCGGCGATGCCTGCAAACGTGAGCGGCGCACTGGCGCCGGCGGGCGTGGCCGCAACGGCCACGGACTGCGCTGCGGCATCGAGCTGCAGCACGAGCTGCGTGCCCGCGGCCGTGGTCACGGCGGCCTGGCCGGTGGCGCCCAGCGTGCCGGCGCCGCCATCGATGAGACCCGGGGCGACGACGACGGTGACCACCGCGCCGCTGGCACCAACGACTGAATACGCCGTGCCGCCCGCCGCGCCCAGCCCGGCCGCGGTGTAATAGCCCGCGTACGCGGCCGCGGGGCCGGGGCCGGCGTCGGCCATGCCCGCGAAGGTCTCGCCGAGCCCGGCGAGCTGGCCGGTGACGCCGCTGACGCTGATATTGCCGGAGAGCGCGTAAGTCCCCGCTGCCGCGGCGCTGCGCGTATCGGCCGCGCCACGCGTCTCGGTCGAGGCGGCCGCGACCTGTTCGCTACCGGTGACGGCGAAGGCGCCGCCCGCATCCACCGTGACCGCCACCACCACGGCGCTGCGCCGGTCGGCCAGGTAGGCGATGAAGGTGCCCGTGCCGTCGGCCTTCACCGTGAGGGCCCAGGTGCCGCCGGAGGCGAAGGTGCCGAAATAGGTGCCGGCATAGTTCTTCGGCGTCACGGTGAGCGTGCCGTTGACGAGGGTGAAGGTGTAGTTGGCCGCGTTGCCACCGGTGAGGGTGATCGGGTAGGTCCCGGGCGCACTGGCCGGCGTGGCCGTGGTCGTGGCGACCGGCTCGGCGGCGAGCGCGGCCTTGGTGTCGCCGTTGACGAAGCCACTGTAAACCATGGTGAGCGGCGGATTGTCCGCCCCGTAAACGCGGGCCTGGCTCGACGCGGTGGCGGTGAGCGGCGCGGGGTTGACCGTGAGCGGGACCGTCGCGGTCACGACCGACTGGTTGGCCGCATCGGTGGGGGTGAAGGTGACGGACAGCGGCTGGCTGGCGCCGGCGCCGAGCTTGGCCCCGAGGGCGGGCGTGTAGGTGAACGTGCCGGGGACGCTGGCGGTGGCGTTGAGCTGCACGGCCGAGAGCGCGGTGCCGTAGGTGATCGCCGCGGGCGCATTCCAAGTGAGTGTGGGCGTGGCGCGGCTGACCGTAAGCGGGACGGTCGCCGTCGCGGGTGCGTAGTTGGCCGCATCGGGACCGGTAGGCGTAAACGTGACCGACAGGGTCTGCGGACCCACCGCCAGCGTGCTCCCGAGGGCAGGCGTGTAGCTGAAGCTGCCGGGGATGGCGGCGGTGGCGTTGAGCTGCGCGACGGACAGCGCGGTGCCGTAGATGATCGCGGCGGGCGCGGACCAGGTCACAGCCGGCACGGCGCGGTTGACCGTGAGCGCCACGGTCGCGGTGGCCGTGGTGTAGTTGGCGGCATCGGCCGGCGTGAAGGTGACCGAGAGCGTCTGGTTGGCGCCGGCACCGAGCTGGGAGCCGAGGGTGGGATTGTAGCTGAAGCTGCCGGGGATGGCTGCGGTGGCGTTAAGCTGCGCGGCGGACAGCGCGGCGCCGTAGGTGATCGCGGCGGGCGCGGGCCAGGTCAGCGCGGGCACGGCCCGGGCGATGACGAGCGTGTTGGTGACGCTGCCCTGGTAGTTCTGGTCGCTGATGGTCGCGACGATGGCATGCCCGCCGGCCGCGGTGGGCGCGGAACCGCCGGCGTCGTAATCGATGGATACAACCAGGCCGGCGGGCGCGGTCGTGGCGGTGACGGTCTTGGGGTTGCCATCGTAGGTCTGGGCGAGGCCGGCGAGCGTGATGACCGCGGTGGCCTTGGTGACGACGAGGGTGTCATCGACGAGCGTGAGGGTATAGTTGGCCGCGCTGCCGCCGGTGAGCTTGATCGGATAGGAACCGACGGGATCGGACGGCTGCGCCGGGGTCGAAATCACGGGCGGCACCAAGGCCGGCGGGGAGAGCCGGTCGGCGTTCTCGTTGTTCACGAAGCCGGCGTACGTGAAGGTGAGCGTCGGATTGGCGGCGCCATACACGCGGGTGAGGTGGTCGGCGGTGACGGTGAGCGGGGCGCGGTTGACGGTGATCGTGTTGGCGAGGGCGGCGCCGCCGCTGTAGTTGGCGGTGTCGGCCGGGGTGAACGTGGCGGAGAGCGTCTGGCCCGCGCCGGCGGCCAGCACGGTGCCGGCGGCCGGATTGTAGGTGAAGGTGCCGGGCACGCTGGCCGTGGCGTTGAGCTGCGCCGCGCCGAGCGGCGTGCCATAGGTGATCGCGTCGGGCGCGGCCCAGGTGCGCACGGCCACGGCCTTGGCGATGACGAGCGACCCGGTGGCGAAGCCCTGGTAGCTGGCGTCGTTGATCGTGGCGACCACCTGGTACGTGCCGGCGTTGGTCGGCGGCGTGGCGCTGCCGCTGTAGGTGACCGCCACCGTGAGGCCTCCGGGCGTGGTGGTGGCCGTCACGGTCTTGGGATTGCCGTCGTAGGTGGCGGAGAGGCCGCTGAGCGTGACCGCCGCGTTGCTCTTGCCGGCGGTGATGGCCGGCAGGTCGAGCGTCGCCGGCAGATAGTTGGCATCGCCGGCCTGGGTCGCACGCACGACCACGGGCGTGTTGTCGTGGATGGTGAGCTGGTTGCCGACGAGCGAGGCGGAGCCCGACGACACGATGGAGAAGGTGACCGGCAGGCCGCTGGTAGCGGTGGCCGCGAGTGTCACGGGCGTGTCGAGCGCCACGGCGCCGGTGATGGGAGTGAATGTGATGGACTGGGCGGCCTGATTGACCGTGAGCGCGACGGTCTTGGTGGCCGGGGTGTAGTTGGCGCTGTCCGTCGGCGTGAAAGTGACGGCGAGGGTCTGGCTTTCGCCGGCGCCGACCACGGTGCCTGACGACGGATTGTAAGCGTAGGTGCCGGGGACGCTGGCGACGGCGTTGAGCTCCGTATCAGATAGTGAAGTACCATAGGTGATCGCGGCAGGCGCGGGCCACGTGAGCGTAGGTGTAGCCTTGTCCACCGTCAGGAGCACGGTGGCCGTCGCGGTGGTGTAGTTGACCGCGTCGGTCGGGGTGAAGGTGACCGAGAGCGTCTGATCCGGCCCGGCATTGAGCAAGGCGCCGAGCCCCGGAGTGTAGTTCAGCGTGCCGGGCAGGCTGCCGCCGGCGCTGGCGTTGAGCTGCGTCGCGGAGAGCGGCGTGCCATACACGATCGCGGCGGGCGCGGTCCACGCGAGCGAGGGCACGGCCTTGTTCACCGTGAGGGCAACCGTCGCGGTGGCGGCGGCGTAGTTGACGGCATCGTCGGGGGTGAAGGTGACGGAGAGCGTCTGGCCGGGGCCGGCGTTGAGCTTCGCGCCGAGGGCGGGCGTGTAGCTGAAGGTGCCGGGGACGGCCGCGGTGGCGTTGAGCTGCGTCGCCGAGAGGAGCGTGCCGTAGGTGATCGCGGCGGGCGCGGTCCACTCGAGGCCAGCCGGGGCCTGGCTGATGACGAGCGTGCCGGAGGCGGAGCCTTCGTAATTGTCGTCGGCCACGGTGACGACGACGGCGTGACTGCCCGCGGTGACCGGCACGGTCGCGCTGCCGTCGTAGGTCACGGTGACGGCGAGGCTCGCGGGATCGGTGGTCACCGTCGCGGCTTTCGGCGTGCCGTCGTACACGGCGGCGAGGTTGCCGAGGGTGACGGTGGCGGCGGCCGGGGTGATGGTGAGCGTGCCGGGCACGAGGGTGAGCGTGTAGTTGGCCGCGGTGCCGCCGGTGAGCACGATCGGGTACTGGCCGACTCCGCTGGCCGGCGTCGCCGTCGTGGAGAGCACGGGCTCGGCCGTGAGGCTGGCGGCGGTGTCGTTGTTCACCAAGCCGGCGTAGACCAGCGTGAGCGTCGGATTGGCCGCGCCGTAGACCCGGGTGAAACTGTCCGCGGTGACGGTGAGCGGAGCGGGGTTGACCGTAAGCGGGACGGTGGCGGTGGCCGGGTTGAAGCTCGTAGGATCGTTAGGCGTGAAGGTGACCGAGAGCGTCTGGTTGGCACCGGCGCCGAGCACCGTGTTGAGGGCGGGCGTGTAGCTGTAGGTGCCTGCGGCGGAGGTGGTGGCGTTGAGCTGCGCGGCGGAGAGCGCGGTGCCGTAGGTGATCGCGGCGGGCGCGGCCCACGTGAGCACAGGCGTGGCCTTGTTGACCGTAAGCGTGGCGGCGGAGCTGGTAATGCCTGAGGGGTTGACGGAGTTGGCGACGATGACGGTGTAGTCACCGGCCTGCGCGGTGGTGACGGCGGTGAGCGTGAGCGTGGCGTCCGTGCCACCGGGGACATCGACGCCGTTGCGCTGCCAGCGGTAGGTCAGCGGCGCGGAGCCGGCGGCGACCACGGTAAACGTCACATCCTGCCCTGCGGAGACGGTCTGCGCGGACGGCGGCGTGGTGATCGAGGGCGGCGTGAGCGAGGCGAAGTCGGCGGGATTTTTGCTGAACCAGAGGTTGCCATTGGTATCCAGCGCGAAGGAGCCGATGTAGGTGACGGTGCCGTTGGTCGAGAGGCGCCAGAGATCGGAAACGATGTAGCTGGCGCCGCCGAACACGGTGCCGTTTTCAAACACCCCCATGGTGTCGAAGAAGCCGAAGCTCGCGTTGGTGTCGGAGCCCGAGGTCACACTCCAGCTGTCCTGGTCGGAGATATTTTTCTGCGCGGTCACCGCGCTGTTGGCGGTGGCGGTCTGGCCGTTGAGGCCGCTGACGGCGGTCTGGATCAGGGCGCCGGCCGCGTTGCGCAGCGACTGGTTCTGTGCCTCGTAGGCGGCGGATTGCACCCCGGCGCTCGGCTGGGCGCGGCTGGCGTAAATCGTCCGGTTGGTCGAGCCCGTCGCCGCGGCGAAGCCCCAGAAAAGATCGGTGCGCGTCTTCCACGACGAGCCGTACGTCGCGGCGATGTCCGCGCCGTTGAACGCGGCGATCTGGCGCTTCGTGCCGGGATCGCTCACGTAGCTCGCCGCGGTGCCGAGGTCGGCCTCGAGGTTCAGCGACGCATTCTGGCCGCCGGACGCGCGGAAACCGATGATCAGGTCGGCGGTGGAGGAGGTGGAGACGGTCGCCGCCAGCGCGGAAGCCGAAATTCCGCCCGCGGCGGCGCATACAACAAACAGGAAGGCTCGGATGGTTTTCATGGCTGGTCGGAAGTCGTGGGGAGTTCGGTCGGGGCGGCGGCCCCTTGCAGGGCGACGCGGTGTTGCTGCTGGAAAAAAACCTCGTCGCCGAAAAACACGCGGAAGTCCCCGTCGGTCGCCGCGCGGGCCTGCGCCCAGCGTTCGCGGCTGACCGCCGGATCGGCGGTGGCGTCGAGGAACGCGCGGGACAGTTTCTCGAACTGGCCTCGCTCCTCCGGGGTCATCGCCTGCACCACATCGGACGACAAGGCCACGACGGGCAGCTGCCACGGCTCTTCCTCCGGACTGCGCTGGAGACGGCCGTCGACGCGCACCAACGGGGCGGACGGCACCGGATGAGGCGCGACGGCAACCGGCGCGACGGACACGGAAACCTCGGCAGGCGCGGGGCGCACCGCGGGCGGGATTTTCCCCGCCACCCGCACCTGGCGCACGGGGGCCAGCGGCGCGGGGTCCGCCGGCCACAGCAGAAACGCCGCGAGCGCGAGCAGACCGCCCGCGGGCAGGATCCACCAGAGCGCCGAGCCGGGCTCAGGGTTGTTTTTTGCGCTTCTCGTCATCCTGGTCATGGCTCTCCCCTCCTTCCCCGCCGCCGTAGCCGATCACCTCGACGGTGATGAGCGAGGGCAGCTCATCGACGCGCGCCGGGGCGCGGTTCTGCCGGCTGTTTTCCGCCGCGGCGCCCGTGGCCGCCGCACCCGCGGAGCTGGCGGCGCCGGCCAACGCGCCGCCGAGGGCGCCGGAGGAGGCCGCCGCCGGCACGCCCACGGCGGAGCCGGACGACTGCACGTTGCCGGCGTTGAGCACCTGGACGGCGGCGATGTTGATGTTGCCCGAGACGCGGATGCCGGCGTCGCCCGCGTCGATGGTGCCGACCGGGGCGATCAGGTCCACGTCGCCGGGCGCGACGCCGACGACCGTCGCCAACACACCGATACCGCCGCCGGTGGCGAGGCCGGCGAGGTCGGTCTGCACATCGGCGCTCTGCGGATCGATGAGCACGCGGGTCGGCGGCGCGGACTGCACGGTTTTCGAGGAGGCACCGGCGGCGATGTTGCCCTCCGACGACCAGATGACCTCGTCGCCGCCGCGCAGCGTAAAGATGCGCGAGGTACCGACGTTCACATTGTCCCGGGTGTAGATGTTGATGGAGCCGCCGTGCTCGGTCAGCACGCCCTGGTCGGCGGCCTGGTTGCCGCTGATGTCGAAGCCCACCGTGAGCTCGCCGCCCGGGGCGAAGAGCCGGATGTCGCCGCCGTTCGCGGTCTTGATCTCGCGCGAGGTCAGGGAAATGTCGCCGGCCCAGGCCTTGCCGGGGAAGAGCGCGTTGATCGCGGCGAAACCCGCATCGTAATTCCGGTAGCCGGGGCTGGCGGGCAGGTTGTGGTCGCGCCCCGCATCGCGCAGCACGAGGTAGAAGATCGCGAGCGCGAGCTGGTCCTGCGCCTCGGCGCTGCGCGAGCGGAAACGGGTCCAGATATCAGCGCGGCTGGAGCCGGGCAGGCCGAGCAGGTCGCCGAGCTGCGGCAGATAGCGGTCGGCCGTGCTGCCCGCCGTCGCCGGATCGAGGAAGCGGCTGATGAACGCCGCGAAGTCCAGCTGCCCCGCGCCGAGCCCGGGCGAAGCGCCCAGGCCGGCGCCCACGATGACGTCGGCCCCGGTGAACGGCAGGAAGGGGTTGCGCGCATTGCCGATGCTCGTGACGCCGAGCGCCGTGCCGTCGCTGTTGTTGGGCCCGACGCCGAGGTCGAAATTGCGGCCCGCGAGCAGCTCCAGCGTGCCGGGGCCGCCGATCTGGATGTCGCCCGCCGTCGGGCTGCCCGAGGCGGGGCGGGCGTCGCCGACCGTCCAGGCGTTGAGGGCGTTGCCGGGGGAGACGGCGCCGACGCGCAGCGCGGAGTTGGGCGCGTAGGCGATGAGGTCGCGGCCCGCGGCGACGAGACTGAGGTCGTCCGCGGCATTGTTCTGCAGGTAGAGCGCGATGTCGGTGATGTCGCGGCCGGCGATGGCGCGCAGCGGCTTCGGCGAATAGAAGGTGAGTCCGGAGATGTCGCCCTCCGCCGCATAGAGGCGGACGGGCTCGCGGTCGCCGGCGTGCAACACGGCGGCATCGTGCAGCGCCTGCTTCGTCTGGATTACCGCATAGTCACCCCGCGTCGAGCCGGACTCAGCGAAGAGGCGGTTGAAACCATCCATCAGATCCACCGGCGTGAGATTCCAGCCCGTGCCGCTGCGGTCGGATGCCGGGGCCGAGAGCGAGAGCGGCGCGGCGGGCGACGGCAGGCGCGAGGGGTTGGCATCGGAAAGATTGATACTGGCCGACGACCAAAGCAGGGGATTGTCGGTGGAGACCGCGAGGGTGTGATTGATGAGACCGTTGGGTTGGACGCCGTTGATCGCCCCCGCAGCGAGGAGGTCCACCGTGCCGTCGGGCGACGGCGCGAGGGTGAGCCGGCCGACGAGGTTGATGTCGCCGGAGAAGACCGTGACCCGGAGCGAGGCGGGCATGAGCGCCGCGGCGGTCGCAAACGGCGTGAGGTCAGTCTCCGCGAGGCGCAGCCACGGCTGCGACTGGGCGAACGAACCGGGATTGAAGTAGAACAGGTCCGTCGCGCGGTACCATTCGTACAGCGATCCCGCGCCGCCGTCGGCGCTGTCCTTCAGCGTGACATCACCGGCCAGCGAGGTGACCTCCACTCCGTCCCCGGTGCCGTAGGTCGTGAAGTAGGTCTTATCGAGGAAACTGTTGTTGATGCCCTGCGGCAGGAGGAACGGATTGGCGACCGGCCCGAGGAGGACATCGCCGCCGGCACTGACGGTGAAGCCGCCCTTGCCCAGGAACAGCGTGGTGGGCAGCCAGGTCGTGGCGTCGGGCTGCAGGCCGCGGATGCGGAGGTTGATGAGGTCGTTGTTCGAGAGCGTCGCGCGGGTGGCGTTGGTGGTGATCGAGCCGCCGGCGGTCAGCACTCCCTGGCCGCGCTCGACATAATAGGCCCCGCCGTCGATCGAGCCGCCGGCGCGCAGCGTGAGGTCGCCGCCGCCGGTCTCGACGAGACGCGAGGCATCGGGCACGCCCTGCGGCATGCGCGCGGCGGTCGGCACCACGGCATCGACGTTGCGGATATCGCGGCCCGCGGAGAGGAGGACGTTGCCGCCGCCGAGCGCACCGACGCCCTCGTAGAAGTTGCTGAAATCCACCCACCACGCGGTGGACGCGATCTCGCCGCCGGGGCGCGTCGCGGCGAACTTGCCGGTGGCGGGATCGACAAACCCGCGACGGTAGAGCCAGTTGGTCGGCAGCTCGCGGCTGGAATCGGCGACGAGGCCGGACTCGGTCGCCAGGTAGTGCGCGATGTCCTGCTGTGCGGTGATGGAGACGTTGCCGCCGCCGAGGGAGAACTGCGCCGCGTAAACGGGAGCCTGCACGGGGCCGAGCGCGCCGGCCTGGTAGGTCAGGTTGGGCGTGGCGAAGTTCGCCATCGCGGCCGCCGCCGTACCCGCGGTGTAAACGCTGGCGAGCGGGTTGAGCAGCTGCACATCGCGCGCGGCGGCGATCGAGATGTCGCCGGTACCGGTGCGGATGACCTGGAAATAATTCGGGACGATCGTGCTGCGCAGGAGGCTGTCACTGGCCGTCTCGGGCAGCGGCGCCGCGCCCCGGCCGATGAGCACGGAGCCTGGGCCCGCGGCCACGCGGTCGAAATCCGCCGCGCCGAAATCCGCGCCGGCCACGAGCCGGTACGTCCACGACTGCGTGCCCGCGCCGAGCAGCGTCGCGGTGTACGTCGCGCCGATGAAACCGTCGCTCAGGCTCGCGGGAGAATTGAACACGAGATCGCCCGCGGCGCGGAGCGTGAGGAATCCCGGCGCGCCGCTGCCCGTGACGGCGGAGCTGACGCCCGGGCCGAAGCGCCACGCGGAAAGGTCCCAGTTGTCCGACAGCGTGAGGTCGCCGGTGCGGTTGATGATTTCAACACCCGGTGTGACGCGGGCCAGCGAACCCGTCGCGCCAGCCGCCCCGCCCTGCCCCGCAAAAATACGGTTCAAAATATCAGCCGAGTGCCCCGGCTGCAGCACGTTCGCACTCGTGAGGCCGCCCCCGAAGGCCGCGGCGCTGTCGCGCGCCTGGTTGCGCACGGCAGCTGTGATCGCGCCGTCCGTGCCGGTGAGATCGGTGACTTGGAAGCCCTCGACCGTGATGGCCGAGGCCTGACGGATCGTGGCGCCGACCGCGGCGACCTGCACATAGGTGTTGTCGGCGGTGCGCGGGGCGCGGAGGTGCAGCGTGCCGGTGTACTCGCCCAGCGCGGCGCTGCCGGCGAAGGTCACGTCGCCCTCGCCCGCGAGCGTCACCTTGGCGCCGCCGGAGACGAGCGTCGGGGTGTTGGCCGCGAGCGCGACGGTGGTGCCATCGACCAGCGTGAGCGTGCCCGCGCTCGTGGCGGTGACGAGATCGTTGCCCTTCGTGGCGGAGGGGAAGGCGACCGCGGCATTGGCCGTCGCATGCACGGTGGAGGACGGGATGTTGCTAGCGACGGAGAGGTCGATGACGGAGCCGTTCTGCAGATTGAGGACAGCGGTGCTGTCGCCGGCCACGCCCTGGAGCGTCGCACCGGCCTCGAGGTCAACCGCGCCGCCCTTGCCCGCGCTGTCGAAGTCCTGTGCCGAGGCGTTGAGCTGGGCACCGGAGGCCAGCGTCACGCCACCGTGCGCCGCGATGCGGATCGAGCCGCCGGTGGCGCCCGAGGCATTGATGGTGCCGCCAATGGTTACGGAGCCTTGGTCGGCCGAGAGGTCGAAGGTGTGCGCGGTGGCGGTGCCGTTGAAGGTCAGGTCACCGGTGCGCACCCGCAGCTCGCGCGAGAGGTTGAAGCCGCCGGCATCGAGGAGCCGGTTCAAGCTGTCGAGGTTGCCATCGGGCACGCGGCCCGCGTCGAAGGAGAACGATCCGCCCAAGCCGGCCGCCGGGCCGAAGCCCAGCAGCGCGCCCGCCAGCACCGCGGAGCCCTGCGGCGCGGAGACCGTTACCCTGCCCGCGTTACCGCCGCCCGCCGCGGCCGTGGCGTCGAGCGTGCCGCGCGAGGTGAGATTGATCGCGCCGAGCGTGGCGAACAGGTTGATCGCACCGGCATCGGTGTAGCGCGTGGCGTCGAAAAAGGTCTGCGCCGTGCCGTTCACCGCGATGCGCGCGGCGGTGGAGCCGCCCACCGTCAGGTCGCCCGTGCGGGCCGTGAGGTCCACCGTGCCGCTGGGCAGCACGACCGCGGTGTCCACCGCCACGCTCGCGCCGGAAAACGCGAGGTGCGCTGCGGCACCGCCCGTCACGGTGGCGGCGGAGGCGGACGAGGCCAGGCTGAGCGCGCCGCCGGCGGTAACCGTGTGGTCGGCGGCGGCGGCCGCGGTGATCAACGGCGCCGCGACCGTGAGGTCGCCCTGCGCCGTCGTCGTCCCCTCGCCTCGCGCCAGCAGACCCTGCGTCGCGGTGACCTTCACCGTGGCAAACTGGTCGAACGCAAGCGCACCGTCGCCCAGGGTCACGGTGCCGGCATTGAAGGCCAGCGTGCCGGTCGGCGCCACCTGCGGACCGGGCCCGGCGCCGCCCGCGCGGTTGTCGAGGGTGACGGCCTGCGCGGCAAAGGCGGCGGTGCCGCCGCCGTTGTTGAAGCCGCGGATCTCCGCGGTGTGCAGCGCGAGGGCCGCGAGCCCGCCGCCACCCACCGTACCGGTGCCATAGAGATCGATCGAGGAGTAGCTCGAGAGCGAGACGGACTGCGCGGAACTGAGGCCGGCCAGCCCGGCGCCCGACAACACAAGGCCGCTCGCATCCGGCAGCAGGCCGGCCCCGTCGAGGGCGAAGGTGATCCGGCCGCTGCCCAACGCCAGGGAACCGGCGTCAATCTTCGCCGCGGGATCGAAGGAGGCCAGCGCGGTGGAATCGAGCACCACGCTGCCGCCCTTCAGCTGCACGCCGGCGCCGACCGTCAGCGCGGGCGACTCCGTGCCGTCCACACCCGCTCGCACCACGTCCGCGGTGCCGCCGGCGCTCACGCGGACCACCGCGCCGTTGCCGCTGCCCGCCTGCGCCGCGTCGCCGATCGTGACTTCCTGGGCCGCGCCGCCGGCCGCCGTCGCGGTGATGACGGAGCCGGGAGCGAGCGTGAGCCGGTCGTTGGCGGCGAGGATGATATCGGAGCCCGTGAGCGGCGAACCGGCGTTGTTGACCGTCACCTTGCCGGCCGTGACTTCCACTGAAGTGCCTTCGGCCGTGGTCCCACGGCGGCCGCCGATGAGCAGGCTCTCCGCGGAAAAGGCGCTGAGCTGCGTCGCATCGAGGAAGAGCGTGTCGGCCGGGCTCGATCCGCCGTGCGCGCCGACCACGATGTCAACGGCGCTCGCGAGATCGACGAGGCCGCCGCGGCCGCCCGCGGGTGCGCCCGAGCGGACGGAGCCGTTGAAATTCATCGCCGCATTGGCCGCGATCACCAGCTGCCCGGCGTCCACCGGGAGACGCTGACCCGACGCCGCCGGGGCGTGGCTGCCCAGGAAATCCGTGCCGGTGGAGAGATCGTACTGCGCGCGCTGATTCACGACCGACTGCGGCGCGACCTCGAAGGTGGCGAAGAGCGGGTGGCCGGTGCGCGCGACGTTGAGGTCGTTGAACCGGTAACCGGAGACGAGCGTCGAGCCATCGGGCTGCGCGGCGGCGGTGCCGGTGGGCGCGACGGACTTGGGCGTGACGAGGAGCGCACCGGGCAGCAGGGCATAGCGCGCGGGGAGCACGGTGTAGGTGCCCGCCGGGAGGCCGCTGCCCGCGTCGAGATAGATGCGGTCGCCGACCGCGATGCCGGGCGCCACGTAGCCGGCGTCGCCGGCGAAGGTGCCGGCGGAATTGTAGGGCGCGTACGGCGCGTAGTCGGCCTGATAGCCGGGGATCACAGCGAAACCGGCCGCAGAGCCGAGGATGTCCTTCGTGCCGCCGACGCCGGAAACCCAGCGGTAGGCCAGCAGATCGCCGCCGCCCGCCACGTCCACCGTCGCACCGCTCGCCACATAGACTTGGTCAGCGGAAAGGCTGATCGATTTCTCCGGGATGCCACCGGCCGTGATGTCGGTGCCGGTGGGATCGATCCAGGCCGTGCCGTTCAGATTAAGGCCATAGGGAATCGTCAGCTCCTTGCCGGTGACCGGATCCTTCGCCGAAACGGACACGGTGCCGCCGGAGTCGAGCGTGAGCACGTCGGTCGCCGCCACCGCCTGACCGGTGATGAGGTCCACGGGCGCAGCACCTGTGCCGGCCCAGCCGAGGTTGATCGTGCCGAGCGGTGCGCGCAGGACGCCGCCTTGGTGAATCAGCGAAGCAAATACATTGAGCTCGCCGCCCGCCGAGAGCGGCAGCGGCCGTGCGTCCGCCGCGCCAAATTTCACCGAGCCCGGCTGCATCGTACCGGTGACCGGCGAGAGGTAGTCGGAGGCAGAGATCGTGAAGCTCACGGCCGTCGGCGGATAAATCTGCCCGGCGCGCAGGTAGAGATCGCCCGCGATGTCGAAGGTGCCGTCACCCCGGATGTCGCCATGGTCGGCGATGAGGTCGGCGGCGCCGATGTTTTGCAGGGAGAGCGTGCCGACGTCGATGAGCGAGGCGTTCACCACGAGGCGGCCGGTGCCGTAACTGGGGCCGAACTTGTACGGGTCGCCGCCCGCGAGGAAGGGGGCCGCCGGCGGGAGATCGGGCGACTGCGGCGCGAGGAACACCTGACCGAGCGCGACGTACGGGGCGTTGAGCGCGACGGTCGCATCCGCGTACAGCACACCGGAGGTGGCGACCGTGAGGCTCTTGGCCGCGGTCAGCACGACCGGCCCGTCAAACTGGACCGTGCCCTTCAACGCCAGGCTGGCGAAGCCGCCCGCCGCAAAGCGGTCGGCGGAAAAATAACCATGACCGGCGAGCGGCGCGCCATCGGCGCCGACCGGCGTCCGGCCGATCGCAGGTGCGGTCGCGCCGAGCGTATCGCCGGCCTGCCGCACCTCGAGGTTGACATCGAGCGGCGTCACCACGGGGCCGGCGCCCGCCACCCCGTAGATCCCCGAGGAAACAGTGAGCGAGCCGCCGTCCGCGGCAGGGCCGCCCGCCGCGCCGCGCAACGCACCGTCGAAGACCAGCTGCTGCGTACCAGCGAGCGTGATGGCGCCACCCGCGCTGTCCTCGCGGGTGGGCACGACGGACAGGCCGTTCAGGGAGCCCGCGCCGCCGTCCGTAGCGGAGCTGAAAGCCGCGGGACGGTCGAGGACTCCGGTCGTGCCGGAGACATCGATCACCGCGCCGGCCTGGGCCGCGATGTTGCCGGAGACATTGACCGTGCCGCCGGGCAGCACCGCGCCGGTGCGGTAGCCGCGCGCATCGGGCGTGAGCAGGGTCGTGCCCGCGGTGGAAAGCGACGCCGAGGAGCCGAGGAGCACCGTGGTGAGCGGCACGATCGTCTGGGGAAACACCTTGTTGGAATCCCGGCCGCCGGTGACCGTGATGGTACCGCCGGGGGCGCTGACCGTGCCGTTGAGCGAGATCGTATCACCGGTGAAGGTGATCGCCGACTTCGGGTCGGACAGGATCGCCGCGCCCGCATCCATCACGAGGTCGCCGCGCACCTTCTGCGGGTTGCTGGTGTTCAGCGGATCGACGACACCCTGCGCCGCGAAGGTGAGACTGACAGCGGGTCGCACGCCCGCGGCCTGCGTGACGGGCACGAGCGTCACGCCGGCGGGATCGAGATTGGCGACCACGCCCTGTACGACGGGGGCGATCCGCGTGCCGGACGCGATCTCCAGCGCGGGGAGAAACTGCCCGGCGTCGCCGGCCGGCAGGCCGAGGCCCGTGAGGTTGAACGTGGCAAAGCCGCCCGTGCTGAAGAAATCCGCGCCGAGCGCGAGCTCGCGCGGATCGCCGGCCGCGCCGCCGATCCGGATCGCCGGGGCCAGCAGGCTGAGCGTGCCGCCGCGCGCGCCCGAGAAGCCGGCGACGCGCGCCTGGAAATCGAGCCCGCCGCCGATGACCGCGGTGAGCTCCGGGTCCTGGCCCGCGGCCACCGTAATGGAACCGCCATTACCGTAGGAAACCTTGCCCGCGGCCGTGACCGCCGCGCCGCCCGAAACGTCGAGCGCGCTGCCCGCCGCAAGTTGGACCCGCCGGCCCTTGAGGGTGACACTGCCGCCATCCCGGGCGATGGGCGAAGCCACGCCGCCAGCTGCGCCGCGGTCGTCGGTGATAAGGCCCGCCGTGGAGAGCGCGGCGCCGGCCCCGACAACGAGCCGGCCGCGCGTGTCGTCGCCCGGGGGCGTGGCCGCACCCGCCGGGGTGTAAGTAAGCGCATTGGCCGCCGCCAGCGAGCCATCCGTCGCGGTGAAGCTCAGCGTGCCGCCGGGCGCAGTGACCTTGCCCTCGATGTCGATATTGGCCGCAGTGACGCTGAGGCCGCCGCCGGCCGGCGTGGCGAAATCCGTGCCCGCGGGGATGACCACGGAGCCGTCGTGATTGTTGATCTCGAGCCGGCCGAAGCCGCCATTGGCAAACAGGCTGGGCGACAACACCACCTGGTCGCGCCGCGCGCTGCCGAGGGCGGCGGGATTGCCCTGCGCATCGAGCGTGAAGGCCTGCGCCGCGGCGAGCGCGGCGGCGTTGCCGAGCGTGACCTTCGGTGGCGTGGGCGAGTAAGTGGGCAGCTGCACGTAGCTCGCGTCCTGCGCGAGGAAGGCGAGCCGCAGCGCGCTGGGCGTCGGGGCGGCCGAGCGCTGCCACGGGCCGCTGACCGTGCCACCCTGCAGCGTGCCGTCGAGCGCCATGGACGGCGCGGTGATGTTGAGCGAGCCGCCATTCGCACCCTGCACGTAGCCGGGCTCGACGCGCACCCCGGGCAGGAGCGGGTTGGTCGTGGTGTCGGTCGCACCCCAGCGCGGATTCGCCGTGCTGCTGGCGCCGGTGTAGATGCCTTGGTAAACGCGGTCGGGCGTGGCCTGCGAAATGTCGTACACATGGCCGTCGGCGATCACCTGCGTCGTCTGCACAGTGGCGGCCTGGAAATTCGTCCAGCCGCCGGACACGTCGATCTTCGAACCGGACTGGAGGACGACGGAACCGCCGGCGTTGAGATTGACCGTGCCACCCGCGGTCGTGAGCTCGCCAACCGTGCGCTCGATCAGCGCGACGTAGCCGCTCGTATCCGCGAGCGGGGTGCCGACCCAGGTCTTGCCGTTGTAGGTGCCGGTCTGCCGCGCATCGATCTGGATGGTCTGGCCGCGCAGCGCGCCATCACGCTGCAGCGGGTAATCCGCGAGCTCGGAGCCGCGGAGCTGCACGGAGACGAAGTTCTCCGCTACGGAGGCTTTCACGCCCGCCGAGCCCGCGACGTCGATCGTCGCGCCCGAGTCGAGGTAGATCTGGCTCGCGCCACCGGTCGTCGCGTCGGCGCCGCCGTGGAGGAACGAGTAGCGCGGCGTGCTGCCGAGGCGGATCACCCCGTCGCTGATCGTGGCGCCGGTAAGGCTCCAGGTGCCCGCGTCGAAATTCACCGTCGCCGAGGGCGCGACCAGCTGGGTGCTGCCCGCGAGGTGGATGACCTGGCCGCGGGCGTTGACCTGCGAGTTGAGTGCGAGGGCGCCAGTGACTGTGTCAGTGCTGTCGAACTCGGGCAGGATCCGCGTGACGCTGCCGTCGCCAAAGGTGAGGAGGCCGGTCGAGGTCGGGACGAAGGCGTCGAGATTGGCAAAGAGGCCGCCGCTGCTGACGGCGTTGTAACTCGCGAGGAGATCGACGCGGCCGTTGAGCGCGACGGAGGTGGAGCTCTCGATGTAGCCGAGCTGGCTGACGGTCTTGCCGGTGACGGTGACGTCCGCGCGCGGGGCATTGATCAGGCCGCTGTTCGTTGCGGTGCCGGCGGTGCCGACTTGGCCGACATAGACATCGAGGCCGCGCAGCGACGGGTCGTCCGTGCTGTGCGCGGCGAAACCCACCTGGAGACCCGCGGCGAGGACGGTCTGGCCGTCGGGCGTGGAGATCGTGCCGGCGTTGGTGACATTGGGGCCGATGAGCGCGATGCGGCCGCCAACGTGCGCGTCGCTCGTCGGAGCGGTGAGCTGCGCGCCGGCCTGCACAGTCACATCACCGGGCTGAGTCAACCCGGCGGGCAACGCATCGGGCGTGAAGGCGGGCGTCGGGCCGTTGCTCCCGCTCACGAGCGGGAGCGAGGAGAACAGGAACTGCTCGTCGGGATTGTTGAGGAGGCCGCGGGTGACGAGGTTGTCGTTGAGCGGGAGCGAGGAAGCGACGAGGGCGTGGGCGTTTACCTGCGAAGCGCCGCCGAAGATGATGCCATTGGGGTTGATCACGTACACCTGGCCGTCGGCCTTGATCGAGCCGAGGATCTGCGAAGGCACGGCGGTGGGATCGACGACCTTGTTGAACGCGATCCACTGGCCGGCATCCGCGCCGCCGGCGGTCTGGTCGAAGACGAGCGTGGTTTCTTTGCCAACATTGAACGACTGCCACGTGAGCAACGCCTGCGGGGCCGACTGCGTAACCGTCACCGTCGTGGCCGCACCGGAGGTGGACTGCGTGGGCGCGGCGGCGCCGAGCCACGTGGAGCCGGGCGCAACCTGGAGGGCGCCGACACCGAGGCCGTTGGGGACATTGGGCAAAGTCCGGCCAGCGTGATTGGGATCGGGGCCGAGGTTGGCGGCGCCGCTGGCGGCGAGCGCCTGCGCGGCGGCCTGCATGGCCTTCACCGCCTGCAAGGCCTGCGCGGTGCGCGCGAGGCGGTCCTGCGTGGTGAGCCCGGTCGGCGTGGTCGCCGAAGGATTGGCCGCCGTCGTGCCGGGGGCAGGTGTTGTGGCCGATATGCCCGCGCCACTGCGAAGCAAGTCCGCGGAATCGGCGCTCGGCGACGCGAGGAGAAACAACGCCGCCAAACCGGCGGCGAGGCCGCGCAGCGGCTTGGACTGTGCCCGGGGCGACCGCACGTTACGGGGTGCTCTTCTGCTCGCGCAGCTTGTCGGAATAGTCCTGTGCCTCGGTCTCGAGGCGCGCGCGCCGGCTGCCGACAAACGGCTCCTTCGCCGCGAGGGCTTCGCCGAGGCTGAACTTTTCGTAACGCTGCAGGATCTCGAGGCCGAGCTTGTAGAGGTTCTGATTCTTGCGGAAGAGATCGTCGGCGCGGCTCTGCGCGGCGCGGATATCGAGCGTGAGTTTCGCGCCGGTCTCGCCCGCGGCGTGCAGCGCGGCCTCGGCGCGGGCGTGCGCGGCCTGGGACTCGGCGAGCGCCTCCTTCAGCTTGGCGACCTCCGCGAACTCCACGACGAGCTGGGCCTTGAGCGCGGCGTGCGTCTTGTCGGCGGCGGCCTTGTCGGCCTCCTCCTGTTTCAGCACGGCCTTGAGCTGCTCGGCGAGGTCCTTGTTTTTCTGCTCGAGGTCGGCCTTCGCCGCCTGGGCGGCGACGCGGTCGCTCTCGGCGGTCTGGAGCTGCGCCATCGTGCTGCGGAGCGTGTCGCGCAGGCGCGACTCGGCCGAAGGGGCCGGGTCGGCGGCACGGAGCGGGAGGGCGAGGCCGGAGCAGATGAGCAGCGTCGGCAGGAAAAAGTGGCGGGGGCTCATGGTTAGAATTTGGCGTTGGTGTCGATCTGCAGGGTGTCCTGTTTGTAGGTCGGGCCGGAGATGCTGTTGGCGCTGAGCCAGCGCACGCCGAGCCACACGCGGGCGGAGAGTGCGAGGTTGGCGCTGAGGATCACGCCCTTGAGGTTGGTGCCGCCGCCGCCGAAGTCGGAGTCGTTGAAGCCATCCACGACGGCGTCGGACTCGACGTAGCGGTAGCCCGCGTTGACGTTCCAATCCCAGCGCTTCTCGAGGGCGGCGGTGCCGAGGCGGAGGTTGACGGTCCAGCCGGTGTCGCCGCCGACGAATGCGGTGCTGGTGGCGCCGAGGTTGTTGACGGCCTTCGGGGCGATCTGACCGCGGTCAAACGCGAGGTTGCGCACGTATTCGCCGGAGAGGCTGAGGTGGATCGGGTCGAACGAGTGGAGGTCCACCTTGCCGGTGAACGCCAGGTCGCGGAACGGCGTGGCGAGGCCGAAATACTGCCACTGGTTGATCGCGCCGAAATTGTTGAGCGCGCTCGGGACGATGCTGCGGAGCGCCATGTAGGTGTTGCCCTTCTGCGCGAAGGCGGGGCGCAGGGCGTCGGTGTCGCCGTTGTCGGAGGAAACGACCGGCGTGAACGGCGTGGAGAGTTTCCCCTCGATGTTCTGGAAATCGTAGTACGCGACGCCGAGCTTGAAGCCGAGCGCCTCGCCGACCGTGGCGTCCGCGCCGACCTGCACGGCCTTGAGCCACTTGTCCTGGCTCTTGAACTTCGCGGGCTGCGTGGTCGAGAAATTCAGGTCGGTGTTGAAGACGGGGAACACGCCGGCGGTGAGGTAGGGTGAGAGCTTTTCATTGAGGGGCCGCTTGCCCTGCACCACCGCGCCGTCGAAGCCGAGGTCGTCGGCCCAGAGGAGGCTCGTGGCGAAGAAGGGGTTGTCGAAACGGCCGACCGTGGCGGTGTAGGTCTCGCCCGGATGCGCGGTGAGCTCGTACTTGAGGAAGGCGCGGTCGAGCCACACGGCATACTTGGCGAAGTTGCCGCCCTGCGCGTTGCCCGCGGCGCCGAGCGACTGGTTCTGCGTGACGGGCGAGTTGTTCTCACCGGTCGCAAGGCGGAGGCCGGAGGAGAAATTCTCACCGAGGTCGGCCGAGAGACCGCCGCGCGCGCGGATGCGGAGACGCGAGCGCTCCTGATCCGCATTGAGCTGGGGCGAGAAGACCGTGCCGGTGATGTCGAAGGGCGCGCCGGTGTTGATCGCGTTGAAATTGGGAAAGGCCCCGGTGTTGTCGTTGCCGTGCGGGTAGTAGAGCCCCTCGTAGCGGAAGCGGAAATCGCCGAAGAGTTTAATGCGCTCCGTCCACTCGGGCAGCGTACGCGGCGCGGCCCAACGCTCGGCCACGGCCTGGTCCATCACCTCGCCGCGGATCTCCTCGACCATCTGGCGCTTCACCGCCTCGGGGATGTAGGTGACGCGCACGGTGTCGGCGGGCACCGCCTCCTCCGCCGGCGCAGCCTGGGCCACGGCGGCGGGCGCGGGCGCCGGAGCAGGGGCGGCCGCCACGGTGGCAGCGGCCTCGGCCTTGGCGGCGACGGCGTCCTCCTCGGCCATGCGGATCAACTCGCTCGCATCCGCCGGGGTGAGCGCGCCGCGCTCGACGAGCCGGTTGATGAGGTTGATCGTGACGTTCTGCGAACGGGACGCGCGCGGCGCCGTCTGCGCGACGGCGGCGCCGCCCAGGCATAGGAGGGCGAGCAGGACGGCGGAGCGGCGGAGGGCGGAGGGAGTTTTCTGCATGGGAGGAAAATCAATCGGGGCGCCGCGCGCTGAGGCGCAGCACAATGGGGAGCGGCATGTCGCGCGGCGGGGCCTCGCCGAGACGAAGGCCGGTCAGCACATCGTCGCGGATCGCCGCATCGAGGCGGGGATCGCCGGTCGTGCCGGCGAGCTGCGCGCGGGCGATGCGGCCGGTGAGGTCGGCCCAGATGCGGATCTCGAGCGTGAAGCTCGCGGTGCGCGTGACGTCGTTGCGCCGCAGCGCCTCGCCGATCGAACGCTGCACGGAGGCGGCGTACCAGCCCCAGCGGCTGCCGGAGGAACGGCGCGCGATCCGGGTGCCGCCACCGGAGCCACCGCCGCTCAAACCGAAGGCATCGGGGCCGCCGGTGCCGGTGATGTTGGTGCCCACCTCGGCAGCGGCAGGCGCGGGCGCTTCCTCGGGCTTCTGCTCATCGTCGGCCACCGGCGTCTGCGAGATCATCTTCTGCTCCATCGCCTGCGGGGGTGGCGGGGGCGGAGGAGGAGGCGGCGGGAGCGGGGCGATGCGGACCATCATCGGCTCCGGAGCGGAGCGCGCCCTGGCCTTGCCCTTGCCGATCAGCGACTGGCCGGCGAAAATGATCCCCACCACGGCCGCGATGCCGAGCACGCCAAGCAGAAAGCCGTAGCGCTGGAAAAACCCGCGCTTCGTCGTCTGCTCAAATTGTGATCCGTGCTCCATCGCGCGCGGCTCCCTCAGTTGCGCGGCTTGGTCGCGAGACCAACCTGGGTGATGTTGAGGCGGCCGAGGACATCGAGGACGTCCATGACCCCTTGGTACTGCGTCAGGCCGTCGCCCTTCACCACGATGGGCACGTCGGGCATCTGGGCCTTGATCAGGCCGAGGCGCTCCTCCAGCTCGGGCAGCGTGACGGGCACGGTATCGAGGAAAATCTTGCCGTCGTTGCTGACCGTGATGGCGCGGGTCTTCGGCTTGGCGAGGCTCGGCGCGTGGCTGGCCTTGGGCAGGTTGACCTTCACGCCCTGCACCGAGGCGGTGCACATGAGGATGAAGATGACGAGCAACACGTACGCCAGATCCAGCATCGGCGTGATGTTGATGTCGTCGTAGGGCTTGTCGTCCTGGACTTGCATGGCGGGGCCGGATCAGGGTTCGCTGGGCGAGAAGGGCGCGCGGGTGACCGTGCGCTCCGCGGCGGCGGACTCGGAGTAGAACTCGGCCATCTTGGCGACGAACTCGTCGATGAAGACGTGCATGTCGCTGTTCGCGTTCTTCACGCGGCCGAGGAGATAGTTGTAGCCGAAGAGCGCGGGGATGGCGACGGCGAGACCGGCGACCGTGGCCGCGAGCGCGGCGGCGATGCCGGGGGCGATGGCGTTGACGTTGACCTCGCCCGCCGACGCAACGGCGGCGAACGTGATCATGACGCCCACGACCGTGCCGAGGAGGCCGAGGAAGGGGCCGCCGGAAATCGCGATGGTGAGCAGCACCATCTGGCTGCTGAGGCGGTGCGTCTCGCGCACCATGCCGCCGTCGAGGCTCGCGCGGATCGCCTGGATCGAGCGGGCCGAGAGCACACGCGCACCGGCGCGGCCCGTGGAGACACGGTAGCGGATCTCCTCCGCGCCGATGTGATAGACGCGGTAGAGCGGCGCCGCGTGCATGATCTTCGCCTCCTTGTCCTCGGACTGGCCGCCGAGGCGCTTCGCCTTCTCGCTCTCGCTGTCGTCGAGCGCGGCGAGGTCGCGCGAGACCTGCTTCCACTCGCGCAGGAAGAGCTCGTTGCCCTTCACGACGCGGTTGAGATACATCGCCTTGTCGATCATCACGGCCCAGCTGATGACCATCATCACCATGAGGAGGCCAATGACGACCCAGCCGTCCACCGTGAGGGAGCCGATGATGACGCCTAGGTAGCCGGTCTTGAGGAAGGCGAGCATGCCCGCGTCCTGCTCCTCGTCGCCGATGGTGAGAAGATGGCTGGCCGCCTCGCCGCCGCCCTGGTTGGCCTGCGAAAAGACCAGCCAGGTGACCGGACGTGCGTCCTTGGAAATCTGCAACTCATCAAGCTCACCTTGGAAACCGAGAGCGCCGGGCGTCGCAGGCGTGTCGTCACCGCCGAGCGCGTACGGTCCGGTCAGGGCGGGCAGCGTCGCGGTGACCGAGCCGTAGGCCCGGCCATCGAGATAGACGGAAATCACGCGGCCATCGGCGACCACGGCGAGGTGGTGCCAGGAGTTGAGGGCGAGCGGCGCGCCAGACGAGGTGCGGCCAGGCTCCACCAACCCGGTGACCTCGCAATAGGGCGAGCCGCGGTCGAGGCCGATCGTGAACGTGCGGTCGTCCTCGTGCCGCTGGAAGAGCACGGCATTGGGCGTCAGCGCCGTGGGCTTGATCCAGGCGGACCAGGTGAGCGTCGCCCCCTGGGCCCATGCGAGCGAAGCGCTGGCGGGCAGCATGAGGGCGGTGCGGCCGTCGAGCCGCAGGCCGGTGCCGATGAGCGCGCCGTCCGCCGCGATGCCGGCGGTGGCGAAGGTATTGCCCGAGCCCGAGGAATCGCCCGGGGGCTGCCCGTGCTCGGCGAAATGCGCGACGAGCACGGTGTCCTTGTCGTAGGTCTCCTTCGCGGAAGTGGTGGCGGCGGGCGGCTTGGCGTTGCCGTAGTAGAGCCAGACGGAGGTCTTCACGCCGGGCTTCAGGTCGGGGACGCGAACCCAGACAAAGGCCTCGTTGAGCACCGTATCCATCTTCTCGATGTGATAGGGCAGCACCGTCTTGTCGTCCTCGGCGACGAAGCGGAGGTCGGCGCCGTCGGCCGCGATGGCGGCGAAATTGAAGTTGCCGTCGTGCAGGCGCAGCAGCACGGCGGTGCCGCCGATGGCGTCACCGGAGGCGAGACCGGCGGCGGCGGGGTCGATGATGACCTTCCGGCGGGCGGACCAGTCGTTGTTCCACCAGGCGCAGAGCGGATTCGCGCACTGGGCCAGGAGGGCAGCGGCAAACAAACCTTTCAGGAAACGGCGGAGCGGCGGGAGGTGCATGCGAGGGAGCGGTGAAGTGGAGGGTGCGGTTAAAAATCCAGGCCGGTGTGGAACGTGATCCGGACGTGGTTGGCCTTGGTGTCGGACTGGGTGTAAACGGGCACCGCGGCATCGAACGCGCCGCTGAAGTGCTCGCGCAGGCGGAACAGCACGCCGAAGCCGTAGCTCGCCAGGCCGAAGCGACCCTGCTGCCCGGGCAGCGGATCGATGAGCGTGACGCCGCCGGCGTCGCCGAAGGCGTAGAACCGCAGCTCGCCCTTCGGTTCGCCGAGCCAGCGGTGCAGCGAGGGGGTGCGCAGCTCCAGTGTACCGAAGGCGCCGCTGTCGCCGATGGTCTCGGACTCGAGGTAACCGCGCACGGTGCTGGCGCCACCGCCGCTGAACTGCTCGCTACTCACGAGCGGACGGTCGGCCACCTGCGCCTGCACGCGGCCGAACACAACCCAACCCTTGGGCAGATCATGCGTGTGCGAGAGATCGCCGCGCAGGTAAACAAAGCCGGCATCGGCGTGGTACCGGCTGACGGCAAACTGCTCCGAACCGCTGCCGAGGCCACGCGTACCGAAGGTCGCGGACACGTTGCCATCGGTGACGGCGCCGGGCTTGTTCCACGTCGCGGAGTACTGGCCGGTGATGGGAACGTAGGTGACCGGCGAGGTCAGCAGGCTGGTGTTCGCGCCGGTGCCGAAGGTGAGGCGCTGGTCGAAGTGCTTGTAATCAAAGCCGAGGCTGAGCGAGTGGAAGTACTCCTTGCCCGAGGGGAGCGAGATGAGGGCGCGCAGGCCGGCGATCTCGCCGCGGCCCGCGACGGCGGCGCCACCGAGCGTGGAGACATTGCTGTCCTGCTTCGTGCCCTGCGCCATCAGCGAGAGCCAGGAGACGCCGGAAAAACGCGTGATGTAATAGCCCGAGAAAACCTTCGCATCATCGATGCGCTCGGGGGCGATCTGGAAGCTGAAGCCCGCGCTGTCCTCGCGCTGCCAGAGGTTGTTGTCGCTGATCGAGCCGTTGAGGCGGAGCGGCTTGGTGCCGGCGCTGTGGCGGTTGTTGAGCTCGAGGCTGCCGTGCACGGGCGGGCTGTCCTGCACGTTGAGATCGACATCGACCGAGCCGGGCGTGGCGCCGGCCTGCAGGGCGGGCGTGACCTTGCGATCGGCGGACTGGTTGAGCGCGACGATGTCGCGGGGGACCTCGTTGAAATTGATGACCTTCCCCTCGGCGAGCGACGGGGCCATGGCCTTGATGCGGGCGGGCGAGGCGTAGCGCGCACCCTTCACCCGGAGACGGCCCACGGGGGCCTCGGCGACCGTCAGGCGCACGATGCCGCGCGCGATGTCCTGCTCAGGGGTGACGACGGAGACAGTCTGGTAACCCCGGTCATGATACAGTTTTTCGACGGCGGCGCGTGCAGCCTCGATGTCGGCGGTCGTGCGGTGGGGGCCGAGCCAAGGATAGACAGCGTCCTCGACCTCGCTGCGCTTCAGGAGGTGGACGCCCTCCACGCGGTACTCCGCGATGAAGAGACCCGCAGCCTCGGGCGCGGCAGGCGCGGCCGGGCAGATGCGCGGCGCAGCGAGCAGCAGCGCGGCAAGGGCGAACAGGGCCCGGGATTTTGCCTTTCCCTTCATGCGGTGCGGAAAAGAAACGATGCGGGCCTCGCACCGACAGACGCGGCTCCTCCCTTGGGGAGAGGAGCCGCGCGGTTTTTTCCAAGAGGCCGGTGTTCCGATGAGAACGCGCTCACCACGACCTGCGGAAAATGGGGACGGCAGACTGGAAGCCGCCCACCGGGTACTGTCGGATGCTGTGCCGGGCGGTTCAGACGGCAGCGGCGGCAGCCTTCTTCTGCTGACGGCGCCAGGCGGCGACGCCGAGGACAAGCACGCCGGCGATCGCGGCGTACGTGGAGGGCTCCGGCACCGGGGTGGCGGCGAAGCTGCTGGCCGTGGTGCTGAAGAACAGCGCGCCCGCGGAGTTCAGCGCGAACGAGCCGACGTAGGTCGACGTGCCGTTGGTCGCGAGCTTGTAGAGGTCGGAGACCGCGTAGCTGCCACCCGTGATGTTGGTGCTGTTCTCAAACGTCGAGGAATCGAAGAACGAGAAGGCGGCGCCGGCATCGGCAAAGCCGTTCGTCGTCCAGCTGGCGGGATCGCTGGCGGAGAGGACGGACGAATAGATGCTGTTGGCCGTCTGGTTCTGGCCGTTGAGGGCCGTCACCGTGCCTTGGATCTTGCCGGCGGCGGCGTTGCGGAGCGACTGGTTCTGGACGTCGATCGTGCCGGCGAAGGCCGTGCCCGGGGTGGTCTCGGCAAACGTGGCGTAGAGCGTCTTGTTGGTCGCGCCCGTGGCGGCGGCGATGCCCCAGGTCAGGTCGGAGCGGGTATTCCAGCTCGCGCCGTAACCGGCGGTGAGGCTGGAGAGATCGTTAACCGAAAGGTTGGTGATCGCGTGGATGCCCGGGGTGCTGAAGGCGCCCGTCGTGTAGTTCGTGACGGCACCGAGATCGACCTGCAGGTTCAGGGAGGCGCCCGTGCCACCAGAGGCGCGGAAGCCGAGGAGCAGGTCCGAGGTGACGGTCGTCACCGTCTGCGCATGGGCGGCAAACGGAAAGCAGGCGAGGAGCGAGAGAATTCCCGCGAGGAGCTTGGCGTGTTTCATGGGATTTATGAGTTAGCCGCCCGGCGCATGATGCGCCTGGCGGCCGGTTGGTTAATGCTGCAGGGGGAAGCCGGATCAGTTGTGGCCCACGACGCCGCCTTCGATGGTGCGGCTGGCGTGCATGTCGCCGACCTTGATGCCCGAGAGGCTGGCGGTGTTGTTGAGAATCTCGTTCTTGAGCGCGTTGCCGACCGTCACGCCGTCGCTGCCGAGGCCGCTGCGCCACATGATGTACTCGTAGGTCCAGAAGGTGTAGAGGCCTTCCTTGACGTTGGCGTAGCTGTACTGGACGCCGTTGTAGGTGAGGACCTGGAGCGCGCCGGTGGAGCTGAAGATACCGGTCGTGCCGTTCTGGCTGTGGCCGGTGAGGCTCTTGGCATCGCTCGTGCC
Organism: Verrucomicrobiota bacterium; assembly: GCA_018239845.1. Lineage (GTDB taxonomy): Bacteria > Verrucomicrobiota > Verrucomicrobiia > Opitutales > Opitutaceae > CAIRCN01. The sequence goes on from JAFEGO010000054.1 coordinate 129,965, forward strand.
GACGTAGCCGACGTAGTAGGCGCCGCTGTAGAGCAGGGCATCGGGATCGCCGATCGCGCCGGCGCTGGTATCATACACCGGGGCGGTGGCGCTGCCGGTGAGGTTGAGGGCCGAGACGACATTGCCGCCGCCGCTGTAGCCCGAGGTGCCGATGGTGTAGGAGTCGCCGAGGATGGTCTGGGCGGGATAGAGCTCGACGTTGCTCACGGAGCCGGTGCCGTTGATCTTCCACTGGATGGGGGCCGTGAGGGTGCCGAAGCCGCTCTCGGCGAAGGCGCCGACGCGGGTGCCGGAGTCCTGGTCGCGGCCGACCGCGAGCACCATCGTGGTGTCGGCGGAGTTGCCGGTGAACTGGGCGAGCGGGATGCCGGGATTGCTGAGGAGCGCACGGGCCAGGAGGCCGGTCATGTTGGAGAGGCCGGAGGGCGCGCCGTTGCTCTTGATCCAGACGAAGGGCACCACGCCGACGCGGGCGGCGGTCAGGGCCGGGCTGGTGAACTTGGTCGTGCTCTGGCGGGTGTCGGACATCGTGATGTCGGCCGTGAGCGCGCCGTCATAGGTGGGCGAGGCCTTGTGGGTCACGCCGTTGGTGCCGGTGAGCTCGGCGTCGGCGATCCAGGAGCTGGCGAGCGTGAGGCTCTGGGCGACGGTCTTGACGCCGCCGACGGAGCCGGACCAGAAACACTTGATCGTGACCGGATTGTTGGCGCCGGTGATGTTGCCCTTGAAGATGCTGGCCTTGGCGTTGATCTCGCTCGTGACGCCGCTGTCGGAGTCGCGGTAAACGGCCTCGAAGTTGCCGGAGCCGCCCATGATGTTCTCAATGGCGTTCGTGACAGCGGTGCGGTAGGCGGTCGAGCCGGTGATGCGGATGGTCGTGGCGGCATGGGCCGCGGAGGTGGCGAACGCCGCGAGGGCGGCGGTCGCAAGGACGGACTTGAGCAGTTTCATGGTGTTTTTCTCTGGCAGGGGACGTATTTGGATTTAACAGACGGCCTTCGCAGAACGCTCGGTGCGGCCCGGAAAACGACTGGTGGAAACGTGCCCAACCTACTCCCCCGATGTGGCGGCAACGCGGCGGCGCTGTTACAATCGCGTGAAGAGAGGAACCCCGGTTCGCCGCCTCCACGCGCTCAGGTGCCGGGCTGCGGCTGCCACGCGGCCTTGAGCCGCAGGGCGGGCTTGAAGTCGGGCGAGCGGGCCAGGACTTCGCGCAGGAGCGTCGCGGCCATCTCCTGCACGCCTTCGCCGCGCAGCTCCACCGCAAGGCGGAGCGCACGGTCGGCGCGCCGGGCGTCGCCGTTGAGGAAGAGCCGGGCCGTGCCGAGGAGCGCGGGCAGGTCGGCCGTGCGGGCGGCGATGCGCATCTCCCACTCCATCAGGTCGGGCTCGCGGCCGGGGAGCCAGGCGGGCTTGGCGAGGCGCAGGTCGCGCACCTGCTGGCCGGCCTCGGTCCAGCGGTCATGGTGCGCCGCGATTTCGAGCTGGTCGAAAAACTCTTTTTCATTGGTCACTTTCACCGGCTGCACCACCGGGACCGCAGCGGCCGCCCGCCTGCGCTCCGCCTCCAAGATAACGTCCGTGCGCTCGCGCAACCCGCCCAGCACGGGGTTGTCGGGGTAGGTGGTTTTGGCGTAGTCCAAAATCCGGGCCGCGGTCTCCGTGCGCCCCGCCGCGAGCAGCGTCTCGGCGGTCTGGCGGTAGAGGCTGGCCGGCATCATCCGGCCGCGGAACTGTTCGGCGATTTCGGATTGCAGGCCGGCATCGGGCAGGAGCGCCGCCGCGACCGTGCCGCGGAGCCATTGGTAGATGCCCGTGTCCGCGAGACTCGCCTGCGGCATCATCGGCTCGAGCGCGGCCAGGGTGGCGCGCGCGCCGGTCAGGTCGCCCAGCTCCATCTGCCGCTGCGCGAGCAGAAAGCGGAACCGCAGGTCGGCAAAGCTGTGCGCCGCCGCCTCCTCGACACACAGCCGCAGCAGGGGCAGCGACCGCGTCTTCATCAGCTCCGTCGCCATGAGCAGCAGGTTCTGCGGCGACGAACCGAAGCGGAAAAAATAATCCTGCAGCGCACGCTCCGCCTCCGCCTCGCGGCCCGCCGCGAGGTTTTCGGTCACGGCGCCGAGGTAATTCCTCGGCTCGTTGGGCGCGAGGGCCTGCAATTCCGCCTGCGCCCGCGCCATGTCGTCGAAGCGGCCGGTGAGCCGCGCCACCCGCACCTCCAGCGGCAGCACCTGGCCGGGCCGCGCATCGGGGCGCCGCCGCCACTCCGCCAGGATCCGCGCCGCCTCGGCGCCGCGGTTCAGCTGGATGAGGGCCAGCACCTGCGCCTCGCGCTGCACGTCGCCCGCGGTCTCGCCCTCGGGGGCGGCGAGCTTGAGCACGTCCTTCGCTCGCCCGGAGTCGAGCAGCGCCTGGAGCCGCATCCGCAGGAGCCAGGCACCGTCGGCTTTCGCCATTTTTTCAAACCGGTCGCAGACTTGGATGATCCGGTCGTAGTCCTCGCCGTTGCTGCAGAGGCCGAAGAGAAACTCCAGGTATTCGCGGCCGGGGTAGCCGTAGGCGAGATCCTCGGTGAGCAGCTGCAGGGCCTTCGCCCGCTGGTTGATCAGCAGGTTGAAGCGCGCCAGCGCCAGCCGCGCGCGCCAATGGTGCGGCGCGCGCTCCAGGCCCGAGCGGAGCTTCATCGCGGCGTCGGACCAGCGCTTGTTGTCCAGGTCTTCGAGGCCTTCCTCGATCAGGGCGCGGCCCTGCGCCTCGCGGATCTCCGCCCGCCGCACTGGCAGCAGCAGCGCATCGGTGTAGGTGACAAACGAGTAACGCCGCGAGGTCTGCCAGTTGTACCAGACTGTCGCCGCGCCGACGTAGGCCGCCACCACCGCACCCGCGAGCCACAGGGTGAGGCCGCGCCCGCTGATAATGAGATCAACCCGCCCGCGCTGCGTATCCCGGCGACGGAAACCCCACAGCCCGAACCACCACTGATCCACCACCCCCGCCGGATTGCCCCACACGATCTTCATGGCGTGCACACGGCCGCGGCGGGCCGGTTAATCGTATTCAGTTTCTGGTGATTTGATGAAATGGGCATGCGGGCCGTCGCCGGCGAGGCGATGGGAGCCGCCCAAGCTCAACAGCCCCGGCAACATTTCAACCCGCCCGCGTGACGATCCGGTGATATCCGCGCGCGCCCGGGGGCTTCTCCCCACGCAAAATGTAACATTGGGAGCGTTGCCGCCCGGCCCGCCCGGCGACATGTTTCCTGATCGTAACGTCTCCACCCCATCCGCGCCATGTCCGCCAAATCCCCGTCCGTCTCCCGCTCCACGAAGGATCAGCTCATCGCCAAGATCGCCGCGGCGCAGCGCGAGGCCGACTTCGCGAAGAAAGCCGCCAAGACCGCCAAGCAGCACGTCCGCGACGCCAAGGCGGAGCACAAGTCCGCGCGCCGCACCGCCAAGCGTCTCCGCAAGATCGTGAAGTCGCTCAAGGTCCAGCTCGCCGCGCTCGCGAAGAAAACCGCCGCCGCGCGCAAGAAATCCCCCGCCAAGGCCGCCGCCAAGCGCACCCGCTCTACCGCCAAGCCTGCTCCTGAAGCCGTTTCCCCGCCAGAGGCGACTCCGGTCGTACCGGCCACCGACACGCCCGCTCCGGTCGCCATCGCCGCCGCGACGACGTAGGGCGGCCTTACCTCGCGCTCAGTTCTTCGTCAGCGCAACTTCCACCGCGGTCCAGCCGGCCGGCCCGATCTTCACCGCGGGTAAAACCTGCGTCGCGTAACCCGGCCGCGAAACCACCACGTAGTACTCGCCGGGATTGAGCAGCCGGTGCACGCGGCCAAAGGTGGCGTCGCTGGTCCGCCGGTCGATCGTCTCGTCATCGATACGCGGCAGCCAGACTTCGGCCTGCAGCGGCGCACCTGTCGCCGCATCCTTCACCCGCAGCGACAGTCCCGGCCCGGCCGCCTGCGCCAGCAGCGCGCGGGCGCCCTGCAGGTTGGTCTGCACGATGCCGGCGACTTCCTCCGGCGGCAGGACGTGCGCGCCCAGGCCCGTCTCGATAATCATGGAGACGATGCCGAGGTGCCCGTAATACCACGCGTAGCTCTGGCTCGAAGGACCACCCGGCGAAACCGCATAGGGCCCCGAGCCATCCATTTTCACGAGGTGCGATGCGACCTCCTTCGCGACCCGCGCGATCACGGCGTCATCCGGTGAGGCCTTCCCGCCCCAGGACCACGGGTAGTAGATCACTTCGCCCTGACTGTGGTAGGAAACGGCCAGCGTCGGGTGCACCTGCTCCGCGAGGTCGCGCATAGCCCGGATCTCCGATTCGGAAAAGGGATACGGACCGCGGTAGCTGCTCCCCTCCTTGTTGTCCGTCCCGCCCATCGCCCAGTTGAAGTTGTAATTGCGGTTGGGATCCACGCCTTCGGGGTAAACTCCGGTCACGCCGTCGCCATTCACGTCGTGCGTGTTTTTCCGCCAGCGCGGATCATGGCCGGAGGTCACCACGTGGTGCCCATCGACATTGACCACCGGCACGAGGTAAATTTCCAGCGTGTCGAGCCACGCGGTCACCGCTTTGTCCCGGCCGTAGCCGGTGACGAGCTGCTCCATCAATGCGGTCACGATCTGCGCGCCCATCAGCTCGTCGGCGTGGTGCACGCCGTCAAACAGCACCTTGGGCCGGTCCTGGGGCTGGGCCGCCTGGTTGGAGATCCGGAACGCATAGATCGGCCGGTGCTCCTGCTGGGTCTCGCCGATCTGGAATCGCGTAATCAGGTTCGGATACGCCCGCGCGAGCGCCGCGGCCTTTTTTAGGATCTGGTCGTAACGCCAGTACACGGGGCTCAGTTTCATTTCCGGCCCGTACTCCGCCCGCCGGTAAAGCTGCAGCCGGTCCGTGCTCTCGAACAGGACCTTCGGCGCATAGCCCGCCTGCCGCAACTCGGCCAGCTCCTCCGGCGTCGCGAGCAGCAACGCGCGATTGCGCACCACCTGGATGATCCGGCTGGAGTCGTAGTCGCCGTAGAAAAAGCGCCCGCCCTTCACCTGCTCCGCCTTGGGCACATCGGCGACTTCTAGCAACAGCGTGCGCTGAGGCGCCGCATGCGCCACGACCGCCAACGCCAAAGCCACGCTTACATGACGGAGAAGAGTCCGGGGGTTCATCCCTCCGAGCACGCGGACTGCCCCGCCCCTTTGCGACCTTTTATTGGGCGGGACAGCTAGCTCAACTGTGGGTGGGGCTTTATGCCCCACCTCCGGGCCTCTCAGTAAATCTCCGGCACGATCATCTCCGGCCGCACCGGCTCGCGATGGTAGTCCGGGTGATGCACGCGCGGCGGCAGCTCGATCGGCTCGTGCGGCACCTCGGAGTACTTCACCTGCGAGAGCAGGTGGTGGATGCAGTTGAGGCGGCCCTTCTTCTTGTCCGCGCCCTGCACCACCCACCACGGCGCCTCCGGGATGTGCGTGCGCTCGAACATCACTTCCTTCGCCTTCGTGTAGAGTTCCCAACGGCGGCGCGACTCGAGGTCCATCGGGCTGAGCTTCCACTGTTTCAGCGGATCGTTGATGCGGCAGCGGAAACGGAACTCCTGCTCCTCGTCGGGGATCGAGAACCAGTACTTGATCACCTGGATGCCCGAGCGCACCAGCATCTTCTCGAACTCCGGCACCGAGCGGAAAAACTCCTCGTACTCCGCGTCCGTGCAAAAGCCCATCACGCGCTCCACGCCCGCGCGGTTGTACCAGCTGCGGTCAAACAGCACCATCTCGCCCGCCGCCGGCAAGTGCGCCACGTAGCGTTGGAAATACCACTGGGTCTTCTCGCGGCTCGACGGCGCGGGCAGCGCCGCCACGCGCGCCACGCGGGGATTGAGCCGCTGCGTGATGCGCTTGATCGCGCCACCCTTGCCCGCCGCGTCGCGGCCCTCGAAGAGGATCACCATGCGGTGCCCCGTCGCCACGACCCACTCGTGCATCTTCACCAGCTCGCCCTGCAGCTTGAACAGCTCGCGGAAATACTTGTTGCGCGCCTCGGGGGTCGAGTCGGCCTCCACCGGCCGCGCCGGCCCGTTGGGGTCGGTGTGCTCCCAGTCCTCGCGCTCCATCTCGAGCTCCTCATCGTAGTCGTCGATGAGCTCGCGGTGCACGCGCCGCATCAGTTGGTTGTCGTGGTTGGTGGGAGAGTTCTGCGCCATGGAAAAGGCTAACGCTGGACGGCCGGTTTTGCGAAAGCAATTAACCCTCCCGCCATCGTCGCGCGCCCGGACGGGATTTAACCTGTCCGTAACATTCGTGCCGTACTCGTCTCCCCGCTGTCGCCTGCTTCTAACCCGCCCGCACGCTCGACAAACTCCCGCTCTCTCCCCCAGCCTCTCGCGCGTATGGCGAAAGCAAGGCAGCGCCTGACCAAACAGGCCTACCAGTCCCAAGCCCGCGTCCTCCGGGCCAAACTCGTGCAGCTCCAGCTGGAGCTGAAGCGCGCCCCCTTCAAGGTCATGCTCGTGGTCGCCGGCCCCGAGGGCGCCGGCCGCGGCACCCTCCTCAACACCCTCTCCGAGTGGCTCGATCCCCGCGGCGTCGAGACCTTCTCCTGGCACCCGCCCACCGGCAGCGAGCTCGCCCACCCGTACCAATGGCGCTTCTGGCGCGACCTCCCGCCCATCGGCCGCATCGGCCTGTATGCGGGATCGTGGTACACCGAGACCCTCCGCGAGGAGGCCCGCAGCAAGAGCGCCCTCAGCCACATCGCCCGCGAGGCCGACCGCATCCGCGACTTCGAAAAACTCCTCGCCGACGGCGGCACCCTCATCCTCAAGGTCTGGCTCGGCCTCTCCAAGGCCGCCCAGGGCCGCCGCCTCAAGGCCCTCAGCGCCGACCCCGCCACCGCCTGGCGCGTGACCGACGAGGACTGGCACCACCACCGCAACTACGACCGCCTCGCCGAGACCGCCGCGATCATCCGCGCCCGCACCCACCGCCCCGGCGCGCGCTGGACCGTCATCGACGCCGAGGACGAGCGCGCCCGCGACCTCGCCGTCGGCCGCCTGCTCCTCACCGAGTTCCGCCAGCAGCAGAAAAAGTTCGCCCGCCTCCGCCCCGCCAAGGCCCCCGCCAAGCTCACGCCCCTCCGCCCCGCCGGTCTCCGCCGCCTCACTACGCTGCCGCTCGACCAGGAGCTTTCCGAAAAAGCCTACGACGCCCTCCGCGAGAAATGGCTCGGCCGCCTCAACCTCGCCGTGCGCGCCGCCCTCGCCGCCGGCCGCTCCCTCGTGTTTGTCTTCGAGGGCTGGGACGCCGCGGGCAAGGGCGGCGCCATCCGCCGCCTCACCAGCGCGATCGACCCGCGCGACTACCTCGTGATCCCCGTGGCCAAGCCGACCGACGAGGAGAAGCACGCGCACTACCTCTGGCGCTTCTGGCGCGACCTCCCGCGCGACGGCCGCATGGCCGTCTTCGACCGCAGCTGGTACGGCCGCGTCCTCGTCGAGCGCATCGAGGGCTTCTGCCGCGACGACGAGTGGCGCCGCGCCTACGTCGAGATCAACGACTTCGAAAAACAGCTCACCGACCACGGCACGATTGTAGTAAAATACTGGTTACACATCTCGCACGAGGAGCAGCTCCGCCGCTTCCGCGAACGCGAGGCGACGCCGCACAAGCAGCACAAGATGAACGCCGAGGACTGGCGCAACCGCAAGCAGCGCGCCGCCTACGAGATCGCCGTCGGCGACATGCTGGCCCTCACCGACAAGCCCACGGCCCCCTGGCACCTGATCCCCGCCGACAACAAGCGCCACGCCCGCCTCGAAGTCCTGAAGACCGCCAGCCGCCAGATCCAAGCCGCGTTGGAAGTCTGACGTAGCGCAGGCGTCCCGCCTGCCCTCAGCCACACCACCGTATCCATTTTATATTTACATGAGATAACCGAGGCAACTCGGCGTCCTCTCCACCTCCGCTCCCTCGGCTATCTCCCGTAAACGCAAATAAACATCAAAAACATCGTCCGCCGGGGTTGGCCGCGAAAAAATTAATCGAACACAATCGAACACAATCGAACACTATCGGACACAACCGGATTGGCTTCGCTCCAAACCAACAACTTAGAAAACCCCTCAATTCGGACAAAACAGCGATTCGTGCGCTCTTCCAACGCTAAGACCCCACCGCAGGCCCTGAGCCTGTCGAACGGGCTCGCACTGATCCGCACTCACTCGACACGACTCGACAACGCTCGACATCAGCCCCCTTGACGACCGCCCCGCCACCAAGGAAAATGCGTCATCGCAACCCCGGCCCGCTCCGCGGGCCGCCGTGGCTCGCGGAGCGGAAAATTAAGATCTGACGCCTAGTGGTTTAAACCCCAGATCAGACATTATGGCGACCACTCAATTGATTCGCGTAAGCCATCCAGTCAACCGCCGGTACGGTGGCCATAGACTGAAGTCTAAATAATAAACGAAATGCGAAATACGCCAATGCATTGGCTGGTGGCCCAAGCTCGTAAGTTCCATGACCGACGAAGATATCAAAACTTGCGCCTCTAGCTGAAAACCCACAGTCGATTGTTCGTTCGCCGGTAAGCGCGCCATGCGCGTCACGAAAAGCTTGGCTCTGAAAACCTTCAGCCCAGTCAATTTCAAGAGCGAGAATTCCGGCGATGATATTAAAGTGCGGCTTAGCCGCGATTCTTCCTGTGGCGGTATGTATGTCGACGGATGTTCGGTGTAAGCGACGGACGGATTGCGCCATATCCGCAGCATATTCCAAATATCCTTTATCTATCTTTGGTTTGCATTCAAAAACAGCATATACTGCCTCTGCTGGCACATACCTGTGTTTGTCATTGTCCAGCAATGTAGGCGTGTACTGTCTATCGAATACAACAACATCGATTGAACGACTCACGGCTCCTTTGCTATCGATAATTATCGCCTTCTCGACAGTGTAGCGGTTTGGCAGGTATTTCCTAAGAAATGTGATGAAGTGCTGTTCGTTCACCTCTCCACGATCGCCGGCATGCGTGATCCGGCTCGACGACTTGAGCGACGAAACAAGGCAGTCCTGCTCCGTGGCGAATGCTTCCCGAAGGAAACGAGTATTTTGCGGATCCGAGATTTCAGTTTCCATAATCATTTAAGAGAGTGGGAACAACTCACCAAAGAGTTCACGATACGCCTTAAGCGCCGCGCCCTCTTGGCCATTTTTCCCAAGTTGGATCGCATTTCGAATCGCGGTAGCGGCGGCATTGAGCGCTTCAGCTGCCTTCTGGCGCTCTGCGACTGACATTGAATCACTCACTGGTGGACCTAGCCCAGCTGGGTCGGCCCACTCTTCAAGGATACGGGTTTTAGCTGTAGCAAAGAACATCATAAACTCATAGGGAAAGTTCCCATTGAATGGAGGCCGCAGGAGCTGAAGCGCCATGACTTCGAGTAAAAAGGATGGGCGAACAGGCTTTCCCTTTTCTTGGTTCCAGCGTTTTACCATCCGGACCATGCCTTTCCATTCACCGTCGTAAGCCTCATTTGCCGCAGTGGCCTTTTCTGCATGGATGCGGGGGTTCGTTTCAGTCCAACCTTTTACCGTCGATGTGTCAGGAATTTCGTAATGGTCGCCTTTCACAAAGGCGGGAACTACGTCGAAGCTTACGACGCGTTCATCATCACCGGTCGCCGGAAATTCAACGCTAACTGACCGCCGCTGTCGTCTGACGTTTTTTTGATCGTATTCTCTTGCGAGAATACGCTCAACCTCTGTGAGTATCTTAGATGGCTGCTGATTAGTGCGGTAATTAGCGCGCTCATCCTCATGCAAGACGTAAAAAATATCTACGTCTTTGAGCGGCTTAGTCTTGGTCCAACGAGCATAAGAGCCCGATAGAAAGTCATCAGCGCGCGCCAAGTTATCTGCTAGCAATTCACGGATTTCCTTTTGACGTCTTGAGGCGTCACGTTGCTCACGGTCGGTGAGTTCAAGACGGCTGCGGAACTTACGGAACGCTTCGGTAACAGTGATCATGATTTTACCCAGTAATGAGTTTCAACATTCGCGCCTGGAGCACCGATCTGTGAGCCCAGTGAGTAGCGCGTAAATCTATCGGTCGAAAGAAAAGTCGCCGACTCCCAGCCCGCAAGATCCGGGGCACCTGGTGCAACCGTGATAAGAAAACGGTAGCTGCAGGTACTCGGATATGCTCCTGACTTGGCGATGCTATAGCGGATCAAATCTGTATCGGTCCAAAAACTTCCACCATCACTAGTACTGGACGACGAATAATTAATTTCTAAGTCCCACCGTCCGGCCAAGTCGTTCGGTCGTCCCGCTGGATGAACTTCAAGTACGACCGTCTGCAGTTGTTGATTTCGCAGGTAGAAAGCGAGGCCAGCCTCCAACGAAGACCAAATGCCAGCCATGTTCTCCGGTCGCAACCCCGTCTCACGCACAATCTCTTTGAGGGTAAGCATCATCTTTGCGGCTATGTAGGTCGCCGTATGCGTATAGGTATTTACTGATACGGTTGTGCTCATGATTGGAGGAATCGATCGATATTAATGCGAACGGCGGCATTGGCCCCTGAACCTTCGCTATCATCTGAAAGCTCTTCCCCGGCCTTGCGTACGGTGATATAAGGTGCACATGCCTTGATGTCGCGAGATGACCACTCGTAGTCTTCCTCAGTTACAGGAATAGAGAGACGCCAGTCCCCTTCTGTGGGTACTTCAGGTAGTTTCCCTTCGTTGGCATCTTCTCCGGCGATGGCATCATCGTCGTAGAGACAGTAAACTCGGATTCGCGGACCACTGCCTCGCAACACTAATTCGTCTGACTTCGGCACCTCAGACGCTATTGAGCTGCAAGCTACGCCAGAAGCTCGCGTCAGAATCGCCCGAGCATGACCAGCTTCGTCTGGCGCTAAAAGCTTACAGATGACCTCCCAGGCTTCTGAGGACGTGCGGATAGGGGTCGCAAGAATTCGACGAGCAATTACAGAGCTCATTTTTTAATCTCCATTTTAAGGTTAGCGTGCGCGAGTCGCAGAGCTTCACGCACCTCGTGCAAGGTCAGCTTCTCGGGTGCCAGAGCCAACTCCTTCGAAAGCGCCAAGGCAGACGTGACCGCTTTCCGAATGCGCCTGCCATCCATACCCTCGCAAAGCCGACCGAAGGTTTCGATTTCTTTGGAATCCGCGAGACTGGTCAGCTTTGGAACAGCCTTGGCGAGTCCACGCAAAGTATCTCGCACAATGCCAGAGCAAGCCTCGGCGTTCGGTAGGCCGATATGCATCACCAAGTCAGATCGAGAAAGAAAAGCCCGATCAATGGCTTGTGGGAAATTGCTAGTCGCAATAATCAGGATGTTAGTATGCTGGAGCGCCAAGTGGTCGAGTTGGGCCAGCACCGCGTCAGTGGCGCGGTGCACGTCCACCGGATTGGCTTCAAGGCTCAAACGCTGACGATCGGCAGCAAGTGTCTCCACTTCGTCTAGTACCACGATCAGGGGGCCAGCAGTGGCACGCTCTGCCACGACGCCACTCAAGAGATTACGAACAGCTTGTTGACTGCGACCAAGCTGACCACTGGCGAGTCCGTGCGGTTCGACTTCGAGGTAGTGCATCGTGTTTATGCTTAGAATATCGGCCACACGCGAGGCTAAGCCGCGGGCAAGCGATGTCTTGCCCGTGCCAGGCGGGCCTTCCATCAAGATAACTCCATGCAACGGAACTTCGGCCGGGTTGATCTTTGGCCGAAGCGTGAAGTTGAGCACCGCCTGCGATAGAAGGCGGGCCTTGATGCTTGGCTCAACGATGACGGCCTCCCAAAGATCGTCAAAATGCTCATCCGGAAGCTTAAGATCGTAAAGAAGACCTTTTTCGGTCGAGGTGGAAGGAGGTGATTTACGAGGCAAACGACTCGAAGTCATCGAGTGTGATCCTAGGTTTGATTAGCGATTTTTCAGGGGCACAGCCCTGACGGTTTGTAGGGGATATACCGGCGGCGACCGTCATTTTTGCCGATTTCGCAAAAATAGTTTCATCGACGAATTTGGTCATCCTTGCCGGTATCACTCTACATGGCTCTCCGTGTCGTAATGTCAGAAGCTGGGCATCGGCTATTTACATTGCCCCGGTCATCGTCTGTTACTAACTGGATACACCACCATGACTGTACCTCTTCCCGACTCTCGCCCTCAGGCCGAGCGGATTGCGGAGCATTTTGGTGGGGCGGAAGGCCAGGATCACTACTTGGTACTTTTACATTACACGGAACGTTTAGTCCGATCCATGCACTGGTGTATTGCGACTAACGACAGCTCCATGCCCGGTGGTGTCCAAGCTCGCGACATATTACATGCAACCGTACAGTCTCTGCTTCTCGACAATCCCAATGCACCGGGGTACCGACAACTTCCCGCCAAGGTAGGCGTCGAGCCGGGCCTTAAGATGATCATCTGGAGTAAGATAAACCATGCTGCCGAAGACACGGAGAACGTGCGCCGCAAGGATCATAAGGATATCGACCGAGAAGGAAACGTGATCGATCACTTGGAAACCGACGCTCCCATGTGGGACCCAGGACAAGAAAAACTTTCTACGCAACAACAGGCCCATGTGGCGGCACGGTGCACCCGGTTCATAGAATATTGCAGAAAGGACAAAGTTGTGTGCGACCTTCTGATCCTTATTCGCGATACTGGCGTCGACCGCCCGGCTGAACGGCTCGCAAAGGAGCTGAGGATTAGAGTTGGCGAAGTTTATCTTGCGAGGAAACGCCTTGGTACTCTGTTACGTCAATTCCGTAAGACAGCCACCTCATGAATAACCCTCGGCAACAGCCCGTTCGTAATCCCGAGCGCTTCATCAGCTCGTTGTTCGACTTGGCATATGGCGCTAGAGATGGTTCTGAACGATTGAGCAGCGCGGAAATCAAAGCTCAGTTAAAAGAAACCGGTATTGATCCAGATGTGGCTTGGAAGGAATTTTCTGCGTTGCTACACCCCCAAGCGAAATGCGAGAGCCTTTCAACCTGGAGGAAAGAGAGACTGGCCTCTTCATCGCCGACGCAGGCAAATAATTTTTCCGGTAATGCTTCGCGCAATGCCATTGTAGAGGAAATCGAGCGATTGCTCGGTTTGGCCCCGCAGGGTGGTGCCGTGTTCGGCCGTAAATGGGAGGAAAGCACCACAGAGGATCTCGCTGCAGTCTGTAACCAGTTGCGTCGGCAAATCGAACGAAGTAAATCCGATGAGCAACAGCGGTGAACCGCAGCGGCTTGTGGCGGAGGCCCGAGCCCAAAAACTTCTTGCTCGTTTCGGTCTCAATCGTCCCTCCGAAATTATCCTAGAAGACATTGCTTACGCCTTAGGTGTCGAAGTCGTCTATGCTCCTTTGACCGGGGCTGAAGCCCACCTGATCCGCGTAGGCAACAAAGGAGGAATTACGATCAGTGACCGAATAATGGAACGAGGGCGTCAGCGCTTCGCGATTGCCCATGAAATCGGCCATTGGGAACTTCACGCGGGTCGTACGCAGGTATTTCTCTGCACTGCAGCGGACCTGCGCGACTATCAGTCGAGCCCAGAAGAAATTGAGGCGAATACCTTCGCCTCCGAATTGCTTATGCCTATGCGCATGATGCTACCGAAATTCAAGACGATGGAGCCGAGTCTTGCCGTAGCAGAGCTAATAGCGAACCACTTTGAAGTCTCGCTGACCGCTGCGACCCTACGCTACGTGTCAAAATTTAAGCTTCCTCTGATGGTTGTGTTTAGCTCGAAGGGTCGAGTCTCTTGGTGGCGCCGCAATGAAGATCAACTAGACTATATTTTTCTCGAACAAGCTCAGTCTCTCTCTCCGGAATCGCGCGCGGCACAATTGGGCAAAGGTTCTGACTTAGAATTAAAGCAGGTACCATGGACTGCATGGTTTCCTCATCTAATTGAGCAGACCGGTCAACTTTACGAGCAGGCCCGCCGGTTTGAAAATTACGATATAACTATGTCACTGCTCTTTTTTGAACCGAAGTAATTGGCTTCTAGACGAACCGACTCACGACGGGGCGTAGGTGTAGTAACCGTCTGGGCTGGGGCGGGTGCGTTCTTCCAACCAGCGTTGGACGACCCAGGCTTCGACGCGGGCTTCGACTTCGATGGGGAGGTTGGCGGGGACGGTGGAGCTGATTTTTTTGCGCGAGCGAGGCGGGAGTCGGTTGCGGGCTGGCGCGCAGCAGCGTGGGGGCGGTGGGGCACAGTGGTTGCGCGCGAGCGCGCAACCTACCTGGGGAGACGAGGGCGCGTTGGGGGCAACGCGCGCCACCGGCGGATAGGTCGCGGCGTAAGGCCGCTCCGACGTGGCTGTCGAGGGGCGGCGGGACCGGGAGCTGGGCGGGCGGTAGTTTCGGGCACGGGGAGGTCTGATATTTTACGCTGGGGGAAGGGTTTGGGCTGGATTCGGGGGATGGGATTCGCTGAATACGGGGCACCGGTTTTCCGGTGCGGCTTTGGTCTCCGGGTTTGGGGGACGGGTCGCGGCGGTGTTTCTCCTCTCACTCCTTCCTTCTTACCCTCATGTCCTCGATCCTTGCGGCGGTGTCATTGCGTTGGCGGCGTTTTGGCTGGCGGGCGGCGGGGGTGGCGCTGGTGCTCTCGCTCGGCGTGGGCGGGGCCGGGGCGACGACTACGTGGACGGGTGGCGCCGACGACGGGAAGTGGACCACGGCGGGCAACTGGTCGGCGGGCGTGCCCACGGGGCCCAATCAGGCGGTCTTTGGCGGGCTGGGCACGTCGAACACGATCGGCAGTATAACCGCGGCCAATTTCTCCGGCGCCGTTTTTAACAGCGGTTCCTACTCCTTCACCCTTCTGTCGTTTTCCGGGTCGTTGACGATCAATGGCGGCGCGCAGCAGTTTACCACCGCGGTCGGATTTAATTCCGGGGCGGTGACGATCACGGTCGCGTCGGGCGCCTCGCTCACCTTGGCGAGCGGGATCGCTCGGCTCGCCGTGACGGCCGAGTTCAAGGGCGCAGGCGATTATTACCTCAAGTCGATCGGCACCGCCAGCGGCACGTTCAGCAAGACCGGGACGGGCAAGCTGACCCTCACCGGGACCTCCTTTGCCGCGCCGACGGTCTTCAGCGCGGGCACGCTGATCCTCGGCGCCAACCCGGCGCGCATCACCTTCTCCAGCAACGTGACGCTCGGGGCTGATGTCACCACCCAGTTTCAGCTCAATGGCACCGGCCGCGGCACCACTTACGATGCCTTGGACATCGCGGCCTCATCGGGTCCGACGGTGGTGACCTACGGCGGCACGCTCGCGCTGGATTTCGGCAGCACCTTTGCCGACGGCGACGTGCTGGATCTGTTCAAATACGGCACCTCCACCTCGGCCAATGCGTCGAGCTCGTTTGCCAGCGTCGAGGCCTCGGGTCTCTACTCGGGGACGTTTACGGCCGTCGATAGCAACACCTGGACCTTGGTGAAGGGCGGACATCTCTTCACCTTCAATGAGACCACCGGGGACCTCACGGTCGCGGCGGCACCGGTGCCCGTGCCGGAGCCGGCGACCTGCGCGGTCATCGTGGCGGGCGGGGCGCTGGGCTTGGCGCTGTGGCGCCGGCGGGCGAAGCGGGCGTGAGTGGGTTGGGTTAGGATTAACCACGAAACACACGAAAGACACGAAAAGGGTGTCGAGATGCGGCGGGGTGGTCTGGGTGTGGGTCGGGCTTTACGCCCGACATCCGGCCTGTGTCGGGGATAAACCCCGACCTACACCCTGAGTTGCGCGCGCTGAGGTAGGTTGCGTGCTGGCACGCAACGACGTGGGAGCGGTGGGGCGCCGTTGTTGCGCGCGAGCGCGCAACCTACCTGAGGTGACGTGCGCTCGCACCGGTCGCGGCGTAAAGCCGCTCCTACAATTTTCCCGCTCAGGACGGGGCGTAGGTGTAGTAGCCGTCGGGGCTCGGGCGGGTGCGCTCTTCCCACCAGCGTTGGACGACCCAGCCTTCCACGCGGGCTTCGACGTCCTCGGGGAGGTTCGCGTGGACGGCGAAGCGGATTTTTTTGCGGGTCCACTCGGGGGTCAGGCGGGCTTTGCAGACCAGCCAGGAGCAGCCGTACGACTGCGTGTTGCCGTGCTGACGGCCGTCGGGGACCGGGGTCATCTGCACGTGTTGGTCGCCCACGCGGACGATCGTCTGCACGATCTGGGTGACGGTCGGGGCGTAGCGCCACTCTTCCTCGCCTTTGCGGAGGCGGATCACGAGGGCGAGGATCGGCTGCGCGCCGTCGAGCGCGGGCAGGTCGGTTTCGAAGGTGTAGGTCTTCTTAATGAACTTCTTCGCGGCGAAGTCCGCGGCGCCGGCGAAGCGCGCGTCGAGGCGCTCGGCGGGCGGGATCGGGCGCAGCGCGAGTGAGGCGCCGAGGTCGGCGGCTTGCGCGGCGGTGAGAGTGCGCGCGGGGAGCGGCTTGGCCTTGGAGGGCGGCGCGACCTCGACCATGAGGGTTTCGAAGGGGCGCAGCCAGATCTCCGCGGTGTCGCCGAGCTGCCAGGGTTTGCCGCCGGGGCGGCGCAGCGTCTTTTTCTCGGGGAAGTGCGTGGTGAGAGCGAGAGCGGTACCGGTGCGCGCGGTGAGGCCGAGGCTGGCGTCGAGCGTGAGGGTCACTTGGCGCGAGGCGAAGTGCGCGTTGGACAGGAAGAGGAAGCTGCGCGCGCCCTGGCCATGGGCGTAGCCGTACACCTCGTTGCGGAAGGGGTCGCCGGGGATCGTGCGGCGGTGTTGGAAATACGCGGCGTGCTTGTTGGCAAAGGCCTGGATCCAGGCGAGGAACTCCACATCGTCGTCGGTCAGCGTGTAGAGGTTGCCCCAGAGATTGGGGAAGAGGCGGCTGCCGCGGCCGAGGTCCATGACGATGGACTCGCGCCAGCGCTCCATGCCCATGAAGTTGCCCCAACGGCTGTCGGAGAGCCAGACGCCGAGGCTGTCCTTGATGAGGGGCGGGATGGTTTTGGCGTGAAAGGCATTCTGATCCTGCGCGAGCGTGACGGAGTCGCGGTAGTAGAGCGTGGGGATGGGGCTCGCGCCGGAGCCTTCCATGAAGAGACCGGACTCGAAGATCGCGTCGCCAAACATCGCCCAGAACGGCGAGCCGAGGCCCCAGTACCACATGATGAAGACCTCGGGATCGGCCGCGCGCGCGCTGGCGGCGAGGTCGATGAGTTTTTCAAACATGTCCTCGGTCGCGTATTTGCCGGGGAGGTGGCCGTGCTCGGTCTTGTCGCAGTGGTAGTAGCCGCCGTCGAACTTCAGGAACTTGACGCCGTTTTTCCGGATGTGGTGGAGGATGGCGCGCTTGAAGATCGAGTAGTAGTTGTCCTCGCCAAAGCAGAGGTACACGCCGTCGGCGCCGAGGTGGTAGCCCTCGCGGTAGATCTGGGTCGGGGGCTTGCCGTCGGCATACGCGGCCGGGTAATCCCAGCAGGACTGCAGACCCCAGGTGGTGCCAAACCAGAGGCCGAACTTCATGCCGAGCGCCTTCGTGCGCTTGATCATCTTGTCCGGGCCGTGCGGGTAGCTGGTGGGCTTGAACTTCGTGAGGTCAGAGCTGAAATCGACCCAGCCCGTATCGAGGGTGAAGTAGTCGAAGGTGACGCCCTTCTTCTGCAGCTGGGCGGTGAGCTCGAGCACATCGAGGGTCTCCTCATCGTTGAGCGTCGGGTGCGCGCCCCACTGGTTGTTGATGCCAAAGGGGGTGTAGATCGCGGTCATCTTCGGGCGCGGCTGGGTGAGGGCCTGCACGTAATCGGTGAAATGCGTGATGACCCGGCCCGGCTCGGCCACGCTCACGAGCGCGACGTAGCTGCGGAACTTGGCCTTGGGCTTGAGGCGCTTGCCCGGGTAGTGCGCGAGCTGCACGCGCTGGGCGCTGACCTTCTGGTCGCCCACGGGATGCTCGATCGCGATAAACACCTCGTCGGCGACGAAGATCGGTTTGCCGTGGCCGCCGCCGGTCACGGGGGACGCGAGGGTGAAGTCGTCGAGCTCGACGTCGAGGAACAGGGTCTCGGCGCCGGTGGTATTCGTGAACTCGATCCACTTGCGGCGGGTGGGCCCGTCGAGCTGGACGTGGAGGGTCGCGGTGAGCTGATGGGCGGGGCTCTCGAGGGAAAACTCCGCGCGGTCGGGGCGGGTCTGCCGGGCGCGGCGGACGACGAAGTCCGCGACGCGGACGAGGGGCTCGGCCACGCGGTCCACCGCGGCGGAAAAGACGAGCGCGACCTCGTGGGTGGCGGTGAGGGCGTGCGTGTGGCCGGAGAGCTTGTTCTCGAAGCCGGTGCTGTGGAGGGCGCCGCCGCTCCAGTCGAAGGACCAGGCGAGCTGGCGGTTGGAGAGCGTCAGGGCGGTGACGGGAGCGGACGATTTTTTGGGGGGCATAGGATTTCCGGCCGGGGGAGGCAGGAAGGGGTGCGATACTTATAGCCGGTTGCCCGCGGCACCTCCATTGAGGTTCTGAGTATTTCCCTTGGTTTTCTGAGCAACAGGGCCTGACGGCCAGGGCGAACGCCGAACTTTGAACTTCGAACGCTAAACTTCGAAGGGGGAGCGGGCGAGGTATCCCAGGTAGGTTGCGCGCTTGCGCGCAACGGCGTAGGAGCGGTGAGGCACGGCTGTTGCGCGCGAGCGCGCAACCTACCTCAACCAGCTTCGATCGCGGTAGAGCGGCTTCGTTGGGCGACGTCGAGTGCGCGCCGGGGAAGACAGAGAGTTGGCCGCAGAATTTGCGGAACCGAAGGAAGTAATCCGCATCCTTTGATAGCTCCGTGTCTGTTTCCTTTTCCCCGCCGATGACCAAGTCCAGCAGCTCCAGCAGCAGCATCAGTCCCTTTCCCAAGCCTCCGCGCGTCGCGGTGATCGACGATCATCAGCCTACCCGCGTGGCGATATGCCGGGTGCTGGAGGGCAGCGGCTACACGGCCTGCCACTTCGGATCGGTGGCGGACTTCATCAGCTCCAACGAGAAGTCGATGATCGCCTGCCTGATCTCGGACGTGCGCATGCCGGGCATCGACGGCGTGACGCTGTATGAGGGGCTCCAGCACACAAACTTCACGTTTCCGGTGATCTTTTGCACCGGGCTGGAGATCGACGAACGGCTCAACCGGGCGCTCGACAAGGGCGTGGCGGCGTTGCTCAAGAAACCGGTCAGCCCGGAGGCGTTGCTCAAGGCGGTCGGGGACGCGTGCGCGCCGCGGCGGTGAGGCGGCTCAGAACAGCGAGTAGATAAACGGAGAGATGCTGGAGACGGTGGCGACCAGCACGCCGATGATCAGGAGGGTGAGGACGATCGGGATCAGCCACCAGACCTTGCGCTCGCGCGCAAAGGCCCAGAATTCGCGCAGGAGACGGGAGAGGCTTTTCAGGGATCTCATGAAAGGGGAAATTCGCTACGGGAGGAACCGGGGGTTGGCAATCGCGCGCCGGGATCAGTCCGGGGCGAAGGTGCGCGACTCGCCGCTGTGCTGGAAGGCCGGGGGCAGCTCGCGCTTTTCCAGGAAGTAGGAGCCGAGCACGAGGCAATCCATCTCCGTCGCGAGGAAGCCGGCGATCG
>JAFEGO010000055.1 GCA_018239845.1 Verrucomicrobiota bacterium
CGTGTGTTCCGTGGGCCAAAAAATTATAAACTCATTTTCTCGCGGAAATCCTGGGCCTGGCGGCGGCTCAATTCGACCTTGGCGCCGCCCTTCAGGTGGACGAGGAGGCCGCCGCTGAACCACGGCTCGATCTTGTCGATCCAGGCGAGGTTGATGATCTGGCGACGGTTCGCGCGGAAGAAATATTTCGGGTCGAGCCGCTCCTCCATCGCGTTGAGCGAGCGGAAGAGCTGCGGCTGGGCGTTGTCGAAGTGCACGCGGGTGTAGTTGCCCTCGCTCTCCAGGAGGCGGATCGACTTCACCTCGACGAACCAGCAGCGGTCGCCCTCCCGCACGAAGACCTTGTCCTCGGCCGCGAGGCGGTCGCGCGGGGCCGGCTTG
The DNA here is from genome assembly GCA_018239845.1 of Verrucomicrobiota bacterium. Classification (GTDB taxonomy): domain Bacteria; phylum Verrucomicrobiota; class Verrucomicrobiia; order Opitutales; family Opitutaceae; genus CAIRCN01. Next base: position 382 of record JAFEGO010000055.1, read on the forward strand.
GCCGCTTGGGTCTCGGCGCCGGCGGCCTTCTCGCGCAGCTTTTCCACCGCGGCGGCGAGGCGCGCGGGGTCCACGGGCTTGAGCAGGTAGTCGAGCGCGTTGAGCTCGAAGGCCTTCACCGCAAACTCGTCGTAGGCGGTGGTGAAGATCACGTGCGGCACGGGCGCCTCGAGCGAGGCGAGCAGCTCCATGCCGGTTTCACCCGGCATCTGCACGTCGAGGAAAATGAGGTCGGGCGAGAGCGCCGCGAGCTGTTCGCGCGCCTGCTTCGCATTGGCCGCCTCGCCGACGATCTCCAGGTCGGGGAAGGCCGCCAGCAGCCGGCGGAGTTCGTTGCGCGCAAGGCGTTCGTCGTCGATGAGCAGGGCTTTCATGGCGGCGGTAAAAATCAGGCGCGGGCGGCGGCGAGCGGCACGATGGCCTCGGCCACGACGAGCTCGGGCGTGTCGGCGCGGAGGCGCAGCGTGGCGCTCTCGCCGAAGAGGAGGCGGAGGCGCTCGGCGGCGTTGCGCAGGCCGACGCCCGTGGAGGAGGTGCGCACGCGCGCGGCGGCGGTGGCGAGTTCGCCGGGGTTGGTCACCTGCAGGCGCAGCGAGTCGCTCTCGCGGCGCGCGACGATCGCGATCTCGCCGCCCTCGGGCCGCGCGGAGATGCCGTACTTCACGGCGTTTTCCACCAGGGTCTGCAGCAGCATCGGCGGCACGGGCAACGTGAGCGTCTCAGGCGCGATATCCAGCCGCACCCGCAGCCGCTCCTCGTGGCGAACCTGCTCGAGCGCGAGGTAGTCGTTCACCACCCGCAGCTCATCCTCGAAGGGCACCGTCTCCAGCTGGCCGCTCTGCAGCGAGTAGCGCAGGAGGTTGGCCAGCCGCGTGACGGACTGCCGCGCCCGCGCGGGGTCCTCGTCGATCAGCGCGCGGACGGAGTTAAGGGAGTTGAAGATAAAGTGCGGGTTCACCTGCGCCTTCAGCGCGCGCAGCTCGGCTTCCTTCACCGAGGTACCGAGCCGCAGCCGCTCGATCTCGAGACGATTGTAGCGGTCGAAGAGATGGTAGAAGAAATAGAGGCACAGCCAGCCGACCATCATGATCGCGGCGTTGATCCAGCTGACGAAGAACAGGGTCAGCGGGTGGTATTTCTTGGGCCACTCCTCGCCCATCACCCCGAACTGCCAGCCGTACCCGATCACGCACCAGACAAAGGCGATCACCGCGCTCAGCGCGAGGATGCGCGGCAGCAGCGGGCGCCAGCCGAGGTCCTTCCAGCCCCAGCGCGTGAGGTAGCGCCGCGTGAAATGCGTGAGCAGCAGACCCACCGCGATGATCATCACGATGTTCCAGTAGTTCGGCTCGTGCTCCTGCGGCTCCGAGCTCTTGAACACCTGCGTGAACACCAGCTGCAGCATCAGGAAAAACAGCCAGCCGCCCATCTGGCACATGACGTACAGCCGGCGCTTCGCGCGTTCGCGGCGCGGCGCGTCGTCCAGGAGCACATTGGCGGTCGGGGAGCTTTCCATCGGTGGCGAAAGTAAGGACTTCCGCCGCGCCGGGCGCAAACTTTGGACAAACGGCGCACCCCGCGGATGAGCGGCGCGCTTGTGCCCCGGCCCGCGCCCACCCAGCCTCGCCCCATGAAACCTCGCATCGTGGTCGTCGGCAGCTTTAACCAGGATCTCACGTGGAACTGCACCGAGTTCCCCGCGCCCGGCTCGACCATCGTGGGCCGGTTCACCTCCGGTCCCGGCGGCAAGGGATCCAATCAGGCCGTCGCCTGCGCCCGCGCCGGCGGCGCCACGGCCTTCGTCGCCGCGCTGGGGCGCGACGCCTTTGGCCGCGAGGCCGCGCGTTTCCTCCGCGCCGAGGGCATCGCCACGCGCATCGCGGAGAAAAAACTTCCCACCGGCAACGCCGCGATCCTGGTCAACGGCGCCGGGCAAAACCAGATCGTCGTCGCCCTCGGTGCCAACGGCGCGCTGCGCCCCGCCGATGTGCCGGCCGCCCTGCTGCGCGGCGCCCGCGTCGTCGTCTGCCAGCATGAGATCGCCCTCGCCACCAACGCCGCCGTGCTGCGGTCGGCCCGCCGGTCCGGCGCCCTCACCGTGCTCAATCCCGCGCCGATGCGCCCGGACTTCGACCCCGCCATCCTCGCGCACGTCGATGTGCTGATCCCCAACGAAACCGAGTTCGACGCCATCACCGCGCGCCTGCCCGCCGTCGCCGCAGTGCGGCGCAAGCTCGGCGCCGCCGCCCGCGCCCGCCGGCCCTCGCCCGCGGTGCTGCAGGCGCTCTGCCGCGCGGTCGGTGTGCCGACGGTCATCCTCACGCTCGGCTCGCGGGGCTGTTTCGTTTCACGGCCCGAGGGCGGTCAGCTGCTCACCGCCCATGCCGTGCGCGCCATTGATACCACCGGCGCGGGCGATGCCTTTGTCGGCGCCCTGTGCGCCGCGCTCGCGGCAAAGCCGGGGAATTTCATGGCGGCCGCGCGCTTCGCCAACACGGCCGCCGCCGTCTCCGTCACGCGCCGCGGTGCCGCGCCCGCGATGCCGCGCCGGGCGGAAATTCTGGCGCAGCTGCGCCGCGCCTCACGCGTCGATTGACGCCACTCGCGTTAGTATCTCCACGGAGAAGATCGCGCCCTCGCCGGGCGTGCTCTGCACCATGATCCCGCCGCCGAGGAGCTGCGCGAGCCGCTTGGAAATCGACAGCCCCAGGCCCGTGCCGCCGTAGCGGCGCGCCACCGTGGCGTCGCCTTGCGCGTAGGGTTCGAAGAGACGCGCCATCTGGTCGGGTGAAAGTCCGATGCCTGTGTCGGTGACGTGAAAGCGCAGACGGCACGCCGCGGGCGCGTCGGTCTCGCGCGCCGGCATCAGCTCGGCCATGATCTCCACCGTGCCCGTGGCGGTGAACTTGATCGCGTTGGACAGGAGGTTGGAAAGGATCTGCCGCAGCCGGAGCTCGTCGGTCAGGATCACCGGCGGCACCTCGGGCCGCACCGTGTGGCGCAGGTCCACGCCCTTCGCCCCGGCCGCCGCGCGAAACAGCGTGGAGAGGTCGCGCAGCAGGTCGGCCACGGCCACCGGCCGCTCCTCGAGCTCCACGTGGCCGGCGTCGAGCTGGGAAAAATCCAGCAGGTTGGTGATGAGGGTGAGCAGCGCCTGGCCGGAGCGCTCCATCATCTCGAGGTCCTCGCGCTGCGGGGCCGGCAGCGGCTCGGTGCGCAGCTGCGCGATCAGGCCGAGCATGCCGTTGAGCGGCGTGCGGATCTCGTGGCTCATCACGGCGAGGTAGCGGCCCTTCGCCGCGCTGGCCGCCTCGGCCGCGCCCTTCGCCTTGCGCAGGTCCTCCTCCATCGTGCGGCGCGCGGTGATGTCCTGCACCGCGATGACGATCGCGCGCTGGCCCTGGAACTCGATGGTGCCCGCCGAGAGCAGCGTCCACACGCGGCGGCCGTCGCGCCGCACAAAGCACACCTCGCGGTCCGTCACCGTGCGGCCGGCCCCGAGATCCGCCACCAGCGCGTCGCGGTCCGTGATGTTCTCGTAATAATCCGCGGCCCGCTCGCCCTCGATGCCGGCGTTGGCGCCGAGCAGCTCGCCCGCGCGGCGGTTGGCGTAGAGCATCTCGCTCGAGGCATAGCTGCTGATGGTCACGGGGAACGGCGCGTTTTCCGCCAGCTCGCGGTACTGGCGCTCGCTGCGCGCGAGGCGGCGGTTGAGCCGCAGCATCGGCAGCAGCCAGCCGAAGCCCGCGACCGCCAGCACACAGGCCGCCGCCAGCGCCCAGTAGAGCCAGCGGAGGTTCGGCCGCGGGTCGGCCTCGTAGAGGAAACCGTCGAGCGGGAAATCCCGCGGCAGCATCCCGAACTCGGCGTACGTATCCGCAATGTGGCGCCAGCGGCCCGGGTTCATGTGTCCGACCTCGATCAGCCCCGGGTGCATCAGCAGGGCCGTCTGCTCGGCCTCGAACTCCAGGTGCGTGCGGGATTTGCGCCGGCCGTGCTCGCGCAGGATCAGGTCGATCATCTCCTGCGGGTGCGCCAGCGCATAGTCCCAGCCGCGCAGGCTCGCCTGCCGGAACGCCCGCGCCCGCGCCGGGTGCTGCCGGATCTCGCCCTCGGTCGTGAACAGGTTGTCCCCGTAGAAATCGATGCCGCCCGCCCGCGGCGTGAACGTCAGGAAATCCACCCCCGCCGCACGCAGGGTGAAGGGCTCGTCCGTCGAGTAGGCCGACATCGCCGCCACCCGCCCCTGCAGCAGGTCGTCGGTGCTAAACGTGTGGTGCACGATGTGCAGCGTCTTGGGATCGACACCCTCGTTGCGGAAATAGGCGAACAGCTCCGCCGACTGCGGCTCGATCATCATCGGCTTGTCATGCAGGTCGTGCAGGTCGTTCACCCCCGCGCGGTGCAGCGCGACGAGGACCAGCGGCGAGTGTTGGAAGATCGCCGCGAGCACCACCACCGGCTGACCCGTGCCGCGGAGCAGCATCAGCTCCGAGGTGCCCACGCCGTATTCCGCGCCACCCTTCAGCACCGTCTGCACCGGGTCGCGCCCCGGCTCCGCCTCCATGAGCTCCACCTCGAGGCCCGCCTCGCGGTAATAGCCCTGCGCGACCGCCGCGTAATAGCCCGCGAACTGAAACTGGTGCTGCCACTTCAGCTGCAACCGCACATGCTCGGGCGCGGGCGTGGACGCATCCTCCGCGTATCCGGAGACGCCCAACATCAAGGCCGCAGCCGCCAGCAGCGCCCGCCGCCACCCTCCCGCCATTTGCCCCGGATATCGCACGACGCGAACCATTCACGAATCTCTTTCTCCTTTAAAGCCAAACCTTTGCCCGCGAATCCGTCTTAAACGCCGTTGGTCGCATGCGGGTTGCCCGCCGGGTTTGGCTGGGAGTCTCCCGGCACGATGATTCGCCGCCTCCTTTTGCAGGCCTTCCTTTACCTGCCGCCGGTCGCCCTTTGGGCCGAAAAGCCCTTCACCTTCGCCAAGGCCGCCGATCGTATGCGCCACCTCGCCGCCGTAGAGGGAGCGCGTGAAGGTGGCGGAGTGACCGGCATCGGGTGCCGATCCCTCCGAACTCACGCCCCGATCGGGTGCCAGGTCGTCTTGAATTCCAGCGTATCGCGGATCGCGTAGAGACTCTGGGCGCTCGCGGCCAGCCAGTCGGTCTTGTCCTCGGCCTTCAGCAGGTGCGTGCGCTTCACGCTTTCGGCCGCGCCGAGCTTGAGCGCCTTGCGTTCCTCGGCGTTGGCCACGCCGGAGACCGCGCGCAGGTGCGTGTGCGTGGCGAAGGTGGGCACGATCTCCTTGCGGAAGCCCGTCAGCACATTAACCACGCCGCCCGGCAGGTCGCTCGTCGCGAGCATCTCACCGAGGAGGATCGCCGGGTAAGGCTGCGTGGAAGAAGCGAGCGCGACCACCGTGTTGCCGCTCGTGATCGCGGGCGCGATCAGCGACACCAACGCGAGCAGCGGCGCCTCGTCGGGCGCGATCACGCCAACCACGCCCATCGGCTCCGTGACGGTGAAGTTGAAATGCGCGGAGGCGACGGGGTTCACGTTGCCCAGCACCTGCTCGTACTTGTCGCACCAGCCCGCGTAGTACACGAGGCGGTCCACCGTCGCGGCGACTTCCTTGGCCGCTGCGGCCTCGCTGGCGCCGCCGAGGCGGATCGCGTCGGCCAGCTCGCCGGCGCGCGCCTCGATCATCTCGCCGAGGCGATAGAGGATCTGGCCGCGGTTGTACGCGGTGCGCTTCGCCCAGCCCGGGCCGGCCTTGGCGGCGGCCTCGACGGCGTTGCGCAGGTCCTTGCGCGTGCACTGCGGGATGTTGGCGAAGAAATTGCCCGCGGCATCCTTCAGCGGAAACGTGCGCGCGCTCTCGGAGCGGATGAACGCACCGCCGACGTAAACCTTCGGGGTCTTGGTGATGGGGAGACGGCTCATGTGGCGGCGGTGTTGTCGGCTTCGATTTCGGTTTCGGAGACCTCACCCTGGAGGTGGGTCTTCTCCTTGTAGGCCTTCGCGACGAAGATGTAGGCCGCGACGCAGCCGATGGAAAGGTAGGCGTAGAAGGTGTAGTAGTCCGCGCCGTGCCATTTCAGGGTGCCGTCGGGCTTGGTGATGAACATGTACACGAGCGCCGTGAAGGCGTTGCCCGCCGAAATGGAGAGCAGGTAGAGCGACATGATGATCGACTTCATGTGGCGCGGCGCCTGCGTGTAGGCAAACTCGAGCGACGTGATCGACACCATCACCTCGCCCGCGGAGAGCAGAGCGTAGGCCGGCATCTGCCAGCCGACGTTGGGCTTCAGTCCGGCGGCCAGCTGCCGCTCGATCCAGGCGCTCACGAGAAACGACAGGCCCGTGACCACGAGGCCGAGGCCGATCTTGCGCAGCGGTGTGAGCGGGAAGACCCGGCTGATGAGCGGATACCCCACGTAATGGAGCAACGGGATGAAGGCCAAAATCATCAGGCCATTCACCGTCTGGATCTGGGAGGAGTACCACGTGATGCCGAGGAAATGCAGATCCATCTTCTCCGCCTGCAGCACCCACTCGCCGCCGCTCTGGTCCCAGAGCGACCAGAATACCGCGACAAAGGCAAAGACGACGGCGATGCGACCGATGACCGACCAACCCTCGCGGTTGAAGGTGTCGCGCAGGAAGGTTTTCCCGCCCGGCGGGATATGCGCGAATTTGCCGCGCCCGAGCCAGAAGGCCCACGTCGCGACCAGCATCAGCACGGCGGGAATGCCAAAGGCCGCGCCCGCGCCGTATTTCTGCAGCAGCCACGGCGTGAGCAGAATGGAGACGAACGAGCCGGCGTTGACCGAAATGTAGAACCAGCTGAACGCCTTGGAAATGAGGTGCTTGTTGTCCGGCCCGAACTGGTCGCCGACGTGCGAGGAGACGCAGGGCTTGATGCCGCCCGCGCCGAAGGCGATGAGGCCGAGCCCCAGCCCGAGTCCGAGGCGCGTATGGTCGAACGCCAGCACGAGGCTGCCCGCGCAGTACACGAGCGAGAGCCAGAAGATCGTGCGGTACTTGCCCCAGAAGGCGTCGGCGATGATCGCCCCGAGCGCGGGGAAAAAGTAGTTCGAAGCGACGAACCAGTGGTACCACTGGTTGGCCTCGCTCTCCTTCATCAGGTCGGGCGCGCCGCTGCGCGTGACGAGATACTGGGTCATGAAGACCACGAGGATGGCGCGCATCCCGTAGAAATTGAAACGCTCGGCGGCTTCATTGCCGATGATGTACGGGATGCCCGGGGGCATCGTGGACATCTTCTGCGGGGCGGTAAGATAAGGCGTGTTGGCCATGGAGTGGTTTTGGACAGAATTAACAGAATGAACGGAATGGGTCAGAACCCGACTGCTGCGGAATCCATTTTATAAATTCTGTTCATTCTGTCTCTTTCCGGTTTAGGTGAGTTGGCAGTAGTCGAGGAGGCCTTGGCGGCCGCCTTCGCGGCCGAAGCCGCTCTCCTTGTAGCCGCCGAAGGGCGAGGTGGGGTCGAACTTGTTGTAGGTGTTGGCCCAGACGACGCCGGCCTTGAGCTCGGTGGACATCTTAAGGATACGCGAACCCTTGTCGGTCCACACACCCGCGCTGAGGCCGTAGGCGGTGTTGTTGGCCTTCTCGACCGCCTCCTCGACGGTGCGGAAGGTAAGGATGCTGAGCACCGGGCCGAAGATCTCCTCGCGCGCGATGCGGTGGCTCATCGAGACCCCGCTGAAGAGCGTGGGGCGGAAATAAAAACCCTTCGTCGGCAGCTTGCAGGGCGGCTGGTAAAGCTCCGCGCCTTCCTTCACGCCGCTCGCGACGAGCTCGGTGATGCGCTTGAGCTGTTCGCGCGAGTTGATCGCGCCGAGGTCGGTGTTCTTGTCCATCGGGTCGCCGACGCGGAGGACCTTGAGGCGGTTCTTCAGCTTCGCGAGGACCTTGTCGGCGACGGGCTCGTGCACGAGCAGGCGCGAGCCGGCGCAGCAGACGTGGCCCTGGTTGAAAAAGATGCCGTTCACGATGCCCTCGACGGCCTGGTCGAGCGGTGCGTCGTCGAAGACGATGTTGGCCGCCTTGCCGCCGAGCTCCATGGTCATCTTCTTGTCGGTGCCCGCGAGCGAGCGCATGATGATCTTGCCGACCTCAGTCGAGCCGGTGAATGCGATCTTGGCCGGCGTCGGATGACCCGTCACCGCGGCGCCCGTTTCGCCGAAGCCCGTGACAAAATTGACGACGCCCGGCGGCAGGCCGGCATCCTGCAAAATCTCCGCGAGCTTCAGGCACGTGACGGAGGTGGTCTCGGCGGGCTTGAGGACGACGCAGTTGCCCATCGCGAGGGCCGGGGCGATTTTCCACGCGAGCATGAGCAGCGGGAAATTCCACGGGATCACCTGCCCGACGACGCCGAGCGGCGCGACCTTGTGGCCGGGGGCCACGTACTCAAGCTTGTCGGCCCAACCGGCGTGGTAAAAGAAATGCGCGGCGGCCATCGGTACGTCGAAGTCGCGGGATTCCTTGATCGGCTTGCCGCCGTCGAGGGTCTCCGCGACCGCGAACTCGCGCGCGCGGTCCTGCAGCAGGCGCGCGATGCGGTAGAGATACTTGGCGCGCTCGCGGCCCGGCATCTTGCCCCACGTGGTGTCGAAGGCGCGCTGCGCCGCGGCGTAAGCAGCATCGACGTCGTCCTTGTTGGCGAGGGCGATCTCGGCGAGCTTCTGCTCGTTGGCCGGGTTGATGGAGTCGAAATACTTGCCCGACTTAGGCGCGACGAAGGCGCCGTTGATGAAGAGGTCGTAACGGGCCTTCAGCTTCGGATCGGCCGTCTCGGGCGCGGGATCGTACTCCCAGAGGTCGCCAAAGATGAGCTCCGGCGCAGGACGCCCGGAGCGGGTGGTTTTCTTTTCAGTGAGAGTGGGCATGACGATTATTTTTTAACCACGGATGGACGCGGATGCACACGGATCAGGCAACGATCCGCTCCCATTCCAATTTCGGGCGTTTAAAGTTTATGATTAGGCCAACACGAAGTTTGGTGATACGCAGATAATTAAGCATCTGCCCGCGCTCCAAGTCAGTGATCCGATCGATCACCTTTGTATCCACCACGACCGTGGATCCGACAATCAAGTCTGGAACGAATTCTCCGATCGGAACCTGCTTGTACCGGACCTCATATCGGCGCTGCTGCTCAAACGGCAGACCCCTCAATCCAAACTCCACTACCAGTGCATTCTCATAGGGCTTCTCATGCAAGCCATGACCGACCTCGTTAAGCACTTCGAAGGCGCACCCGATAATCGCATGGGTCCGCTCGCCCTCCGGCAGATTGAATCCGTGTTTATCTGTGTCCATCCGTGGTTAAAAACGAAACTCAGTAGCTCTCGGTGGCTTCGGTGAAATAATACGGGGCCTGGTAGGCGCCGGTCTTTTCCTTTTCGAGCTGGCGGAGCACGTCGTTGAGCAGGGAGCTCGCGCCGAAGCGGTAGCGGGCGTTGGTGAGCCAGGCGTCGCCGAGCGTCTCCTTCACGGCGATGAGGAACTGCAGCGCCTGCTTCGCGGTGCGGATGCCGCCGGCGGGCTTCATCGCGATGGCGATGCCGGTATCGAGGTAGTAGTCGCGGATGGCCTCGATCATCACCTGGTTGTTGCCGAGCGTGGCGTTGAGGGAGGTCTTGCCCGTGCTTGTCTTGATGAAGTCGTTTTCGCGGATCACGCGCATCGCGAGGAAGGAGGCGGCGCGGATGTTGTCGTAGGTCTCCAGTTCGCTGACCTCGAGGATGACCTTGAGCGTGGCGTCGCCGCACGCGGTGACGACCGCGGCGATCTCGTCCTGCACCTCGGCAAACTCACCCGCAAGAAACGCCCCGCGGTTGATCACCATGTCGATCTCGTCGGCGCCGTCGGCCACCGCGGCCTTCACCTCGGCAAGGCGGGTCTTCAACGGGGCCTGCCCGCTGGGGAACGCCGTCGCCACCGACGCGATGCGCACACCGGTGTCGTGCCCGAGGGCCTTGCGCGCGTGGCGCACCATCGAGGGATAGACGCACACGGCGGCGACCTGCGGCACATCGAGGCCGTCGTGCGGATGCAGCGCCTTCTGGCAAAGCGAGGCGACCTTGCCGGGCGTGTCCTTGCCCTCGAGGGTCGTGAGATCGATCATCGACGCGGCGAGCTTGAGGCCCTGCACCTTGGCGGCCTTCTTGATCGAGCGTGTGGTGTATTTCGCGACGCGCTCCTCGACACCCACGCTGTCCACTGTGCCGACCTCGTCGAACAGCCGCGCAAAAGCAGCTTGGGAAGATTTGCCTGACATCCCGCGACTATCGGCCTGCGCACCGCTGAAAACAAACGAAAACTAGCCAGCCATCCCTGCCCGCGCACCGCTCATCCCACGCCGCTGGCCCGCCCGCCGCGGCGCGATAGGCTCCGGGCATGAACCTGCGTCCCCTCCTGCACTCCCTCTGGAAGAACTGGATCCGTCCCCTCGCCCTGCCCTTCCTCTGCATCGCCGCGGCCAAGTCCGCGGTGGCCGACATCAACTACGTGCCCACCGGCTCCATGCAGCCGACCATCCTGTGCGGCGACGTGGTGTTCATCAACAAGCTCGCCTATGACCTGCGCGTACCCTTCACCACCGCCCGCCTCGCCCGCTGGGCCGAGCCCGCGCGCGGCGACGTCGTCGTGTGCTTCGCGCCCGATGACGGCACCCGCCTCGTGAAGCGCGTGATCGGCCAGCCCGGCGACACCATCGAGCTCCGCCGCGAGATCCTCTACGTCAACGGCACGCCCGCGCCCTACGCTCCGCTCGCGACCGACGCCCGCGGCGTGCGCGACCTCGAGCCCACCGAGCGCGATGCGGCGCTCTTCGCCCGCGAAACCCTCGGCGCGCACAGCCACGCCGTGATGGCGCTGCCCGGCCGCCCCGCGCTCCGGAGCTTCGGCCCGGTGCGCGTACCCGAGGGCCACTACTTCATGATGGGCGACAACCGCGACAACAGCCGGGACTCGCGCTTCTTCGGCTTCATGCCCCGCACGGAAATCATCGGCGAAGCCAAGGCCGTCGTCGTCTCCGGCGATCTCAACCACTGGCTGCGTCCGCGCTTCAACCGGTTCTTCACCGGACTGGAGTAAAGTGACGCGCATGGATCGAAGTAGGGCAGGTCTTTGACCTGCCCTTGGCGCCCGTCCGTTTTCGACGTCAAAGGGCGGGTCAAAGACCCGCCCTACTTTCTTTTTCATGGCGCGGCTGCGCATTGCGCGTAGTATTTCCTCATGCCTGCCGCGCCTGAAAATCCCGCCGCGCCCACCGGCGAAGTCGTCATCCGCACGATCGCCATGCCCGCCGACGCCAACGGCAACGGCGACATCTTCGGCGGCTGGCTCGTCTCGCAGATGGACCTCGGCGGCGCCATCCTCGCGCGCAACACCGCGCGCAGCCGCGTCACCACCGTCGCCATCGACGGCATGGCCTTCCTGCACCCCGTCGCCGTGGGCGACACGATCTCCTGCCATGCCGCGGTTGCGTCAATCGGCCGCACGTCGATGAAGATCGATATCGAGGTCTGGGTGCAGCGCTTCACAAACAACACAGCGCAGCGCGTCACCAAGGGTTGTTTCACCTACGTCGCCATCGACGACGCAGGCCGGCCCCATCCCGTCAAACGCTGATCCCTTTCCCATGCGCCGCCTCGTCCTTTGCTTCGCCCTCCTCTGCCTGCCGTTGCTGGCGGCACACGCCATGTCCGTCGAGGAGGAGGTGCGCGCCGCCGATACCGCGCGCGTGCTCGCGACGGTCCGCGGTGACACCACCCGCGTGGCCTCGCTGCTGTCCGCCCAGCTCCACTATGGCCATACCGACGGCCGCGTGCAGACGAAGGACCAGTTCATCGCCGCCATCCGCGGCAGCCAGATGAGGTACGAGGCCTACGATTACACCGAGCGCGTGATCACGCCCGTGGGCAACGACGTCGCCGTCATGAACGGACGCGCCAAGCTCCGCGTGAACACCGGCGAGAAGCGCCTCGAGTTTTCCGTGCAGTTCCTCGCCGTGTGGAAAAAGGAGGGCGACGCCTGGCGGCTGCTGGCCTACCAGTCCGCGCAACTGCCGCCGCCCGCGAATCCGACGGTGACTGTGCCGACGACGAGGTAACGCAGGCGCAGATGCTGGCGGACGAAGGCGTGACCCGATCAGGCGCGGTGCGCCCTGGCGGCCAAGGCCACGGTACGGGCCGGGGCCGGACGTCCGCACCACCGCGCTTCACCGCTCAGCGACTCGACTTTTTCTTCGAGCTGCCGCCGCCGTTGCCGCCACCACCGCCGCTGCCGGCGGTGAGGATCGTGCCGGCGAGCACGCCGATCACGAACATCCCGAAGAAGATCATCGCCGCGGAGGCGTGGATCGGGGCCTTCGCCGTCGTGCCGGCGATCGGGAAGAAGAAATCGATCTCGTGCACGTTGTTCATGCCCACGTAGAGGGCCATGAAGAGGATCAGGACGAAGCAAATGGAACGGAGGATGGCGGAGAAGCTCATGGTGAAAGGGAAATAGAGGGGGACACCCGAGAGCTACCGGCCCCCGCCTGACCCGGCAAATGGAAAACGGCCCGCCGTTTAGGCGGCGTTTTTCTTCCGCCCCCACACCCGCGACCGCAGCTCGCGCGGCGACACGCCGAACAGCTCCCGCACCCAGCGCGAAAAATGAAACGGCGTCTGAAACCCGCAGCGAAACGCCACCTCGCCCACCGTCAGGCCGGTCTCGCGCAGGAGCTGCGCGCCGCGGCGCGTGCGCGTTTCCCACACGTGGCGGATCGGGGTCGTGCCGAGGTGCTGGCGGAAAAGCTTCACCAGCTGCGCGGGTGACACGCCCGACGCCTTGGCCAGCGCGGGCAGGTCCACCGCCGTGTGGCCTTGCTGGCCGATCCACTCCAGCGCGCGGCGCAGCGCATCCGGCTCGGCCGCGCCGCCACGACCCTCCACTCCGGCGAACAAAAACGCCTGCAAGGTCGCGAGCCCCAGCGATTCCACGAGGGCGTGCGCCCGCGGCTGGTCCGCGCGCTGCGGGATCGAGAGGCCCAGCTCCATCAGCTGCTCGAAGCGGCGCGTCACCGGCTGCACCGGCTCCGCCCGGCGGCACACCTCCGCCAGCGCCGCATCGACCAGCGACGGATGCACGGAGCACCACGTGTGGTGCGCGCGCGCCTCCGGCGGAAATTTGAAAAACTCCATCCGACCCGGCAGAAACAGCCCCGCCTCGCCCTCCGCGAGCTTCACCGTCCGCCCCTCGACGTCGGCCGTCACCGAGCCCTGCACCATCACCACGATCTGGTAGTCCGCCTGCACGCGCGGCCCGCAGCTGCCGCCGGGCGCGTAGATCACGTCGCCGAAAAATACCCGGGAGTTGCCCGCCGTGCGAAGCGTTTTGGATATATTTTTGAGAGCCGGATGGCTGGCCTTGGGCATGGAGATATGTTAATAGATATATCTACGCCATGAGCACCGCAAGCCCCGAGACCGCCCCCGCCCCGATCCGCCAGCTCGTCACCGTCACCGGTGGCCACGCCGGCACACGCCGCAGCACCTTCCCCAAGGTGCGCCCGCCGGGCTACTTTTCGCCCGACGCCGACCCGGCTGCGGTGAAGGCTTTCTTCGACGCCAACGGCTACCTCGTGCTCGAGGACGCCTTCAGCCCCGCCGAGATCGAGGCGCTGAAAAACGAGACCACGCTCATCTGCCGCGGCGACCGCGGCGAGCTGCCCGACCACCCGAAGGCCGATCCCGCCGAGCCCGACGACTCGGTGCTGAACCGTTTCCTCTGCATCCATTTTCCGCACAAGTGCTCCGAGGTGATGCTCGCCGCCGTGCACAACAAGCCCACGGTGAACACCCTCACCAACGTCATCGGGCCCAACGTGAAGTTCATGCAGTCGATGCTCTTCATCAAGTCCTCCGGCAAGCCCGGCCAGGCCTGGCACCAGGACGAGGACTACATCCCCACGCGCGACCGCTCGCTGCTCGGCTCGTGGATCGCGCTCGACCGCGCCACCATCGACAACGGCTGCCTCTGGGTCATGCCCGGCTCGCACAAGCCCGGCATCCTCTGGGAGCAGCGCTGGCACGGCGACCGCCGCTTCGACTGCGCCGAGCAGTCCGTCGGCTTCCCCTACCGCGACGAGGAGGCCGTGCCCGTCGAGGTCGAGGCTGGCAGTGTCGTATTTTTCAACGGATACCTGTTGCACCGCTCGCTCCCCAACCGCGCGCCCGCCGGCACCTACCGCCGCTCGCTGGTGAACCATTACATGAGCTGCGAGTCGCACCTCCCGTGGGGCAAGCCGCCCGAGGGCTCGCACGTCGCCCAGTACGATTTTCGCGACATCATCATCGTCGCCGGCCGGGACCCCTACGCCTACAAGGGCTACACCGACGTGCAGCGCCCGACGGTCCGCCCCAGCGGCCAGGGCGGCTGCGACAAGTGGGGCGGCCACAAGTACAAGGACGAGCTCCAGTCCGAGACCGGCGGCTGAGCCGGCCGGCGGGACGGTTTTCGGAAAAATCAAGCGCGCTGATGTCGAGGAATCGCGGATCAGTGCGGATCGACGCGGATGGCGACGGCACCGCCCCGGAGAATTGTCCGATTGTGTTCGATTGTGTTCGATTCGGTGTTTGGGCGACCCCGCGCCGGATGATGTATTTTCAGCGCGCGGACCTTAAAACAGCGTCGCGCCGGCGCGTCCGCCCGTAATGCTGGCGGGACCCCTCGCGGCCTTCCGCCGTGCCCGCCCCATGAAAAACACCCGCCGCGATTTCCTCCGCGTCTCCGCCCTCGGCGTCACCGCCGCCGCGATCCTTCCCCGTAACCTTACAGCCGATACGGGCAAGCCTGCCGCCCCAGCCGCCGCGCCTACTCCGCGCGAGGCGATCACGGCGCGGCACCGGAATCTCTTCAACGGCGACACCTGCGTCTATTTCTACAACCCCGAGCGCTGGCAGCCGGAGGGCGGACCGTTCTCGGCGCGCGCGATCCACCGCTACGTCGAGGAGCTGGCGACGAACGGCGTCGATACCTTCATCATCAACGCCAACGCTTCCAAGGCGTGGTACCCGAGCAAGGTCATCCCCACGATCCTCGACGGCTACCGGCGCGGCGACCGGGAGTTTTTCCGCGGCCACGCCGTGTGCGGCGGCTTCACCAAGCCCGACGAGGTGGAGCAGTACATGGATCGCGCCGTGCTCTTCTTCAACCAGTACCTCGACCTCACCGAGGCCGGGGTGGACTGGCTCGCGGAGACGACCAAGGCCTGCCGCCAGCGTGGCGTCGCACCGTGGGTCAGCGTGCGCATGAACGACCTGCACGGGCACCGCAATTTCCAAGGCAGCTTCTTCAACCATCCGCTGCTCAAGGATCCCGCGATGCGCCTCAAGCGCAGCACCTATCCCTCGATGGCGGGCGACTGGACCTACCGCGAGGGGCTCAACTACGAGCTGCCGGAAGTGCGCGCCATGATGTTCGCCCAGATCAAGGAAGTCGTGGAGGACTACGACTACGAGGGCCTCGAACTCGACTGGTGGCGCCAGCCGCTCTGCTGCGAGCCCCACGCCTCCGCCGCGACCATCGCGATGATGAGCGACTGGTTTCGCTCGATCCGCGCGCTCACCCAGCGCCGCGCGGAAAAGACCGGCCGGCCCTTCTGGTTCGGCATGCGCATCCCCGGCCGGCTCGAAACCCTGAAGACCATCGGCATCGACATCGCCGCGCTCTGCCACGACGGCACGCTCGACTTCGTGAATCCCTCCGGCTTCTGGCGCACCGCGTGGGAAATGCCGCACGACGAACTCCGCCGCGACCTCGGCCCGCGCCCGGCGATCTACGGCGTCATCGAGGACGGTGCCAACGCGCTACCCACGCTCGGACCGGCGGCCAAGGTCGCGCGCGAGATCCGCTTCATGTCCGCCAGCCGCGAACTCCTCTACGGCAACGCCGCGGGCAAGCTTGCCCTCGGCGCCGACGGCATCGAGTGGTTCAACCTCTACTGCACCGACCAGTCCCGCCTGCCGGGCCTCACCACCGATTATACGATGCTGCGCGACGCGCATCGCCTCGACTTCCTGCGCGGCCGCGAAAAGCACTACGCCTTTTCCGACAAGAGCTACGGCGGCGGCCTCTCGCTCCCGCCCTTCGAGCTGCCGCCGCCCCTGCCCGTCATCCTCGAATCGCACTGGCGCCAGGCCGTGCGCCTCCCGATGTGTGCGGAGCCCGCGGGCAAGGGCCTGCGCCTCCTCGTGCAGGTCGTCGTGAAAAAATCCGACCCCGTTGGCGAACTCCCCGTGTCGTTCAACGGCAGCTGGCCCAATGCCACCCGCACCGCGACCGACCGCCTGCTCTTCCCCTGCGGCTCGCTCACGCACCACGCCGCCGCGCACACGGCCTACAACTACGAATTCCCCCTCGCCCTCATCCGCGAGGGTTGGAACGAGATCGAACTCTACAACGGCGCCAGCGGCACCATCACCGTCGTCGCCGTCGAGCTGGCGGTGAAGACTGCGACGTGATTCTGTTGGCCAAATGAACCGCTCCATGAAGGCGCGCCACCTGTTCATTCCCTTCACCATGGCCTTGGCCGGATGCCTATCTGCACCTTGCCGCGGCAATCCCATTGTCGTCGAAAACGATGTTAACGACAATGGCGCCACCCGGCGGAGAGATCGCGAGATTCAAATGACCCACGAGGAGGTCATCCTGCGCATTGCGCCGGATTCCACCGCCGTTTCCGGCGATTACACCTTCAATCAACCCGGCACGGTTTTTTCGAAAAGGCACAACGACGCTTTTCATATCCTGCTCCCGGTGTACGTCGCGGATTACCCTGATCGTGACCGGAGCTTTGCCGGAGCGAAACGGATCTACGCACCCAAGCTCACCATCGAAGGAAAAACCTATGAACCGACCTCGACGATTCACGGGCCGCCACTGGATCTTTCAGCTTTTTCAGACGCCGGGGTTATATTTGTGACCTTTGAGTTCGAGGTTCCCTGCGCTGGAATTCCAAATATATTCCAAGTGCACGCATCCTACACCCAGCCTCACATGGTGGTGGGAGATCGCAGCTACGCCTGCTACTGTCCGTTTCGCCCAGCCGCTTTACACCCTCTTAAAAAGCCAGTGAACGATGATCAGTTTACCCTGCGGGCCATTGCCCAGTCGGGGTTGCGGGTTCAGCGTATCAGCGAAAACAAAAAGCCAGTCAGCGATGCTCCGGAGGCCGTTACTGTCCGGTGCCTTGATCAAGAGCACATCCTGCTAAGGGTCGAAAAAGACCGGCCGGCTTCTCAGCCGGTCCGGTCGCAATGAGCCCGATCCTGCGCGGACGCTTCCTCAATCCCGCGGGTCGGCGTCGTCGCCGTCGGTGATCTTGGTGTTGATGGCGCCCTGCTTTTTCACCGCGATCCAGCCGCGGACGTTTTCCTCGAGGATGTCGAGCGGCACGGGGCCGTCCTTCAGCACGACGTCGTGGAACTGGCGGATGTCGAACTTGGCCCCGAGCTCCTTCGTGGCGAGGGCGCGCAGCTCGAGGATCTTCATCATGCCCACCTTGTAGGCGGTGGCCTGGCCGGCCATGACG
Source organism: Verrucomicrobiota bacterium (assembly GCA_018239845.1). Taxonomy (GTDB): domain Bacteria; phylum Verrucomicrobiota; class Verrucomicrobiia; order Opitutales; family Opitutaceae; genus CAIRCN01. Next base: position 18,005 of record JAFEGO010000055.1, read on the forward strand.
ATGTAGCGGTTGGTCTCGCTCAGGATGTCACGGTCGCTGTTAGGCGTATTCGCATGGAGCCAGTCGAGCACCTGCTGGCGCGTCCAGTGTTTGTCGTGCAAACCGGTGTCCACCACGAGGCGCGCGGCGCGCCATAGCTCCATCGAGAGCCGGCCGAAGTCGGAGTACGGGTCCGAGTAAAAACCCATCTCCTTCGGGATGCGCTCACAGTAAAGCGCCCAGCCCTCGACGTAGGCCGTGTAGTCGAAGCCGTACTTGCGGAACTTCGGGATGCCCTCCAGCTCCTGTGCGATCGCGATCTGCATGTGGTGGCCGGGGATGCCCTCGTGGTAGGCAAGCGCCTCCATCTCGTACTTCGGCACGGCGCCCATCTCATAGAGATTCACGTAGTACGTGCCGGGGCGCGTGCCGTCGATGGCGGGCTGCTCGTAAAACGCACCGCCGCTCTCGCGCTCGCGGAAGGGCTCGACCGCCTTCACCACGATCGGCGCTTTCGGCTTCGTGAGGAACAGCTCGTCGAGCCGGCCGCGCATCGTGTCGATGATCTTGGTCGCGCCCGCGAGGTAGGCCGCCTTGCCCTCGGCGGTATTGGGAAAATAAAACTGCGGGTCCTCCTTCATGAACTTGAAGAACGCGTGGAGGTCGCCCTTGAAGCCGACCTTCGTCTTGATCTGCTCCATCTCGCCGTGGATGCGCGCGACCTCCTTGAGGCCGAGCTCGTGGATCTGGTCGGCGGTGAGGTCGGTCGTGGTCATCTGGCGCAGCTCGTAGCGGTAGTAGTCCGCACCGTCGGGAAATTTCCACACGCCGTCGTCATTCGTCGCCACCTTCTCCAGCGACTCCAACTCGGCGATCAGCGCGGTGTACGCGGGCTTCACGGAATTGAGCAGCGCGCGCTTGGCCTCGGCGACGAGACGGTCGCGCGTGGCGGGATCGGTGTCGGGGAGCTTCGAGACCTTTTGCTCAAAATCCTCCAGCAGCGCGCTCGGCTTGCCCGACTGGTCGAAAGGCGCGCCGGTGATGATCCCGCGCGAGGAATCCAGCACGAGGGGAAACACGAACTTCGGCGGCACGATGCCCTTGGCCCGGCGGATCTCGAGGCCCGCGATGAGCTGGTCGAACTTCACCTTCAGGCCGTTGAGGCGGTCGATGTAGGCCTGCGCGTCCTTCACGTCGCTGACCGTGTGCATATTGACGAGCAGCGCCACGACCCCCGTGTGCTGGCCGAACATCTGGTTGACCGGATAGTCGTAGTAGCGCCAGCGGTAGGCCTCGATCGCGCTCTCCGCCGAGCGGACCCAGAGGCGGTAGCTGAGCTGCGTCTGGTGGTTGAGCGCGGCGTAATTGATGTCGCGCTTCAGCTCCGCGAGGTGCTGCGTGAGCAGAGCGAAGTCCTCCGCCTGATGCGCCTCGGACCCGTCGTCCCACTTGCCGTAGTCCTTGCGGATGCCGAACTGGGTCTGCGTCTCGGGACTGCGGTCGATAGCCTCGTCGTAAACGCGGTCGAAGAACGCGTTGGCCTTCGCGGACTCGGCCGCAATCTGTTCAGCAGTGAAGCCAGCCGCGAAGCCCTGCACCGCACCGGCAAAAAACGCGGCCACCAGCGCCGCCCGCGAAAGAAGATATTTCATGCCCGCATCCCACTGCACGTGCCGTGCCGGCGCAAGCCCGTGTCATAAAAGAATGCGACGCCTCTGCGCGCTCAGGCCAGCAGGCGCGCGGTGATCCCTGAAAACTCGGCGGTGCCGCCGTGGGCGAAGAAGGCCACGCAGTTGGAGTCGCCGCGCACCACGCGCGCAACCAGCGTGCGCCGGCCGTCCACGCTCACGTCCACGATGTCGGACCTCACTACCACGCGGAAGGCAAAGGGCCGGTCCAGCCCGGTCACGCCGTCGATGGAAACGGTTTCCCCTGCGCCCGCGTCGTTGGTGCTGCCGAGCGAAATCGCCACGCGTTGTTGCGCCGGCTCGAAGCGCACCTCGATCCCGTCGCGCACGCGCAGGCCGAAGCCCGCCACACCCGCGCCGGGCTTCACCTTCGCGTCGAGCAGGTAGCCGAAGGGCGTTTCACCGAGGAGGATACCGGGACCGTCCACCGGCGCAGCCTTGGCCGCGAGCGGCAGCTTCTCCTCGGTCGCCGGGATCAGCTCCGCGGGCCACTGCGTGCCGAGCGTGCCGTCGGGGTGCTGAATGAGTTCGCGGAAGACCACGCTGCCGCCCCAGCCGCCGTCGGGCACAAAGGCCGCGCCGAGGCGACGGTCGTCCTTGAACGCCGCGGTCTTCAGCACGTACGCGCACGCGCCGTCGAAGGTATCCGAAGCCGGCCGCTCCCACGGGCCGAGCGCGTGCCGCGACATCCGGTAGTACGTCACGCCGCGGAGGCTGAACAGCAGGTAATACCAGCCGCGCCACTCGAAATAGTCCGCGCACTCGGGGTGGTCGGCCGAGCCGGGCGTTAAAAACGGCGCGCGCTGCTCCCACTGCTCGAGGTCGCGCGAGACGAGTTCCGCGAGGCAGCCGTCCCCGCCGGCGAGCGCCGTCGTCACGAGCATGTGAAACAGCCCGGTCGCCGCATCGCGAAACACCACGGGGTCGCGTCCCGCCTGCGCATCGTACGGCGCGCCGAGCGTCGCGAGCGCGGCGCCTTTCACAAAATGGATCCCGTCGCGGCTCGTGGCGACGCCGAGCGGCGAAGGCGAGCCGTCGGCCATGCGCACGGCATAAAACGCGCGGTAAACCCCGGCGTGGAAAAACACCGAGCCCGTGCAGATGGAGCCCGTCGCGTGGCCGTCGATCGCGAGCGCGAGCGGATGATGCTCCCAGTGCACGAGATCCGTCGTCGAGGCGTGGGCCCACTGGTGGCCGCCACAGCCCCACATGCTCGCGTGGTGCCGCCGGTCGATCAGGTAGAAGAGATGAAACCGCCCGGCGTGGAAGAACGGCATGCAGTCGCCGACATTCACGTTGAAGCCGCGCGGCCGCCAGTACTGGCCGACCGGCCGCACCGGGCCGAGGTAGCGGTCCTCGCGTGCCGCGAGTCCGGCGCGGCCGCCGGAAACCGCCTGCACCCCGGCGTCGTCCAGCGCCCGCGACCAGAGCGAGAGCCGGCTGACGCCCGCAGCACCGGCCTTACGCGCGGCTTTGATCGCCGCGGGATTGTGCGTCGGGAGTACGCGGCCGTGCGGCCACTCCTCATCGACGAGCACACCATCCACCAGCAGCTCCAGCCGGTGGCCGAGATGGCGCACCACGATCTCGTGCGCCTCGGCGGGCCCGAACGCCGTAACCGGCACCGCGAGCCGGAGCGGCGCGGGTTTCGCATCGAAGGAAAGTTCGCAGACCAGCAGGCACGGGCCGTCCGCCACCACCGTGTACAGGCGCAGCACCGGGCCGCCATCCGCGCCGCGCCAGAAGAGCAGGTCGCCGGTGAAGTCGGCCTCCAACCGCTCAAGCCGCACGGCCAGCGTGAAGGTATCCGCCCCGGGAAACACCGGCCAGGAAACATCGGCGGCGTGGGCGGGCTGCCAGACAAAATCAGGGGTGAGTTTGGCGGGGGAAGGCACGATGGAAACGGAAATCATGGATTCAGCGCCGGCGCACCGAGGCCACTCTATTTTTCCCCACGCGAAGAACGATCAGCCGCGGGCGCGCCAACCCGGCGCGCCTCATGGCATGAGGTAGATCTCGACGAGGCCGACTCCGGTGGTGCGGTTGACCCCGGACACCTGCGCCGTGTAGGTGCCGGAGGCCAGCGTCACCAGCATCGCCGCGTCCTTCGAGCTGTCCGAGGCCAGCGCGCCCGCTCCGACGGTCGCGAACGCCGTCTTCAGCTCCGTCGTGCCGCCCCAGTTGTCGTTCGTCCCGATCAGCACGGTGTCGTTGTTATCCTTGTTGTACAGGTAGAGCTGCGGATCCGCCAAAGCGCCGGGCACCCCCAAGGAAGTCAGCGTCGGACCCACACCGCGGATCAGCAGCGTCTTCGGACTGTTGCCCTGGATGACGAAGCCCAGAATCAGGATGCTGGCATCCACGCCCACCTGGGTGCGGGCCGAGATGTTCACCACTTCCGCTCCGGTCGCGTTCGTGTCCGCGTCGTAGAGCTCGGCGAGGACCACACCGGTCCCGGTGGTCGCAGGATACACGTGCATCGAGTACGGGCCCGCGGCCAGTTGCTCGTACAAGGCCGCGTCCTTCGAGTTCGCGGCGAACGGCGTCGCGCCGAGGCTCCCGATCAGGGTCGCCAAGCTGTTATCCCAGTTGTCGTTGAAGTCGAGCTGCGTGGTGTTCTTGTCCAAGAGACGGATCGCCGGATCGGTAATGGCATCCGGCACCCCCAGGGGAATCAGGGTCGGGCCCACGCCGCGCAAGAGCAGGCTCTTGGCGCCGCTGCCGCCCACCACCAGGCCCACGATCAGTGTCTGCGCGCCCGTGCCTGCCTGGCTGCGCACCGAGAGGTTTACGACCCGGACCACGGGCGTCACGGTGGAGGCGATACCGTTGTACACGACCGGCGTGCCGCCAGCCGGGGTCACCGTCGCACTGAGTCTCTGGCCGTTGACCTGCAGGGTCAGGCTGGCGCCGCTGTTGGTCGTCGCAATCAACTGGCCCGTGGCATTGACCGTGCCGTTGGCCCCATCGACCGCCGCGCCCGTCGTGACGACGAGCGCCTGACCGGAAGGGCTGACGATCGCGTAGGTCGTGCTGCTGGTCGTGCCGAGGGCACTCGCGGTATAGTAACCGGCGTTGGCCGGGGCGGGGCCGGCGGTGAGATCGGCCGTGCCGGCGAGGGTCTCGCCCAACCCGGCGAGCTGACCGGTGATGGTACCGTCGGAGTTGATACGCCCGGCCAGCGTGAAGGCCGCGGCGGCCGTCGCGGTGCGGACGACGGGGGCCTCGGGATTCGCGAGCGCGAGGCTGCTGACCGTGGTGGCGGCGGCCGCCCCGATCTCCGTGCCGGCGACGGTGAAGGTCCCATCAGTACCGACCGTGGGATTCGCCACGATCGCGCTCGAGCGTGCGGGCAGGTAGGCAAGATAGGTCGCGGTGGCATCGCGGCGCACGTAGAGCGCCCAGCGCCCGCCCGAGCCGAAGGTGCCGAAGTAGGTGCCGGTGTAGTCGCCCGGCGTGATGGTGAGCGTGCCCGGCACGTAGGTGAAGGTGTAGTTCGCCGCGCTGCCGCCGCTGAGCGTGATCGGATAAGTGCCGGCGGCACTCGCGGTCGTGGCCGTGGTGCTGGCCGTGGGCGGGGTGATCGCGGCGACCGTGTCGTTGTTGACGAAGCCGCGGTAGCTGATCGTGAAGGCGGGATTGGCGGCGCCGAACAGGCGCGTCTGGTCCGCCGCCGTGGCGGTGAGCGTGGCCTTGGTGATGGTGAGCACGCCACCGAGGTTCGTGAGCGTGTAGTTGGCGGCGCTGCCACCGGTGAGCGTGACAGGATAGGCTCCGACGGGGCTCGCCGCGGTGGCGACCGTAGCGGCCACGGGAGGCGTGATCGCGGCGGCCGTGTCACCGTTCACAAAGCCGCTGTAAGTGAGGGTGAGGGCGGGATTGGCGGCGCCATAAACGCGCGACGGACTCGCGGCCGTGATCGTGAGCGAAGCCTTCGCCACGGTGAACGTGCGGTCCACGTCCGGCGCGGCGGCATGGGTCGCATCGCCCGCCTGGCTCGCACGGAGCGTGACTGCGCCGACCCCGGTGAGGCTGAGCGTGCCGTTGGCCAGCGTGGCGGGGCCGCTCACCACCGTGAGCGTGACCGGCAGCGCCGAATCGGCCGTGGCGCTGACCGCGAAAGGCGCAGCGCCGTAGGTACGGTCGGCCAGGGCCGCGAAGGTGATCTGCTGCGCCGCCTTGCCCACCGCAAAACTCTGATCGACGGGCGTGGCTGCGAGGTGATTGGCATCGCCCGCCTGCGCGGCGCGGATCGTCACCGTGCCCGCCCCGGTGACCGTGACGGTGCGGCCGTTGGTGAGGGTCGCCGGACCGGACAACACACTGAACGTCACCGGCAGGCCGGAGCTGGCGGTCGCGGATAAGTCGAAGGGCTGGCCACCCAGCGTGATGTCGCCGAGCGCGCCGAAGGTGATGACGTTGGCGGCCTTGGCGATGGTGAGCGTGCCGGTGGCCCCGCCCTGATAATTGGCGTCGCTGACCGTGGCGGCCACGGCGTAGCTGCCAGCCGCGGTCGGGGCCGCAGCGCCGCCGTTGTAGGTCAGCACCGTGGTCAGGCCCGCGGGCGTGGTCGCAGCGGTGGCGGATTTCGCCGTGCCGTCGTAGGTCGCGGCGAGATTGCCCAGCGTCACCGTCGCCGTGGCCTGGTTGATCGTGAGCGTGCCCGCGGCGGGGGTAAAAGTGTAGTTGGCCGCCGTGCCGCCAGTGACCGTGATCGGGTAGGTCCCCACCGGAGAGAGGGAGGTAGCCGTGGTGGCGGCGACGGGGGCCGTGAGAATCGCCGACCCATCGTCGCCATTCACGAAGCCGCTGTAGGTGATCGTAAAGATGGGGTTCGCCACGCCGTAGAGCCGCGCCTGGTCATCCGCTTTCGCCGTGAGCGCGGCCTTGGTCACGGTGAGGGTGCCGGGGACGTAGGTGAATGCGTAGTTCGCGGCGCTGCCGCCGGAAACCGTGATCGCATAGGTATCCGCAGCGCTCGCGACGGTGGCCGTGGTGGCGGCGGCCGGCAACGCGGTGAGCGCGGAGGTATCCTCGTGGTTCACGAAGCCGCTATACTTGAGCGTGAGCGCGGGGTTGGCGGCGCCATAAACGCGCGTCTGGTCGTCGGCCGTGACCGTGAGCGGTGCCGGGGCCACGGTGAAGGTGCGCTCGACATCAGCCGCGGCGGTAAAGCTGGCGTTGCCCGCCTGGCTGGCTCGAAGGGTGACATCACCGGCGCCGGTGAAGGTGAGCTGGCCGTTGGCCAGCGTGGCCGGGCCGCTCGCGACGACGAGGGTGACGGGCAGCCCGGAGTCGGCCGTGGCGCTGACCGCAAAGGGCGCGTCGCCGTAGATGTGATCCGCGGGCGCGACAAAGGTGATCTGCTGGTTGGCCTTGCCGACGACGAAGCTCTGATCGACGGGTGCAGCCGCGAGGTGGTTCGCATCGCCCGCCTGCGTAGCGCGGATGATCGCCGTGCCCGCGCCGGTGAGGGTGACGGTGTGGCCGTTGGTGAGGGTCGCGGGCCCGGAGAGTACGCTGAACGTCACCGGCAATCCGGAGCTCGCAGTGGCCGCGACGTCGAAGGGCTGGTTGAGCGCCGTGACGCCGCCGGGCGGGTTGAAGGTGATGACGTTGGCCGCCTTCGCGATCGTGAGCGTGCCGCTCGCGGTGCCGGCGTAGTTGGCGTCGTTGACCGTCGCGACGACGACATAGCTGCCGGCCTCGGTCGGTACGGTTGCGCCGCCGCCGTAGGTCAGCGTGGTGGCGAGCCCCTGCGGCGCGGTGGTGGCCGTCGCGGATTTCGGCGTGCCATCGTACGTCGGACTGAGATTGCCCAGCGTCACCGTGGCGGCGGCCTTCGCAATCGCCAGGGTGCCGCTGGCCGTGCCGGTGTAATTGGCGTCATTGACCGTCGCGACCACGGCATAGCTGCCGGCAAGCGTAGGCGCGGTGGCGTTGCCGTCGTAGGTAAAGGCAACAGCGAGGCCCGCGGGCGTGGTCGTGGCCGTGGCGGACTTCGCCGTGCCGCTGTAGGTCTGGGCGAGGCTGCCAAGCGTGACGGTGGCGACGGCCTTCGCGATCGTGAGCGTGCCGCTGGCGGTGCCGGTGTAATTGGCGTTGTTGATCGTGGCGACCACCGCGTAGCTGCCGGCGTTGACCGGTGCGGTGGAGCCGCCGTCGTAAGTGTAGGTGGCGCTGAGGCCGGCGGGCACGGTCGTCACGGTGGCCACCTTCGCCGAGCCGTTGTAAGTCTGGGCGAGGCTGCCCAGCGCGACGGTGGCGACGGCCTTGGTGATCGTAAGCGTGCCGCTGGCGGGCGTGATGGCGTAGTTCGCCGCGCTGCCGCCTGAGACGGTGATCGGATAGGTGCCGGCGGCGGTCGTGAGCGTAGCGGCGGCGGAGGCAGTAGGCGGGGTCGTGAGCGCGCTGACGTCCTCGTTGTTCACAAAGCCCGTGTAGGTGATCGTGAATACAGGATTGGCGGTGTTATACACGCGGGATTGGTTGTCGGCCTTTGCCGTGAGCGGGGCCTTGGTGACGGTGAGCGTGCCATTGACCGGTGTGATGGCGTAGTTCGCCGCGGCTCCGCCGGTGACCGTGATAGGATAGCCGCCCACCACCACGGGGCTCGTGGAGTCGGCGAGGGTCGCGGCGACCGGCGCGGCGGTGAGCACGGCGGCGGTCTCATTGTACACAAAGCCGCTGTAGCTCAGCGTGAGCGCGGGGTTGGCAGCGCCGTAGGCGCGCGACTGATTAACTGCAGTGACCGTGAGCGGGGCCTTGCCGATGGTGAAGCTCTGCTCGACCCCGGCCGCGGCGCCGTAGGTGCTGTCGCCGGCTTGATCCGCGCGGAGCGTGACGACGCCGGTACCGGTGATGGTGAGCGTGCCGCCCGTGACCGTGGCGGGGCCGGAGAGCACGGTGTAGCTGATCCGCAGGCCGCTGCTCGCCGTGCCGCCGAGGGCGAAAGGCGCCGCGCCGTACACCTGATCGGCGGGTGCGCTGAAGGTGATCGTCTGCGCGGCGGCGGTGACAGTGAGCACACCAGGCACGCGGACCAGCGTGTAGTTGGCCGCGCTGCCGCCGCTGAGCGTGATCGGGTACGTGCCGACCGGGCTGGAGAGATCGGCAGTCGTGGCGATACTCGGCACGGGCGTGACCACGGAGGCATCCTCGCCGTTGACAAAGCCGCTGTAGGCGAAGGTCAGCGCGGGGTTGGCGGTGTTGTAGGCGCGGAATTTGTTGTCCGCGGTGACCGTGAGCGTCGCGGGCGTGACGGTGAGCGTGCCGGGCACCAAGGTGAGCACATAGTTGGCCGCGCTGCCGCCGCTGAGCGTGATCGGGTATCCGGTGGTGGTGTTGACCGCGCTCGCCGCCGTCGCCGCCGTGGCAGCCACGGGCGCCGTGATCGCGGCGGCGGTCTCATTGTTCACGAAGCCGCTGTACCTGAGCGTAAACGAGGGGTTGGCCGCGCCGTAGGTGCGCGACTTGTCATCCGCGGTGATGGTAAGCGGCGCGGGTGCGACCGTGAAACTCCGGTCCACCGGGGTCGCTGCGGCATAGTTGCCACCGCCCGCCTGCGCGGCGCGCACCGTGACCGTGCCTGCGCCGGTCAGCGTGACTACACCCGCGGAAATGGTTGCCGGTCCCGAGACAACCGTGAGGCCCACCGTCAGTCCGCTGTCCGCCGTGGCGGCGACGCCGAAGGGGGCGGCCCCGTAGGTTTTGTCCGCGAGCGCGCCAAACGTGATCACCTGCGGGGCAGTCGTGACGGTGAGTGTGCCGGACACGAACGTGAACGCATAGTTGGCCGCGCTGCCACCCGACAACGTGATCGGATAGGTCCCGACCGGGCTCCCGATGACCGCAGTGGTGGCCGGCGTAGGCGCCGTGATCACCGTCGCGGTCTCGTTGTTCGCAAAGCCGCTATAGCTGAGGGTGAACGCAGGATTGGCGGTGTTGTAAACGCGGGCCTGGTTGTCGGCGGTGATGGTGAGCGGGGCCTTGGCGACGGTGAGCGTGCCGGGCACGAGTACGAACGTGTAGTTGGCCGCGCTGCCCCCGCTGAGTGTGATCGGATAACCGCCCGCGACGACCGGGCTCGTCGCGGTCGCGGTGGTCGAGGCGACCGGAAGACTGGTCAACACCGAGGCATTTTCCCCCAGCATAAAACCACTGTAGTTGAAAGTGAGCGTGGGATTCGCCGCACCATAGGCGCGGGACTGATTGGCCGCGGTGACGGTGAGCACCGCCGGGTAGATATCGTACGACTGATCGACCGGCGTGGCGGCGTTGTAATTGCCATCACCGGGCTGGCTCGCCCGCAGGGTCACGGTGCCGACCCCCGTTGTGACAATGCTGCCGTTCGCGATCGTCGCCGGTCCGGAAAGGACGGTGATCACCACCGGCAGACCGCTGGTCGCACTCGCACTGATCGAGGGTGTGCCGCCGTAGCCGATGCCGCCGGGTTTCGCGAAGGTGAGCGATTGGTTCGCGCGCACGACCGTGAGGGTGGCCGCGCCGGAGGTGGCCGTGCCCTGGCCGTTGGTCGCGACGCAGCGGAACTGCCGGCCGCTGAGGTCCATGGTCAGGCCGGTGACCGCCAGCGTCGTCGTGGTCGCGCCGCTGTAAATGCCGCCGTTGGCGAGATCGTTCCACGCGTTGCCATCGGGGCTGACTTGCCACTGGTAGCTGAGCGACGGCGCACCGGTGACCCCGACAAAGAAAGTCGCCTTGGATCCATAGGCGGCGGTCTGGTTCTGCGGCGAAGCCGCGATGACCGGAACCGTATCCGCTGTGGCATCACGAAGAACCAGGGAATAGCCCGTGCCGGACTTCACGCCGGCGACGTGATCGAGCCACGTCGGCACCGCGGAGGCGGTGGCGAGGCCCCAGGCCGACACCGTGCCGTCGCCTTTGAGGGCGAGAACCTGGGCGGAGCCCGCGGCAATGGCCGTCACATTGACCAGGCCGGAGGGCACATTGGTCTGACCGCTGGTGTTGGCGCCCCAGGCTGCGACCGTGCCGTCGGACTTGAGCGCGACGGAGAAATTGTCGCCCGCGGAAATGGCGGTCACATTGGCAAGACCGGCCGGGATGGTCGTCTGGCCGCTGGTATTCAGGCCCCACGCCACCACCGTGCCATCCGCCTTCAAGGCGAGCGAGTGATAGCCGCCGGCGGCCACCGCGACCACGTTGCCCAGACCCGGAGGAACGACCGTCTGACCATTCGAATTGATGCCCCATGAGACCACGGTGCCGTCGTTTTTCAGCGCGAGCGAATGGAAGCCGCCCGCGGAAATCGCGATGACGCCGGACAGGTTGGCCGGCACGCTGGTTTGCCCGGGGCCGTTCACCGCGGAATTCAAGCCCCAGGCGGACACCGTGCCATCGGCCTTCAATACCACAGAAAAACTCTGGCCCGCCGCAATCGCCACGACGTTCGCGAGTCCGGCCGGGATCGTGATCTGCTTATTGACGTTGGAGCCCCAGCCGACCACCGAGCCGTCGGCCTTCAGCGCCAGCACATGCGTGCTGCCCGCCGCGAGATCGGTGACGGTCGTCAGACCGTCGGGAAACGTGAGCTGATCCGTCGTCGGCGTGCCCCAGCCAATCACCTGGCTCGTGCTGGGCGCGACGCGCACAAAGATCGCGGCGCTCGTGGTCGTGCCCATGGTGTTGGTCACGAAGACCTGATAGTAGCCACTCGCGCCGACCTGAGCGGGTGAAATTGTGAGCGTACCGGCCGTGCCACCGGGCACGGCGAAGCCGTTGCGCTTCCATTGAAAGGTCGGCGTGCCGCTGGCGCTGATGACCGTGGCACCCAGGGTAAACGATCCGCCGGCAGCCACCACCTGGGCTCCGGTGGTCTGCGCCGTGATGACGGGCGGCGCATCGGTGACGGTCAGGGCCAGCGTGGCGCTGCCGGTGCCTTGGGTATTGGTCGCGGTGAGCGCAACCGGGAAGGTCCCCACGACTGTGGGACGGCCCGTGATCCGACCCGTGCCGGCGTCGATGCTCAGGCCGGCGGGGAGGCCCGTGGCCGTGTAAGCGGTCGGAGAGTTGGTCGCGGTCACGGCGTAGCTGAATGGCTGGCCCGCCGCGATGCTCGCCGTGAGCGTGCCCACGATGGCGGGCGCCGTCGGCACGATCGTGCCGGTGAGGGTGTACTGGCCGATGCTCGCGTAGGACGTGTAACCGGTGGGATTCGCCACGAGCGGCGTGCCGGTGCCGACGGGGGTGAGGCGCAGGTAGTATGTGGCCGTGGCGGAGGCGATGTAGGTGAGCGAAGCGTTGGGCAAACCCGCGGGATTGCTGCTCGCGAGCGGCGTGCCGGAGGCGTCGAGGAGCTCGAGCTTGATGTCGGCATCGCCGCCGTTCGTGTTCGACGCGGCCTTGTAAGTGGCGACGGCAAAGCTGACCGTGCCGGCTGCCGTGCTGACCGCAAACACGTCCTGGTCCGAAGCGCTGCTCAGAATCCCCGCAGCGGATACCGCAGTGCCGTTGACCGCGACGGTCGCGGTGGTGGCGAGCGTGCCGCCCGCCTCGTCGGCCCGGTAGCCGAGTTTGCCGCTGATGATCGCGAGGGCGTCCTCGGTGTTGTTTGCGAGGTAGTATTCGCCCTTCGACCACTGCGTGATGTTGTGGTCGTAAGGCGCGCCCATGATGGGTGCCCACGAGATGTCGCCGGTGCCGTGGCCGGAATAGTATTCCGAGGCGGTGCTCGCCGCATTGTTAGGGTCCTTGATCAGACCGTCGTGCGAGAGGCCGAAGTTGTGGCCGAGTTCGTGTGAGGTAGCCTCGGCGATGTAGTCGGCGCGCGAGCCGAGGTTGTTATAATAGATCAGCGCGGGCGAGTAGGTGGAGACATAGTCGCTCTGGCCGAAGACATCGAGCCAGGCGACGCCGCCGGCGGTGCTGGAGGGCATGGTCACGCCGTTGGCATCCGAGTTTTTCGTGATGACCGCGCGGCCGGTGGTGGCAGTGAAGACCGCGGGCTCTTCCGTGGTCACGTCCACGTCAAACGGGGCGTAGTCCTCGGCTACGCGTTCCCAGATCTGGATGATCGCCGCCTGCTCCGTGTCGCTGAACGTCGTGGGGTCGCCATCGGTGTCAAAGGGCACCGCCTTGTAGGTGGTGGGACCGTAGTAGGTGTTCCAGTAGGTGCCGGTGATCGTGAAGCCGTTGAAGTCGAGGTAGAGTACGTTGGCCGATCCGGGCTTGGAGTGGCGGACCGGCGGCGTGGAAATAGGCACCGCTGCTGCCGCCACCGTGGGTGTGCTTGACGCGACGGCCGCACCGGCGGGCACGGCCGCGGCCTGCGCGGGCTTGGCCCCGTGGGGCGGAGGTTCGCATATATATAAGAGCGCACCGCCGGGTCCGGCCCGCAGGCTGGCATAGTCCTCGCGGGGGACGTTGAGCTTCGCGAGTTTGTTGAGTGCCCGCTCGCGCGAGGGCTCGTCGAGTTTCAGCAGGCTGTCGCGAAACGGTCCGGGCGGGATGTCCGCCAGCAGGCGCGGCGCCGCGGGCGACGGCGGCTGGGCCGCGGGTGCGGCAACAGGCGCCGGGGCCACCGGAGCCGCTGTCTTCGCCATCGGACTCGCGGGCGACGGCGCGGCGACGGGGGTTGTCTGCGCCGTGGCGGGGACGGCGGCCGGACGGTGACTCTGGCTGAACCAGATCAGGACGATGACCAGCCCGGCGACAAAGCCGGCGAACAAAATACGGCGAAGACTCATGCGCGGGACTTTTTCCCGGTCAGTTTACCCTCCCGGCGATTTAGGTTCATACCCCTAGTAAAACAGACCCGCCCGCGGCACGCACGGCGGAAATTATTTTTGACCATCCTGTAACCTTTCCCGGCCAGGTCGGTATTACCCTGCATCCAGCCATGATCCTTTCCGCCCGTGCTCGCCACCCTCACAGAAATCCGTGTTCAAAGCCATCCGTCCATGGTTAGTTGGCGCACATCCCCCTCACCTGCCGCCGTGGACACCGCGACCGACGCCCTTTCCGACCATGAGCTGATGCTCGCCGTGCGCGACGGCCAGCTCGACTCCCTTGGTGAGCTTTTCGAGCGCCACCACGGACCGCTCTACGGCTTTTTGGTGAAACTCACCGGCCACCGGGCCGCCGCCGAGGACATCGCCCAGACGGTCTTCCAGCGCATGTTGAAGTACCGCCATACCTACCGCGATGACGGCAGCTTCACCGCCTGGATGTACCACCTCGCCCGCCGCTGCGCCGCCGACCACTTCCGCAAGTCCAACGCCGCCCCCGCCGCCACCGATCCCGCCGACCTCCAGGATCACGCCGACGAGGCGCCCAACGCCGGCGACCGCGCCGTGAAGCGCGACGAACACGACCTGCTCCACCACGCCCTCAACCGCCTCCACCGCGACGACCGCGAAGTCCTCCTCCTCAGCCGTTTCCAGGAGCTCTCCTTCGCCGAGATCGCCACCATCCTCGAGTGCTCCGCCGGCGCCGCCAAGGTCCGCGCCCACCGCGCCCTCAAGGAACTCCGCGACATCTACCTCGCCCTCCAGCGCGAAGGCCGCGCCTAAATCCCAGAACCCTTTCCCGTCATGAATTGCACCCGCGCCCAGGAAAACTTCGCCGATCTGCTCGACCACCGCCTCTCCGAGACGGACACCGCCGAGGTCCGCGCCCACCTCGCCTCCTGCCCCGACTGCCAGCGCGAGTACGCCGCCCTCACCCAGACGCTCGCGGCCCTCGATAACCTGCCCGCGGCCAAGCCCTCTCCGCGCCTCCGCGCCAATTTCTACGCCATGCTCGAGGAGGAGAAGAACTCCGCCGCCAGCGCCCAGGCCGTCGTCACCCGCCACCGCCGCACCGTGCGCTGGCTCTGGTTCCTCTCGCCCATCGCCGCCTGCGCCCTCGCCTTTGGCGGCTTCTACGCCGGTACGCACTACGCGCCGCCCGCTCCCGCGCCCAGCGATGACACCGCCGCCCTGAAGCGCGAGCTCGCCGAGCAGCGCCGCCAGCTCGTGGCCGTCCAGTCCAAGCTCGATAACGTCGGCCAGGCCGTCGGCTACGTGGCCAGTGCCCAGCGCTCCGCCAACGAGCGCCTCCAGGGCATCCTCGGCACGCTCGACCAGAAGAACCCGGACCAGAAGCTCCTCGCCAACCTCATCAGCAGCCTCGCCCTCGACCCCAGCGTCAACGTCCGGCTCTCCGCCATCGACGCGCTCTATCCGCATGCGCAGGAGCAGATCGTCCGCACCGGCATCCTCGCCTCGCTCCCGCGTGAGCAGAGCCCCCTCGTCCAGGTGGCCTTGATCGACTTCCTCGTCGCCGCCCGCGACCGCGACGCCGCGCCCGAGCTCGAGAAGCTCGCCCGCAACGACTCCATCGACATCGCCGTCCGCGACGCCGCCAAGCGCGCCGTCGCCATGCTCTGATCCCTTTCCACAACCGCATTCCCGGCGCTGCGCTTAAGCGGCCGCCTGCCACGAAACCTCCCCTAAACCGCCTCATTTGTCCCTGTTTTAACATGAAAACCACCCGTCTCTTCCCCGCTTTCGTCATCGCCGCCGCGCTGACGCTGGTCTTCCTCACCGCGGCGCGCGCCGACGAGGGCACCGCGTCGATCAAGTTCTCCGATCCCGCCAAACCCGGCACCCTCAAGGTCACCCTCACCAACGGCGACATCCACATCACCGGCACCGATGCCGCCGAGGTCACCGTCAAGACCGACCTCAAGCCCGAGTCCCCCGAGCAGCGCCCCGACGGCCTGCGCGTCCTCACCTCCTCGAGCAGCTACTCGCTCACCGAGAAGAACAACGTCGTCACCCTCACCTACGGCTCGGGCGACTGGCCCGGCAACGGCGGCGACTTTGCCATCGCCGTCCCCCACGGCACCAACGTCATTGTCGCCAGCTCCTTCGGCGGCGACGTCACCATCGAGGGCGTGACCGGCGACCTCGAGGTCAAGAGCCTCAACGGCGAGGTCCGCCTCGACGACATCAGCGGCGGCGCCCTCGTCGAGACCATGAACGGCGAGATCAAGGCCAGCGTCCGCGCCCTGAACAACAAGCCCCTCTCCTTCACCTCCATGAACGGCGAGGTCAGCCTCCGCCTGGCCGAAAACCTCAAGGCCAACGTCCGCCTCCGCACCCACAACGGCTCCATCCTCACCGATTTCGACGACAAGGTCCTCGTCACCAAGACCGAGTCCGTCCGTAACAACCGCAACAAGGGCAACCGCGGCCCCCGGGTCTCGATCGGCGACGACTCGACCATCAACGGCCTCAATGCCGACGAAATCCGCGCCGCCGTGAAGGCCGCCGTCCAAGGCGCCAATGAAGCCGCGCAGGAAGCCGCCACCGCCGCCCGCGAGGCCGCCCGGGAAGCCAGCCGCGAATCCGCCCGCGCCGCCAAGGAGGCCGCCCGTGCCGCCCGCGGGGACAACGATGACGACGACACCATGCCCGTCGTCGCGCCCATCCCCCCCGTCCCGCCCCTGCCCCCGATGACCGGCGGCAAGATCGTCACCGGCACGCTCAACGGCGGCGGCCCCGAGATCCGCATCGCGACGATGAATGGCGACGTCACCCTCCGCCGCCTCGAAAAGGACAAGTAAGCCGCACGCCACCGGGCTTCCTCCCTCTCCCCGCGCCGGGCAATTCGCCCGGCGCTTTTTTGTGCCCGCCCCAAGGCTCTGCGGTGCCTGCTGCTTAAATCTCGCTGTAGTTTAATTCCAATCACATGCTTGTCCGTAACCGTAATCCGCATGAAATGCTTTTTCTGGTTCCTGCTTTTCCTCCTGCCCGCCTCTCTCTTCGCCCGGCTGGGCGAGAGGGAAGCGGAACTCACCGCTCGCTTCGGACCACCCCTCAGCCGGGCGAAGGAAACCACCGCCCAACACGGGCGCGTGGTTGAATTTGGCGTGAGGCTCAACTACCGTCAGGGCGACTGGTTCATCACCTGCGTCATCGTGGACGGCCGCAGCGCCCGCGAGTTCTACAACAAAGGCGACGAATGGACCGAAGATCAGTTCACCACGGTGCTGGCCGCCAACAGCCAGGGCGCAAGGTGGACCGATATCTCAAAACCATCGACGCTCAAGCTCGCGCGGGAATGGCGGCGGGCCGATGGCGCCACCGCTTCATGGCAAAAGATCCAAGGCATGGATGTGATCCAACCGGCTTACGTCCGGGCCAGGAACCTGGCGGAAGCCAAGGCCAAGGCCGAAGCCTCGCGCATCCCCAAGATCTGATCCGCCGCCGCGCCCCTCGCGCGGCGTTTTTCTTTGGCCGGGCGCAGGCGTTTCTGCATCGTCCGGGGCACCCCGCCCCATGTTCAACGCCCCGTGCACCCCGCGTTCGTTGCTCACGCGTGCCCTCGATGGCACGACGCTCCGTCCGCTCCTCCTCCCGCGCGCCCAGTATCATCCGCAGCCTACGGCCGCTGATCGCACCGCGTGGGACGGCCTGCCCGCCCCGCTCCGCGCCGCGATCCTCGCCGCCGGCGAAAAGCGCCTCGGCGAGCCGTGGGAAATCCTCCGTGCCTCCGTGCAGCTAGGCTTCGTGCGCACGGGCAACCGCGCTGAGTTCGAGGCCCCGCACGCCGCGCGCCGCAGCCGCCTCGGTGCGCTCGTCCTCGCCGAGTGCGTGGAAAACCGCGGGCGTTTCCTCGACGCCATCGCCGACGGCCTGTGGCTCATCTGCGAGGAAACGTTCTGGGGCGGCGCCGCGCATCTCTTCATGCAGCGCCGCGGCCCCGGCCTGCCCGATGTCACCGAGCCCATCTACGACCTCGGCGTCGGCGAGACCGCCTCACTCCTTGCGTGGACGCATTACCTGCTCGGCGCAAAGCTCGACGCGGTGCACCCGATGATCCGCGAGCGCGTGCGCCTTGAGATCGATCGCCGGGTGCTCACGCCCTGCCTCGATCGCGACGACTTCTGGTGGATGGGCTGGCACCGTGACAACCGCCCCGTCAACAACTGGAACCCGTGGTGCTGCTCCTGCTGGCTCGACTGCGTGCTGCTGCTCGAGGACGACCCCGACCGCCGCACCCGCGCCGTCCACAAGATCATGCGCATCCTCGATATCTTCATCGACCACTGCCCGGCCGACGGCGGTTGCGATGAGGGCCCGGCCTACTGGGCGCGCGCCGCCGGCAGTCTCTGCGAGTGCCTCAATCTCCTCCACGTCGCCACCGCCGGCCGCGTGGATATTTTTCACGAGCCCCTCATCCGCGAGCTCGGCCGCTTCGTGCAACGCACGCATGTCTCCGGCCTGTGCTTCGTCAATTTCGCCGACGCCCCCGTGCGCCCCGGCATCGAGCCCGCCGTGCTCTACCTCTACGGCCAGCGCACCGGCGACCGTGAGCTCATGGCCTTTGCCGCGTGGTTTTTCCAACAGCGCCCCGGCCCGCACATCACCGGCTCGATGGGCCGGCTCCTCCCGCTGCTCTGGTTGCAAAAAGAGCTCAACGATCCCGCCGCGCGCCCGCCGCTCGACCGCGATGTCTGGCTCAGCGAACTGCAGATCATGGTCGCGCGCGACCGCGCCGGCACCGGCGAAGGCCTCTTCCTCGCCGCGAAGGGCGGCCACAACGAGGAAAGCCACAACCACAACGACGTCGGCTCCTTTCTCGCCTACCTCGACGGCCAGCCACTGCTCATCGACGTCGGCGTCGAGACCTACACGGCCAAAACCTTCGGCCCCGACCGCTTCGACATCTGGACGATGCAGTCGCAGTGGCACAATCTGCCCACGGTCAACGGCCGGCACCAGCGCAACGGCCGCGCCTACACCGCGAGCGCCGTGCGTTACGATTCCACGGATACCGCCGCCACGCTCTCGCTCGACCTCGCCGCCGCCTGGCCCGCCGAGGCCGGCCTCGCCCAGTGGCGGCGCACGATCTGCCTCCAGCGCGGCACGGCCATCGTCCTCACCGACGACTACCAGCTCACCGCCGCGACCGAGCCCGTGGTTTTCAATTTCATCACCGCGCGCCCCGTCGATCTCCGCACGCCCGGACGCATCCTCCTTGCTGCCTCGCCCGACGCCCCCGGCAGCCGCGGCGCCATCCTCACGTACGATGCTGCCGCCCTCACCGCCGCGGTCGATGACGTCGAGGTCACCGACCCGCAGCTGCGCCACAACTGGAAACGCGTCTATCGCCTCCGCCTCACCGAGCGCTCGCCCCTCCTGCACGCCCGCCGGGAATTCCACGTCATGCCGGCCTAGGCCCTACCCTCCATCTGATTTTTAACCGCGAATGCACGCGAATGGTCGCGAATCCCAATCCCTTTCCTATTCGCGTTTATTCGCGTGCATTCGCGGTTAAAATTTCCGGTGCCCCCTCATTTCAACCCATGAAGGCTTCCCCACTCGCTCACGCTCGTAGCTACTTCTCATCGCCTGCATGTCATCCCCCGCTTCCGACCTCTCCGCCCGCGTCACCTTCGCGCCGGTAACCGCCGCCGATTTTGACGAGCTCGTCGAGCTCCGCATCGCGGCGATGCGCGAGAGCTTGGAACGCGTCGGACGCTTCGATCCGGCCCGCGCGCGTGAGCGGCTGCGCGCCTCGTTTTATCCCGAGCATACGCAGTTCATCGTGCTCGACGGCGAGCATGTCGGCTTCAGCACGTTCCGGCCGCAGCCCGACCATTTCCGCCTCGATCATCTCTACGTGCACCCGCGCTGCCAGTCGCTCGGGATCGGCTCGCACGTCCTGCGCCACCTGCTCGCGCTGTCGGATGCACGCGGCCTGCCCGTGCAGCTCGGCGCTCTCCGCGAAAGCGCCTCGAACCGTTTCTACCAGCGCCACGGCTTTGTCCAAAGCAGCGAAGATGCGTGGGATATTTATTACGTCCGCGCCCCGCGAGCCCCGGCATAGTGCCGCGCCTCGGCCTTTGCCTTTTCCCTGCGAGCTGTTCTCCTCGCCGACGTGTCCAGCCACACGACTTCCCTGCCGGCCGGCGGCCCGCCGCGCCTTTGCCAGAACTGCTCCGCGCCGCTCACCGGCCCCTACTGCGCGCAATGCGGGCAACATGACGTCGATTACCACCGCTCCTTCCATCACCTCACGCACGACCTGCTGGAAAACCTCTTCCATTTCGAGGGCAAGTTCTTCGCCTCCGTCGCGTGGCTGCTGGCCCGCCCGGGCCGCCTGACCAACGACTTCATCGCCGGGCGCCGCATCAGCCAGCTCAACCCCCTGCGTTTCTACCTCTTCGTCAGCGTGCTGTTTTTCCTCGGGCTCTCGCTGCTGAACCACGGTCACATCCTCGACATCGACCGCCGGGAGCTCGACCACCTGCCGATCGAGGCCGAAAAAAACACGCAGGCCGCCGAGCAGCGCGCCGCCGCCGCCCGGCCGCCGGCACCCGAGGGGGCCGCGCCGGCCGCCAAGCCCGCCAGCAAGCTCACCGTCAACCGCGACAGCGACCTCGGCCGCCGCATCTCCGACAAGCTCATGTCCGGCGCGCTCAAGCCCTCCGAAATCACCGATGCCATCGAGCATCGCGTGCCTTCGCTGCTCTTTCTCGGGGTGCCGCTCTTCGCCCTGCTGCTCAAGCTGGCCTACTGGCGCCAGCGCCGCTACTACATCGAGCACCTGATTTTCTCGCTGCACCTGCACACCTGGGGCTTCCTCGTCGCCATGGTCGGCAGCGGCTACCTCCGCCTGGCGGGCTTCGGTCCCGGCTGGCTGGCCGCCGGGGCGGGCTGGGCCCTCGGGCTCTGGGCCGTCTGGTATCTCCTCGCCTCCTTCCGCGCCGTGTATGCGCAGGGCTGGGGCCGAACCGTACTCAAGGCCGGCCTGCTCGCCCTGAGCCACGCCTTCATTTTGGCCCTTACAGCCACGCTCCTCGCCCTCGGCACCCTGGCCTGGTTCGCGTTCGAATAACCCGCCCGGCCGCAAGATTCCCCGGAACCCACCCCGGGCGGCATAGGACACATGCCCCATCACGTGCAGCCTTGCGCTGCGCGTTTCTGTGTGAGATCGTGTTCCTTCCTATTGTTCGTAACAGCCCGTCGCCCTGACCAAGCGACGCGCTCTGACTGCTACACCAAGCCATGATCGTTCCCGTAATTCTCTTATTTTTGCTGACGGCCCTCGTCGCCACCGACGCGGACCCGTCGGGCAGCGCCTGATTTTTTCTAAAGTCCTCAACCGCAGGGGTGTTGCCTGACGACGCCCGCAACCTCCAACCGTCCGAAAGGTCGGTCATAGGCTGTTAGGTAGTGGCTGCGGCGTCCCGCCGCAGATCCTCATGCATTACGCTCTGCGGCGGGGACGCCGCAGCCACTGGGAACACAGCCAGAACGCGGCCTTCCCATCCGCGAAATTCGCCCTACAGTGGCGGGTCCGTGCCGAACGATTCCGAGATCACTCCCGCCGAGCCCAGGCGCACCTTCTGGCAGCGCCGCGTGCGCGATCCCATCGTCGCGCAGCTCACCCAGGGCATCACCCCGGAGAAAATCGCCCTGACGGTCGCCATCGGCAGCGCCTGCGCGCTTTTTCCGCTCCTCGGCTTCACGACCCTGCTCTGCTTCCTCGTCGCCCTGGCCCTGCGCCTCAACCAGCCGATCACCCAGCTGATCAACCAGGCGCTCTGGCCGCTCCACGTGCCGGCAATCCTGCTCTGCGTACGGGTCGGCGAGGCGATGTTCGGCGTGCCGCATCAGTTGCACTTCGTGCGCGAGATGCACCAGGTATGGAACCAGCCGGGCTCCCTGTGGGAACGCCTCTCGACCTTTTTCACCCACTTCGGTCCCACCGCCTGGCACGCCGTCGTGGCGTGGGCGGTGATCGCGCCGCTCTACATCATCGCGGTTTACCTGATCCTCAGCCCGATCGTACGCGGCATCGCCCGCATCCGGGCGGAGGCCGCCGCCCAGCCCCCGGCCGTGCCGCCGGAGCATCCGGTACCGTGAGGAAGGGCGGTTTTGAACCGCCCCGCTTTCAACCCGGCAGCTGGAAATGCTCCATCTGCTTTTTCACCTCGCGCACGAAGGCCGCGGCGCCCGCGCCGTTGACGACCTTGTGGTCAAAGGTGAGCGAGAGGATCACTGACTCCACCGGGTAGATCACGCCGCCTTCGTTGACCATGCGCTCGTGCGCCTGGCCGACGAACAGCGTCGCCACCGAGGGCGGCACCACGATCGGCGTCGCCGCCTCAAGGCCGAAGGCGCCGAGGCTCGTCAGGTTGAGCGGGGCCTGCACCTCGTTGAGCTTGCCCGCGCGCACGGCCGCGAGCGCCTGCGCGTAGGCCGCGGCCATGCCATGCCAGTCGAGCCGGTTGGCCTGCGGGACGACGGCGGTCGCGAGCTTGTCGCCCTCGAGGGCGACCGCGATGCCGAGGTCAAAGTCCTGCAATTGCTGGATCACGCCATCGCGCGAGACGATGCGGCGGAACTCCGCGTGCTTCTCCAGCGCGCGGGTGACGCACCACGCGATCATGAGCGAGGGCGAGTGATCGGTCTTGGCGCGTTTCGCGGCCTCGCGCGCCTCGCGCAGCGCCTTCCAACGCACGGGCAGCTGCACATTGGCCGGCACCACCGCCGCGAGCCGGCGCGTGATCGCCGCCGAGAGCGCGGGCTCCACGCCCGGGCCGGCGGACGCACCGGAGGAAACAGAGGGGGCGGAAGGTTTCTGCAACTGCTGCAGGCTCGCGTGCGCCGGTGGCACCGGGGTCGCGTGCGAGGCCGAGGCGCCGGCCGCCGCGGCGTCGCCCGTGATGAGCGCGATTTCCTGGCCGATCTCCACGGTGTCATCGACCTTCACCTTCCACGCCTTGAACGTGCCGGCGAACGAGGCCTCGATGGGATAGACGGCCTTGTCGGTCTCCACCTCGCAGAGGACTTCGTCGTGGTTGACCGCGTCGCCGGGCTTTTTGTGCAGCGCGACCACGCGGGCCGAGCGCAGGCCCTCACCCATGATCGGGACTTTCAGGGCAATGTCGGTTGGCTCGGGCACGCGCGGATTATGTACCGTCGTCTCCACCGGTGCGGAAGCCGAAACGCTCGGCGCGGCCGCGGGCTTCAGCGCCAGCGGCGGCGTGCTGTCCACGCGCTCCAGCGTGATACCCGCCGCCCGGCGCAGCGCGGCGACGATCCGCGGCGTGTCGGGCAGCGCGGCGTATTCGTAAATGGGATTGTAGCCGATCATCACGTTGCCCTTCGACACCAGGATCGGCGGGCTGACCAGGCGGCCCCACACGTCGGGCCGGCCCGCGATGTGCGAGACGATCATCTGGCCAACGGAGCAGTTCTCCGTATCCTCCTGCACGACGACGAGGCGGCCGGTCTTGCGCACCGACTCCTCGATCATCTCGTGGTCCCATGGCACGATCGAACGCAGGTCGATCAGCTCGACGCTCAGCTCCGCGCCGATCTGCGCCACGGCCTCGCGGGCTTTTTCCATGGTATTGCCCCACGCCACGAGGGTCACATCGCTACCCGCAGCGCACAGCCGGGCGTGGCCGATCGGCACCGACATCACCGGCGCGGCGATCTCGTGCTCGGCCCACAGGAGGTGTTTCGGCGCGAGGAAGATCACGGGGTCCTCCGCGTGCATCGCCGTCCACATCAGGCCCGCCGCGTCCTCCGGTGTGCTGGGGATGACGACGCTGAGCCCCGGGAAATGCGCGATGGCCGACTCGTTGGCCTGCGAGTGCCAGAGCGAACCGCCCGGCAGGTAGGCGCCGTAGGGCGCGTACAGCACGACCGGGCACGTCCACTGGCCGTAGGTGCGCCAGCGGAGCGTCGCGAGATTGGTCACGAGCTGGTTCCAACCCGGGTAGATGAAGTCGATGAACTGCACCTCGAAGACCGGGCGCTTGCCGTAGCTCGCGAGGCCGCAGGCCACACCGAGGATGGTGGACTCCGCGAGCGGCGAGTTGAACACCTGCTGCGGGAAATCGGTCGAGAGCTTTTGCGTGAGGCGGAAGACGCCGCCTTTAGGATCTTCCACGTCCTCGCCGAAGATCACGCGGCCCGCGTCGGACTTGAGCCCGGCGCGGAGGGTGAGGTTGATCACGTCGCCCATGCGGTACTTGCCGGGCTGCAGCACCTGCTCGTCGAGCGCGGCGGGGGGCGAGGAGACGTTGTCCTCGAGTTCGTTGGCCACGGGATTTTCCGCGGCCTCGGCCTGCTGGTAGGCCTCGCGCACGCGCTGCTTCGTCTCCTGCTCGAGCTGCGCGTAGGCCTCCTCGGTCAGCTCGCCCTCGGCGATGAGCTGGTTTTTCAGCTGCACGAGCGGATCGCGCGCCGCGAAGCTCGCGAGGTCGGCCTTGCTGCGGTAGATCGCCTGGTCGTCGGAGCTCGTGTGACTCGAGAGCCGCTCCAGCTTCACCCAGAGCAGCACCGGGCCCCGGCCCGCGCGGATGTCGGCGAGCGCCTGCTCCGCCGTGTGGTACACGGCCTCGACGTCCCAGCCATCGACGCTGCGCCATTGGTCCTCGTTGAGGACGTGGAGCGCGCGGGGGGTCATGCCGCGGGTCGGCGTGCTGATGCCAAAGCCGTTGTCCTCGACGATCAGGAGCATGGGCAGCCGGCGCTCCTGCGCAAAGCACACCGCCTCGTAAAAATCGCCCTGCCGGGTCGCCGCGTCGCCGACTGAGGTGACCACGAGGCTTTTCTTCCCGTCGAGCTGCATGCCCCAGGCCATGCCACAGGCGGGCAGGAGTTGCGCGCCGGTCGGCGTGGGCACGCTCCAGATGTTGCGCTCGCGATAGCTGTAGTGCGACGGCATCTGCCGGCCGCGCGAGGACGAGTCGCGCTTCGCCATGTAGTCGAGCGCGAGCTGGGGGGTCGTCACCCCGCGCCCGAGCACGAGGCCGCGGTCGCGGTAGTACGGCACGAGGTAGTCGTCGCGCTCCAGCTGCACCCCGATGGCGGCCAGCGCCTCATGCCCGCGGCCCGAGACATGGAAATGTCCCTTGCCCTGGCGGTTGAGGTTTTCTTCGCGGAGGTCGCCGTGTCGGCTTTCGAGGATGGTTTGGAGGAGGCGGTGCTTCAGTTTCCGGGGCAGCGAGGCAAGCGTTGGCATGGGACTCCTGTGACTGGAGTTGCGGTTTTTTGTTGGCGGAAAACTCGCCCAAAAATCCGGCCGAGGCAATGCGTTTCCCGCGCCCCCGCGACGCCTGACCGGATGACCCGGACTCTTTCCCATTGACAATCTATGGGAGAGACGGATTTGTTCCTGCCCGCCCGCCAGACCGGGCCAGATCAACCTTGCGCGGCCGCTTCCGCGCCTTTTGTATTTCGATAGAACTACACCCATACCGCCGCCCCATGAGCCACTTGTCCCGCCGCCCCTTCGTCGCCTCGCTCGCCTTTGTCCTCCTCGCCGGCCTTGCCGCCCTGCTCGGCGGCTGTGTTACCCAGCCGGTGGAGGGCCGCGACTACATGGCCCCGGCGCCAGGTATCAAGCCGACGGCGACGATATTGGGCGCCGCATCGAAGGACGGGTCGTTTTTCGGCGGCAGCGAGTCCGCCTACGTGCTCATGGTGGACTACCTGACTGTCCTCAATGCCGCCGAAAGCGCCGGCAAACCCCTCCTGCTTGAGGCCGGCTCGCATCACATCACCTGCGAGTACCGCTACTCCAACTTCGTCTCCCGGGCCACGTTCAAGCTGAACGTCGCACCCGGCGCCGCCTATCAGCTCAAGTACGAGACCAGCGCCGATTCCGCCACCGACCGGCGCTTCTGCGATTTCTGGATCGTCGACACCGCCAGCGGCGCCACCGTCGGCGCTCGCCAGCGCCAGCAGGTCTCCGGCGGCCGGTCCAAATCCTCCTCGCTCTTCCGTCCCGAATGACCGGGCCGGCGATCTGTTACCGTCGCCTGATTGACAAGCGGAAGGCGGCGGGCACGGTCTTGGCCGCAACGGCACCCGTCCCCCATGCCTAAAACCGAACTGCTTCAGGGCACCCTCGACATGCTCATCCTGCGCGTCCTCAGCGCGGGCTCGCAGCATGGTTGGGGCATCGCGCAACGTATCGCCGTCCTCTCGCAGGACGCGCTCAGGGTGGAGGAAGGCTCCCTCTATCCCTGCCTCTACCGCATGGAGCAGAAGGGTTGGATCGATTCCGAGTGGGGCCAGTCCGAGAACAACCGCCGGGCCAAGTTCTACACGCTGACCAAGGCCGGCCGGAAACAGCTCGAGAGCGAGCGCGAAAACTGGGCTGTCCTCTGCACCGCCATCGGGCAGGTCATGGGTCCGCCCTGACCCCGCATGCGGCTCTGGCGCGAGATCCGTTTCCGTTTCCGCGCACTCTTTTGCAAGCGCGCCCTTGAGGCGGAGATGGCCGAGGAGATCAGCGAGCACCTCGCGCGTCTGACCGACGCCGGCCTCGCCGCCGGGCTTTCGCCCAAGGAGGCCCGCCTGGCCGCCCTGAAACAGTTCGGCGGCGTCGAGCAGATCAAGGAGACCGCCCGCGACCAGCGCGGCGTAGCCGCCGTCGAACACATCGTGGCTGATTTTGGCTACGGCCTGCGCCAGCTGCGCAAGGCTCCGGGATTCGCCGTCATTGCCATCCTGACCGTGGCCATCGGCATCGGCGCCACCACCGCGATCTTCAGCGTGGTCAACGCCGTCGTCCTCCGCCCGCTCGCTTACCCCTACCCGGGGCAGCTCGTCACCCTCGCGGCGGCCGGGCCGCCCGACTTCCTGCTCCGTCGCGTCACGCCGGCCGTGTACTTCGAGCTCCGGCGCTCCGCGCGCCGCTTCCAGAGCTTCACCGCTTGGGAGAACTCGTTCGCCAATGTCACCGGCCTCGCCTACGCCCAGCGCCGGCTGGTCCGCTCCGTCACCCCCAACTATCTCGCGATGCACGGCGTTTCGCCTCTCCTTGGCCGCGGGTTCCAGCCCGGCGACACGGCGCCCGGCGCGCATGGCGTCGCAATCCTCGGCTATGAATTCTGGCTCACCCAGTTCGGCGCCCAGGCCGGGGCCGTCGGCCGCACCCTGGAGGTCAACGGCCAGCCTTGCACAGTCATCGGCGTGATGCCGCGTGGCTTTCCCATCGGCAGCGCCGTGGACCGCCGGCAGCGTGAACTGGCTGAGCGAATCCAGAAACACCAGCGGTTCCATGAAGCCGTTCCAACTCCCGATGAAGGTGAAGATCGCAAGCGTCGCCAATGCCGGCCGGGCGGAGGGCAAAATCACGTGCCAGAAGATTCGCCACCGTCCGCACCCTTCCATGCTCGCGGCTTCCTCCAGTTCCACCGGGATGTCGCGGAAAAACTGGCTCAGCAGGAACACGCCGAACGCGCTCGCCGTCGCCGGGAAAATCAGCGCCAGCGGCGTGTCGATGAGCCCCCGCTTCAGGATCCGGTACACCGGCACCAGCATTGTCTCCTGATCCTACGCCATAAAGCCGTGACAAAACCGAAGCGTGACTTACCCCCGGCTCTGCCTGCCGCGCACACCCCGCCAACAAGGCCAGGACCAGCATTGCGCCACAACAGCGCCAAAAATTCATGCGGGGTATCATGAAATCAACTCCAAGGCAGTCCACGCCTTCCGCCTTGGCGACAGTATTCTTCCGAATAAACACCGCACGCGCTTTGGCTTGACGCCTCTCTTTCCTAGATCATCTAGGAGAGACCATGCCCAAGGCCAAACCCGACCTCCTGCAGGGCACGCTCGACCTGCTGATCCTGAACGCCCTGCAACGCGGCCCGATCCACGGCTTCGGCATTTCCGTGGCGATCCGCGCCACCTCCCGCGAGGCGCTGCGCGTCGAGCAGGGTTCGCTCTACCCCGCGCTCTACCGCCTCGAGGAGCAGGGCTGGATCCGCGCCGAGTGGGGCGTCTCCGACAACAACCGCAAGGCCCGCTTCTATTCGCTCACCGCCGCCGGCCGCCGCCAGCTCGCCGTCGAAGTTTCCCACTGGGAGCAGCTTTCCTCCGCCATCAATCTCGTGCTGAAGGCGACCTGAGCCAAAAAAATTCCCCGCGCCCGCGGCCCTGTGCCGTTACCCTCATTGGACATTGGTCATTAGTCCTTGGTTATTCCTCCAGCCCCTCCTACCCCATGGCCCGCTTCCTCAACTTCCTCCGCAAGCCCCGCCTCGAAAAGGAAATGTCCGACGAGATGCGCCACCATCTCGACCTGCTGACCGCCCAGCACATCGCCGCCGGCCTGTCGCCCGAGGAGGCCCGCTACGCCGCGCTCCGTGAGTTCGGCCATGTCGAGGGCATCAAGGAAAATGCCCGTGACGTTCGCGGCCTGCCGTGGCTCGAGGCCATCCTCCACGATCTTCGCGACGGCGGGCGCATGCTGCGCAAGAATCCCGGCTTCAGCCTCGTCACCATCCTCACGCTCGCCATCGGCATCGGCGCCACCGCCGCGATCTTCACCGTCGTCAACAGCGTCGTCCTCCAGCCGCTGCCCTACCGCGAGCCCGACCGGCTCCTCGCTCTGCGCGAGTCCTACAAGGGCAAGCAGCCCTTCCGCTTCACCGGAGCCGGCCGCGTCACCTTCCGCGAGTGGCTCGCCCAGTCGACCTCGTTCAGCAGCCTCGCGACGGCCTATCCCTGGGCGCGCACCATCACCGATCCCGGCGCGCCCGTGCGCTACTACGCATGGCGTGTCTCGACCAATTACTTTTCCACGCTCGGCGTACAGCCCGTCCTCGGCCGCACGTTCCTCCCCGACGAAAATTCCCCGGGCAAGGGTAACGTCCTCGTCATCAGCCACCGGCTCTGGCTCGGCCGCTTTAACGGCCGGCCCGACATCATCGGTCAGCAGGTCCACATTGAGGACCAGTCTTATACCATCGTCGGCGTCGCCCCAAAGGACTTCATGCCGGAACCCGTCGTCGATCCCGCGTTCTTTGTGCCCGACCCTGATCCTATCATTTCGACCGATCCCAAGGTCGTGCTCTTCCCGCGCTACATCGAGGTCGTCGGCCGGCTCAAGCCCGGCGTCACGGCCCGGGAGGCCAGCCAGGAGATTTCGGCGATCTCCGCGCGCATCGCCCGGCTCTACCCCGCGACCAACGCCGATTGGACCGCCTACGTCACTTCCGTCCTCGAACCCCAGATCGAGGAGGTGAAGTCCTTCCTTCTCCTTCTGCTCGCCGCCGTCGGCTTCCTGCTGCTCATCGCGTGCGTCAATGTCGCCAACCTTCTCCTCGCCCGCGCCAGCACGCGCACCCGCGAGATCGCCGTCCGCTGCGCCCTCGGCGCCAGCCGTCGCCGCATCATCTCCCAGCTCCTCTGCGAGAGCCTGATGATTTCCCTCCTCGGCAGCGCGCTCGGCATCGTCCTGGCCTACGTGAGCGTCTCATTCCTGGCGGGCCACGCCCCACTCTCGCTTCCGCGCGCCCAGGTGATCGCGATCGACGGACGCGTGCTCGCCGGCTGCTGCGTCCTCGCGATCCTCACCGGACTCGGCTTCGGCCTCGCGCCCGCCCTCCAAGCCTCCAAGGTCAATCCGCAGCTGGCCCTCAAGGAGCAAGGCCGCGGCACCAGCGCCGGCGGCCGTGGCCTCAGCATCCGCCGCTTTCTCGTCGCCTTCGAGGTCTCGCTCGCCCTCGTGCTCCTGATGGCCGCCGGCCTCGTCGTCCGCAGTTTCGCCGCGCTCCAGCAAGTGCCGCTCGGCTTCCAGACCCACACCGCCTACCTCGCGAAAAACACCCTGCCGCCCGCCCACTACCCCACACCGGAGAGCCAGGATCTCTTCGTCCAGCGGGCCACGGAGAAATTCTCCGCCATCCCCGGCGTGCACTCCGTGGTATTCGCGAGCCACTACCCCGCCTTCGGCCGCAACGACCGCGCCTACAAGATCGACCGCCACCCCGAGCTCGATCCGCGCAACCTCCCGTACGCCGCCTGCTTCGTCTGCACGCCCAGTTTCTTCCGCGCCCTCGACATCTCCCTTGTGCAGGGCCGTTTCCTCGAGGCGCGCGATGACGCCAAGGCCGCGCCGGTCGCCGTCGTCAGCCGCACTTTCGCCGAAAAATACTTCCCCGGGGAAAATCCGATCGGCCAGTCGCTCACGCTCGTCAACCCCGACGGGGCTTCCCGCACCATTGTCGGCGTGGTCGGCGATATCCGTGACATGGGCCCGCTCAGCGAGCGCACCCTCCAGATCTACGTCCCTTTCAGCCAGGCCCCTATGCCTAATCCCAGCCTGCTCCTCCGGGTCGAGACCTCCATCGGCACCCTCCAGCCCGCCTTGCGCCGGGCGATGGACGCCATCGACGCCAACCTCCCCGTCTCCATCGTACCGCAGCTCGATTTCACCGACTTCCTCCACGAAACTTATCCGACACAGCGTTTCGCGCTCTTCCTCTTCGCGACCTTCGCCGTCGTGGCGCTCCTGCTCAGCGCCCTCGGCATCTACGGCGTTGTCGCGTACTCGGTGACGCAACGCACCCAGGAGATCGGCATCCGCCTCGCCCTCGGTGCGCAGGCCCGCGACATCCTCAACATGATCTTCTCGCAGACCGGCCGTATGGTCGGCGCCGGCATGCTGGTCGGCCTCGTCGTCTCGCTCCTCACCACGCGGTTTCTGAAGAGCTACCTCTTCGGCATCGGCGAATACGACCTTGTCGCCTTCATCGCGGTCCCGATTTTTCTCGGGCTGGCCGCGTGGCTTGCCTGCTACCTCCCCGCCCGCCGCGCCACCAAGGTCGATCCGATGACCGCGCTGCGGTCCGAGTAGCGCCGGCATCCTGCCGGCTTCATTTCTTCAGCAGTCCGCCCCGGAACGCCGGGAACCCCGTCCCTAGCAGCATCGCGAGATCAACCTCGTCCGCGCTCTTCAGGACGCCCTCGTCGAGGCAACGCCGCGCCTCGCCCGTCATCACGCCCATCAGGCGCTCCGCGATTTCCGCGCTCGTCATGGTCGCCGTGCCGCGCGCCGGCCCCAGCGGATCGACCGCCGGATTTACCGTCTCGGTTTTGCCCGCGTACGTATAAAAACCGGAACTCGCGCCGTTCTTCCGCCCCTTCAGGCCTGCCGCCAGCATGCGTCCGCACATGGTCGTCGCGGTGAAGCGCGCCGGGAAATAGTGCGCCATCTCGCCGAAGATGAAGTCCGTCACATCCACGCCGACTTCGTCGATCAAACGCAGCGGCCCCATGGGCCAGCCCCACTCGCGCATCGCCGCGTCGAGCGTCTCCACCGGCACGCCCTGCTCCCACAGCCGGCACGCCTCGTTGAGATAAAAGAAGAGCACGCGCGTCACCAGAAACCCCGGCGACGAGCGGCAGATCACCGGGCTCTTCCCCAGTCCTTTCACGAAGGCGAGGGTGCGCTCCGCCGTCGTCCGCGCGGTGTGCGGACTCAACACCAGCTCCACCAGCGGCATGCGGCTCACGGGATTGAAAAAATGGATGCCGATGGTCCGCTCCGGCCCCGGCACGCCCGCCATGATCTCCTCGATCGGCAGCGCCGAGGTGTTGGACGCGAGCACGCAGTCCGCGCGCACTACGCCTGCCAGTTCCTTGAAGAGCGCCTGCTTGGCCGCCACATTTTCCACCACGGCCTCGATCACGAGGTCGCACGCGGCAAAACCTTCCCACCTCGTGGTCCCGCGCACGCGCGCCAGCCCCGCCGCGGCGTCTGCCGCCGTCATCCGCTGCCGCTCCACCGCCTCGTCAAACACGCCGCGGATCACCGTCAATCCGCGCTCGACGAACTCCGGCTTCACATCACGCATGATGACCTCGTGCCCGCGCGCCGCGCACCACTGCGCAATGCCCGACCCCATCACCCCCGCGCCCACGACACCGATGCACCGCACCAACCCGGAACCCGAAACCCCGAGCCCGGAACTCCCGCCGCTAGGCGGAAACCACGCGTCCACCGTCAAATGCTTCACGCCCTCCTTCAGGAAAAACACCCGCGTGAGATTCCGAAAAACCTCGCTCGTCATGATCTCCCCGAAGGCCGTCGCCTCGATCTCCAGCGCTTCGGCCACGCTGCGCCCTTGGCCCTGTTCGATCACCTCAATCGCCTTGGGCGCCGCCGGTTCGCGTCCACGGGTCTTGCGCAGCGCCGCCGCCTTCGCCTCCGCAAAAAAGGCCGCGTCCGCGCCCGCCGGCTCCGGCCGCATCGGCCGGCCGGTCTCGGCCAGCCGCAGCGCCGCCGCCTGTGCGCGCCCGATCCACTCCGCCGCCGGCACGACTTCATCGACGAGCCCGGCGCGCAGCGCCTCGCCCGCCGGCACGAGCGCCGCCTTCACGATATGATCCACCGCCGCCCGCGCCCCGATGAGCCGCGGCAGCCGCGCGCAGCCGCCCCAGCCCGGGATCGCCCCGAGTCCCGTTTCAGGCAGGCCGACCACCGTCGCCGCCGCATCGCTCGCGACGCGCCACGCGCACGCCAGCGCGAGTTCGTAGCCGCCGCCCGCGCACGCGCCATGGATCGCCGCCACCACCGGCACCTTGAAGTCTGCGATCCGCTGGAAAAGCCGCTGCCCCGTCCGCGAACAAGCCGACGCGTCCGCCGGCGAAGCCAGCGCGACCATCCAGTGCAGATCCGCCCCCGCGAGAAACACCCGCTCCTTCGCGCTCGCGATCACCACCGCGCGCACTGGCAATTTTTCCAGGGCATCGAGCGCCGCGCCGAGCGCCGCCTGCACGGCCGGCTTCACGACATTCGCCCGCGCCCCCGGCTCATCAAACACGATCCAGCCCACGCCATCGCCATCGACCGAAAACGATACAGGCAAACTCATGCCCCATCCCTACCCGACCTGCTCCGCTCCGTGCAAGCCATGCCACCAAGCCGTGCCGCGAGGATGTTTTGCCGCAAATCCCTCCGATTTCCCCGGCAAAGATCGTCCCAATCCGTTGGCCCCGCAACCCGTTGCCTTTGGCGGAGGTAGGAAAACGGCAATCCACCCGATAGGTCTCGTGTTCGGGGCCGACGATTTATAAAATGACCTACTCGCCGAGAACATCGTGTGAGAAAACCAATACCTATGCGCGACGACTACCTGCAAAACGCCCTGAAAATCATCGATGATCCCCTGGTCCTCATAAATGTCGTCTCCCGCCGCGTGAAGCAGCTCCGCCGCGGCAACCGGCCCCTGGTCCAGTCGCTGGAAAAACTCTCGGCGGAGGATACCGCGTTGCGCGAAATCGCCGAGGGCAAGATCACCTACGAACTGGGCGCCGACGACGTGATCGCCCCCCGCAGCCCCGTCCTCGCGAGCAACCCGCCGCGCACCGTGGTGCCGCACGCGGCCTGATTTCGGAATCCATGCGGAGCTAGCGGACGGAATACGCCGGCTCCGTGTGGATCTCGTGGCGGTTGTCGAGGCGCTGGGAAAAATCGAGCGGGTCGCCCACGCCCACCGTCCCGCGTGCCACCTGGTAGGCCCAGACTTGGAATTGCGTGAGCGCCGCCCCGCCGTAGATCGTCGAAAACGCTCCGTTCACCGCATCCAGGCCGCACGCGATTTTGATCCGCCCGATGCGCGGCACGTGAAAGCGCGCATCCGTGGTGAACCAGTGGCCGCCGATATACACCTCCCCGTACGCGTGAAAATCCATGTGGTTGTCCGGATCGGGCCAGCCGATGTCGGGCAGATGGCCCGTCACATACCGCGCGGGAAGATTAAAGGTCCGGTTGAGTGCCACCGCCAGATGGGCAAAGTCGCGGCAGACCCCATATCCGCGTTGCAGCACATCCCAGGCGGATAGCTCGGGGTGTCCCGAGCCGTAGCGGTATTCGATGTTGTCGTGCAGCCACTGCGAAATCGCCGTGACGCGCGGGAGCCCGTGCTCGACCTGGCCGAATTTCTCCCACGCGAATTGCGCGAGCTTGTCGGAGTCACAATACCGGCTCGGCAAGGTATAGCGCAGGAGGTCCGCCGGCACCTCCGCCGGCGATTCGGGCACCGGCGAAGGCAGTCCGTGGTTGTCGGGTTTGGACGTCACCGCAACGATGGCGTCGTGGCGAAAACAGTGGCTCCCCGGCGCGAGCTGCACCCTCCAGATACGGTTGCCATGCTGGTCCTTGAACTCCTGCGCCGGCAGATTCGCCCCGAGGTCCAGCGCCTGGACCATCACGCGGTGGTTGCCATCGGAGCGCGGCATTAAATTGAGCAGCAGCGTCGCCGGACCCGTCGCCTCATAGGTGAGGTTGCAACCCACCCGCAAGGTGACATCGAACCGCGCCAGCGAGGCCGCCCGCGCCTCCCCCACCACGCCGGAAGACGGGATGGCGGAACTCGGAGTCATGCAAAGTGATTCATTCATAGCGGGGCGATCGAACCGCCCGGAAAATCATAGTCAGGCGGTTGGGCGGGCGGTTCATGGTCTCCGGGGAAATTCCATGCAGCTGCTTTGCGCCTTTTCGCGGCAACCCATCCCCGAGAAGCCGGCTTGCCGCCCACGGCTGCCCTCGCCCACCATCCGCGCTCAACCATGTCCTCCTCTTCCTCCACTCCTGCCGCCCTGCCCAAGCCGCAACCCGGCCAGCCCTGCTCCTGCGGCAGCGGCCGCCCCTTCGAGGCTTGCTGCGGCCCTTTGCTCGCCGGCACCCGCGCCGCCGCGACCGCCGAGGAGCTCATGCGCTCGCGCTTCACGGCGCACGTCGCCCGCGACTACCCCTATCTGCACCGCACGCACCGTCCGACGGCCAACACGCCGTACGTCTCCGAGGCCGACGACGATGAGACGCCGATCCAGTGGACCAAGCTCACCGTGCACGCCCACGAGGTCGGCCCGCAGCCCGACACCGCGTACGTGGATTTCTCCGCCTTCTTCACCGACGAAGCCGGCGACCACGTGATCCAGGAAAAATCCGAGTTTCACCGCGTGCAGGGCAAATGGCTCTACACGCGTCCGGTCCGCACCGGTCCCGCGCCCATCCGCTCCACCGCCCCCAAGGCCGGCCGCAACGACCCCTGCCCCTGCGGCAGCGGCAAGAAGTACAAGCACTGCTGCCTCGCCAAGGCCTGATTGCATTGTAGGGGCGTGCCTCGCGCACGCCCATAGTCTCCGACCGCGTCAAACTCCTGCTCCTGATTTCGGGCGTGCGCGAGGCACGCCCCTACATTTTTTGCCTGTGCAAGTCGGTCTCGCCGGCTACCCGCACTAGCTTGATGAAGATCCGGCCGGCCCGGTGCTCCACGGGGTAAGTGGCCAGGCCGCGGCAGACGGGTGGCCGCGCCGGCGAGCCGTCGTGCAGGTGGAAGCGGCCGTTGTGCTTCGGGCACTCGATCTGCTTGCCGATCACCAGGCCGCCCGCGAGGTGCGTCTTGCCGTGCGTACAGATGCCGTCGGTGGCATACAGCGTGCCGTCCTCATCGCGGTAGATCGCGTAGGTGCGCGACCCGTGGTCGAAGCGGACGACGCTCTTCCGCGCGAGGCCCGTGTTACCGCCCGCTTCCACCCAGCCGTCGGCATCGGGGGCGGCGTCGGACCGCCAGACGGGGATCTCGGCCTTGCCCTGCGGCGCGGGTAGCTCGCGCTTGATGTAGTAGGAAGGATCGCGGAGCTGGCGCCGGATGGCCGGAAAAATCTCCCGCCACGCCGCCCAGATGCCGGGGTACGGCGGCGGCATGTCGGATTTGACCGCCGCATGCAGCGCCGGCAGCGCATGGTAGGGCACCATGGGAAACATGTGGTGCTCCACGTGGTAATTCATATTCCAATACATAAACCGGTTGACGCGGTTCATGTACACGGTCCGGCAGTTAAGCCGGTGATCGAGCACGTTTTCGGCGAGGCCGCCGTGCTGGGTGAGATTGTAAACGTAGAGCAGCCACGTGCCGAAGACGTTGGGCAGGCAGATGAAGAGCACCGGCAGCCAGCTGCGCAGCCCCACCGAGAGCCCGATTGCGGCGAGGTAGATCAAAACAAACAGCCGCGCCTGCCAGAAGATCTTGGCGTATTCATGACGGGGCACATAGACCGCCTCGTCGGCGCGCATCCGTCCGGTTGCGTGCAGCCAGAGCCGCTGCCAGTAGTCGGGATGCAGCGCAAACAACCCGAGCAGCAGGCCCTTCAGGTCGGCCGGCCGGGGGAAATTGATCTCAGGATCGCGGCCCACGATGATTGTGTCGCTGTGGTGCCGCGTGTGGCTCCAGCGCCAGACCGTCGACTCGCGCTTCACCATGAACGAGGATATCTCGTAGAGCGCGCGGTTCATCCAGTCGGTCTTGAACGCCGTGCCGTGCCCGCTCTCGTGCCAGCGCGAATCCGAGGTCTGCGCATACAGCACGCAATAAACCAGGTAGGGCAGCACCGCCCACCACGTCCCCCACAGCACGCCGGTGAGATAGGCCGTCCCGCCCAGCAGTGCGAACCAGATGAGCGTGTCGCGAATCGCCGGCCCGTCCCGCCGCTCCAGCAGCCGGCGCATGGTCTCCGGCGGCACCGGACACTGATACCACTCCGCCTCGGCCAGTCCCTTCTCCACGGCGCGGGTCGCATTTTCACCCGTCAGGCTGTAATCGAGTTTTTCGGTCGGAAGCGGTGCGGTGACGGCAGAGGAGTTCATGGGGAAGGCCCCCGGAGCATCGAGGGGGTGGCTCCGGTGGTCCCTTCAGCCTGCGCCTCAAATTTACTTCGCCCATCGCCGAGGATAGTCAAAATGCGCCATCCTTTCCGAGTTTGCGCCAACCGGGAAAATGATAGAGCCATACCGCGTGACCAACGAGCCCACGGGATTCCGCTACCTCCGGGTCGAGCCGGCCACTTTGCGGCAGGAACTCTACGTCACCTCCGTCGGGAAATTTGATCATGCCGCCGGCCAGCCCTACCCGCATCCCGGCCATCCGGATGGCTATGCCTTCGACTGGAAGCGCGGCCGCGTCCTCGGCGACTTCGCCGTGGTGTACCTGAGTCGCGGCGCCGGCACTTTTGAAACCAAGACCAGCCGGACCCGCTGCCGCCAAGGCGACGCGCTCATCATCCCACCGGGTCTCTGGCACCGCTACCGCCCCGATCCCGCGACCGGCTGGTGCGAGCACTGGGTCTGCGCCAACGGCGAATACCTCCATCGCCTCCGCGCCAAGGGCATGCTCTTCACCGCCGCCGCGGTGACATCCGGCACCGGCCTCCGCGAATGGCACCGCCTGCTCTGGACGCAGGCGCGCCGCCCCAAGGCCCGCAACGACCTCACCCTGGCTGCCTGCGCCCTGGGCTTTTTCAGCCAGGCCGCACGCCCACCGTCGGACCATCCGCCCACCCGCCGCCCCTGGACTCAGTCCGCCGGCTCACTCGTGGAAGCCGCGCGCGAATACATCTACTTCAACAGCCACCGCCCGCTCACCGTCGAGTTGATCGCCCGCCACGTCGGCACCTCGCGCCGCACCCTCGAACGCCAATACGCGCAAACCGGTGCCGGCCAAATCGCCCGCGACCTGGCGACCCGCCGCGTCGAACGCGCGCGGCAGCTCCTGACCGAAACCGGCATGTCCGTGAAGGAAATCGCCTACGCCGTCGGCTTCGGCGACTCCCGCCGCCTGATCCGCAATTTCTCCGCGCAGACCGGCACCACCCCGGCGGCGTTCCGGTCCGCAAAAACCTGACTTGCGCCTCCGGCTTACCGCCCGCGCCGCACGCCCGTCCCGAATTTGCGCAGGTACTTCAGTGCGATCTCAAACTCGTGCGGCGTCGGCGCGCTCAGCGTCGCCGGTTCGCGCGTCGTCGGGTGCGTCAGCGTCAGCTCGCTCGCGTGCAGGGCGAGGCGGTCCACCATCGGCTTTTCCTCGT
Source organism: Verrucomicrobiota bacterium (assembly GCA_018239845.1). Lineage (GTDB taxonomy): Bacteria > Verrucomicrobiota > Verrucomicrobiia > Opitutales > Opitutaceae > CAIRCN01. The sequence continues at coordinate 55,329 of JAFEGO010000055.1, forward strand.
CGCGGCCCTTGTAGCCGCGCTTCAAGGACGAGAGCAGCAGCTTGATCTCGGGATTCCCGTAGAAGCGGTCGTTGAGCACCGGCGCGCCGATCGCGGCGAGGTGCACGCGGATCTGGTGCGTGCGGCCGGTCAGCGGCTGGCACTCCACCCACGCGAAATTCCCGAAGCGCTCCAGGGTCTTTACCACCGTGGCCGAGTCCTTGCCGCCGCGTTTCTTGAAAACTCGCATGCGGCCCGGCTGGCGCTCGTCCTCGCCCAGCGCGAGGTCCACCGTAAACTCATCCGGCAGCGCGCCGGTCGCATCGCGCACGGGCGCGACCACCTTCATGGCTTCGTCCACCGGCAGCACCGTGACGAGCGCGAGGTACTTTTTGCGCACCGTCTTGCTCTGGAACTGGCCGCTGAGGAAATCCAGCGCCGGCTTGGTCTTGGCGCAGAGCAGGAGCCCGCTCGTGTCGGCATCGAGGCGGTGCACGTTGGCCACGCCGTGGCCCATCTTGTCGTGCACGAGGCCCATCAGGTTTTCGCGCTTTTTATCCCACCGGTCGGGCGCGACGAGCATCCCGCTCGGCTTGTCGAACGCGATCATGACTTCGTCTTCGTAGAGTACGGGCGGCAGCGGCATGGAGTTTTAAACAGCTTTTAGACCCGTAAAGTCACGCCTCCGTTTCGGCCGTGCAACATTTCCGTGACGCCCTCGGTTTCGCTTTGCCCGCCCCTCGGGCCGCCCCGACCTAGATTCATGCCCGCTCTCTCCTTCGCGCCCGCCGTCTCGCTCCTCGCCGCCTTCCAGCGTGTGTCGCCCGTCACGCCCCTGCGCACTTTCATGCGCGCCACCGAGGAGCACTTCAATCCCTCGCGCCTCGCGCCGCACACGCCGCAGGTCCGCCACGCGCAGGACGCCGTGTTTGCCGCCGGCGCAACCGGACCGCACCAACTCTGCCATGTGTTGCGCGAGCCCGGCCGCGGCCGCACGCCCACCATCGTGCTCGGCGGCTTCGTGCCCGAGTCCACCGAGCAGGTTTTCCTCCTCCGCCGCTTTCTCCTCCGATCCGGCGATGTCTATTACATCAACTACCCGCGCAACGGCTTCTCGCTCGATCTGCTCTGCGCCCAGCTCGACGACCTCGTCGAGGAGCTGACCGCGAAGAAGCAGCCGCCCGTGCTCTTCAGCGTGAGCTTCGGCGGCGGCCTCGTCCTCGAGTGGCTGCGCCGCGCGCGCCTCGCCGGCCGCAACCCCGCCCTCGCCGGCAATGTCCTTGTGAGTCCCGTCGCCTGCGTCGCCGATCTCATCGCGCCCGGCGCCGCCAAGCCCGCCACGCTCCTCGGCCGCGCCGTCAAGCCCTGGCTCGGCACCGGGGAGGTCCGCGAGGAAACCGTGGAGAAATCCCGCGTCATTTTCACCCGCATGTTCGAGGCCGGCGCGCAGAACAAGGCCTCCCTCCGCCTCCTCATGACCCGCGCCGAGCTCAACCGCCTCTACGCCGGCGTGATGGGTGCGATCCGTGGCATCAACGCCGCCGGCGCCTGCGAGCGCGTGCGCAGCCTCGCCGGCATGGCCGCGCCGACCGCGTACTTCCAGCCCGGGCTGCTGCCCCTCACCGCCGCGCCCACGCTGATCATGTATGCCGAGCGCGAGGAGACCGTGCTCGACCCCGGCTCGCCCACGCGCTTCGCCCTCACCTCCGCCACGCAGGCCTATTTCCCCGGCGCCAAGGTCCGCACCATCGCCAACCCCTTCGGCTCGCCCGTGCAGCACGCGTCGCTGATCTTCCACGTGGCCAATTTCCTGCCGCCGCTCGCCGCGTTCTACGCCGCCCGCAAGCCGGCCAAGCTGAAGCCGAAGCCCAAGGTCCGGGCGGCTGCGTGAATGCACTTGCCGCCCCGGGCCCGGCCCGGCTGCCTGTGGGGTCCCCTGCGGGCGCCATGGTCCTCCCGAAAAAACTCCTCGTCGTCGGTGCCAGCCTGAAGACCGCGCAAGCGGCCCGGCGGCTCAGGCGTCCGCGCACCGATGTGCCCGCCCAGGAAAAGATCTTCCGCGAGCTCACCGCGCAGTTCGCCGCCACCGCCTTCGGCCGCGAAAACGGCATCAAGCCCGGGATCACCTACAACGAGTTTCGCGCCCGCGTGCCCCTGCGCGCCTACGAGCAGTTCGGCCCCTACGTCGAGCGCATGAAGCGCGGCGAGGCCGACGTCCTCTGGCCCGGCACCTGCGCCTTCTACGCCGTCTCCTCCGGCACCACCGCCGGCCGCACCAAGTGGCTGCCGGTCACCGAGCAGATGTTCGCCCATTTCCGCCAGGGCGGCCTCGACTCGCTGATGTACTACACCGCGCGCGTCGGCCACGCCGGGGTGTTCAACGGCCGCCATCTCTTCCTCGGCGGCTCCACCGCGCTCACACCCATCCCCGAGTCGCAGCCGTTTGTCGCCTACGGCGGCGATCTCAGCGGCCTCACCGCCCTGAACCTCCCCGGCTGGGTCGAGCGCCACCTCTACGAGCCCGGCATCCAGATCGCGCAGATGACCGACTGGCCCGCCAAGATCGAGGCCATCGTCAACCGTACCCGAAATCTGGATATCAGTCTCGTCGCCGGCATCCCGAGCTGGCTCCTGATCCTCGCCGAGGCCCTGCGCGCCGGCGCCAGCCGCACCCGCGGCCGCCTGCCCAACCTCCAGGCCATCTGGCCCAACCTCGAGTGCCTCATCCACGGCGGCGTGCCGATCGGGCCGTTTCACGACGAGCTGCGCCTCGCCTTCGGGCCCAACGTCAATTTCCACGAGGTTTATCCCGCCTCCGAGGGCTTCATCGCCGCGCAGGATGCCGAGCCCGAGGACGGGCTGCGCCTGATGGCCCAGGCCGGCATCTTCTACGAGTTCCTCCCGATGAGCGTCTTCGACGAGTCGCTGCCCGCCGTGCTCAACGAGCAGGCCGTGCCGCTCTCGGGCGTGAAGCCCAACGTCAACTACGCGCTCATCATGACCACGCCCGCCGGCCTCTGCCGCTACGTGATCGGCGACGCCGTGCGCTTCACCTCCACCGAGCCACCGCGCCTCCAGTATGTCGGCCGCACGCGCCTCCAGCTCAGCGCCTTCGGCGAGCACGTCATCGAGAAGGAGCTCACCGACGCCCTCACCATCATCTGCCAGCGCCACGGCTGGGTCGTGGTCAACTTCCACGTCGCCCCCATCTTCGCCAACTCCCTCACCGGCCAGCTCCGCGGCCGCCACGAGTGGTGGATCGAGCTGAAACCCGGCTCGGTCGAGACACCCACCGGCCCGCTCATGGCGCCGATGCTCGACGCCGAGCTCTCCGTCCGCAACGACGACTACGCCGCCAAGCGCCAGGGCGGCGGCCTCGAGCCCCCGCTCGTACGCCTCGTCATGCCCGGCATCTTCGAACACTGGATGCGCCACCACGGCAAATGGGGCGGCCAGAGCAAGATGCCCCGCTGCCGCAGCGACCGCGAGATCGCCGACGAGCTCGCCGCCGTCGCCCGCTTCAACGTGGAGTGAGACGGCGCATTCGCGCCCCTTAAAACATCACCAGCCCGATCGCCGCGAGCATCGCCGCCGCGCCCGCGAGCCGCGAGATCATCACCGCCCGCCCCACCTCGCGCTCGGCGTTGGCGAACCAGTGGCCGAGCCCCCACACGATCAGCACGCTGAAGAGCCCGCGCGAACTATAGACGATATTCACCGCCGTCGCGTTGCCCCAGAGGCCCAGCGTGATGGCAACGCCCGAGTTAGTCAGCGCGTTGGTGACCGCGCCCAGCCCCACCCAGCGCCACGCGCCGGGCTTGAGTCCGCCCAGCCCCGCCTTGGCGAAGGCCAGCAGTGCAAAAGAGTACAGCCCCACGATGAAAAACATCGGCGGAAAAAGATTCCCCGGCCCCCAGGCCGGCGCCCATTTTTGCACGAGCACGTCGCATAGTCCGTACATCGCCGCGCTCAACACGGTCAGGCCCACGGTGGTCCCCACGCGCCGGTGCGGCGCGCCGCCGCGGATGTTCAACAGGCCCAGCGCCGCGCCGCTGAGTCCCGCCGCCACCCACCATTTCAACGGCACGTCGCCCACGCGCAGCAGCGCGCTGAAGAGCGCCACCAGCAGCACCTTCACGCCCATAACCGGCGCGGCCACCGACACATCGCCGTGCGTGATCGCCAGAAAAATGAAGATCTGCCCCGCCATGAACAGCACTGCCATCGCCGCCGGCTGCCAGTAGAGCGACCAATCCACCGGCGCCCAGCCATGGCTGAACCACACCGGCAGGAAAATCAGCGCGCACGCCCAGTTCGCAACAAACGTTGTCCGCCACACGCCCACGCCGAAATCCCCCGCCCGCTTGAACGCGAGCATGCTCACCACGTACAAAAAGCCGCACGCGAGCGGGATGAGCAGGTAGGCCGGGAAATGCATGCGCAGGGGGTAAGCCATTCACCCTGCCGCACCCCACCCGCCCCGCTCAATGCTTATCCTCGTGGGCCGCTGGCCCGCGCTCCTGCTTACTTCAGGTACTTCTCCACCGTCGCCGCATACTCCTCGTGATTGACCGCACCCATCTTGCGTTCGCGGATCTTGCCCTCGCGGTCGATGATGAAGGTCGTGGGGATCGCCTCGATGCCGCCAAAGGCCTCCACCACCGCGTCGTCACCCATAACGATCGGGTAGTTAATCCCCTGCTTGGCCATGTAGGCCTTCACGCTGTCAGCCGTGTCGTTGACGGCGATGCCGACGATCACGAGCCCGTCCTTTTCGTGCTTCTTCTGGAGCGCGATGTAGCCGGGGATCTCCGTGCGGCACGGGCCGCACCAGGTGGCCCAGAAATCCACCACGACCACCTTGCCCTTGAACTGCGCGAAGCTGATCTCCTTGCCGTCCGGCGACTGCAGCTTCCACGCCGGCGCGGCGGTCGCGGGCACCGGCTCCGCACGCGAACAGGCGGCGGTGCCGAAGGAAACGATGAGAGCCAGGGCCAGGGCGATACGACGGAGTTTCATAAAGGGAGTAGGATGCAACGTGCGCGTAATGGCGCGTTGTGCAAATACGAGCCCGCAGCCCTCCACCTTGTTCCCGGCCCGGCAAAAAAACTTAAGCGCGGATGCACGCGAATGGGCGCCAATAATCCAGCCCGTCCCGGACCGCCGAATTCATTCGCGTGAATTCGCGGCCATTCGCGGTTAAAAAAACTCCGCCTCAAACCAGCGGCGGTTCCCGCAGGTCGAGCGCGAGGGTCTCGATGAATTTCTTCATCGCCGGCGTGAGCACGCGGCCCTTGCGGTGCAAAATCGCGAGCGGCCGGGTGAAGTCCTTCCCCTTGAAATGGATCGCGACCAGCGTGCCCTGCTTCACTTCCTGCAGCACCGTGGCGTGCGGCACGATGGCGATGCCGTGGTCGATCTCGACCGCGCGCTTCACCGTCTCGATGTTGTCGAACTCCATCACCGGCTCGATCTCCAGCTTGTAGTCGCGGAAGATCTGGTCGACGGCCTTGCGCGTCGGGATGTCCGGGTCGAAGCCGATGAAGCGCTGGCCCGCCAACTGGCGGAGGTCGATCTCACCCTGCTTGGCGAGCGGGTGGCTCGGGTGCGCGATGAGCACGAGGTGGTCGTTGCGGAAGGGCAGGCCCTCGATCTGGCGCTGCTTCACCGGGAAGGCCACGAGGCCGAAGTCCACCGAGTTGTGCAGGATGTCCTCGTACACGAGGTTGGAGCGGCGGTACTCCACGCGCACGTTGACCGATGGGTAGTCGTGCAGGAATTTTTTGATGTACGGCGGCAGCTCGTGCAGGCCAATCGAGTAAATCGTCGAGATGCGGATGGTGCCGCTGATCACCTTCTTCATCTCCTGCAGCTCGCTCAGGAGCTTGTCGTAGGTGTGCAGCATCTCCTTCGCCGCCTCGTACACCCGCTGGCCCTCGCGGGTGAGCTGGAATTGTTTCTGGCTCCGGTCGATCAGCAGCGTCTTGAAGTGACGCTCCATCGCCCGCGCCTGCTGGCTCACTGCGGATTGCGTGATGCCGTTCAACTTGGCCGACTTGGAGAAGCTCTTCGTCTCCACCAAGTCCGCGAAAATTTTGAAGTTTTCAATTTGCATGGCCAGTTTGTGTGCCGCGGACCATAGTATCTGCTAATGCCCACGGCAACCTATAAGAAGTATTCATGACATTTCCCACCTACGATGAGTTTTGCGCCCGCGTGGCCGTCGTGCGCACGCAGATCGCCGCCGCCTGCGCCTCGGCCGGCCGCGACCCCGCCGAGGTCGGCCTGCTGGCCGTGACCAAGAACCACCCGCCCGCCGCCGCGGAGTACGCCGCGCGCCTCGGCCTCCGCGCCGTCGGCGAAAACCGGGTACAGGAGGGCGTGGAAAAACGCGCCCAGGTCGCCGCTCCGCTCGAGTGGGAGCTGATCGGTCATCTCCAGTCCAACAAGGCCCGTCTCGCCGCCACCCACTTCGACCGCGTGCAGAGCGTGGACAGCGTCAAGCTCGTCAACCACCTCGGCCGCGCCGCCGGCGAACTCGGCAACCCCCTCCGCATTCTCCTTCAGGTCAACGCCGGCCGCGACCCCGCGAAGTTCGGCGCCGAGTTGGAAGACGCACCCGCTCTCCTCGATGCCGCGCTCGCCCAGCCCCACCTCCGCGTGGAGGGGCTCATGACGATTGCCCCGCTCTCCGACGATCCCGACGTCGCCCGCCGCACGTTTGTCACGCTGCGCGAACTCCGCGACCGCCTCGCCGCGCAGACCGGCGCGCCGCTCCGCGAACTCTCCATGGGCATGAGCGGCGACCTCGCCGCGGCCGTCGCCGCCGGCAGCACCCTCGTCCGCATCGGCACCGCCCTCTACGGCACGCGGGACTAATTTCCGCCCCGCGCGCCTTTCCGAGTTGCCGCCGCGGGAAAACCTTCTTCGTTTCCCATCGTGGAAACCGCCCAGCTCACCGAGACCGACCGTCTGGCGTTCCGGAGTTTGCTTGATGACGAGAGCCCCGCCGTCCGTCCCGGCCTCCTCGCCCACTTCACCCGCCTCGGCGCCGCCGCGGCCCATTTTCTCCAGGAGATCGCCGGCGGTCCCGATCGCGTGCTCGCGCGCCACGCCGCGTGGTTCCTCACCGAGCTGAAGTTCTCCGATCCCGTCGCCGAGTTCCGCGGCTTCATCCGCTCGCTCAATTACGAGCTCGAGACCGGCGCGCTGCTCCTCAGCCGCACCGTGTCGCCGCAGCTCGATGTCGGCGCGTGCTGCGCCACCCTCGACGCCATCGCCGCCCGCTGCCGCGAACTCATCAGCGCCCCCGCCAGCGCGCGCGAGCAGTGCCGCATCATCAACCGCGTGCTCTTCCACGAGTGGGGCTTCCGCGGCAACGTCGAGCACTACACCGATCCCGCCAACAGCTTCCTCGACCGCGTGCTCGAGCGCCGCAAGGGCATCCCCATTTCCCTCAGCATCCTCTATCTCCTCGTCGCGCAACGCGTCGGCCTCGAGCTCGAGCCCGTCGGCCTGCCCGGCCACTTCATCGTCGGCTGCTTCAGCGACGCGCAGCCCTTCTTCGTCGATCCCTTCGACAAGGGCCTCCTCCTCGACCCCGACGAGATCTTCTCCCTCCTGCGCGCCAACCAGATCGAGCCCAAGGCCACCGACCTGATGCCCACGCCCGTCCGCGAGGTCCTCTGCCGCAGCTGCCGCAACCTCGTGAACCACTACCACGCCGCCGGCGACCCCGAGAAGGCGCGCCTCTTCGCCAGCTTCATCGAGGAGTTCAACGCCACCTACGAGCGGAACTCGCTCTGAAATTTTCGATTTTGGATGGCCGAGGTCCTGCGGACTGGACTCGATTTTCGATTTCCCGATTGAAGGCAGCCAATCGAAAATAGAGAATCCAAAATCGAAAATTGAACTCTTCTTCCGCCCCGCTTCCGCCCCTGACTCTGTCCGACCTGGACTCCTGGTCGCACCCCGGCACCGCACTCGCCGTGATCGGCCATCCGATCAAGCACTCGATCAGCCCGGCGATGCACAACGCCGCACTCGCCGCCATGGCCGGCACCGACGCGCGTTTCGGATCGTGGCAGTATTTCCGCTTCGACGTCCCGCCCGCCGACCTGCCCCGCGCCCTCACCCTGCTCCACGCGAAAAAATTCCGCGGCCTCAACCTCACCGTCCCGCACAAGATTCTGGCATTCAATCTCGTCGTCGCCGTCGATCCTGCAGCGAAGCCCATCGGCGCCGTCAACACCCTGCGCTGGAGCGAACAGGGCTGGCAGGGCTTCAACACCGACGGCCACGGCCTCGCCTCCGCCGTCCGCGCCGACCTCGGCTGCGAGCTCGCCGGCGCGCACATTATCCTTCTCGGGGCCGGTGGCGCCGCCCGCGGGGCCGCCGTCGAGTGCCTGCAGCGCCGCTGTGCCTCCCTCTGGATCGCCAACCGCACCGCGGAAAATCTCGCCGCGCTCCTCGCCGACCTCGCCCCGCTCGCCCAAGGCATCCCGCTCCGCGGTTTCGCCCCCGCCGCGCCGCCCGCCGATCTCCCCCCCGGCGCCCTCGTGATCAACGCCACCAGCGCCGGCCTCCGCCCCGACGACCCCGCGCCCATCGACCTCGCCGCGCTGCCGCGCCCCGCCGCGGTGTTCGACATGATTTACAATCCGCCGCAGACCCCGCTGCTCCGGCAGGCCGCGGCGCTCGGCCTCCCCACCGCCAACGGCCTCGGCATGCTCGTCCACCAAGGCGCCAAGTCCCTCGAAATCTGGAGCGGCGCCAACGTGCCCGTCTCCGCCATGCAGTCCGCCGCCCGCAGCGCCATGGGCCTATAACCTCCCCCTCAGGCATGAGTCTCGCGACGCCGCGAGATTTCCATCTCCGCATCCCCGCCGCGATGGGCCGGTAAGCGCTTAATGGCCGCCGCTGCTGCACCCGCCGCAGCTCGATCCGCCGCCGCATGAGCTGCTCGTGCAGGAATTCCAGTTCGTCCCACCCCAGCTCCATGAGGAGTCGTCCTTCAAGGTGTCGTACATGGACCCGACGGCCAGCGGCCACACGCTCGCGCCAAACAGGGCGACCATCATCGCACCGTCTGCCCCAGATAACGTTCCGTTGGGCAGGCGCCGCTTTTGGGGTTTATGGGCCTGCCTCCATTCGGCGAGCAGGGCATCGCCGGCCCGGGTCCGCCATGTGCGCCGGAGAAATCGCACCGACACAAGGGCGGTGGCGAGACCGAGGACAATCAGCAGGTCCACCGGTCGGCCGCGGCTGAGGCCAATGAGGAGCTTGATCCCTGCGACTATCGGCACGAACAGCGCGACCATGAACGGCACATAGCGCACCCGCTCCGCCGCGCCCTCTCCCAGCACCAAGCCCGCCTGCCGCAAGCGGGCGACGTCATTCGCGGTCAAGTCCTTGATGGCTGCCCGCAAGTCTTCCAGATCCGCCCCCATCGGATGGTCCGCCAACTCGTGGATCCGGCGCTCAATCCCCGGCGCTCCCGCTGGCAGCGTGCCTTCGGCGCGGATGACCCGACTCTTGACTGCCGGGCGCAGCAGATAGCGCGACGACAGATTGGTCAGAGCCACACCCAGCACCTGGTCGATTCCGCTGAGCGCGGCCACGACATAAGGGTCGGACTCGGCCAGCTCAGGCTGCCGCACCAACGGCGTCCCCGGTCCGCGCATCCACCACCGCAAGATCAACGCCGTCACAAATACCGCCGGCGCAAACCACGCAAAGAACACCAGGAAATCGGGTCCGCTCAGGTCAAACGGCCCGAGCGGGCCCTCGGCCGCTCCGCTGCAACCGGGCAGGCATCCCGAGATCACAACAAACGGCAGCCATTTGCGCCAGCGACTTTTGCCCGGCTTCACCGCCGGGCCACCGCCCGGTGCCGGCCAGATATCCGCCGGTGGCTCGACGCCGAAAAATCGCGCATAACTTTCCCGCGTCTGCGCATAGCCGGCGGCAAACTTCGCCTCGTCCTGCGCGCCGCCCCGCGAAGGCTCGTGGTGCAGCGGACGCCCCAGTGCCTGGGCGCAGAATTTCTCCCAGTAATTGCGCGTATAAATCAGATGGAGGTGCCACGCCTCATCGATGGCTTTCGATGGGGTCACCGGATGGCCCGCCGCCACGGCCAGAAAGGCAAAACGTTTATACTCCTCGATCACCCGGCGGGCAAGCGGCTCGCCCCAATCCTGCTCGCGCGCCAGTCGCGCCGAAAACGGCGCCACCGCCCCCGGTTCATCGAACGTGAAGGCCTCGATCCGCTGCCAGAGGGCTGAATGCTCCGCAGTCATACCCCGAGCCTGCCCGCACCCAGCCGCGACTCAAGCCCGGCTGTAAACGCCCCCGCTTGAGCCTGTGGTGGCACGGGCGTCCCGCCCGTGGGTTTGAGAAGGTGGGCGGGACGCCCATGCCACCCACCGACGGCCACGGAATTATCCGAAACGTGTGGCGGAGCGGATAGCCAACAAGCGCCCAAGGGCCGCATAGGTATCATCGCCACCTCCGCGCAAACTTTCTCGCCCCGTTTCGCGGCGCCTGCTCAAATCGCCGGGATGCCTTCCGCCTACGCCGAAATCGCCGCCGCCTTCCCGTGGTTCTTCCCCGCGGTCGTCGGGGTGTTCGGCGCGTGCATCGGCAGCTTTCTCAACGTCGTCATCTACCGTCTCCCTAAGAACGAGTCCATCGTCTCGCCCCGCTCCCACTGCGCCTGCGGCCAGCCGATCAAGTGGTATGACAATATCCCGGTCTTTTCCTGGTTCGCCCTCCGCGGCAAGGCCCGCTGCTGCGGCCGGCCCTACTCCTTCCGCTACGCTTTCGTCGAGCTGCTCACCGCCGGCCTCTTCGTCGCGTGCTGGCTGCTCTTACCGCCCGCCAAGGCCGCGTGCGGCATGCTGCTCGTGAGCGCCCTCGTCTGCGCCACCTTCATCGACATCGATCACCTGATCATCCCCGATGTCTTCACCCTCGGGCTCGGCGTGGTCGGCGTGGTGCTGTCGTTTGTCGTGCCCGCCCTGCACGACCAGCACAGCGGGATCTACCTCGTCGATGGCCTGCGCTCCGGCGTGATCTCGCTGCAGGGGCTCTTCGCGGGCTCGGGCCTCGTGCTCTGGATTTTGCTGGTGGCCGAGGCCGTCCTGAAGAAGGAGGCGATGGGCTTCGGCGACGTGAAGTTCGTCGGCGCCATCGGCGCCTTCTGCGGCTGGCAGGGCGCGGTGTTCGCCATGTTTGGCGGCGCGATGATCGGCACCCTGTGGTTCGCCTTCGCGCTGGCGTGGGAAAAAATCGCCGGCCAGCCCGCCGCCGTCGCGCCCAAGGCCGAGACGCCCGAGGGCGAGGCCACCGAGCTCGGCTTCGGCGCGCACATCCCCTTCGGCCCCGCGATCGCGCTGGCGGGCCTGCTTCACTTCCTCTACTTCCACCAGTGGGTCGCCGCCTACTTCGCCCAGATCGGCGCCCTGCTCTGACCGCACCAACGCACCACATGACTGAACCGAAATACATCGTCGTCGGCAATTCCTCCGACGACCCCTTCGCCATCGACGTGGCCTTTGCCATGGGCCAGCGCGAGGACATCGCGGACGTCATCAGCATGAAGAAGTTCGCCAACTCGGAGTTCTGCCCCCGCTTCATCTCCGACGAGCAGGACTTCAACCAGATCGGCAACAAGCTCGCCGGCAAGAGCGTCATCATCGTCAGCACAAGCAACCTCATCGTGAGCCGCCAGAGCCTCGCCATGCGCACGCTCATGATCGCCCGCGCCGCCAAGGAAAACGGCGCCACCGAGGTCATCCTCGTCGAGCCCGACCTCTATTACAGCGCGCAGGACCGCGGCCCCCGGCAGGAGCTCGGCCAGACCAGCTTCGAGCGCAAACAGGACGATCTGAAGAAATTCGACGGCCAGCCCTTCACCGCCAAGCTCTACGCCCAGCTCCTCAAGCTCGCCGGCGTGGACCGCGTGCTCACCGTCCACAACCACTCGCACTCCGTGCAGCGCATGTTCACCGAGGTCTTCGACGGGAAGTTCCACAACCTCATCCCCTACGAGATCTACGTCGATTACCTGCTGAACTCCAACATCGTCACCTACGGCAAGGACGGCGAGGGCCTCGCCCTCTGCGCCCCCGACAAGGGCGCGCGCGAATTCGTGCAGGAGATGGCCCGCCGCCTCAACCTCCCCAAGGTCAAGTTCGTCCTCCTCGACAAGGTCCGCACCGGCGAGCGCAAGGTGGACATCACGATCCACGCCGAGAGCGAGTGGAGCCTGGAGGACATCCGCGGGCACGATATCGTGCTCTTCGACGACATGGTGCGCACCGGCTCCACCGTGGTGCAGAGCTGCCAGCTCCTGAAGCAGATCAGCCCCGGCAAGACCGTCTTCGCCCTCACCCATTTCTACGCCAGCGAGGAAGGCCGCGTGAAGATGGCGCACACCGCCATCGACGAGATCCTCACGCTCAACACCATCCCCACCGTCCTCAACCGCGACATCCAGGGCCGCCTCCGCAAGAAGATGGTCGTCCTCAAGATCGAACAGTGGCTCGCCCGCAACCTCTGCGGCATCCTCGGCATCACGCCGCTGAAGACCAACGACAGCCTCTACGCGATCGACATGTCGTCGAAGAACCTCCGCTGGAAGCACAAGATCTGGCTCAGCGAGCAGCTCAAGGGCCTCAATCACCGCTGAGCGGTAGCGCAGGCGTCCCACCCGGTCCGATGAGTGGCTGCGGCGTCCTCGCCGCAGATTCTCCGATCCCTGCGGCGGGGACGCCGCACCCACTCCCCCCAGTTGCCTCCCACCGAAGCAAGGTAGGTTGCGCGCTCGCGCGCAACAGCCGTGCCCCACCGCTCCCTCGTTGTTGCGCGCAAGCGCGCAACCTACTTTGCCCTGCTGGCTCCTGCCGCGGTCGGAGCCACCATGAGTAACGCCGGCATCTTGCCGGCCATCGTTTCGTTGCCGGCAGGATGCCGGCGCTACCCAAACGTTCACCATTGCCACGCGTCCGCCCGTAATCCAAATCTGGCGACACCATGAAACCCCACGTGGCCGCCCTTGCCCTGCTGTGCCTGTCCGCGCTTGGCCTCCGCCTCTCCGCCCAGGAAATCCTCCTCGCCCAGTACAAGGGCCGCGCCGTCCCCGTCGTGCAGGCCCATAAGAATACCGCGCTCGTACGGGACGGCGACGAACTCGTGCCCGTGATGAGCCCCAGCTTCGCCTTCCGCGAGGGCGGCGAATTCCTCCCCACCCTCGTCACCGTGAGCAAGCTCGATGCTTCGACCCGCGGCGTCGAGTTCCTGGAGGGCGGCGGCGAACTCAACAACGAGTTCCTCCTCCGCGCGACCTTCACCACCCCCTACGAAATCCCCGCCGTCTATCTCGTGCTCCAGCTGCACCTCGACGGCGGCATGCTGAGTCTCTTCGTGCAGGAGATCGGCGACCTGCACGCCGGCCAGCCGCGCCGGCTGGACCTCAGCGTGCCCCTCAGCCATCCGCTCGGCGAAGGCCACTACGTGATGCACCTCTACTCAGGCGGCCGGGAGCTGCTGCACACGGCGCAGCCCGCGGACTTCCGCGAGCGCGCCCTCGACCACCTCGTCGCCCAGCGCGCCGCGGGCCAGCCCGACGGCCCGCCCAAGCTTCTCGTCGGCCCCGCGCCGGAGTATCCACGCTCCCTCCGTAAGACCCATCCGACCGGCAAGGCCGTGGTGCATTGCCAGATCCACAAAAACGGCGCTGTCACCGACCTCGCCGTCACCTCCGCCACCGACCCGGCCTTCGGCGAAGCCGCCCTCGCCGCCGTGCGCCAGTGGCGCTTCGTCCCGCGCATCAAAGGCGGCGAGCCCGTGGACACCGCCACGGAGATCCCGCTCAACTTCACCCCCGACAAGAAGACCTGAGCCCGTGGCGCTGATGCGCCAGTCCAGTGGCTGCGGCGTCCCCGCCGCAGATTTCCGATCCCTGCGGCGGGGACGCCGCAGCCACTAGGACGCTGAAAAAGTGGCGCGGGCGTCCGCCACCCCGAGGCATCGGGTCACGCCGACGGTTCAGGTCTGCAGCGTGCCGGCCTGTTTGGTGAGCTGGCGCTCGATCGCCGTGCACACCACGTCGCAGAGCTGCGGGATGCTCGGGTCGCCGATCCGGTAGAAGACCTGCAGCCCCGCCTTGCGCCGCGCGAGGATGTGCGCCGCCGTAAGCGTCTGCAGGTGGCGCGACACGTTGGCCTGCGTGCCGCCCGTCGCGGCCACCAGCTCGCCCACGTTCCGCTCCCCGTCGAACAGCGCCTGGATCAGGCGCAGCCGCATCGGCTCGGCCAGCACGGCAAAACGCGCGGCCACCAGCTGCAGCGCGGCCTCGGACAACGGTCGGTGTGGTTTCTTCGCCATGCCCGGCAGCAAAACCACGCTTGACTTCCTTGCAACTATATACGCATATACTCATATAGTCTAAATACCCGCCCGCCATGAAAACCGAATCCTTCATCCGCCTCCTCGCCGGCAGCTTCGTGCTGCTCGGCACCGTCCTCGCCTGGCGCGTCAGCCCAGCCTGGCTCCTCCTCCCCGGCTTCGTCGGGGCCAACCTCATCCAGTCCGCCTTCACCGGTTTCTGCCCGCCGACCTTCATCCTCGGCAAGCTCGGGTGGATCGACGTCACCGGCGTCATCCATTTCGGCGGCCCGCGGAAATAATCCCGTCCATGAAGGCCGCCCTCCTCCTGTCCGTCCTCGCGCTGGCGGCCGGCTGCCGCCGGCCGGAGCCGGTCGCGCCCGCGGCCACGCTCCCGGTCCTCACGGTGCACACCGCTGCGGTCCGGGCGGCGGCGGAGCCCCGCACGCAGGCCGTGCCCGGCGTAGTGCGACCCTTCGCCCGGGCGACGGTCGCCGCGCGCGTGATGGGCGGGGTGGAGAGCGCCCGGCTGACGGTCGGCCAGGCGGTCCGGGCCGGCGAAGTCCTCGTGCGGATTAACGCCGATGAGCTCACCGCGCGGCGGGAGGCGGCCCGCGCCGCCCTCGCCCAGGCCGAGCGCGAACACACCCGCGAGGCCGACCTCCTCGGCAAGGGCGCTTCCACGGCCGACGCCCTGCGCCTCAGCCTCGATCAGCTGCACTTGGCGGAGGCGCACGTCCACGAGGCCGAGGCCTTGCTCGGCTACACCGCGGTCACCGCGCCGTTCGATGGCGTGATCACGGAGTACCTGGTCCGCGCCGGCGACCTCGCCACGCCGGGCCAGCCGCTTTTCACCGTGGAGGGCACCGCCGACCTGCGCGCCGAGGTCACCGTGCCGGAGTCCCTCCCCGCCTTGCCGCCCGGCACCGCCGTCCGCCTCGAGCTCGCCTCGGGCGCGGTCGAGGGCCAGCTCGTCGAACTTTCGCCCGCAGCGGATGCCGCCTCTCGCACCCGGCTCGCGCGGATCGCCCTGCCCGCGGACACCGCTGCGCGCTCCGGCGAATTTGTCCGCGCCGCGTGGCCGGCCGGCGGCGCCACCGTGCTGCTCGTGCCCGCCTCCGCCGTACAATCGTTCGGCCAGATGGACCGCGTCTTCGTCGTGAACCACCGCCACGCCCAGCTCCGGCTCGTCCGGCCCGGCGCAACCACGGGCGGTGAGACCCAGATCCTCGCGGGCCTCGACGCCGGCGAGACCGTCGTCGTCGCGCCGCCCGCGGGCCTGCGCGACAGCCAGCCGCTCCGTACCCAGCCATGACCTCCGGGGCCCAGACCCGCGGCGTGGCCGGCCGGCTCGCCGCATTTTTCATCCACTCGAAGCTGACGCCCATCGCGATCATCGGCTCGATCCTGCTCGGCCTCTTCGCCGTCGCGCTGCTGCCGCGCGAGGAGGAGCCCCAGATCAAGGTGCCGATGATCGACGTGCTCCTCGCCCTGCCCGGCGCAACCCCGGCCGAGGTCGAGAACCGCGTGACCCGCCCGGTCGAAAAGCTCCTCTGGGAAATCCCCGGCGTCGAATACCTCTACTCCACCTCCAGCCCCGGCCACGCGACCATCATCGTGCGCTACCGGGTCGGCACCGACATCGAGACCGCGCTCGTCCGTCTCAACCAGCGGCTGCAGGCCCACCTCGACCAGCTCCCGCCCGGCGCCAGCGCACCGCTGGTGAAGCCGCGCACCATCGACGACGTGCCGGTGCTCGCCCTCACCCTGCACAGCCGCACCCATGATCATCTCGCGCTCCGCCGGCTCGCGGCGCAGCTGGACGACGCGGTGAAATCCATCCCGCAGGTGGCCGAGACCAACCTCATCGGCGGCGTCTCCCGCACGGTGCGCGTGCAGCTCGATCCCGCCGCGCTGGCCGACCGCGGGCTCACCGCGCTCGCCGTACAATCCGCGCTCGAGTCCGCCAACCGCCAGCTGCAGGCCGGCTCGCGCCCCTTCGCCAACACCGAGGTGCTGCTGGAGACCGGCGGCTTTCTCCGCGACGTCGGCGAGGTCGGGGCCGTGGTCGTCGGCGTGCATGGCGACCGGCCCGTGTACCTGCGCGACGTCGCCACGCTAACGGACGGCGGCGCCGAGCCCGCGGACTACGTGCTCTTCGCCGGCCCGGCCGGCGAGATCGAGCCCGCCGTCACGCTCTCGCTCGCCAAGCGGCCCGGCGCCAATGCGATCGAGGTCGTCAACGCCGTGCTCGCCAAGGTCGAGGCGCTCAAGGGCACGCTGCTGCCCGCCGATGTCGCCGTGACGGTCACGCGCGACTACGGCCACACCGCCGCGGAGAAGAGCAACGAGCTCCTCGTGCACATGGGCATCGCGGTCTTCGGCGTCACGCTGCTCATCCTGTTTTTCCTCGGCTGGCGCGAGTCGCTCGTCGTGCTGCTCGCCATCCCGTCGACCCTCGCGCTCACGCTCTTCGTCTTTTACCTGTACGGCTACACGCTCAACCGCATCACGCTTTTCGCGCTGATCTTCTCCATCGGCATCCTCGTGGACGACGCCATCGTGGTGGTCGAAAACATCGTGCGCCACGTGCGCCTGCCGGCTTCCCAGGGGAAGCCGCTCGCCGAGGTCGCGCTTGAGGCCGTCGCCGAGGTGGGCAATCCCACGATCCTCGCCACCTGGGCGGTCATCGCCGCCATCTTGCCCATGGCCTTCGTCGGCGGGCTGATGGGGCCGTATATGCGGCCGATCCCGGTGGGCTCCACCGCCGCGATGCTGTTCTCCCTTTTCATCGCCTTCACCGTCACGCCGTGGGCCGCGGTCCGCGTGCTGCGCCGGCGTTTCGCCCGCGCCGGCGCCGCCGGGGCGGGGCATGGCGCGGGGGACGACTGGTCCACGCGGCTCTACCACCGCATCATGGAGCCGCTGCTCGACCGCGCCCGCTGGCGCTGGCTCTTCCTCGGCGGCATCTCCGCGCTGCTGCTGCTGTCCGTCGGTTTCGTCCTCAGCGGCGCGGTGGTGGTGAAGATGCTGCCCTTCGACAACAAGTCGGAATTCCAGGTCATCCTCAATCCGCCCGAGGGCACCACCCTCGAACAGACCGCGCGCATCGCGCAGGAAATGGCCGCGGTGATCCGCACCGAGCCCGCGGTGCGCGACCTGCAGATCTACGCCGGCACGGCCTCGCCCTTCAATTTCAACGGGCTCGTGCGCCACTACTTCCTGCGGCAGGGCCCCAACGTCGCCGACCTCCAGGTCAACCTCGTGCCCAAGGAGGCACGCGCGGAGCAGAGCCACGCGATCGCCAAGCGTCTCCGCCATTGGATCGCCCCGATCGCCGCCCGCTATGGCGCGGCCGTTGCCGTGGCCGAGGTGCCGCCGGGCCCGCCCGTGCTCCAATCGCTCGTCGCGGAGATCTACGGCCCCGACGAGCCGCAGCGCGTCGCCCTCGCCGCGCGGGTGCGCGACATCTTTGCGCGCACGCCGGGCGTCGTCGATCTCGACTGGTACGTCGAGGCCCCGCAGCCCAAGGTCCGCTACGTGGTGGACCGGGAGAAGGCCGCGCTGCACGGCGTGAGCACCGACGCCATCGCGCGCACCCTGCAGCTCGCCGCCGCCGGCCTGCCCGCGGGGCTGCTCCACGTCGAGCGCGAGCGGGAGGACGTGGCGCTGCTCGTCGAGCTGCCGCCCGCGGCGCGCGCCACGCCCGCCGCGTTGCTCGACCTCCGCGTCCGCGCCGACCTCGACCCCGCGGCCCCGCTCGTGCCGCTCGCGGAGCTGGTGCACCCCGAGACCGCGGTGGGCGAACGCAGCCTCTACCGCAAGAATCTCAAGCCCGTGACCTACGTGACGGCCGACGTGGCCGGCGAGGTCGAGAGCCCGGCCTACGCCCTCTTCGCGATCAACCGCGAGGTCGGCCGGATCGACGCGCGCGAGTTTGGCGCCACCGCAGCCAGGCTGCCCGTCTATCACTTGAACCTCCCGACGGATGATCAGACGCCCGCGCTCAAGTGGGACGGTGAGTGGCACATCACCCTCGAAGTCTTCCGCGACCTCGGGCTCGCCTTTGCCGCCGTGCTCGGGCTCATCGCGCTGCTGATGGTCGGCTGGTTTCGCAGCTACGTGACGCCCCTCGTCGTGATGGCCGCGATCCCGTTTTCGCTCATCGGCATTTTGCCCGCGCACTGGGCCTTCGGCGCGTTTTTCACCGCGACGTCGATGATCGGCTTCATGGCCGGCGCGGGCATCGTGGTGCGCAATTCGATCATCCTCGTGGACTTCATCGAGCTGCGCCGCGCCGAGGGGCTCGCCCTGCGCGACGCGGTGATCGAGGCCGGGGCGGTACGCTTCCGCCCGATGCTGCTCACCGCGCTGGCGGTCGTCGTCGGGTCCGCGGTGATACTGCAGGACCCGATCTTCCAAGGCCTTGCCCTCAGCCTCATGTTCGGCGAGATTGCCTCGCTGCTCATCAGCCGCCTGGCGGTGCCCGTGCTGTACTACCTGGCGAACCGCCACCGCCCTGCCCCCACCGCCCCATGAAACGAATCCTCGCCCTCCTCGCCGCCCTGACCGCCGCCCTCGTGCTCCTGCCGCGCCTCTCCGCCGGCGAAACGATCCCCGCCAAGGAAGCCGCCGCGCGCGTCACCGCCGGCCAGGCGGTGCTGATCGACGTGCGCGAAGCCGCCGAGTGGCAGGAGACCGGCGTGGCCGCGCCCGCCGTGCTGCTGCCGCTGAGCGACCTGCGCGGCGACCGCAAGGAATGGAAAGCCTTCCTCGCGGCCCATCCGGGCAAGGCGCTCATCCTCTACTGCCGCTCCGGCCACCGCGCCGGGATCGCCGCCGACATCCTCGCCAAGGAAGGTTTCAAGACGGCCAACGCCGGCGCCTTCAAGGACTGGGCCGCCGCCGGCCTCCCCGTGCGCCAGGTCCCCGGCCAGTAACGGTCGCTCAGGACAGCAGGGCTGCGCCGTCGCCGGTCTGGGTGTGCAGGATGTCGGGCGTGGCGCCGAATTTCTTCGCGTAGGCCGCCGCGACCTGCGCCGCGTCGTCCGCCGAGAATTGCTCCGAGGTCAGCGCCATCACCGCGCCGCCGAAGCCGCCGCCGGTCAGGCGCGCGCCGTACACGTGCGGGCGCGCCGTCAGCGTATCCACGAGGAAGTCGAGCTCGGCCGTGCTGTTTTCAAACAGCAGCTGCGAGCTGCGGTGCGAGGCCGTGAGATTTTTCCCGACGGTCGCGAGGTCGCCGGCGCGGAGGGCCAGCACCGTGGCGTCCACGCGCGCGATCTCGTCGATGATGTGCTTCGCGCGCTTGTAGATCGCGGGGGCCAGTTTGGCCTTCGCCGCCTCCAGCATGGCGGGCTCGGCCTCGACCAACAGGCCCACGCCGAGCGCCTGCGCCGCCTCCATGCACTCGTGGTGGCGCGCGGCGTAGAGCCCATCCACCAGCGCGTGCTTGGTGTGGGTGTTGAAGATCCAGAACTGCGCGCCCGCGGGCATCGGCACGGTGTCGAAGCGCGGGCCGCGGCAGTCGATGAAGACGAGGTGGTCCTTCCGCCCGAAGCCTGATACGCCCTGGTCGAGGATGCCGCAGGGCACGCCGACGAAGTGGTTTTCCGCGTAGCGGCCCGCCTTGACGACCGTCTCGCGCGACGGCGACTGGCCGGTGACCGCGAGGAACGCGAGCGCCGAGGCCAGCTCGATCGCCGCGCTGCTGCTGAGCCCCGCGCCGGACGGCAGGTCCGACGTGGCGAGGAAATCAAAACCCTCCGGTACGCCGAGGCCGAACTCCGGCAGCGCCGCCAGCACGCCGAGCGGATAATTCACCCACGCGGCCGGGCCGGACAGCCTGGCCAGCGCGCCGGCCGGCTGCTCCACGACGCCGGGCATCTGCTCGCTCGCGAAGCGGCGCACGCCCGTATTGGCCGGGGCGAGGGCCACCCACACGCCGCGGTCGATCGCCGCGCCGAGCACGGTGCCGCCGTTGTAGTCGGTGTGGTTGCCGATGAACTCGATGCGCCCCGGGGCGCGCGCGACCACCGCCGGCGCGCGGCCGAATTTTTCCCGGAACGCCGCCGCGATCGCGCCGCGCGACGTATCGGACGAGTGGTTACTTGAATGGCTCACGTGAGGCCGCGCAGCGCGGCGCCCGCCTTGAAGCGGATGGTTTTCATGGCGCGGATCTTCATCGGCTGCTTGGTGTGGGGATTGAAACCGCGGCGCGCGGCGCGCGTGGCCACGCTGAACCCGCCGAAGCCCACCAGCAGCACCTCGCGGTCGCGCTTCAGGCCGCGGCCGACCGCCGCGAGCACGGCGTCAACGGCCCGCTCGGCGGCGGCGATGGAGGTTTCCCGACCGAGTGTTCTTTGGACTTCCTCGACGAGTTCGGCTTTGTTCATGGGGTGGGCTGGGGTTGAAGGCTGGAAGCGCCCAACCAAGAAATGCCCGCGGGTCCGGTCAACCCATTTCAGCCGCGCTTGTCGCCACCCTCTGGCGACGGAGGGCGAAAGGCGGGCGGCACCTCGCCGTTGCGGCCCTGCACCACGAGGTTCAAAAGATACGCGAGCGCCTCGGTGCGGGGGATCTGGCGGTCCGCGGCGAGCTGCTCGGCGCGTTTCAGGAGCTGCGCCGCCATCGTCGCCGCCTGCGCCGGCTCCGCCCCGAGCCGGGCGCAGAGGGCGGTGAGTTGTTCGAGCTCGGTCATGGCGACAGTTCCGCTGGTTCGCTGAGCTGCAGCGTCGCTGGCGCGTCCGGCGCGAGGCTCAGGCCGGCGTCGCGCTGCAGGTTCAACAGGGTCACCAGCGCGAGGCCGAGGTAGCCTTGGCCATTAACCGCTGTCGTCCGGATCTCGCCGACCTTTTGCGCACCTTGATAAAGGAGCGTGCCGCGCGCGGGTACGGGGCCGGTGCCCGTCACGCGCACGAGGCGGCGGCGGACCTGGCCGAGGGACTTGAGCCGGGCCATCACTTCCTGGCCGAGGTAGCAGCCCTTGGTGTAGGAGATCGCGGTCGCGTCGAGCCCGCCCTCGTTGGGCAGCTCGGTCGGACCGATGTCCGCCGGCACCGCCGGTACGCCGCCAGAGATGCGTCGCCGCTCCATGTCGGCAGCGTTGAGTTCGCTACCGCCGGCCAGCGCAGCGAGCACCCGCGGCGCGTCGGCCGCGGGAAACATCCACTCCACCGCCGGCTCCACGCCGCGCCGCGCGCCGACGCGCACCACGCCGTCGGGCAACGCGGCTTCCCCGTACACGGTGACGCCCGCCCAGTGCGGGGTTTCGTCCTCGATCACCACGTCGTCGGCGATCACGTACGCCTCGAGGCGCTCGCGGATCACCGCCGCCGGGGAGAAATAACTGCCGACCCAAAACGCCCCGCCCTCGACGCCGAGCACAAAACTATCGGCGAGCACCTTGCCCTTTTGATTGAGCCACAGACCGTACACGCCCGGGTGAATCCCCTCGGTCTTACGCAAGTCGTTGGTGAACTGGCCCTGCAGAAAAGTCGCCGCGTCCTCGCCCGAAATCTTCAGCCAAGCGGAGGGCTGCCAGCGATAAAATGAGCGGGTTTTCATGAAATTCTCGTGTTTTTTAAATCACTTATGGGAAGCGGTTTGTCAAATTAGGTGATAGATTTTGAAAACTTTGAGTTGACGATGCCGGGAAACCCTCTATCACTTCAACCATAGATTTTAACACTTCTCCCCGCCTAGCGGGGAGTTTTGGGGTAACTAAGAAAGCAAAGGCCGGTCGCTTAGGGGTAAGCGACCGGCCACTTTTTTGCCCAAATGCCGAGGTTCGGCATGACGGACCCGAGGCTTGCACGCCGCCCCCGCCCCGGGCCACACTGCCCCTTCATGCAGAGAACTTCCGACCTCAATGTCGTCGAAACGCGGCCCTTGCCCGCTCCGTCCGCCTTGCTGGCGGAGTTGCCCAAGACCACGGCCCAGGCTGAGTTTGTCACCGCCGCCCGCCGCGAGATCCACCGGCTGATCTTCACCGACGACCGTCGTTTCCTCCTGATCATCGGGCCCTGCTCGATCCATGACATCGAGGCCGGCCGCGACTACGCCCGCCGCCTCGCCGACCTCGCCCGCGAGGTCTCCGATCGCGTGATGATCGTGATGCGCGTCTACTTCGAGAAGCCCCGCACCACCGTCGGCTGGAAGGGCCTCGTGATGGACCCGCATCTCGACGGCTCGCATGACATCGCCGCCGGCCTGCGCCTCGGCCGCAGCTTCCTCCGCGATGTCCTCGACCTCGGCCTGCCCACCGCCACCGAGTTCCTAGATCCCATCACCCCGCAGTACGTCGCCGACCTCGTCTGCTGGGGTGCCATCGGCGCCCGCACCACCGAGTCGCAGACGCACCGCCAGATGGCCTCCGGCCTCTCGATGCCCCTCGGCTTTAAGAACAGCACCGACGGCACCTTCACCGCCGCGATCAACGCCATCAAGGCCGCCTCGCAACCCCAGACCTTCCTCGGCATCAGCCTCGACGGCGCGGCCTCCGCCATCGTCACCCGCGGCAACCCCGACTGCCACGTCGTCCTCCGCGGCGGCGCCGCCGGCCCCAACTACTCGCCCGCGCACATCGCCCAGACCGAGGCCCTCCTCGCGAAGGCCAACCTTCCCAAGTCCATCCTCGTGGACTGCTCGCACGACAACTCCGCCAAGAAACCGGAGCTCCAGCCCGACGTCCTCCGCGCGCTCCTCGCGCAGATCGCCGCGGGCAACACCTCCATCATGGGCGCGATGATCGAGAGCAACATTGGCGCCGGCAACCAGCCCTTCCCCCAGCCCAAGGAAAAGCTGAAGTACGGCGTGAGCATCACCGACGGCTGCATCGACTGGGCCACCACGGAGTCCCTCGTCCGCGAACTCCACACCGCCCTCGCCCCGCGCTTCAAGTAACCTCCGTCCCCCGGTATTCCTTTCGTGTGTTTCGTGTATTTCGTGGTCTAACACTTCCCCTCTCCCCGTATTTCTTCCGTGTCTTCCGTGTGTTCCGTGGGCTAAAAACCCTCCCAACCATCCTCCCATGAAAACTCCCATTCGCGTCGCCGTCACCGGAGCCGCCGGCCAGATCGGTTACTCCCTCCTCTTCCGCATCGCCTCGGGCGCCATGTTCGGCCCCGACCAGCCGGTGATCCTCCAGCTCATCGAGGCCCCGATCGAGAAGGCCCTCAAGGCCCTCGAGGGCGTCGCCATGGAGCTCGACGACTGCGCCTTCCCGCTCCTCAAGGGCATCGTGCAGACCTCCGACGCCGCCGTCGGCTTCAAGGACGCCAACTGGTGCCTCCTCGTCGGCGCCAAGCCCCGCGGCCCCGGCATGGAGCGCGCTGATCTCCTCAAGGACAACGGCACCATCTTCATCGGTCAGGGCCGCATCATCGATGCCGTCGCCGCCGCGGATGCCCGCATCGCCGTCGTCGGCAATCCCGCCAACACCAACTGCATGATCGCCGCATCGCAGGCCAAGCGCCTCCCCGCCGAGCGCTTCACCGCGATGGTGCGCCTCGACCAGAACCGCGCCCAGACCCAGCTCGCCAAGAAGGCCGGCGTGGATCTCACCGCGGTGAAGGACATCTTCATCTACGGCAACCACAGCCCGACCATGTTCCCGGCCTACGCGCACGCCACGATCAACGGCCAGCCCGCCGCCAAGGTCATCAACGACGACGCCTGGCTCCAGGGTCCCTTCTGCGAGACCGTCGGCAAGCGCGGCGCCGCCATCATCGCCGCCCGCGGCCTCTCCTCGGCCGCCTCCGCGGCCAATGCCCTCGTCGATCACGTGCGCTCGCTCGTGACGCCCGGCGCCATCCACTCCATCGCCGTGAAGAGCGAGGGCCGCTACGGCTTCGATGCCAACGTCTGGGCCGGCATGCCCGTCCGCACCACGACCCCCGGCAGCTACGAGGTCATCGAGGGCTACGCCATGGACGACTTCGCCAAGGCCAAGATCGCCGCCACCAACAAGGAACTCGCCGAAGAGCGCGCCTTCGTGGCCGACATGATCAAGTAACGGCCCCGCCGCTACCATCCGTCTCCGTTTCAAAGCGGCGCCTTCACCGGCGCCGCTTTTTTATGCCCTTAGACAGAATCAACAAAATGAACGGAATGGGAAAGCCGCCGCCTCATTCCGTAAATTCTGTTCATTCTGTCCAAACTCAGGTCGCGCCCAACTTCACGCGTTGCACCCCGGCCTTCAGCTTCACCTCGCGTCCTCTCCACACAAATACGCCGCTCGTCTCCGCCGGCAGCTCCACCACCGCTTCCACGCCGCCATTGGCGAAGGTCGCATTCAGCTTCAGCACGCCGCGCGGGTGCGGTAGCTCCGTCGCGATTTCCCGCCGCGCGCCCGGTTGCGGCGCGATGCGCACCGTGCGGAAACCCGGCGACGTCGGCCGCACGCCGGCGATGGTCGCGTGCAAATGGAACACCGGGTGCGCGCCCCACGCGTGACAATCCGACCGTGAGGGCTCCGGGCTCTCGATCGGCGTCTTGAAGCCTTGTTTCACCAGACCGCGCCACATCTCCAGCCGCTCCAGCACGAGGTCGCCGCGGCCCGCGCGGCCGAGCGCCTCGAAGAGGTAGTGCTGGAAATAGATCGTCGCCGCGGCGAGCCCGTTGGCCGCCGCGTCCGCCCACCGCGCCACCTCCGGCACACGGAGCCCGGCGATCACGGCCAGGGCCTGCGCGTGCTGGCTGAAGGTGCCGTGGGCATCGTCGTTCGCCCACAGGCCGCGGGGCTCATCCCAGAATTTTTTCGTGATCACTCCGGCGAGATCTTGCGCACGGGCCGCCCAGCGCTGCGCCATCGCCGGCTCGCCGACCCACGTTTCGAGGTCGGCCGCACGTTGGAGGGCGATCAGGTACTGCAGATTAACCAAGGCCGATCGCCGGCCTTCGAGCTGGCCGGGCGCCCAGCCCGCCTCCCAGCCCGGCACCCAGTCAGCAAAGAGCCAGCCCGGCGGCTTGGCCAGCAGGCCGTCGGCGTCGGTCTCCGTCGCCAGCGCTTCCATCAGGGCGCGCAGGCCGGGCACGCGCGTCCGCAGCCAGGCGAGGTCATCGCGCCAGAGCGCGAAGTCGTGCAGCATCAGGGGCCAGAACATCGCGAAGGTCGCGCTTTCCTGCCGCTCCGCCGAGGGGTGCCGCATCGTCGGATAACCCCGCCGCCCGCGCGAGAGGTCGAAGAGTTCCATGCCGCGCCGCGGCAGCCGGTCGTCGCCGGCAAACACATACGCGAGGAGCATCTGGATGCGCGTGTCCGCCACGTACATCATCTGCTCGTAGTACGGGCAATCCACGAAGATGTCGTGCATGCACGAGCGCAGCCCGCGCTCGCTCAACGCGATCACCGGCGCGAGCGTCGCGTCGTCAGAGGTGAATTTCGCGCTGGGCGCCAGGGGGAAACCCGTGCGCTCCACCGCGAGCGTGTGCAACACCGCCGCCTTCGCACCCACCTTCACGCTGACCTTTAGGTAGCGTCCGCTGCGCCACCACGGCGAGGTCATCCAGCGCCGGCCCGTGCCACCGAGAGTCCACGTGTCGCCAAAACCAAAGAAAAATTTCCCCGCTACCGCGCCGCGGTCGCCCTTGGGGCCGGGGGTGTTGTCGAGTTTCTTCTCCTCGCGGTCGAAGAGCGACTCGGCCCACTCCACGTGCACACGGGTCCCTGCACCGCCGGAAAACTCCAGCATCGGGTAGCCGCAGAGGTAATCGTCCGTATCGATCAGTACCGTCGCTTCGCTGCGCGCCGCGAGTCGCAACGCCGTGCCGCGCTGCAGCAGCGCATCCCAGCCCGCGACCTTTTCCGCGGCGACTTCCGCGACGAATTTCACGCCCTGTGCCGTCGTCCACTTCGGCAAGTGCGCCCGCACGCGGCCGCCGCGCCACAGGTCGTGCCGTTGCTCCGGCAACGCCGCCGGGTGCAGTTGCCAGCCGCGCGCCACAATGCCGCAGGGGTGAAACTGCACCCGCTCGCGCACCACCGCGGGCTTTACCCACTTGGCTTTGCGCGCGTCGAATTTCCCGAGGTCCACCTCCGACGAGCCGCCGATCACATGATACGAACGGTTGAGCTTCGGCCCCCATGTCACGCCCGTCAGCCGCGCCACGCGCCACGGCGCCGTGCCCGTCGTAAAGCGCTCCGCCGCCGCATCGAGCCCCGCGCAGGCAAAGCCGCCGCGCCACGTCATGCGGCCTTCCGGCGCCTGCGGATGGTCCGCCCACCACACCAGCGCCTCCAGCCGGTGCGCGCCGGCCTGGAGCTTGATTTCGTACGTCGCCATCGACCAGTGCGTCGGTTCACCGGTGTCGGGTCCGCGGCCGATCAATGCGCCGTCGAGGCCGAGCGCGTAGCAGAGGTCGGCGCTCACCTGGAGGCGCACGGTCTCGGCGCGCGTGCATTTCACGTCGAGGCGGAAGAGCACAAAGCCCGGTTCGCGCGCCGCGAGCTCCGGGTGCCAGAGCCACGCCGCGTGATCGAGCGGATGCAGCGGCTCCATGTTGGGCGTGCCGCGCGGGACCTGCGGGGTGGCCACGCGGCGGCAGATTGCTTCTCCGGCAAAGGGGGTAAAAAGCATACCCTCGCGTTTAAACGTCCCTCCGGCCCGCGCGAGTGATTTCCGGCCGATGCCGCGAAAACAAGGTTATTCCAGCAATCCCGCCAGCTCCTTGCTCACGGCAAAGGCCCCGCGCACCGCGGCAAAACTCGCCATCAGCTCGCGCGGCGAACCCGAACGCGGGAAAACAATGTCCAGCGTCGCCCCGGTGCAGCGCACCTGCGCATCCACGCCCTCGACCGCGATCGTGCACTCGCGGCAGTCCGCCGGGTAATCCACTTGCAGCCCCGCCGTCTCGTCGAGCGCCTCGATCACATCGATCACCGCCTCCACCCGCGCGCCTTTTTTCAGGCCGAAGGTGATCTCCGAAAACATCGCCGCAAAAATATCCGCAAACTCCTCCGTCTGCGCCAGCTCCCCGCTGCGCAGGCTGTGCAGCAGCTGCGTCACCGCGTACCGCGCCGGGTCCGCCGCCTCGAGCGCGTAGGTTAGCTCCACGGTAAAATCCTTCGCCACCAGCAGCGCCTGCGGCGACGCGAGGGTGAGCGTGACGTCCTTCCGCTTGTAGCCGAGCCCCGTGCGCACGCGTTGGAAGAGTGCCTCCGCCTGCTCGCCCAGCTCCGCCGCGCAAATCTTCCCGAGGAAGGCGTTGGTCACCTCATTCGCCGCGTCGGGGATCGTGTGGTGCCCTTTCTTGAAACCGCCGAGCGCCTTGACCATCCCGCCGCTGCGCCCGGTGAAACCGATGCCCGCGATGATTTGGGAAGGAAGTGCGCTCGCCATGTATCCCGTCAGGAAAACGCCGCACGTCCCGACCGCCAGCCGTAAAGTAGCGCAGGCGTCCTCGCCTGCCATCCTATCGAATGCAGGCGAGATGCCTGCGCCACCCCTCTCAGACCGCCCGCGACTTCCGCCCCCGGATGAGCGACACGATGCCGAAGATCGCCAGCACCGGGATCCAGATCGGTGCCAGCGCCGCCGCCAGCCCGACCACCACGCCCAGCACCGCGAGCACCAGCGCGAGCGCCACCACGAGCACGATGCTCGCACCGCCCGCGAAGATCAGACCCGCCACCAAGGCCGCCGCCAGCACGAGCACCACCGGAATCATGATGATCGGGAAGAGCTTCACCGCCACGATCGCCGCCACCGCCACCAGAAAGATTTTAAGGAAGGTATTCATACCCCAAGAACCCCGCACCTCGCCAAAAGTTGCAGAAACCGCTGCGCCCGCTTTTCTGCCCTCCGTGGCTTCACCCTCCCCGTCTCCCGCCCCGCGCCCGCCGACCCGGGTTGTCTGTGCCGTGATCGAGCGCGCCGGCCTCATCCTCCTCGCCCAGCGCCCCGCGCACAAGCACCTCGGCCTCAAGTGGGAATTCCCCGGCGGCAAGGTCGAGCCCGGCGAGACGCCCGCCGCCGCCATCGTCCGCGAGATCCGCGAGGAGCTCGGCTGCGATTTCGCGATCACGCGCGCCCTCCCGCCTTTCATCCATGCCTACGCCGAGCCCATCGAGCTGATCCCCTTCGTCGGCCACCTCGCGCCCGGCAGTCCTGAACCCCACCCGCACGAGCACGCCGCCCTCCGCTGGGTCGCCCCCGCCGACCTCGCCTCCTTCGACCTCGCCGCCGCCGACCTGCCGATCCTCGCGCAGCTCCTTTAGTGGCTGCGGCGTCCCGCCGCAGTTCGTCGCGCGACCTTCCTTTTACCCTGTCCACATAGCAGTTGCCTCCCGCCCCTTTCCGGAAAAGGTTACCCCTGCTCCGCGCCCACCCCTTTCCATCCCCATGGTCACCTCTGCGCCCCTGTTTTCCCTGAAGCATGAGCTCGACGCCTCCCCGGAGGCTTTCGGCGAACTCACCTGCAGCTCCGATGCGCTGCACGATCCCGCCGAGCTCAACCGGCGCCTCGACGAGGATGGCTATCTCTACATCCGCGACTTCTTCAACCGCGACCTCATCCAGGCCGGCCGCATGAGCATCGCCGAGCGCCTCGCCGCCGAGGACTCCCTCGATCCCGCCTACCCGGTGGAGGAGATCATCGCCCGCACCGACAAGGTCATGACCTACCGTGGCGACCTCGCGCTCAACAATCCCCGCATGGACCGCGTGGTGTACGGCCCCGAGCTGCTCGGCTTCTACCGCAATCTCTTCGGCGAGCCCGTCCGCCACTTCGACCACACCTGGTTTCGCGCCGTCAGCCGCGGCCAGGGCACGCCCCCGCACTGCGACCTCGTTTACATGAGCCGCGGCACGCACCAGCTCCTCACCTGCTGGATCCCCTTCGGCAACGTCCCGCTCGAGGTCGGCGGCCTCATGCTGCTCGAAAACTCGCACAAGCAGGCCGACCGGCTCCGCACCTACCTCGAGGTCGATGTCGATCTCTACTGCGAAAACCGCCCGCGCGAAGTCGAGAAGGTCATCGGCAAGGGCGGCTGGAGCCACCCGGGCTGGCTAACCAACAACCCCGTCTCCCTCCGCGAAAAACTCGGCGGCCGCTGGCTCACCGCCGAGTACCAGATGGGCGACTTCCTCACCTTCAAGATGACGCTCATCCACGCGAGCCTCGACAACCAGACGGACCGCATCCGCCTGTCGTCCGACACGCGTTACCAGCGCGCCAGCCAGCCCGCCGATCCCCGCTGGGTCGGCGAAAACGTCGCCGGCCACGGCCCTCGCGCCAAGCAGGGCATGATCTGCTGAGTCCGTTTTTATCCCGATGTCCACCACCGCCACGTTCCCCGCCCTCACCGCCCTCGGCCACGCGGTGGACACGGACCCGGCCGCCTTCGGTGAACTCCGCACGTCCGACGACATCGCCCATGACGTCGCCGCGCTCCACGCCCGCATGGCGGAGGATGGCTATCTCTTCATCCGCAATCTCCTCCCGCGCGATCTCGTGCTGGAAGCCCGCCGTTCGCTGCTCGAGCGCCTCGCTGCCGCGGGCGGCCTGCATCCCGACCATCCGCTGATGGACGGCATCGCGCATCCGGAGAAAAAAATCGCCTTCATGCCGGCGCTCGCGAATCCCAACGCCGAGATCGAACGCGTCATCTACGGCCCGGAGCTGATGGGTTTTTACGAGCGCTTCCTCGGCGGCGCCGTGCGGCATTTCGACTACACGTGGGTACGCTCCGTCGGCCTCGGCCACGGTTCGACCCCGCACTGCGACATGGTTTACATGGGCCGCGGCACGCACCGCCTCTTCACCTGCTGGGTGCCCTACGGCGAGATCCCGCTCGACGAGAGCCCGCTCGTGATCCTGGAAAACTCGCACCGCCAGTCCGAGCGCCTCAAGGCCTACCTCGCGAGCGACGTCGACACCTACTGCGAGAACCGTCCGCACGAGGTGAAGAAAGTCCGCGACGAAGGCGGCTGGCTCCACAACGGCAGCCTCTCCAACAACCCCGTCTCGCTCCGCGAGAAACTCGGCGGCCGCTGGCTCACCGCGCAGTTCCGCCCCGGCGATTTCCTGACCTTCCCGATGAACACGGTGCACGCCTCGCTCGACAACGCGACGGACCGTATCCGCCTCTCGACCGACAGCCGCTACCAGCTCGCGAGCGAGCCCGCCGACGAGCGCTGGGTGGGCGCCAACCCACCCCTCCACGGCCCCCGCGCCAAGCGCGGCTTCGTCTGCTAAAAGCCACTTTTTACACGCTTATAACGGCCGTCGGCGCGCCTGCACGGCTGGGTCATGACACAGAGGCTTGCGGCCCCGGGGTAATTGCGTTTGAGATACAGCGCGGTCAACCCGCCTACCCCGCTCGCCATGAAGAAAGTCCTCGTTTCCCTGCTGGTCCTGTCGCTGGCCGGCAACCTCGCCCTCGCGCTTTTCTCCTTCGGTCCGCTCGCGCCGTCGTCCTCGGCCGTCGGCTCCGCGTCCTCCGCGGCCAGCGGCTCGTCTGCGGCTAACCCAGGCTCAGACCGCCCCGGTGATACCGCCGCCGCCGCGGCTGGCGCGGCGAAGGGTTTCACTTGGAGCGGCATCACGCCCACCTCAGACCTGCATACCATGGTCGCGCAGTTACGCGCCGCGGGCTTTCCGCCGAAGGCCATCACCGCCCTGCTCTACACGGTCCTCTCCGAGCGCATGGCGGCCAGCGACCCGACGGCCAGCCTTCCGTTCTGGCAGCGTAACAATCCGCCGAAGAAAATCATGCAGGAGCGGCAGGCCGCCTACAAGGCCATGCGGGACCAGGTGAAGGAGTTGGTGGGATCGGACACCGGCTTCGACCCGGCCGGAAAAGCGCAGCAGGCCCAGCGCTACGGCAATATTTCCGACGCCAAGGCCGAGGCCATCCGCAAAATCGAGAGCGACTACTCGGAGATCCGCCAGTTCAACCAGGAAGACGACAATGGCATGATGACGCCCGAGCGGGCCGCCGCCCGGAGGAAACAATGGGCCATGATCGAACAGGAACAGCACGCCGACCTCGCCGCCGTCCTGACTCCGGAAGAGCTGCAGCAATACGACATGCGCAACTCGTCCACCGCCGCCACCGTGATGCGCAACCTGCGCAACATCGATGTGAACGAGCAGGAGTACACCGCCCTCTACACCGCCCAGAAGGCTTTCGATGATGCCAACTCCGGCAATCCGAACAGCCCCGAGGGCTATGCCCAGCGCAATGCGGCGCAGGCGCAGCTGCGCGACCAGATGCAGGCCATCCTGGGCGATGACCGTTTCTACACCTATCTCGCCAAGACGGATTTCAACTACGCCCGCACCCAGGAATTCACCGCGCAGTTCCCCACCCTCACACCGGCCAACACCTACGCGCTCTCCAAGCTTGCCCAGGAGGTGCAGGCCAAAATGACGGGCACCGCCGGCCAGCCGATGAGCCCGGCCGACCGCGCCGCGCTGCTGGCCGACTACTCCACCCGCGTGACAAACCTGCTCGGGCCGGACGCCACCGAGGCTTACAAAAAATCAAACATCGGCCGGTGGCTGAATCAGCCCGCGCGCCGGCCGTCTCCTCCGGCCAGCCCATCCGCCGGCCAGTGAGTTTTTTGCGGCGGCCGCGGCATTACTCCGCCGGGCCCGCTGTCTTCAGCTGGCGCATCATCTGCATCGTCGTGGCTTCGGCGAGGGTCTGGCCGCTTTCCATCAGCGCGCGCTGGCCGGCATGGTAGATGCCCTCCTGCGTCGGGCCGCTCAGCCGCGCCTGCGCGATCATCCGCGCGTCCTGCGCCCGCAGCGTGATCAGCGTGCTGCTCACCTCCGTCTGGAGATCGGCGCGCACCGCAGCGGGCATCACGCGGTCGAGCTCGGCCACGTAGCGGTCCACGCTGCCGTTTTGTCCGAGGAGCAGGTGCAGGTTGCGCTCGAACTCCATGGTCACCGTCGAACCGATGATCGAGTAGGGCTGGCACATCGTGTAACCGTCGAGCGGTGACACAAACGACTGGATCGCCGGTGGGATCTTCACTTCCAGCGTGGCGGGCAGCCAGCCGCTGCCATCGGTGAAGAGCTGCTGGCCTTCCAGGCTCGTCATGAAGCGCATGAAATCCAGCGCCTCCGCCTTGTGCGCGCTGTTCTTGGTCAGGTGCATCGCCATCGCCGTCACGCCGCCGCCGTCCTGAAAGCGGCCGATCAGGTAGGGCCCGGCGATGGGGTCGTCCTTCGCCGGCTGGGGAAAGCGGAGCGCACCCACTTCAAACGACGCGAGGCGTTTCAGGCTCGTCGCATCCCAGGTGCCGGTGAAGATGAAGAGCGCATCGCCCGCGAGAAATTCGCGCGTCGCCTCGTCGCGTTGGAGTTGGAGGAAGCCGGGTTTCATGTGGCGGCCCACGTCGCGCAGCAGCTCGAGCCCGGCCCGCACCTCGGGGCGGCTCCAGTTCCAGCGGCCGTCGAGGTAGGCGGCGAGCACCTGCCGGTTGTACATGCTGAGCATGCCGCTGTCATCGATGCTGAAGTTCAGCCCGAGCGTGGTATCCATCAGCAGGTACTGGAGCAGCCACTCGGCGTTGTCCTTCGCGCCGGCGATGCCCATCACGCGGTGGCCCGTGCGCTGCGAGTAGGCATCGAGCTGCAGGAAAATCTTCCGCATCTCATCGAAGGTCTGCGGCACGTGCTCCGAGCCCGTCGCCTCGCGCAGCAGCTGCCGGTTGCAGAAAAGCCGCACGGAGCACTCGGTCATGGTGACGCCGAAGATCTGCCCGGGGTCGGGCGAGTCGTTGCGGCTGCCCTGGAGGTTGTCCTTGAAGGTTTTTTGCCACGGCGTCTTTTCCAGCACCGTGCCCTTGTTGTAGGGGTTGGGCTGGCCGAGCGCCTCGGTCACGGGCTCGAAATACCGCGCAGGCACATCGCGCACGCCCTCGAGCCACGCGCCCCACTCGATGATGTCGGCGCCCGAGCCGCTCGCGAGGTTGGTCCGCATCCACTGCTTGTAAACGATACCGGGGATCAGCTGCTGCAACACGCGCACGCGCGGATTGAGCTGCTCGTAGCGCTTGATGACCGCATCCATGCCGTCCGGCGGGCCCGCCTCGACCTGCCAGTGCGCAATGCGGATCGTCACCGGCCGGTCCGGGATCAGCGGCGCCGAGTGCGTCCACACCCAGCCCGCCGCGACGAGATAACCGCCGATGATGATGCCGAGCCCGATCCAGCCGCGTTTGGCGAATCTCACGGGCGGCCTCCCTTCGCCGCGGCCTCGTGCGCCGCGATCTGCTGCAGTTTTTCCTTCACGGTGAAACACCGCGGATTGACCTCATAATCGCGCAGGTAGCGCTCGAAGTACGCACGCGACGTCGCGTAGTCGCCCGCCCGCAGCGAGAGTTCGCCGATCTGCAAAATGAGATCCTCGCCCGCCGCGCCCGGCGTGCCGCCGATGCGGTCGGCCGCGACGAGGTGCGCGATGATCGATGGCAGCGGCTGCTTATAGAAGATGCCCGCCTGCCCGAGCTGCAGCTGCAGGTCGCGCTGCAGGGTCGGCTCCGTCACCCGTGAGAGCAGCGCCGCCGCACCCGCGAGACGCGCCGCCGGGTCGGCCGGATCGGGCAGCGCGTAGAGTTGCACGAGCGCGAGTTTCACGAGGCCGAGCTGGGCCCAGTGGCTCCGGGGATTCCGCTCCGCGAGCGCCCGGTAAAGCTCCGCGGCGCGCGCGTAGTCCGGCTGCGCCAGGTGGATCTGCCAGACGCGCGCCTGCAGATACGCCGCCTGCTCCGCCAGTTCGTCGTGGCCCTGCGCGAGCTGGGCAAAGGTGGCCTCCGCGCGGCGGAGGTCGCCATCGCTGACCGGCTGGTCGTCCAGCGAGGCCGTCGCACGGGCGAGTTGCACGGCGCGGTCGGAGGTGTCGGCCCGGCCGAGCTTCACCAAAGCGAGCTTCGCCTTGCTGTCGGCGATGTCATTCCACGCCGTCGGCAGATCCGGGGCAGGAGCGGCGCGCCCGCTCAAGGCGGACAGCAGCAAAATCAAAGGGTAAAGGCACCGTAGGTACGGCAGCGGGGTAACGCGGGGCACGGTCAGCATGGTGCGACTCCCCCGCCCCGCGACAAGCGCGACGTTGCGGGCGGGGTGAGTGGCTGCGGCGTCCTCGCCGCAGATCCGTTTCCAAGCTCTGCGGCGGGGACGCCGCAGCCACTGTCCAAGCCTGCGCTACTCTTACTTCCCGATCGCCGTCCGCTCCAGCTGCTCCTTCATCTGGAAGGCCAGGCCCTCCGACATCGTCTGGCCCGCCTCGGTCTCGGTCTGGCGCGTCGCGGCCTTGCGGCCCTCGGGCGTCTCACCCGCGAGTTCCGCGTAGGCCACGATCTGCGTGTCGGCCGGCTTTACCAGCAGGAGGGTGTTGCGCATCTCATCCTGGAGGTCCTTGCGGATCGCGGCGGGCATCGCCTCATCCAACACCGTGGCAAAGCGCTCGGGGCTGCCTTGTGCGCCCGAGAGTTGGTAAAAATTACGCAGCCAGGTCATCGACACTTCCGAGCCGATGACATCGTAGGGCGCCTGACCGAGCGCGTAGCCATCCTGGTAATCGCGGAAGCTCTTGATCGGCTCGGGCAGCTTCACGCCGTTGATCGCCGGGAGCCAGAGGCTCGCGTCGGTAAAGAGCTGCTGGCCTTCGACGCTCGTGGCGAAGCGCAGGAAATCCAGCGCCTCGGCTTTGTGCGCGCTCGACTTGTTGAGGTACATCGCCATCGCGGTCTCGCCCTGGCCTTCGCCGCCTACACCCTTGATCAGCGGCCCCACCTCGGGGTCGTCGGGCGTCACCGGGGGCAGGCGCATCGGCACGATCTCAAACGAGGCCATCTGCCGCAGGCTCGTCGCATCCCACGTGCCGGTGTAGAGAAACACCGCCTCGCCGCTGAAGAACTCCAGCATCGCGTCGTCGCGCCGCAGCTGCAGGAAACCGGGCTTCATCGCGTCGGCCACTTCGCGGATGAGCTGCAGGCCGGCCTTCACCCCCGGCTGGTTGTAGCGCCACTTGCCGTCGAGGTAAGCCGCCAGCACTTGGCGGTTGTAGAGGTAGAGATAGCCGCTCTCGTCGATGCTGTAGTTCACCTTGAGCAGGGGACCGGAAAAGACGTTTTGCGCGATCCAGATGCCGTTGTCGCGGCTGCCGGCGAGGGAGTTGACGCGCTTGCCGGTGCGCTGAGCGTAGGCGTGCACCTTTTCGAAAATCTTCCGCAGGTCGTCGAAGGACTTGGGCGCGCGGTCGCTGCCCGTGATCTCGCGCAGCAGGGCGATGTTGCAGAAAAGCCGCGTGCTCACCTCGGTGAACGTCACCGCGTAGATCTGGCCCGGATCGGGCGAATCGCGCCGCGGTCCGATCAGGCCGTCGTGGAAGGTCTTTTCCCACGGGGTGCCTTCCAGCGCGGTGCCCTTGTTGTAGGGATTGGGTTGCTTGAGTTCCGCCGTCAGCGGCTCGAAGTAGCGCGCCGGGATGTCTTTCTGCCCGGCGAGCCACATGCCCCACTCCATGATGTCGGAGCCGGTACCGCCGGCGAGGTTGGACCGCATCCACTGCTTCCATACAGCGTCGGGCACCATCTGCTGCTCGACGTGCACGCGGGGATTCAGCTCCTCGTAGCGCTTGATGATCGCCGCGATGCCCGCCGACGGCCCGCGCTCGAGCTGCCAGTGCGCGAGGCTGATCGTGACCGGACGTTTCTGGATGATCGGGTCCGAGCGGGTGAAGACCCAGAGGATCGAGACCGCGTAGCCGATAAAAATGAGCGCGAGGCCGAAGCGCTTCTTGATGAAGGTGCGCAGTTTCATTTGCCACCCTCCTTGGCTGCCAGGGCCAGCTGCCGCTCCGCTTCCTCCAGCCGTTTCCGCACCGCGAAGGTCCGCAGCGCCGCGGGGTACTCCTTCAGATAGCGGGTGAAATAGACCTTCGCCTGCTCCAGCAGGCCGGCGCGCAACGAGAGTTCGCCGATCTGGATGACCAGGTCCTCGTAGGCCGTGGCGCCGATGCCGCCGATCTGGTCCGCCGCGACGAGGTGGGGGATCAGCCGGCGCAACGGCTGGCGCAGCACCACGCCGGCCTGCCCGATCTGCAGGTGCAGGTCGCGTTGGAGCGCCGGCTCGTGGATACGCGCGAGCAGCGCCTCCGCCGGCGCGAGCCGGTCAGGCGAGGCGGGATCGGGCAGCGCGTAGAGTTTCAACAGGCCGAGCTTCACGAGGCCGAGCTGCGCCCAGTGGCTTTGCGGGTGGCGCGCGGCGAGTTCGGTGTAAAGTTCCGCGGCCTTCGCCAGGTCGGGCGTGAAATAGTGCAGCTGCCAGAGGCGCGCCCGCAGGTAGGCGGCCTCGTCCGCGATCGCATCGTCACCCTTGGCCAGCTCGATGAAAATCGCCTCGGCCTCACGCATGTTCTGGTCGATCGCCGGCTGCTGGCTCATCACCGTAGCTGCGTAGGCGAGCTGCGCCGCGCGCGTGGAGCGGTCGTTGCCAATGGCCCGCAGGGCATCGCGGTCGCGGCCGTCGCTCAGCGCCCGCCACGCGTCGTCGAGCTTGACTGGCGCGGCTCCGAAGAGGAGCCCGCTCAGGGCAGTGATTAGGAGGATAAGGGTAAGTCGCCGCACCAGACGCGGTCCACGGACGGGGTAAAGCACGCTTCCATCGTGGAAACGGGTTGCGCGACGACAAGTGCTACGTTGCCGGGTGCGTCATATTTTTCCGCCATGTCTTTTTTCGTCATGCGCACAAAGATCGCGCGCATCGCAGTTTCGGCGGTTTTTTGCCGCGCGGAACGTTTCGGAAAAATTTCCACACCTCAGGGCCGGGGCACCGACCGGAGCTGCTGGCCGAGATAAAGGGTGAGGCCTTCGCTCTGATTCTGCGCCGACTCCAGGCGCTCGCGCCGCAGCCGCAGCGCGGCGTCGTCCGCCTTTTCCCGCGCCAGCGCACCCACGGCCGCGATGCCGACATCGCGCGGCGCGAGGGTCAGCCGCTGGTTGTGCTCCTCGGTCTCGAGATCCATGCGCATCGCCTTCGGCATCTTTTCGTCGAGCGCCTTGGTCAGGTCTTCCACGCTGCCGTGCGGCCGGGTCATGCGGTACACTTCGTTCCAGAAAAGCCGCGTCGCTTCCGAGCCGGCGTTGCAGTAGCACGCACCCGCCACGATGCCATCCGCCGGCGACAGGTCCGACACGATCTCCGGCGGGATCGGCACCTTGCGCAGCGCGGTGATCCAGCCGCTCTTCGCCATAAAACTCCGGCCCGACTCGTAGCTCGTGAGGAAGCGCAGGAAATCCACCGCCTCCTTCGGGTGCTTGGTCGCCTTGTTCAGATAGAGGGAAAAGCCGGTCGTGTTGTCCCCGTCCACGAAATGCCCCGCGAGATATTTCCCGATGACCGGGTCGTCCTTCGTCGGCTGCGGCAGGCGGTATGCCTCAACATGGAAGGGCGCGAGCCGCCGGAGCGTCGTGCCGTCAAAGGTCCCGGTGAAAACAAACAGCGCGTCGCCGCGCATGAACTCCTGCACCGCGTCATCGCGCGTGAGCTGCAGGAAACCCGGTTTCATCTGCGCAAACAACTGGCCGAGGATCGTCAGCGAGGCCTGCAACTCCGGTTGCTGCCAGCGCCAGCGGCCTTCGAGGTACGCCGAGGACAGCTGCCGGTTGTCCACCGCCAGCACTCCGTCGCGGTCCATCGTGAACGTGTACTTGGCCATCAGGCCCTGCATGTAGAGGAAGGCGAAGAACGTCGCGTTGTCCTTCGCGCCCGCCAGCGGCATGATCGATTTCCCGTGCGCCTGGCCGTACGCCTTTACCTGCGCGCAGAGTTTCAGAAAATCGTCGAACCGCGTCGGCACCTGATCCGAGCCGGTGATCTCCTTGAGCAGGTCGGTGTTCGCAAACATGCGCCACGAGCCGCGCGACATCGTGACGCTGTAGTACTGGCCCGGCTCGGGTGAATTTGAGCGCTGCTCCAGCAGCTCGTCCTCGAACGTTTTCAGCCACGTCACGCCTTCGAGCGGCGTGCCCTGGTTGTAGGGATTCGGCTCCAGCAGCGGCTCGGTCAGCGGCTCGAAATAGCGCAGCGGGATGTCCGTCACATTTTCCAGCCACGCGCCAAACTCCACGATATCCGGCGCCTCGCCGCCCGACAGCATCGTGCGCAGCCACAAGCGATAGATGCCGCCCGGCACCAACACCTGCTCGACCTTCACCTCGGGGTGCAGCTTCTCGTAGCGCTTGATCACCTCGTCGATGCCATCCGGCGGACCTTTCTCGATCTGCCAGTGCGCGATGCGGAGCGTGATTTTTTTCTGCGGCAGCACCGGCGTGCCGTAAGTGAACACCCAGGCGAGGCACGCGATGTAGCCGACCGCGAGCAGTTGCAGGCCCAGCGGCAGACGCCGCCACCACGAGCGCCGCTTCTTCATGGCTGGCCTCCCTTCGCCGCGTGCTGGCGCGCCGCGATCTCCTGCAGCTTCAGCGTCACGTTGTAGCCGCGGTTGTTTGTGGGGAAGTCCCGCAGGAACCGCTCGAAATACGCTTTCGACTCGTCCAGCCGCCCCACACGCAGCGACAGCTCACCGAGCTGGAGCACGACCTCCTCCGCCACGAGGCCGACGAGTCCGCCCACGCGGTCCACCGCCTTGAGATAAACCAGTGTCTCTGTCTCGGGCCGACCGAAGAGCACCGCCGCGCGCGCGAGCTGGAGATTCAAGTCCCGCTGCAACGGCGGCTCGGCCACCGCCGGCATCATCGTCTCCACCGTGCGTAGCCGCATCAGCGGGTCCGCCGGCTCCGGCAGGGTATAGAGCGTGAGCATGCCGAGTTTCACCAAACCAAGCCGCGCCCAATGGTTCGTCGGGAAACGTTTCGCCAACGCACGGTAAAGCTCCGCCGCCCGCGCGTAGTCGGGCGTCTGCATGTGCACCGACCACACGCGCGCCTGAAGATAGCCCGCCTGCGCCGCGAGCTCGTCGTTGCCCTGCGCGAGTTGCGCGAGTTCGCCCTCGGCTTCGCGCAGCGTGGCCTGCGTGACAGGTTGACGGCCCAACTTCACCACGGCCTCGGCCAGCTGGCGTTCGCGGCCCGCCGACGCGGGCGTCGCAGCCAGGGCGAGTTGCGCCGCGGTGTTTTGCCGGTCGGCGAGGTTGCGCCAGACTTCGCCCAGCCCGGCGTCCTGCGCCCACGCGCCGCCCGCCAGGCAGAGCCAGCCAAAGCACAACAGGGTTTTCCGCACGAGAGGGGTCACGTCAGGAAAGCAGGGGGAACCGCGCATCGTGCGGTCCCGCGCGCCCGCGACAAGCGTTACCTTTCGTTACCGTGTAATATGACCCTGACCCCGCGCCGCGTACGCGATCAGCGCCATCACGTCGTGCACTTCCTTATCTTCCATCTGCGCCTTGTTCGTTTTGAAGAGCACGGTCACGAAAGGATTAAGCACGCGCATCCCGCCGACCTCGATTGCGTGGTCACGTTTCGCCCAGCTGATGCGGCGGTCCCGCCGGTAGATCACGCGGTCGCCTTCGTCGTCATAGACCATCACCTGCAGCACCCAGAATTTCCCCGCGCGGTCCGTGATCCAGATATCGTGCACCGCCGCCGGCACCGGTCCGCCCACCCACGCGACGTGTTTACCCTCCAAGCAGAGGAAAACCCGCCCGCGCCCCAGCGCCGCCAGGCACGCCTCCAGATCCGACCGGAACACGCCGATATCCATATCGCCGTGCATGCGTGTATCTTTACCGGTGATGCGCGCCACGGAATAGCCGCCCGCCAGCACCCAGCTATCGAATCCATTGAGTTCACCGCTCAGCGCCTCGACCGTCAGCGGCCGCCACTCGGTCGGAAGTGCGTTCATCGGACAATCGGTTGTGGCGCAGCCGCGAGCAGCGGGAGCACCTCCGCCAGATCAAGGATACGCCGCCCCGTCCAACCCTGGCCATCGACGCGATGCGTGTCCTGTCCTTGCTCAGCCTCATCGTAAAACTGGACCGGGTA
The DNA here is from genome assembly GCA_018239845.1 of Verrucomicrobiota bacterium. GTDB lineage: Bacteria > Verrucomicrobiota > Verrucomicrobiia > Opitutales > Opitutaceae > CAIRCN01. The sequence continues at coordinate 95,654 of JAFEGO010000055.1, forward strand.
CATGCCCACCGCCTGCGCACCGGCGAGTTCGTTACTGCCGCCGTCGCCGACAAACCAGCACTCGGTGCACGCCACGCCGAGCTGCTCCGCCGCCTGCCGGTAGATCGCCGCGTGGGGCTTCTTCACTTTCGCCACGCAGGAAAATACCGCGACCTCGAAGCGCTCCGCAAAAACGGTTTCCGCCCACAAGGTCGGCAGCTCGTACGAGCAGTCCGAGATCAGCCCGAGCTTGAACCCGCGCCCGCGGATCGCGCGCAGGGTCGAGATCGCCGTCGTCCGCGGCGTCAGGTGCTGGCGGCTGTAGTCGAGCCGGAGCGCCACCGCCCGCGCACAAGCCGACGCCTCGGCCGGCACGCCGAGCACGGCGCAGATGGCCTCGATATTGGCGGCGACCGTCGGGTACTGCCCTGTCACGCGCGGCGTGAAAGTGGCCAGCCATTCCTTCACAAACGCCTCCGGCGGCGCGCCCACCAAGCCGGCCATCTCCCGCAGCACCGCCTTGTGCTCCGTCAGCGAAAAATTCGGCACAAGCGTCCCGAAGAAATCGAAGATCACGGCTTTCGGGGTGAACATCCCCGCACCGTACGCCGCGCGTCCTCGCGCTGTCACTGCGGAAACCGCAGCCTCGACAAATCCGCCGCCTCCACGCTGCATCATCGCGTCCGGCCTTACCCCATGCTCTGCCGTCGCGCCATTTCCTCCGACCTCGCGGCCCTTGCGCGCCTCTACGTTTTTCTAAATCCCGCCGATCCCGTCCTGTCGCCCGATGACCCCGCCGTGCTCGATCTGTGGGACACGATCCTCGCCGACCATCGCCTGCGCTACTTCGTGGCCGAGATTGACGGCCTCGTGGTCGGCACCTGCGCCTTCACGCTGATCCCGAATCTCACGCGCGGCATGCGGCCCTACGCCGTGATCGAAAACGTCGTGACCGACCCCTCCTTCCGCCAGCGCGGCTTCGGCACCGCCCTCCTCCAGCACGCGCTCGCCGAGGCATGGTCGGAAGGTTGCTACAAGGTGATGCTGTCCACCGGCAGCAAGCGCGAGTCCACGCTCCATTTCTACGAACAGGCCGGCTTCCAGCGCGGCATCAAAACCGGCTTCGTCGCCTACCCGCCCAAAGCTTAGACCTGCAAAATGCCTACGACATTCACTCAACTTAACATCGGATGGAACGCCGAGCCAAACGCTCCCAATCCACAAGTGCAAATTTGGGAGAGCGACATCGTAGTATCGTTTCTCCTGAATCCTTTTCAGTATCCACAGTTTCAGGAAACCGATGTCGGCCAGCTACGATTTCGGAATGCCTGGAGATATCGTCTTAGTTCGGTAAATGACGAAGGTTGGTATCGGGGTCAGTGCAGATTCAGCAAACTCGCGCCGGCGTGGGGTGAGTTTTATGAGATACATGGTGATTCGTTACTCAACCGAATCCCGGACGATTGGCTTGAAGTTGCCCCACCAAGCACCACTCAGAGGCACTTCTTGTTTTATTTCCGTGATGAGACGTTCGAGTGCAGCGCCGAATCGTGGAGCTTCTCGATTCTTGGATGATCAAGCAGCCGTCTGCATAGCTTCGCGCTATTTCTGTCCAAAGCCATCGCCATCCCGAATCAATTCGATGCGGTTGCCGAAGGGATCGGCTGTATAAAAACGCCGGCGCCCCGGCAGGGCTTCGTCCCACGTCACCGGATAGCCCGCTTGTGCCAGTCGTGCGGCGAGCGCATCAAGGTCGCGCACGCAGAACGCCGGGTGCGCCTTCCGCTGCGGCGCGAAATCCTTTTCCACGCCGAGGTGCACAATCACCGGCCCCGCGCGAAACCAGCATCCGCCGCGGCCGACCAGCGGCGCGGGCTTTTCCTCTTCGCTCATCCCGAGGAGGCCAGCCCAAAACGCCCGAGCCTGCGCTTCACTGCCCGGCGGCATCGCTAGCTGGATATGATCAAGTCCGGTCATTAGGCATTCGTCATTAGTCATTGGCATTTCCCACGATCCCGCGCTCGAGCCACCCGTGTTCGCCGCGGATGATCTCCTGGGCGAGCTGGTAGCCGTGCTCGTCGCTGTTGCGGCGGATGCCGCGGAAATTCTGTTCAATACGTGCGGTCGCCTGCGCCACGAAATCGTCCGTGAGCGTAAGAATTTTTTCTTCGGACTCACCGTCGTTCAGCAGCTTTTGCGCATAGACACAGGTGGCCGCGATCGCAAAAAAATCCGCGCCGATGTCCGCGATGCGTCCAAGCAACACCTGGCGTTTTTCCAACTGCGGACCGAACTTCACCATCTGGTGAAACAGGGTCCGCGCCAGCCGGCGCGAGCCGCGCGCGACGCTGCGGAAGTGACGCGTGAGCCGCGGGTGCATGTCCGACGGAGCACTGCTGCCCAGCGGCAGCCATTGGCGCGGATACCACAGGGCATAAAAGCCCGCAGCCTTTACGCCGGCCTTGAGGCGCTCGCCCCATGGTCGCTCGGAGTTGAGCGCCACCCCGGCGATCTTCAGGTGCGGGTCGAGCGCCTCGCGCATGATGAAAAGCCGCATGATCTCGGAGGAGCCTTCGAAGATCGTGATCACGCGGTTGTCGCGCAGCAGGCGCTCGACGGGATACGGCGTCTCCCCGCGGGCCTTGAGCGACGTCACGTTTTCGTAGCCGCGTCCGCCGCGGATCTGCATCACATCGTCGAGGCACATCCATGCCTTCTCCGTGGCCCAAAGCTTGCACATCGAGGCCTCGAGGCGGATGTCGGCCTTTTTATCGCGATCCACGATGCGCGAGGTCACGAGGAGCATCGCCTCCATCGCGAAGGTGTGCGCGGCGATGCGGCGGATTTTCTCCGCAATGGCCGCGTGCTGCCCGATGGGCACGCCCCACTGCACGCGGTCGCGGCTCCACTCGCGCGCGATCTGCAGCGCCTTCTTCGCCATGCCGATCGATGACGCGGGGATCGAGAGCCGGCCGGCGTTGAGCGTGGAGAGCGCCACCTTCAGGCCGCGGCCTTCGCCGCCGACCATGTTCGCCCGCGGCACGCGCACATGGGTGAAACGGATCACGCCGTTGTACAACGCGTGCAGGCCCATGAACTGGCAGCGGTACACCACCTCGATGCCGGGCGTTTTTGCCTCGACGATGAAGGTCGTGATCTGGGCGCGCGGCTGGCCGTCCACGGTTTTCGGCGGCGTCTTGCAGGCCACGATGAGCAGCGCGGCCTCCGTGCCGTTGGAGCACCAGAGTTTTTCGCCATTGATGATGAAATCGTCTCCATCGGGCGTCGCGGTCGTCGTGAGACGGGCGGGGTCGGACCCGACGCCGCGCTCCGTGAGCGCGAAGGCTGACAATTCGCCGCCCGCCACCCGCGGGAGGTATTTCCGCTTTTGCTCCTCTGTGCCGAACAGCATCAGCGGCTGCGGTACGCCGACTGATTGGTGAACTGAGACGTGGGCGAAGACGTTCATGCAGTGGCTCGCGATCAGCTGGCACGCGCGGCAATACGTCGTCTGCGAGAAGCCCAGCCCGCCGTACGCGCGCGGCACCTTGATGCCGTACACACCGAGGGCCGCGAGACCCCGGCGGATCTCCGGGGAAATCTCGCCCGTGCGGTCGATCAAGTCCGGATCAACCTTCGCGGTGAGAAACGCCGCCACGTCCGCGAGAAATTTGTCCGCGCGCGTCTTCTCCTCCGCATCGATCCCGGTAAGCGGGTAAAGCTTCTCCGGCGCCCAACGGCCCATGAACGCCTGCGCGACGAAGCTCAGCCCGGCCGGCGCGGGCGATTCGCGCGCGGCTTCCGTAGCCTGCAACGCGGCGCGCTGGCCCTCGGTCATCTTCGACATGTCGATGACCGTGCGGCCCTCCTCGGGCGGGGTGCTGGGCTGTGACGGCGCGTCTGCCATGGGGTGCTGGCTTGCCGCCACTCAACCCCAGCTTTTCCGCCGGGTCAACGCACCCGGCGACTCACGGCGTCGCGCGCGCCGCCGTCTCAATGGCCGCGCGCATCGCGGCGACATTGCGGCGGACGTTGTCGTCATCGCCGAGTTGCTTAGGATCGCGGAAGTTCTCCAGCGCCGCCGCCACCGCGTCCGGCAATTGGCCGCCGTGGTGCGCGCGCAGCCACGCGAGTTTTTCCCACTCCTCGACGCCGTCGCGCAGCATCTCCCAGTGCACGGAGCTGCGCGGGCCGGGATAGACCAGAAACTCGTCGCCCGGCGGCAGGTCGCGCCGCCACGGGTGGCAGGAATAGAGCGTCTCGTGCAGCACGTTCTCCGGCCAGGTGGTGAAGGCCCAGCGCGCGAAGCCGTCGTAGCCGTTCGCCGCCGAGTAGTAGCCGATCCACACCGCCTCGGCCGGCGGGCTTTGCACGAAGGTGTTGGGCCGCTTCGGATCGAGGCAAACGTAGAAGGTCGTCACGCGCCCCTCGCTGCGGCGGCGCGCGATATCGCGCAGCAGGTCGTCGCTCGCGTGGTCCAGGATGATCGTGAAGTCCGCCAGATCGAGGCCCGTGTAGTGCGAGGGCGCCTGGTTGCCCGCGAGCGCGATCTTGATCCGCGGCGCACCGGCGCGCAGGACCTCGGACATCGCCTTCATCATCGGACCCGGCGCCTCGTCCACGCAGATCCGCGCCCGGGAGAGCCAGCCCTTCGCCTCGAGGTGTTTTTCGAAATCGCGCAGGAAGGGCACCCAATAGTCCGCGTACTCCGGCGTGCCCGGCTCGCACATCGCCGCGCGCGTGTCGCCGGTCGCGGCATCGGTGTATTCAAGCTGACCCGACCAGGTGAGCATCGAGATGCAGTTGATCTGCCGGTCGATCCCGCAGCTCATCGCGAACTCCACGTAGCGGTCGAACATGGCGTAGTCGAATTTCCACGTGCCGTCCGGCTGCTTCAGGTGCGCGACCATTGTGCCGTAGTCGTCGTAGTCGCGGCTGCCCCACGGCCGGGGCGTGATCGTCGTCGTGATCACCTTCTGGCCCGCGTGCGCCAGCTCCAACAGATAGGGCCGCATGATCTGGAAGTGCGCCTCGCTCCACGGCGTCACGCCGTGCACACGCGCGATCGACCAAGGGTGCTGCCAGATATCCAGGTGAAACGCCCAGTCCTTGGGCTCCGGCAGCGTCGCGGGCAGGATCTCCAGCGTGAGCGGAAACACCTTCGGCTCCGTGCCGTCCGCGCGCACCGCCAGCGTGCCGGTGTAGCGCCCGGGCACCGCGTCGCGCGGCGGCTCCGCCGTCAGCCAGATCGCGCGAAACGAGCCCGCCTTCATGTCCACCCGCGGCGCCGGATCGAGCACGTCGCCCACCGGCTTGCCGTCCGCCAGCACCTGCCGGACAAACCGCGCCGTCACGGCCCCCGCGGGCAGTTCGTGTCCGCGTCCGTCGGTCATGGCCGAGAGCTCCGTGCGCAGACCCGTGTGGCCCGGCTGCGTCCACACCACAAACTGCCCGCTCACGCGCTCGCCGCGCCATGCCGTGCTCCGCCACGCGGCCGTGCCGCCGGCCAGCGGCACGTTGCCCGCATTGTAAAGCCGGTCGGTCGCACCCACCGCGCCTTCGAGCGCACGCGTGGTCGGCCGGGCGTACGCGGCGATCTCGCAGACGTACGGGCCCTCTTCCTTCGAGCTGCCGGTCACCGTCAGCCGCAGCGCGCGCACGCGCAACGGCGCGGGCAGCACCACTTCGAGCTTCGCCGGGGTGGGTGCCGACCCGGTGCGCTGGTCGTGCAACACGGTCCAGTTCGCGCCGTCCTCCGACGCCTCGATTATAAAATGATACACGCGCGTCCCCGGCGCACGCAGGTGCAGGTTGACCTGCGCGATCTCGCGCGCCTCGGGCAGCTCGAGCTTCACCCACGCGGGAAAGACTTTCGACGTCCAGAACATCACCGTGTCGTCCGTGATGCCGTCGTGGACAAACTCCGCGCGCTGCTCGTCGTCATGGCCCGACGCCGTGATCACCGCGCCGCGCAGCACGTCGGCATAGGCCGGGGCCGTCAGCAGCGGCGGACTGGCGTCGAAGGGATAATGCGACGCCGCAAACGGCGCCAGCGGCGCGGCTCCGGCCGCCAGCATCCCCAGCCACATCAACCCACCCAGTCGAAACGCGCGCAGGCTCATGCCTGCGAACCTACGCCCGCCCTTGTCCGGCTCCATCCTATTCTTGCCCGGCGCGTCTCCGGCCCCGGCGTACTTAGCGCTTTCCAGCCTGCCACAAATGCCCACAAGATGCCGCCATCTTGCCGTGGCCCGTCGTCGCTCATCCCCCCTATCGCGTCGCCGCCGCTCCGCCCCCGCGGTGCGCACCGCACATCATGCCTAGGTTTTTCCTGAGGCTGCTGCTGGTGTGCTGGACCGCGACGGTGCTCGCCGCCGCGCCGCAGCTCCGCATCGGGGTCGAGAACAACGCCGCCCCCCTCTCCTTCGTTGACGCCCAGGGCCGGACCTCCGGGTTCTCCGCCGAGCTGCTGCAGGAGATGTCGCGCGTCAGCGGCATCGAGTTCGTCGCCGTACCCAATTCCTGGAAACTTTCCTCCGACCATTTCCAGGACGGCAGCCTCGCCGCGCTGGCCAACATGACCACGAGCGACGAGCGCCGCACCACAATGGCGTTCTCCATCGGCCACGCCTACATGCACGGCGTCATCTTCTACCGGGCCGACCGCCCCGCGCTGACCAAGACCGCCGACTTCAAGGGCAAGACCATTGCCACGCTCTCCGGCAGCATCGGCAGCACCAACGCGCTGCGCCACGGCGGCTGGGGCGCCAAGATCCTCGTCTTCCGCTCCTGGCAGGAGGCGCTCGATGCCACGGACCGCGGCGAGTGCGACGGCGCGCTCTTCATCAGCCGCCCCAGCGCCGTCGGCACCAACGAGCACAACCTCCGGCGCGCGTTCGTGGACGACATCATCCACCAGTTCCATTTCGCCGTGCACAAGGGCGACGCCGCCACGCTGGAGCAGATCAACGCCGCGCTCGCCACCGTCCTGCACAACGGCTCCTTCGACCGCATCTACAGCAAGTGGATCGGCCCCATCGAGCCGCACCCCATCCGCCTCGCCGACCTCCGACCCTACTATCTGCCGGGCAGCCTCGTGCTCGCCTTCGTCATTATCTTCATCTGGTGGCAGCGCCACATGATGCGCCGCCTCGCCCGCCAGTCCGAGGCGTTGCGCCAGAGCGAGGAGCGTTGGAAATTCGCCCTTGAGGGCACCGGTGCCGCCGTGTGGGACTGGGATATCTCCGCCCGCCGGATCACCTATTCCCCGGTGTGGAAAGAGATGCTCGGCTACGCCGAGGAAGACGTGGGCAACGAGCCCGGCGAATGGGAAAACCGCATCCATCCTGAGGATCGCGCACGGGTCCAGGCCGCGCTACAGGCCCATTGGGACCGCCCGTCCGCGCCCTACACGGTCGAGCACCGGCTGCGCTGCAAGGACGGCGGCTGGAAATGGATCCTCAGCCGCGGCCTCGTCGTCCGCCGCGATGCCGCGGGCCGCCCACTCCGCATGATCGGCACGCACATGGATCTCACCGCGCGCCGCCAGGCCGAGGAGGACCGCCTCGTCCTCGGCAAGCTCGAGTCCACCGGCATCCTTGCCGGCGGCATCGCCCACGATTTCAACAATCTCCTCACCACCATCCTCCTCAACCTCGACCTCGCCCAGTCCGGCCTCGCGCGACACGACGACCCCGCCCCGCGCCTGCGCGACATCCAGAAGGCCGCCCTCGCCGCGCGCGATCTCACGCAGCAGCTCATCACCTTTGCCAAGGGCGGAGCATCCGTCCGTCGCCGCGTGAACCTTGCGCCGCTCCTCCGCGAATCCGTCCCGCTCGCCCTCAGCGGTTCCAGCGCCCGGTGCGAGATCCAGCTCGCGGCCGACCTCTGGACCGCTGAGGTGGATGAGGCGCAGATCGCGCAGGTCATCCGCAACCTCGTGCTCAACGCCCACGAGGCCATGCCCTCTGGCGGCGTGGTCACGCTGCGCGCGGAAAACGTCACGCTCGCCGCCGGCGCCGTCAACGCCCTCCCGGCCGGCGACTACGTCCTCATCAGCGTCACCGACCAAGGCACCGGCATCCCCACCGATGTGCTGCCGGCGATCTTCGACCCGTACTTCTCCACCAAGCAGCGCGGCGCGCAGAAGGGCATGGGCCTCGGCCTGACCATCTGCCACTCCGTCGCGCAGAAACACGGCGGCACCATCACCGTCGAAACCGCCGAGGGCGTCGGCACCGCCTTCCACGTTTATTTGCCCGCCGTTCGCCGCCCGCTCGCAGCCGCACCGATGCCAGCCGCAGTTGCGCCCGCCAGCCCCGCGCCCACCGGCGCCGGTCGCATCCTCGTGATGGATGACGAGCAGTGGATGCGCGAGAGTCTCGCCACCGCCCTCGGCCAGCTCGGCTACACCGTGGAGGTCGCGAGCAACGGCCAGACCGCCGTCGATCTCTACGCCGCCGCAATGGAGGAGGGCCGGCCATTCACCACCGTCATCCTCGATCTCACCGTGCGCGGCGCCATGGGCGGCCAGGAAGCCCTCCGCGTCCTCCGCGAGATCGATCCGGCCGTCAACGCCGTCGTTATGAGCGGCTACGCCGACAACGAGGTCGTCCGCGAATACGCCCGCCACGGCTTCAAAGCCGCGCTCACCAAGCCTTTCAGTCTCGACGGGCTCCGCCAGGTCCTGGCCTGAAAGCCCGCCTCGCCCTTCGCGGTTAAATAATACCCCGTAGAGCCCCCTCTACTCGCCGCCGCGATGCCGTGTGTTGCGCTTGCGGACTCCACCCGTCGCTCCTCTACTTTTCACCCCTCCGGTCGCATCGCGCGGGCCGGACTTTCTCGCCATGACTCTTCCTTCCACCCGGGAATTTCCCGCCCGCCGCCTCCTGGGCGTGGCGCTCCTCGCCTTGCCGCTGCTCTCCGGCTGCCGCGATGCCAAGGTGGAAAACTACCGCATCGCCAAGGAGCCCGACGCTCCGCCGCCCGGCCTGGCCGCCGCCGACATGGCCTCGACCGCCGTGCCCGGCGCGGAGGGCCCCGCCCTCACGTGGACCACGCCCGCGCACTGGCAGGCCAAGCCCGCCTCCGCGATGCGCAAGGCCACCTACGTCGCCACCCGCCCCGATGGCACCACCTCCGAGCTCGCCGTGACGGCCTTCCCCGGCGATGTCGGCGGCGACCTCGCCAACGTCAACCGCTGGCGCGGCCAGCTCTCGCTGCCGCCCGTCACCGCCGAGCAGCTCCCGGCGCTCCTCACGCGCCTCGACCTCGCCTCCGGCCTGACCGCCACGCTCGTGGACCTCGCCGGCCCGGCCGCAGAAAAGCCGCAGCACATGCTCGGCGCCATCGTGCCTTTCAACGGCGCCACCTGGTTCTTCAAGCTCAGCGGCCCCGCCGCCGCCGTCACCGCCGAGAAGCCTGACTTCCTCGCCTTCGTCCGCTCGATCAAGGCCCCCGCCGCCTCCGCGCCCGCGGCCCCGGCTTCTGCGCCCAGCTCAATGGCCTCCACCCCGGTGCCCGGCGCCGAGGGTCCGGCGCTGACCTGGACCGCCCCCGCCGACTGGCAGGCCAAGCCCGCCTCCGCGATGCGCCGGGCCACCTACCTCCTTCCCATCCCCGGCGGCGGTACGAGCGAACTCGCCATCACCGCCTTCCCCGGCGACGTCGGCGGCGATCTCGCCAACGTCAACCGCTGGCGCGGCCAGCTCGGCCTCGCCCCGCTCGGCGCCAATGAACTCCCCGCGGTCCTCGTGCACCGCACCACGCGCAGCGGCCTTGCCGTCACCGTCGTCGATTTTGCAAACCCCGCCGCCGCCACGCCCTCGCGCATGCTGGGCGCGATTGTCCCGTTCAACGGCGCCACGTGGTTCTTCAAGCTCACCGGACCCGACGACGCCGTCGCCGCGCAGCAACCCGCGTTCCTCGCCTTCCTCGACTCCGTGACCGCTCCCTGACGCCATGGCCTTCCTCCGCGCACTTCGCGATCTCTTCCTCTCGCTCCGGCTCACGGTCGTCCTGCTCGTGCTGGGGATGATCCTGATCTTCGTCGCCACCCTCGACCAGGTGAACCTCGGCATCTACGGTGTGCAGCAGAAGTATTTCCACGCCTTCTTCTCCGTCATCCGCGTCGGGCCGCTCTTCGTCCCGTTTCCCGGCGGCTACTGCATCGGCGGCCTGCTGCTCATCAACCTCATCGTCGCGCACGTCTGGCGCCTGAAGTTCACCTGGCGCAAGACCGGCATCCAGCTCACTCATGCCGGCCTGATTTTGCTCCTCGTCGGCGAACTTCTCTCCGGCCTCATGCAGCAGAGCTACACGATGCGGCTCACCGAGGGCCAGACCTCGAACTACTCCGAGCACGAGCGCAACTACGAGCTCGCCGTCATCGACACCACCGACGCGAAGTTCGACGACGTCACCGCCATCCCGGACAAGATCCTCGCGCAGCTCGAGCCCATCCAGCACCCGCCGATGCCCTTCCGCGTCGTCCCGCGCCAGTATTTCCCCAACGCCTCCCTCGCGCGCCGCACCGATGGCGCCGGCACCCCCGCCTCGCCCGCCACCCAGGGCATCGGCCCGCAGGTCACCGTCACGTCCCTGCCCGTCACCTACCGCGAAGACGACCGCAACGTCCCCGCCGCCTACGTCGAGCTCGTGGGCGCCGAGGGCTCCCTCGGCACGTGGCTCGTCTCGCCCGACCTCGGCAGCCCGCAGACCTTCACCTACGCCGGCCACAGCTGGAAAATCGTCTTCCGCCCCGCGCGCGCCTACAAGCCCTACGCCATCACGCTCCTCGAGACGCGCCACGATGTCTATCCGGGCACCGACATCCCGAAGAATTTCTCCAGCCGCATCCGCATCGGCACGCCCGGCGCCGCCGACCAGCGCGAGGTGCTCATCTACATGAACAACCCTCTCCGCTACGAGGGCCTCACGTTCTACCAGTACCAGATGGACCCCGGCCACAACACCTCCGTCCTCCAGGTCGTGCGCAACCCCGGCTGGATCCTCCCCTACATCGCCTGCTCGATGATGTGCCTCGGCCTCTGCGTGCAGTTCCTCTTCCACCTCGTCGGCTTCATCCAAAAACGCCGCGCCGCCCCCGCCGCTGAGTCCGCCGCGGCTTGATTTTACACCAAGATCGCAAAGATCGCGAAGCCATGCATCCCGATTACATGAGAGCCCACGCCCTTTCTTCCAAGGTAATCGGCGCTGCAATTGAGGTACACCGCCACAAAGGCCCGGGACTGATCGAAAGCATCTATGA
>JAFEGO010000056.1 GCA_018239845.1 Verrucomicrobiota bacterium
AAGCGCGCGGTCGCGACCCGCCGGGGCACCGGCATGCCGGGCGCGGGCCCGGTGGCACAGCAGTTCAAGCGCTGGGAGAAGCTGCTCGCAAAGGCGGAGTAAGCGATGGCCAAGGTCCGCCTCCTGCCCGACCGGGTCGCCAACCAGATCGCCGCGGGCGAGGTCATCGAGCGGCCGGCGGCGGTGGTGAAGGAACTCGTCGAGAACTCCCTCGACGCCGGCGCGACGCGCATCGAGGTCGAGTTCCGCCATGGCGGCCGCTCGCTCATGCGCGTCGAGGACAACGGCTGCGGCCTCTCGCGCGACGACGCGCTGCTGGCCCTCGAACGCCACGCCACGAGCAAGATCACCGAGGCGGGCGACCTCGACTCGCTGGCGAGCTACGGCTTCCGCGGCGAGGCGCTGCCGTCGATCGCGAGCGTATCGCGCTTTGAATTACAGACTCGCGAGGCCGGGCAGGACGTCGGCACGGAGATCTTGGTCAACGGCGGGAAATTCGTCCATGTGCGCGACTGCGGCCGGCCGGTGGGCACGCGCATCGAGGTGACGCACCTCTTCAACTCCGTCCCGGCGCGGCGCAAGTTCCTCAAGACCGACCAGACCGAGGCGGCGCACATCGTGCAGTGCGTGCGGCTCTACGCGCTGGCGTGCCCGCGTACGGCCTTCACGCTGATCGAGGACGGCCGCGTGATTTTCCGCTCGCCGGAGTGCTCGACGCTCGCCGAGCGAATCGCGGAGATCTTTGGCCGGCAAACGGCGAGCGAACTCGTGCCCATCGAGACGGTGGAGACCGGCATGCGCCTAAGCGGCCTGATCGGCCGGCCCGGGGTGGGGCGGGGCACGCGGCACGAGATGATCGTCTTTGTAAACGCGCGGCCGGTGGACAGCCGCACGCTCAACTACGCGTTGATCGAGAGCTACCACGAGTCGTTGCCGAAGGGGCGGTACCCCCTGGCGTTCGTGTTTTTCGAGTGCGACCCCGCGGCGGTGGATGTGAACGTGCACCCGGCAAAGCGCGAGGTGCGCTTCCGCAGCGAGCCCGCAGTGCGGAGCTTTATTATTCGGTCGGTGCTCGGGCGGCTGCGGGAACTGGGCGGCGCCGTAGTGGCTGCGGCGTCCCCGCCGCAGATCGCTGCGCCTGAAACGAGCCTCGAACCTCGAACGTCCAACGTCGAACTGCCAACGCCTGCGCCGGCACCGCGCTTGACGCCGGTTTTGCCCGCGCCCGTCGTGCCGCTCCGCACTCCGATTGCCGAACTCCGAACTCCGGCTCCTCAAACCCGGAACCCCGAACCCGAAACCCGGAACGCACCGCCAGCGCCGACGGTTCCCGCCTGGCGCTTCGTCGGTCTTGCGCACGGCAACTACGTGCTCTTCGAAACGGCCGCGGGGCTCGTGCTGCTCGACCGGCGGGCGGCGCATGAGCGGGTGTGGTTCGAGCGGCTGCAGGAACAGTTTCGCGCGGGCGAAGTGCCGAGCCAGCGGCTGCTGCTGCCGGTGCCGCTGGAGCTGGACCCGATCGCGAGCGCGCTGCTGCTCGACCGCCTCGCGTTCCTCAACGCGCATGGATTCGGCGTGGCGGAGTTCGGGCGGAATTTTTTCCGGGTGGAGGGGGTGCCGGCGTGGATGGAGCCCGCGGATGCGGAGCCGTTTTTGCGCGACCTGCTCGGGGCGATGCGCGACGGGCGCTTGCAGGATCGCGACACAGGTCTGGCGGGCGAGCAGCTGGCCAAGCTGGCCGCGGCCAAGGCCGTGCGGCTGAGCGAGACGGCCGGCGAGGCCGAGCTGAAGGCCCTCGTGGCGCAGCTCTTCGCCACGCGGCAGCCGCTGACGAGCCCGGGCGGGCGGCCGACGTACATTGAGTTAAATCACGGTGAACTCGCCCGGCGGTTCCAAAAATAGACGTGACCCGCCGCCCGGTGTGGCACGATTCTAGGTTAGTTTTCTCCGAATTTTCTAAAATCATGTCCGCCAAGCCGACCAAATCCGCCACCACCGCCACGCCTGTCCAGCCCGACCGCCATCCTGACTCGCCGGAGGTGCGCCTGCAGTCGCTGATCCTGCGCCACCTGACCTCCACGCTGGCGCGGCACCGGGCCGGGGCGACGCCACGCGACTGGTGGGTGGCGACGGCCCTCGCGGTGCGCGACACGATCCACGAGCGCATGATCGAGACCCAGGAGGTCCACGCGGAGGGCAACGTCCGCCGCCTCTACTACTTCTCGCTCGAGTACCTCATGGGCCGTCTCTTCGGCAATAATCTCATTGCCACGGATTTGCTTGGCGAAGCGAAGATCGCGCTCCAGGCGCTCGGGCAGGATTTTGAGAAAATCCGCGAGTCTGAGGTGGACATGGGTCTCGGCAACGGCGGCCTCGGCCGGCTCGCGGCGTGTTTCCTCGATTCGCTGGCCACGCTCGATTACCCGGCGCTGGGTTATGGCATCTTTTATGAGTTCGGCCTCTTCAAGCAGGAGTTTGTCGACGGCCACCAAGTCGAGCACCCGGACAACTGGGTGATGTTTGGCACGCCGTGGGAAGTGGTGCGCCCCGAGTACATGCAGGAGGTGAAGGTCTTCGGGCACGTCGAAAACGTCTTCGACGACCGCGGCAACTACCGCCCGAAATGGGTCGGCACCAAGACCATCCTCGGCGTGCCGCACGATATCCCGACCGCCGGCTACGGCACCAAGACCGTGAATCTCCTCCGCCTCTGGGCCTCGAAGTCCACGGAGGACTTCGACCTCGCGGCGTTCAACCGCGGCGGCTACGTCGAGGCCGTGCACGAGAAAGCCGTCGGCGAGACGATCTCGAAGGTCCTTTACCCGAACGACAAGACCGAGAACGGCAAGGAACTGCGCCTCGTGCAGCAGTACTTCTTTGTGGCGTGCTCGCTGCGCGACATCATCCGCCGGCATTTCCGCGACAAGGCCAACTCGTGGCAAAACTTCGCCGACAAGGTCGCCGTGCAGCTCAACGACACGCATCCGGCGATCGCGGTCGTCGAGCTGATGCGCATCCTCATCGACGAGGAAAACATGGAGTGGACGGCCGCGTGGGCGATCGTCACGCGCACCTACGGCTACACTAACCACACGCTCCTGCCCGAGGCGCTTGAGAAGTGGAGCGTGCCGCTCTTCGAGCGCGTACTGCCGCGCCACCTGCAGATTATCTTTGAGATCAACGGCCGTCACCTGAAGGAGGTCGCCGCGCGCTGGCCCGGTGACCACGACAAGCAGCGCATCTGCTCCCTCATCGAGGAAAACGGCCAGAAGATGGTCCGCATGGCGCACCTCTCGGTCGTCGGTTCCCACGCGGTCAACGGCGTCGCGGCCCTGCACACCGCGCTGCTGAAGAAGCATCTCTTCCCGGAGTTCGACGCGCTCTATCCGGGCAAATTCCAGAACAAGACCAACGGCATCACGCCGCGCCGCTGGCTCCTGAAGAGCAACCCGCGGCTGGCGGAGCTGATCACCCGCACGCTCAAGGACGACACCTGGCCGCGCGACCTCGACAAGCTCCGCGGGCTCGAGAAGTTCGCGGGCGACGCGAAGTTCCAGGCCGAGTTCATGGGCATCAAGCGCGCCAACAAGGCCGACCTTGCCGCCGTGATCCAGGCCGAGTGCGGCGTCACGGTTTCGCCCGACGCGCTCTTCGACGTGCAGATCAAGCGCCTCCACGAGTACAAGCGCCAGCACCTGAACCTGCTGCACATCCTGGCGCTCTACCGCCGCCTGCTGCAAAACCCGGCGCTCGACATCGTGCCGCGCGTCTTCGTCTTCGGCGCCAAAGCCGCGCCGGGCTACGAGGTGGCGAAGAACATCATCCGCGCGATCAACGTCATCGGCGCGCGCATCAACGCCGACGAGCGCATCGGCGGGAAGCTCAAGGTCGTCTTCCTCCCCAACTACCGCGTCTCGCTCGCCGAGAAGATCATCCCGGCGGCGGACCTCTCGGAGCAGATTTCCACCGCGGGCAAGGAGGCCTCGGGCACGGGCAACATGAAGCTCGCGCTCAACGGCTCGCTCACCATCGGCACGCTCGACGGCGCCAATGTCGAGATCCAGGAGGAGGTCGGCCCCGACAACATCTTCATCTTCGGCCTCACGGTCGAGGAGGTCGAGGCCCTGTATGCGAAGGGCTACAACGCCCGCGACTACTACGACCGCGACGAGGAGCTGCGCGCGGTGATCGACTGGCTGGGCAGCGACTACTGGACGCCGGGCGAGCACGGGGCCTTCGCGCAGTTGCAAGGCACGCTGCTGCACGACGGCGATCCGTTCCTCGTGCTCGCGGATTTCCGCGCGTACTGCGATGCGCAGGCCAAGGTCGACGCCGCCTACCGGGACAAAGCCCGCTGGGCGAAGATGGCGATCCTCAACACCGCGCGCATGGGCAAGTTCTCCAGCGACCGCACGATCCGCGAGTACGCCGAGCAGATCTGGTCGCTGAAGGCCGTGCGCGTGTCGTAAGGAGCGTGGTTCTGCCAAGGTCTCGCGAAGGACGCGACGTGCCGGGCTTTTTTCCGTCGCGCCCGTCGCGGGCGTCGCGAGACCTGCCTTTTAGAACGGAAAGTGAAAAGGCTCTAGCCACCGGCGGCCTTTTGCCGAATCTAAGAGGCATGCTCCGGTTGCGTCACGGACTCCTCTGCGCGGGCCTCTGGTGGGGCGGCACGATGCTGTTGCCGGCGGCGCTACCGCCGATGGTGGGAAAGATTTCCGGGGACGCACTGCCACTGGTTTTGCCCGGGGCTCCTGCGTTGCACTGGGAACTTGGGCTCATGCCGGAAGCCGACGGGACGCAGATGAACTTTGCCGTTGAGGGTGCGGGGACGCAGGCGCGGGGAACATTGCAGTTCAGCACGCTGGAGGCAGGACGGTGGACCCTGAGCGAGGGCCAACTCGATCTCGCAGCTTGGCTGCCAGCGGTGCAGAAGCGTTTTCCGGCCTTGGCGGGGCTGGCCGCCCAGGGGACGATCACACTGACCGGCGAGGGCGATTGGACAGGTGCGAATCCGCGGGGACGGCTGAGACTCAGCCTGAGCGACGGGCGTATCACGCAGGCGGCGCAGGACATCGAGGCTGAGGGCGTGGAGCTGAGCGTGGAGGTGAACGGATTTTCGCCGGTGACCACGGCGGAGGCACAGGTGCTCAAGGTCCGCACCGTGCGCGTGGCGGGGGTGGTGCTGAGCGATCTCCGCGCGGTGTTTTCGCTCAACGCCGCGGGGGAGATCAGCGTGAGCGAGGCGACCGTGGCATTGCTTGACGGGCGGGTCTCGGTCGCGCCGTTTGTGGTAAACTTGATCGCGCCGAAGGTGGCAACGGTTGTGCGCATTGAACGGTTGTCGCTGCAGGAGCTGGCACCGTACCTGCCGCACGCGGTGGCTTCGGTGCAAGGGCGGGTCAGCGGGAGTCTGTCGCTGACATGGGCGGAGCCGGCGGGACTGACGCCCGGGCGGGGTGCGCTGAAGCTCGATCTGGCTGAGCCGGCGAGTGTGCGTCTGGCGCCATCGCCGGGATTTATCACCTCCCGTGTGCCCGAGCGCATTGAGTTTTTGCCGGAGAAACTGGGGCCATTGCGCCACTGGATCACGGGCAACAACCCGGCGCTCGCCACGCTGCGCGCGATCGAGCTGGGCCGGACGCTATTGCTGGTGGACTCACTGGCGGTGGATTTTGACCCGGAGGCGGTCGAGCGCACCGCCGCCGTGCATGTGACGGCGCGTCCGCCTGTGTCCGACGTGGTGAAGGAGGTGAAGTTTGACATCAATGTGAACGGTCCGCTCACCGATGTGATCGGCCTTGGTCTGAAGAAAAAGCTCTCGGTCAGCGCACACTGAAACATGAGTTGAAACCTGCGGTCAGACCGGAGAACCTTCCCACGCATGAAACGCCTTCTGATCCTCCCCGTGCTGGCCGTGCTCCTCACCGGCTGCATTCATGTCACGATGGATCCGATCCAGGTGCACGCGGTGGTCGACGTGAACGTGAAGGTTGACCGTGCGCTCGATGACTTTTTCGGGGACCTCGACAAGAAGTCCGCCACGATCAATCCCACCGAGTCGAAACCCTGAGTTCACCTGCAATTTTTGCCCGCCATGAAAACCACGTTTCCCCGCCTGCTTGCTGTTGTTCTCGCCCTTGGGTTTGCCGCCGCTCCCGTGATGCGCGCCGAGGATCTCGGCACGGTGAAGGCGCGCATGGCGCAGCGCATCTCCTCCATCGACCAGCTGAAAACCAAGGGTGAGCTCGGCGAAAACAACCGCGGGCTCCTCGAACAACGCGGCGGTGGCGGCGAGGCCGCGAGTGTCGCGGCGGCGGAGAACCGCGACCGCGAGGAGGTCTATGCCGCCATCGCGAAGCAGACCGGCACCTCCGCCGACCAGGTGGCCAAGGCTCGCGCGCGGCAGATCGCCGCGGCCAGCGCCAGCGGCGTGTGGCTGCAGCGTGAGGATGGCGGCTGGTATAAGAAGTGACGCGCCGCGGCATGGCCGCTGCTAGGATTTGCGCAAAGGGCATTGCGTAGCTGCGGGCTTTTTTGCACCGTGACTGCGGCCCGAGCCATCCGATGATTTCCCTTCGCCGTCTTGCCGCCCTGATTTCAATTGCGTGCGTGGCGCTGTCCGCGTCCGCCAAGGATTTTTCCCCGGCCATCGTCTATGACTTTGGCGGGAAATTCGACCGGTCCTTCAACCAGTCGGCCAGCGAGGGCGCCGAAAAATTCAAGAAGGACACGGGCATCGCCTTCCGCGAGTTCGAGATCACCAACGCCGCCCAGCGCGAGCAGGCCATGGTGCAGCTCGCCCGGCGCGGCGCCACGGTGATCGTCGCGGTGGGCTTCACCCAGGCCTCGGCGGTGGAGCGCGTGGCGAAGCAGTTTCCCGCGGTGAAGTTCACGCTCATCGACGCCGTGGTGGACCTGCCCAACGTGCAGTCGGTCAACTTCCGCGAGCAGGAGTCGTCCTTCCTCTGCGGCATGGCGGCGGCCCTCGTGTCGAAGACCGGCAAGGTCGGCTTCGTCGGCGGCATGGACATCCCGCTCATCCGCAAATTCGCGCTCGGGTACACCGAGGGCGTGCATTACGTGAATCCGCAGGACGAAGTCTTTGAAAACATGACGGGCACCACACCCGCCGCGTGGGGCGACCCGACGAAGGGCGCGGAGCTCGCCAAGAGCCAGTTTGGCCGCGGGGCCGACGTGGTGTTTCACGCCGCGGGCGCGACCGGCATCGGCGTGATGCAGGCCGCGAAGGACGCGGGCCTCCTCAGCATCGGTTGCGACAGCAATCAAAACTACCTTCACCCCGGCAGCGTGCTTACCTCGGCGGTGAAGCGCGTGGACGTCGCCGTGTACAAGGCGTTCCAAGCGGCAAAGGACGGCACGTGGAAGCCCGGCCAGCTCGTGCTCGGTCTCGCGGAGGAGGGCGTGGACTACTCCCTCGACCAGTACAACCGCGCACTCATCACGCCGGAGATCGAGGCGCGGCTGAAGCAGGCCAAGGCCGACATCATCAGCGGCAAAATCAAGGTCACGGAGTACAAGGTGCAGTGAGTTATTTTAACCACGGATGAACACGGATGGACACGGATTAAAACCGGGCATGCGTGCGGTGAGGCTGAATCCGTGTCCATCCGTGGTTGAAGACCTGCATTCGATTTATCCCGCGCTTGAGCTGCGCGGGATCGAGAAGCGCTTCGGCGCGGTGCACGCCAACCGCGGTGTCAGCATGAGTGTCGCGGCCGGGAGCATCCACGGCTTGATCGGCGAGAACGGCGCGGGGAAATCCACGCTGATGAACATCGTGTACGGGTTTCACCAGCCCGACGCCGGGGAGATTTTGGTGAATGGGAAACGCGTGACGCTCCCCGCGCCGCATGCGGCCATCGCGGCGGGCATTGGCATGGTGCACCAACACTTCATGCTCGTGGAAAATTTTTCCGTCTTGGAAAACGTCGTCCTCGGCGCCGAGGGCGGCCGGCGGCTGGCCGGCGGACTCGCCGCGGCGCGCGCGGCGCTGGAAAAACTCGGACGCGACTACGGCCTGGAAGTGCCGCTCGATGCGGTGGTGTCGGAGTTGCCGGTGGGCTTGCAGCAGCGCGTGGAGATTTTGAAGGCGCTCTACCGCGGTGCGGAGATTCTGATCTTGGACGAACCGACGGCGGTGCTCACGCCGCAGGAGACCACGCAATTTTTCCAGATGCTGGCCCGGCTGCGGGAGCAGGGAAAGGCCGTGATCCTCGTCACCCACAAGCTCCGCGAGATCATGAGCATCACGGACCGCGTGACCGTGATGCGGCAGGGTGCGGTCGTGGGCGAGATCGCCACGAAGGAAACCACGATGCGCGAGCTCGCGGAGAAAATGGTGGGCCGTGCCGTGCTGTTGAAGGTGGAAAAAGGCCCGGCTCAACCTGGTGAAGTCCTCCTCGAAGCAAAAAACCTCGTTGTTCGTAATACGAACAATGTCACGCGCGTGAAGGACGTGAGTTTTTCCCTGCGGGCGGGTGAGATCGTCGGCATCGCGGGCGTGGCGGGCAACGGGCAGTCGGAATTGCTGGAGGCATTGGCGGGGATGACGGCGCCGAGCGAGGGCGAGATTCGTTTTCGCGGGCGCTACCTCGTGCGCGAGCAGCTCGACCCTAAGGCGCGGCGGCGGCTCGGGCTCGCCCATGTGCCGGAGGACCGGCTGCGCGTGGGCGTGGTGGCGCGGTTCTCGGCGCAGTTGAATGCGATTTTGGGTTACCACGACCGCGCCGCCTATAACCGTGGACCGCTGCTGGACCGCGCGGCGATTGTGGCCGGCTGCGAGGCCAAGATGCAGGAATTCGACGTGCGTCCGCCCAACCCGGCGCTGCGGCTGGGGGCGTTTTCCGGAGGCAACCAGCAAAAGCTCGTGCTCGCGCGCGAGATCGACGCGGACCCGGCGGTGTTGCTGGTGGGCCAGCCGACGCGCGGCGTGGACATCGGTGCGATCGAGTTCATCCACCGCCGCCTCGTCGCGCTCCGCGATGCGGGCAAGGCCGTGCTGCTGGTGTCGGTGGAGCTCGATGAAATCCTCGGGCTGGCCGACCGCATCCTCGTGATGAACGGCGGCGAGATCGTCGGCGAGGTCGCAGGCGCGGCGGCGACCGAGGAAAAACTCGGGCTCATGATGGCCGGCGTGCGTGGGGAGGGGAGCGCATGAGTGCGCCGCGCAAACTTCCGCGCTGGGCCGAGCTCGGGCTTTTGCCGCTCGTGAATCTCACGGCGGCGCTGCTGCTCTCGGGCCTCGTGGTCAGGCTGCTGGGCGAGAGTCCGTGGGCGGCGTTGAAGCTGCTGGCGGACGGCGCCTTTGGCTCGCAGGAGGCGGTGGGCTACACGCTGTACTACGCGACGAGCTACATTTTCACCGGACTCGCCGTGGCGGTGGCGTACCACGCCGGGCTCTTCAACATCGGCGCGGAGGGGCAGGCCTACGTCGGCGGGCTGTGCACGGGGCTCGTGTGCCTGGGTCTCGGCACGTGGCCGTTCTGGGCGGTGCTGCCGCTCGCGGTGGCGGCGGGCGCGGCGGGCGGCGCGGCGTGGGCCTTTATCCCCGGCTGGCTGCAGGCGCGGCGCGGCAGCCACATCGTGATCACCACGATCATGTTTAATTTCCTCGCGGCGGCGCTGATGACTTACCTGCTGGTCAACGTCCTCATCCGGCCCGGCCAGCAGTCGCCGGAGTCGCGCGAGTTCGGCCCGGGTGGCGTGATGCCGCCGTTGCACGAGCTGCTCGCGAAGGTCGGCCTCACGTTCGCGTCGACACCGCTAAACCTGTCCTTCGTGCTCGCGCTGCTGGCGGCGGGTTTCGTTGCGGTTTTCATCTGGCGGACGCGATGGGGCTATGCGCTGCGGGTGGCGGGCGAGAACGCCGCGGCGGCGGGCTACGCGGGCATCTCGCCGGCGCGCGTGACCATCGGGGCGATGCTGCTCTCCGGCGCACTGGCTGGCGGCCTCGGACTCAACGAGCTGATGGGCGCGCAACACCGCATCCTCATCGATTTCCCCGGCGGCGCGGGCTTCGTCGGCATCGCGGTGGCGCTGATGGGGCGCAACCGTCCGCTCGGGGTAATCGGCGCGGCGATCCTGTTCGGCGCGCTGGCGCAGGGCGGGTCGCAGCTCTCGTTCGACATGCCGAAGGTGAACCGCGACATGGTCGTGGTCATCCAGGGTCTGGTGATTCTCTTCTGCGGGGCGTTGGAAAATGTTTTCCGCGGTCCGCTGGCACGGCTCCTGGGCCAACGGGAAGGAGGCGCGTGATGGAAACCTACACGCTCATCGTCCTCACCCTCGCGGCGACGATCCGCGTGGCGACGCCATTACTCCTTGCTGCGTTGGCCGGCATGTTTTCCGAGCGCTCGGGCGTGATCGACCTTGGACTCGAGGGAAAAATGCTCGGCGCGGCGTTCGCGGCGGCGGCCGTATCGGCCGTCACGGGCTCGGCATGGCTCGGACTCGCGGCGGGTGTCGGCACGGCGCTGCTGCTGGGACTGCTCCTCGGCTTCGCGTGCATCACGCACCGCGGCAACCAGGTCGTGGCGGCGATGGCGATCAACATCATGGTGGCGGGACTCGGGCCGACGCTCGCGCTCGCGTGGTTCAACCTCGGCGGGCAGACCCCGCAGCTCGACGGGCCCGGCCAACGCTTCGCCGGCTTGGTGTGGCCGTGGGCGCAGCAGGCGCGCGAAGCGCCCGTCCCCGGGCTGCTCTACGCGGAGCTACTGAGTGGACACAATCTCATCGTGTACGTCGCCCTCGCGCTCGTGCCGCTGAGCGCATGGGTGCTGTACCGCACGCGGTTCGGTCTGCGGCTCCGCGCGGTCGGCGAAAACCCGCTCGCGGTCGATACCGCGGGCATCTCGGTCAACGGCCTGCGCTATCAGGCGGTGCTCATCTCCGGTCTGCTCTGCGGCGTGGCGGGCACGTATCTCTCGACGGCGGCGAGCGCGGGCTTTGTCCGCGACATGACGGCGGGCAAGGGCTACCTCGCGCTCGCCGCACTGATCTTTGGCAAATGGAAACCGTGGCCGACGCTCGGTGCGTGCCTGCTCTTCGCCTTCACTGACGCGCTCGCGACGCGCCTGCAAGGCGTCGAACTCCCGCTGGTCGGTGTGGTGCCGGTGCAGTTTATTCTGGCGCTGCCCTATGCGTTGACGGTGCTGCTGCTCGCGGGTTTTGTCGGCAAGGCGGTTGCGCCGAAGGCGATTGGCGTGCCTTACTCCAAGGATAAGTAATTTCGCATGACCATCGAAGACCGCCTCGCCCAACACCTCGGCCGCACGCCCGACACGCGCAGCGCGCTCTTCGTCGCGGCCAATGCGACCGTGATCGGCGACGTCGTGCTCGGGCCGCAGAGCAGCGTGTTTTACGGCGCGGTGCTGCGCGGCGACATCGAGGTGATCCGGGTCGGCGAAGGGACGAATATCCAGGACAACGCCATCGTGCATCTGGCGGACGGTCTGGGCGCGCATATCGGCGCGTGGTGCACGGTTGGCCACGCGGCCATCGTGCACGCCTGCACGATTGGCGACGAGTGCTTGATCGGCATGGGGGCCACCGTCCTTGATGGGGCGGAGATTGGCGCGCAAAGCATCGTCGGCGCGAACTCGCTCGTGCCGCAGCGTTTCAAGTGTCCGCCGGGCTCGATGGTGTACGGCTCGCCGGCCAAGGTGGTGCGTCCCCTCACGGATGCGGAACGGGCATCGCTCAAGCCGTGGGCGGAAAAATACGTCGCGGTGGCGAAGGCGCACGCGGCGCTTCAGCGGCCGAGCGTGAGGAAAGAGTAACGCCACTGCGCGTCGGCGCTGTCGCGGCGGGCGAGTTCGCGCGGGAAGGTGGCGCGCCAGTCAGGGAAGTGCCGGTCGCCGGCGATTTCGGCGTGCACGAGCGTGAGGTAGAGTTTGGCGGCCTGCGGAAGCAGCATGGCTTCGGCAAAGATGCTCTCGCCGCCGCAGACGTAGATCTCTCCAGGGAGACCGGGCGCTTCGGCGAGCACGAGGGCGGCGGTGAGTGAGGAAGCGACCTGGACGTTGGGGCGGGCGAGGGAAGGGTCGCGCGTGATCACGATGGCGTGGCGGCCATCCTGCGCGGCGCGCGTCCACGTCGCATAGCTGATGCGGCCCATGATGACGGTCGAGCCGGCGGTCTGTTTTTCGAAAAACGCGAAGTCCTCCGCGATGCGCCACGGCAGCCGGCCATCGCGCCCGATCACGCGGTTCTCGGCGCAGGCGGCGATGATATTGAATGGACGGGGCATGGCGGCGGGCACGGATACAAGGCGGCCCGTTGCCGCTTGTCACGCCCGGGCATTATGACACGCTCCGGCCATGATTATCGGAGTACCCAAGGAAATCAAAATCGGTGAAACGCGCGTGTCCATGACCCCCAGTCTGTGCCGTCGCTGCGTTTCCCTCGGAGCCAAAGTCCTCGTCGAAAAATCCGCCGGCCTGAGCGCCGGTTTTGCCGACGCGGAGTACAAAGCCGCCGGGGCCACGTTAGTCGGCGATGTCGCGAAGGTGTGGAAGGCGGCCGACCTCATCCTGAAGGTCAAGGAGCCGCTGCCCGCCGAGTACGGCCGCCTGCGCGAAGGGCAGACGCTCTTTACCTACCTGCACCTCGCCGCCGGCCCCGAGCTGGCCAAGGTGCTGCTCAAGAAACGCATCCTCGGTATCTCGTACGAGACCGTGGAGGGCGTGGACGGCAGCTTTCCACTGCTGAAGCCCATGTCGCAGATCGCGGGTCGGCTCTCGATTCAGATCGGCGCTTACTTTCTCCAGAGTCAGCACGGCGGCTCGGGCGTGCTCCTCGGCGGCATTCCCGGCACGATGCCGGGTCACGTCGTGGTCGTCGGCGCGGGCAACTCCGGCGCGCACGCCGTGCAGATGGCCGCGGGCATGGGCGCGCGCGTGACCGTGCTCGACCTCGATACGCGGAAACTCGAAGCCCTCGACACCGAGTACCGCGGCCGCGTGGTCACGCTCATGTCGAATCCGGCGAATATCGAAAACGAAGTCGCCGACGCCGACCTGCTGATCGGCGCGGTGCTGATCCCCGCGGCCAAGGCCCCCATTGTGGTCAACGCCAAGACCGTGGCGCGCATGCGCCCCGGCAGCGTGATCGTGGACATCGCGATCGACCAGGGCGGCTGCATCGAGACGATCCACCCGACCTCGCATACGAACCCGACGTACCAGCAGCATGGCGTCATCCACTACGCGGTGCCCAACATGCCGGCGCTGGTCGGCCGCACCTCGACGCTCGGCCTCACGCAGGCGACGGAGCCCTACGTGGCGATGATCGTGCAAAAAGGCGTGGAACGCGCCCTCGCGGAGCACAAGGGCCTCGCCAAGGGCGTGAACACGAAGGACGGCCAAATCGTCTACGCCGCCGTCGCCCAGGCACTCGGCTACAAGTGAGGCGATGACGGATTATCCATCGTATCGCGCATAAAATACTCGCGGCAGCCTCCGGGCTGCCGCTTTTTGTTGGCCCAGCACCCCATGAGAAGAATCCCCGGCTTTGCGCTGTTTCTGTTGATGGTCCTGAGCTTGATGGTGAATCCGCTCTTCGCGGCCAAGCCGCTGGAGTGGATCGTGGTGAAGACGCCGCACTTCACGGTGCTGACGGCGGGCCGGGCGGCGGAGGCCCAGGCGTGGGCCACGGACTTGGAGCGATTCCGGCTCGCGATGGAGACATTCCTTGTCGTGGACCCGGCGCGGCTCGCGCCGGTCACGGTGGTCATCTTTTCCAACAACGGACAGTTCAAGCCCTACAAGCAGCTGCAGAACGGCAAGCCGGCGGCGATCGACGGCTATTTCGCACGAATCGACAACGTCAATGCCATCGGCCTTTCGACCGCGGCCGACGACAAGGTGCAGATCCGGCGGATCATTTTTCACGAAGCGACGCATTGGTTTTCGAGCGCGCGCCGGGAGGTGCAGCCAGCATGGATGGACGAAGGCATGGCGGAGGTGTTTTCGACGTTCACGGCGGATGAGAAGACTTTCTCGGTGGGGGACGCGATCGCCGGTCATGTGGCCTATTTGCGGGAGGTGGGCGTCACCAACCCCGGGGTGCTGGTGGGCACGAGCCGCGACAAGATCAACTACGACGACGCGAGCCGCACGGGCCGTTTTTATGCCGGCTCGTGGGCCTTGGTGCATTGGATCATGTTTGGCAAAAAAGGACCGGGCCCCGACAGCCTGATGCGGTACATCGAGCTGGTGAAGACTACCGGGCCCAACGCAGCCTTCACGACGGCCTTCGGCGGCGACTACGATGCGGTGGAGAAGAAATTGCGGGCTTATCTCTGGGGCGGGCAGTACACGCGGGCGCACCGCGACCTGCCCGCGGAGCCGCTGGGCATCGAGGCGCCGAGAAAGGCGACGGAGGCGGAAGTGGAGTATGCGCTGGGCGCATTGCTGCTGGGCGCGCGCGGTCCGCAGGACGGCCTGCCGCGACTGAAGCGGGCGGCGGCACTGGACCCGGCGAATCCGATCTACTGGGAGACCGTGGGCTTTGCGCAGCTGCGCCAGGGCGACAAGCCGGAGGCGCTCGCGGCGTTTGACCGTGCCGTCGAGGCCGGCTCGAAGACCGGGCTGGTGTGGGCCAACCGGGCCGCGCTGCGGGAGGAGTCGGAGTATTCGGGCGGCGTCATGGTGAGTTCCGATCCGACGGATTTTGCGCAGGCGGCCAATGATTTTCGCCGGGCGATCGAACTCGATCCCCACTGCGAGCCGGCGTACCACGGGCTGGCCGGCTTGGTTTACGGGGTGGAGCCGGTCGATCCGGCCGACGAAAAACGGCTGGAGGCCGGCCGGGAGGCTTTTCCCGATGACCCGTGGATTCAGGCCGGGCAGGTCGCGCTGCAAGTGCGCAAGGGGACGCCGGGCGCGATGGAGAAGCTAAAGCAGCTGCTGGCGGGCGGGGCGCTGCCCATGCAGGTCCGCCAGATGCTGGAGAATATCGTCGAACAGGAGAAACTGAAGGTCGTCTCCGAGCACATCGAGAGCTGGCAGAAGGAGCGCCGCTATGCGGAACTCATCGCTGAACTCGACGGCCTGCTGGCCGACGACGGCATCTCGACGCAGAACAAACAGGAACTGCGGCGCACGCGGAACCAAATCGACCAGCTGCGCCGATTGAATGAGGCGGTGACCGCGATCAACGCCGGCCGGCGCGCGGAGGCGAAGGCCCTGCTGCTCAAGCTCAAGGAGGAAGGGGCGGCCGGAGGAAATATCCGGCAGGAGACGGAGCGCCTGCTCCAGGCCGCGGAGTAACCGATCGAGCGATACGATTTTATGAAGACAAGCTTCAAGGCGATGTTAGGTGCCTTCGGTCTGCTGACCGTCGTTTCATTCTGCGCGGCCAAGCCGCTGGAGTGGATCGTGGTGAAGACGCCGCATTTCTCTGTCTTTACCCAGGGAAATGCGCGGGAAGCGCAGGCGTGGGCGACTGATCTGGAGCGTTTCCGGATCGCCCTCGGACAATTCCTGCCCGTGGCTCCGGCGCGACTGACGCCCGTGGAAGTGGTCATTTTTCCCAACGGCAGGCAGTTTGCGCCGTATGAGCAATTGGAAGGGGGGAAGCCATCGGCGACGGCAGGATATTTTGTGCCCCTGGAAGTGGTCGGCGCCATGGCGCTGGAGCGCAACGGAGCCAACTCGGACCTGGTCAGGCGCAGCATCTTCCAAGGAGCGGCCTACTGGATCTCGGCTGCCCGGGGTGAAGTACTGCCCTACTGGCTCGAGGCGGGCATGGCGCGCGTTTTCTCGACCTTCACGGCGGATGCCAAAACCTTCACCGTGGGAGACGAGATCGAGAGTGATGTGCGCTACCTGCGGGTCGACGGGGTGCCGGACCCGCGATTCCTGCTCAGCGCGCAGCGCGGGAAAATCGACTTCGAGGATCCGAAGCAGACGAGACGTTTCTACACCGGCTCCTGGCTGCTGGTGCACTGGCTCACCTTTGGCGCCAAGGAAACGGCGGCGCACGGAGCGCAGCCGGTGGATTTTACGAAACCGGGGCAGGATCCGGATGATCTTAGCCGGGCGGCTTTCGGCGCCGACTGCGCGACGTTGCGGCAATGGCTGCGCGATTATCTCCTCGGCGGCCGGTACAAACGGGCCCGGCTCCCGCTCCCGGCGGAGCCGCTGGGCCTTGCAGCCCCGCGGAAGGCGACCGAGGCCGAGGTGGAATATGCGCTCGGCGTGCTGCTGCTGGGCGTGCAACGGCCGCAGGAAGGATTGCCTCATCTGATTCGTGCGACGGAGCTGGATACAAAGAGCGCGCTGGGCTGGGAAACACTCGGCCTGGCGCAGCTGAACCTGAATCACCGGCCGGAGGCGCTGGCGGCCTTTGATCACGCCATCGAGGCCGGTTCAATGAACCAAAAGGTGTGGGCTGCGCGAGCGGTGCTGCAGCGCGAAAAGCACTAGTCGGCAGGACAGCAAAAAGCCCGGGCCTGCAGGAGGCGCCGGGCTTTGGGCAAAGATGCGAAACGGACTCAGGCCGCGGGGACGATGCGCACGCTTTCAAGCGCGACGCGGTCGATCGGGGTGCTGCGCTCGCCGCCGCCGCCGTGCTGCGTCGGGACGTTGGCGATGCGCTCGAGGACGTCGTCGCCGGCCACGAGTTCACCGAAGGCGGTGTACTGGCGGTCGAGGAACTTGGCGTCGCCGTGGCAGATGAAGAACTGGCTGCCGGCGGAGTCGGGGTGCGCCGAGCGGGCCATGGAGATGACGCCGCGGACGTGGGACTTGGTGTTGAACTCAGCCTTGATCTTGTAGCCGGGGCCGCCGGTGCCGGGCATGCCCGTCTCGCCCTGCTTGGTATTGGGGCAGCCGCCCTGGATCATGAAGCCCTTGATGATGCGGTGAAAGGCGGTGCCGTTGTAGAAGCCCTCGTTGGCGAGCTTCTTGAAGTTCTCGACGGTCTTGGGGGCGACATCGGGCCAGAAGGCGATGGTCATTTCACCGTAGCTGGTCTTGAGGATGGCGTGTTCGGAGGCGGATTTCGTCATAAGGAGAGGCAGCGAACCGGCGGGTGAGAGGCAGGGCAAGACTCAAAGCGCGCGTCAAAAAACGTCACTTGAGCGTCTTATCGAGGTAGTCGGCGACCTTGGTCCAGAGCTGCTGCGTGTAGGCATTGCGCGACTCCTTCTCTGTCGCATCCGGATCTATCTCATACGACTCGTACGGCTTGTGGTTATCCTTGAGGCAGTACTCCAGTGCGCGGCGGGTCGCGTGAGTGCTGTCATAGGTGGAATAGGAATACCGATCATAGACCACCAGGGTGGACGCGGATAGCCGAGAAACATACGACTCGGGGTAAAATACCCTGAGCAACTCGTAGGCCTTTTTATCACCTCCGACCTGGGTAACTAATTTGGTGAGGTCGATGTCATCTGTGTATAGCCAAAGGAGGGCGCCGATCTTCAGCGTACCGGGGGTGTTGATGGTGATCACACTGCGGTAGGAATTCGAGTTGGCGGCCATGCGGAGGGCCAGCAAACCGCTGCGGGCCGTGCCGAGGACGGCCACGCGCTTGGCGTCGATCAAGCCTGATTCCGTCAGGCAGCGCAGCCCTGCCTCGAAATCGCGGGGCACCTGGTCGGCAAACTGGAAAGCTCCGGCCTTTAGAAAGCGTTCGCCGAAGCCGGTGTTGCCGTGCACGGCGAAATGCGCGACTGCATAGCCTCGGCTGGCCAGATACTGATCGATGGCGGAATAGCGGGTAGGAGTCGTGGGCGCCTCACCCGCTTGGTCGGGTGTCATGACGAGCAAAGGGGCGGGGCCACGCGTGGTACTCGCGGGCGGGAGTACGACATAGCCGTAGGCGGTGAGACCGTCGGAGCATTTGAATTGGAAGTTCTCCGTGCGGCCAAGTTTGCCGGGCTTCAAGGACGGGTACTGCGCGTTGAGTTCCGATATGCGACCTTGCTTGCGGTCGAGCAGGCTGAAAACCGGCGCGCAGGATGGCCCGACGGACAAGATGATTTGCAACTGCCCGTCACTCGACGAACTCAGGAGCCAGTTGCGAGCCCCAGGGAGAGCCTGATCAATGCTAGCCTGCCGCTTGGCGTCGGCTGGTTCGAAAAACGCCGTGTCCCGCTGGCCATAGCGGTAAAACTCCACGCCAATGATGAAATTGTTCGTCGGGTCCCAGATGAAATCCTGCACATCGCGGTCCGGCCGTTGCGCGAGCAGGGTGCGTTCGCCGGTGACCGGATCGAGAGACATGGCGGCGGTGGTGTCTCCCTGGTCGCGGGCGAGGACGATGATATGCCGGCCATCGCGAGCCAGGCCGCGGGGCTCGAAGCGCGGTTTGTCACCGTCGCCCTGGAGCTTGCTCCATGGGCTACTGCCATCGGCCCGCCAGGCGACAGTCCATTTATGTTCGTGGATATCATTGGTGGCCCGCAACTCACCGGTGGCGGAGAGCACGGGAATGCCGTGTTGGGCCGTGCCGTATGTCTGGATATTATCCTTATCCAGATCGGCCCGGCCCGTCAGGATTTCCAGATCGAAGTCACTTCCGCCGTCCCATCGGATCATATATGCGATCACGTGGCTCGGATCATCCGCCATGGATTTGAGCCAAAGAGGTCTCATGCCGGTGAGGGATTTTATCCTACGAGGGGTAGAGCCGCGGAGGTCCTGCAGAAAATAGGCCGGCTCGGTTTTGCTGAAGGTGTAGAACAGTACGCGGTCGCTGCCCAGCCACCAAACCTCCTTTACGTTGCCTTGCTCGGCGGTTGAGAGCAGCTGGACCTTTTTAGTGGCGAGCTCGTAGCTGAGTAGATAGGTCCGGTTGCCGGATTCGGTAAAGAAAGCGATATGCTTGCCGTCGGGTGCGATGATCGGGTTGTTAAACTCCGGCGGGGCGAAAAACGGATTGAGCGCAACTGCTGGCGTGGCGGGACGACCCACGGTGGCGCCGGCACCGAAAACACTCAACGAGGCAAAAAGCAGGCCGATGAAGCGCGGCCAGATGGAAAACTGGGTAGGGCGGGGCATGCGGGAGACTGGCCACCTCCCGGCCGTATCGTCAAACTGGGAACGCTTCGTCGATCAGTTCGCAGAAGTGGTGGATGAGGAAGAGGTGGGCTTCCTGGCAGGCGGCGCCGCTTTGGCTGGGGATGATGAGGTCGCAGGTGGCCACGCCCTGGGCCTTGCCGCCGCCGCGGCCGAGGAAGGCGATACTCTCGAGGTTCATCTTCTTCGCCTCGTGCAGGGCGGCGAGGATGTTGGCGGAGTTGCCGCTGGAGGTCAGCACCACCACGAGGTCGCCGGGGCGGGCGAGGCCGGCGATCTGGCGCGAGAAGACCTGGTCGTAGCCGTAGTCGTTGCCGATGCAGGTGAGGAGCGAGCCGTCGGCCGAGAGCGCGATGGCGGGCAGGGAGGCGCGGTTTTTTTGGTAGCGGCCCACGAGCTCGGTTGAGAAGTGGCCGGCCTCGGCGGCGCTGCCGCCGTTGCCGCAGATGAGCAGCTTTTTGTCGTGGCGCAGGGCGGCGAGGATCATCTGCCCGGCGCGGTCGATCTCGGGGCGGATTTCGGCGAGGGCTTTCAGCGTGCGGACGGATTCGGCGAGGGTGGCTTCGAAAGTCATGTGGGAAAGTAGTGGGTAGCGGGGAGCGGGTAGCGAGCATTTTGCGGCCCGCGTCCGGGTGTTTTCTACTCGCTACCCACTACCCGCTACTCGCTACTTTCCTCACCTCATGCGCCTGCGCAAAATATCCCTGCGACACTTTCGGAACGTCGGCTTTGCCGGGCTCGAGTTCACCGGCCGGCTACAGTTCCTCGCGGGCGCCAACGGGCAGGGGAAGACCAACCTGCTCGAAGCCGCCGGCTTCCTGACGGCGCTGCGGTCGTTTCGCACGTCCGAGAGCAAGCTGCTCGTGGGGCATGGCCAGCCGGTGGCTGCGATCACCTACACTCTCGACCACGAGCGGCAGGGCGAGACGCACGTGCTCATCAAGCTGCGGCGCGACGGCAAGGAGCTGTGGCACGACTCCGCGCGGGTCACGCGGCTGGCTGAGCATTTGGGAAAATTCCCAACCGTGGTATTTTCTTCGCAGGACCAGCTGCTCGTGCGCGGCTCGCCCGCGGGGCGCCGCCGCTGGCTCGACCTCACGTTGGCGGCGATGGACGCGGGTTACCTCGCGGCGCTGCAGACGTTTTCTCGCGCGCTGGCCGAGCGCAACGCGCTCCTGAAGCGCGGCGGGGCCAACGAACGCGAACTCGCGGCTTTTGAGCAAACCCTCGCACCGGCGGCGACGGAGCTGATCGCGCGCCGCACGACGGGCCTCGCGGCGTTGTCGGCGACCCTGCGCGAAGCCTACGAAAAGATCGCGGGCGACGCGGAGAAAGCCGGGCTGACCTACGAGCCGAACTTCGGCGACACCTCGGCGGAGAGCCTGCTCGCGCGGCTGGAGGCGGGGCGGGCACGGGATGCGCAGTTTCGCACGACCCTGGTGGGGCCGCACCGCGACGACTTTCATTTTTCGGTGCGCGGCACGGCCGCGAAGGATTTTGCGTCGGAAGGCCAGCAGCGCTCGCTCGTGTTGGCGCTGCGCATCGCGCAGGCAAAATGGTTTCAGGAGAAGAGCGGGGTAAAACCTGTGATCCTCGCGGACGACGTGCTGGGTGAACTCGACCCGGCGCGGCGGCGGCGTTTCTGGTCGGCCATCGACCCGGAGCTGCAGGTGATCGCCACCGGCACGAGCATGCCCGACGGCGAGTTGGGCGCATGGCAGATCTTTGATGTGGCCGACGGCACGTTTACGGGAAAATCCACCACCGCATGATCCACCTCGAACCCTGGCAATGGGCGCTGGCCGTGATCGCGGCGCTGGCGATCGGCATCTCGAAGACCGGGATCGGTGGCGTAGCGATGCTGGCGGTGGTGATCTTCGCGCAACTGCTGCCGGCGAAGCAGTCGAGCGGCGTCGTGCTGCCGATGCTTGTGCTCGCGGATGTGGTGGCGGTGACGCTGTACCGGCGTCACGCGCAATGGAACTATTTGTGGAAATTGTTTCCGTGGACGGCGGCGGGGGTCGTGGCGGGCTATTTTGCGCTCGGGCACATCGACGATCATCAGGCCAAGGTGCTGATCGGCGTGATTGTGCTGGGCATGCTTGGTCTGCACCTGTGGCGCCGACGGCACGCGACGGGCGAGGAGCCGGAGCGCGCGTGGTGGTTCGCGCCCGTGATGGGCCTGTTGGCGGGCTTCACGACGCTGGTGGCCAACGCCGCGGGTCCGCTCATGGCGATCTACCTGCTGGCGATGCGGCTGCCGAAACTCGCGTACGTGGGAACGGGCGCGGTGTATTTCATGCTGATGAACTGGTTCAAGGTGCCGTTCATGGTGAAGCTCGACCTGATCAACGGCCCCAGCCTCTGGCTCAACCTCTGGCTCGCGCCCGCGGTGCTGATCGGGACGCTGCTCGGGAAGAAAATCCTAGCCGGGATCGACCAGCGGCGGTTCGAAAACCTCGCGCTCGGTCTCGCGGCGCTGGCGGGAGTGAAGCTGCTGTTTTCGTGAGGTTGGCGCGTTGCGCTGAAGAGCTACAAACTACGAGCCTGACCCTGTGGGGGGCTAGGTTGGTTTCATCGGTGTTGAGGAGATGCACACACACCCTCTTTACGGGGATTTGCCCGAAGAGGCCAAGACCTGCCGCGTGATAGCTTTGGTGATTTCCCAGAATATTTTAACATCTTCTTCCTGAATCGTCACTTTGTCGGCGAACTCTTTATGCGGATGGATGTAGTTACGAAATTCGCGAAGCACGTTGCTGATATCTTTAGCCGACTTTGTGATCCATTTCAGCTCATGAGCTACTTCAATCATGTTTGTCAGCTTCCAATCGCTGATGGGCAGAGTCTTTCCTAACTTGTCTCGTGCTGCTGATTTTGCAGTGAATACGGCAGCTGGCGTCGGACTTTCATTGATGCGAGCGAGTAACAGCGATTCAAGAAGGCCACCCATCATGACCGTAGCAGATAGGTTGGCTTTGCCTGTCATGCACAGCTGAACCTCTTCCCATCTGCGCTGAAGAATAGCCTGCATCTGGGGGTCGGACGCTAACGGGGAGAAATTTGGAGGGGCATCAGGGGTAGCCGCAGTCGCCGGCGCAACCGGAACTGCGATGGCGATAGCCCCCATAATTACCATGAGCGCATCTTTGGCCTTCAACAAAGCATCGAGGTAAGTTTTGCGTGATGCC
>JAFEGO010000057.1 GCA_018239845.1 Verrucomicrobiota bacterium
GATCTAAGCCTAATTAAATTCTTAATTAATTATTCAATAATGATTAACGAAATTCATACGATTCAGTATATATCCTGCATTAAGTTCGAGCGTCTTTATTCGAGCTAATCCCCTCTTCTCTCTTCTTCCCCACCCATGCATTCACCCGCCGACGACTCGCCTAGGTGCATCCCGATCGCCCTCGCGCTTTGCCTGCTGCTAGCGCTGCCGGTATTCCTGATGATGTTTGTCGATGTGAACGCCGCGCCGTTTCCCCAGTTGGTCGCCAACGCCCATATCGCGCACCACCCGGCCACCACGGCCAAGCCCGCGCTCCCGCCCGCGGCGCATCCGCTTCCTTGAGATGCGTCGAGCAGCGCAGCGGCCTGCCAGCCGTCCGCTGCGTATCGCTGGGTATTATTGCGCCACTGCCAGCCGCTCGGCCACCGGCGCGAGCCGGCTGAGCAACAGGCTCGGCAGAGAAGCCGAGTCGGTCAGCGCGAGGAATTTTTGGCGGCGGTGCTGCAGCAGCGTTTGCACGCCGGCGCGCTGCGCGGGATCGAGCTCGAGTTCCCGCACGAGCCAGTCCAGCCGCATGGAGACCACGACCATGTCCACGACGCGGAACACCGGCCGCTGCTGAAGCTGGGCAATCTGCTCGGCGCTGAGCATTTGCGAGCGGCGGTCCGCCTTCGAGACGGGACCCATCACCTCCTGCGGCTCGCCGGGCTGACCCGGACCCGATACCCGCAGGCGCGCGTACACCGTGCGTTGCGCGGGCGTGAGCAGCGGCTGCAAGTCGCGGTCAAAATCCGCCTCGATCCCGTCCAGTTTCTGGCGGAACTGTTCGATCTGCGGGCGCATGCGCGCAATCTCGGCGGCAAGTTGCGCGCGGTCGATCTGCGCAGGTGTCGGGGCTTTGCCGGCGCGGCCTTCGCTCAACTCGCCCATGAAGGCGATGGGCGGCGGCGGCAACGGGCGGTGACGCTCCGTCCAGATCCCGGTGCCAAAGCCGGCGGCGAGCAGCCCGAGGGTGAGCAATACGGTCAGAAAACGTTGTTTCATGATCGAAAAATTTTCAGGGGGTCTGGCTGGAGAGGCGGGCCTCGTGGCCGAGCTGGCGCCAGTCGGCGAGGTTGCGGTCGGTCGCCGCGCGGGTGGCGCGCTGGTGCGCGACGACGACCGCGAGCAAAACCACCGCGGCGGTCGCGGCGCTCACCGTGAGCGAGGCGAGAAAGGTGGGCTGCGCCGTGCGCGCGGCCTGCAGGACGCGGCCGGCAAAGCCGGGGCGGAGTTGGGCGGCGGCGTGCTCCTCGAGCTGCCGCCAGGCTTCGGTTTCAGGTTTCATGAGTTCGGTAATGGTGACGGAGTTTTTCGCGGGCGCGGTGCAGCCTGGCCTTCACGGCCATCACACTGACCCCGGCGGCCTCGGCCATCTCGACCTGGCTGCGCCCCTCCTGCGCGAGCGCGAGCAGCGCGCGGTCTTTCGCCGGGAGCTGCTGCAGCGCGTGCCGCAGCGCATCGAGTTCCTCGCTGTCCACGGCGCCCGGCGGCTCCGGGACTTCCGCGTGCTCCTCGGCAAAAGGGAGAAAAATCCGCCGCAGCTTCAGCTTGCGGAGCTCGTCGATGCAGGTGTTGCGCGCGAGGCGGAAGAGCCACGGCTCGAACTGCGCCACATCGTGCAGCCCGCCGAGCCCCCGGATCATCTTGATAAAGACCAGTTGAGCGAGGTCCTCCACGGAGTCGCTCCGCCCCGTGATGGCATAGATGAAGCCCGCGATCCGACGCTGGTAAGAGACAATCAGGGCGTGCTGCGCCCGGGCGTCGCCTTGCTGGGCCTCGCGGATCAGCTCGGCCAGGGGTACCGGCGGGGATTTTTCCATGCTGGAGCATTGGTTTGACCCGCCTGACGGAGAAAGTGTCCCAAAGTTGCGCGGCAGGTTGGCATATCCGGCGATTTTACGCGGCCCATGCAACCATCCTGCCCCCGGCGGCGTCAACCGCCCCCAATGGCCAAATCCTCCCTCGCCCTAGTCTTGGTATCCATCGCCGCCCTCGGACTGGCCGGTTGCGCAAGCTCCGGCGGTCGTCATCACCGGTCCGACGCCGGCGAGCCGGCCGTGCCGGCCATCGCCATGAGCGGCCAGCAAACGTTCTTCGCCGGCCAGATCCGAGCTGAGGCCACGCTGGGCCAGGGCCGCGGCGCGCATTTCGCCGACGAGCCCAAGGGCGGCGGGGGCAGCGGCAGCGGAGGTCGCCGGGGCGGCAGCAGCGGTGGTGGCGGCCATCATCGCGGCGGTGGCATGGGCGGAGCCGAGGGCATGGGCGACGGCCCTTC
Source organism: Verrucomicrobiota bacterium (assembly GCA_018239845.1). Lineage (GTDB taxonomy): Bacteria > Verrucomicrobiota > Verrucomicrobiia > Opitutales > Opitutaceae > CAIRCN01. The sequence goes on from JAFEGO010000057.1 coordinate 2,318, forward strand.
GATCCACATGCGCGGCAGCCCCCTTCCTCCAGTGAAACTGCGCTTCCGCCTGGCCAATCTCGGCTCGACCGCCCTCACCGTCCGCATCGTCGACCTGAAGTCCGACCTCGGCGACTTCGCCGTGCAGCCCGACCAGCTCACGCTCGATCCCGGCAAGACCACCGAGGTTGACCCGATGTTTTCCCAGCTCGGCGTCAACGGCGACGAGATCCCCGTGACCATCGTCCTCCAGCTCGGCAACAAAAAGGAAACGCACGACCTCATCCTGAAGCTGCTGCCCACCCCCGCCCCGGATGCGCCGCCGGCCGAGGCTCCGCCCGCGGACGCGGAGAAGAAATAAAAAGACGCGCCGGCAACGGCGCGTCTTGAGGCTGCACCAAGCGACGCTCGACGGCGTAGGGTTGAATTAGCGTTTCAGCTCCGCGTACGCCTGCTTCACGTACGCGAGGCTCTTCTTCACGTCGTACGGGAAGGCGATGTAGGCGTCCGACATCTGCGGCCAGCTGTCGGCGAGATTCCAGAGGAAGATGCCCCAGCAATTCGGCTGTGCCCCGTAGAACTCCACCCAGAACTTCGACGCCTCGCCCTGCAGCGTCTGGGTCTTCTCGATCAGGTCGTCGAGGTTCTTGGGCTGCTCCCAGCCGCGCTCCTTGATGCTCTCGAAGTTGAGCCGGTGGCGGGCGATGCGGTCGAGGCGGATGCAGTCGGCGCCGTGCGTGAGGAATTCCTCGTGGTACACGGGCCATTGGTTCTGCGCACTCACGTACGAATTGATCGTCGCGCGCGAGGGGAAGCTCAGGTGGCCGATTTCGGTCACCATGCGGGGCTTCTGCTTCACGTAGAAATCCGACTTGTAGGAGAAGCCGTGGCCCCAGATGTGGCAGTCGCCCTCCATCGGCGCGTTCTGATCGTAGGTGAGCGGGGAATACGGCGAGGTCGGCACGTAGGGCGTGAGCGGCGCGTGGGTGTGCACCACGTCCTTCAGGACTTCCTTGCTCAGCTTGTTGTGGCGGTACGCCGGGTAGCTGAAGCTCGTGTCGGCGAGTACGTCGTTCTCGTTGTCGCCGAACCACGCGATCACGCAGGCGAAGTTGCGCAGGCGGCGCACCTGGTACTCGGCCTCGCGGCGCGCCTCCTCGAGGAAGGCGAGGTCCTGCGGGTAGCAGCCGCACGCGTACATGAAGTCGTGCGTGATCATGATGCCGAGCTCGTCGCACCGGGCGTAGAAATAATCCTTCTCGTACACGCCGCCGCCCCAGACGCGCATGGCGTTGATGTTGGTGTCCTTCGCGATGGTGAGGAGCTGGTCGTAGCGGGCCTCGTCCACGCGCGTGAAGATCGCGTCCGCGGGCGTCCAGTTCATGCCCTTCATGAAGACCTTCTTGCCGTTGATCGCGAAGACGAAGGAGATGCCGCCGTCGTCATCGGGCTCCTGGATGAGCTTCACCGTGCGGATGCCAAAGCGGCCCTTGCGCTGGTCCATCTGCGTGCCGCGGCGGCTGATCCTGGCGCTCCAGTCGTAGAGCGGCTGCGCGCCGTGGTTGTGCGGCCACCAGAGCTTGGCATTGGGCACCGTGAAGCGCGTCACCTGTTTGCCGCCGCTCGGGTCGCACGCGATCGCGAGCTGGCGCGACTGGCCCGCGACGCTGAGGTCCACCGTGACGGTGCCGGGGGCGCCGTGGTTGGGCTTGAGCTCAACGAGGGCCTCGAGCTCGGCGCTGCCGTCGGCATTGAGTGCGATGGTCTGCACCGACACGTCGTCGATTTCCACCTCATCCACGAGGAGGAAGGAGACGGGTTTCCAGATTCCGATCGTGACCATGCGGGGCGAGATATTCCAGCCGTAGCACGACTGGGACTTGCGCACCTGCAGGCGGGTGATCTGGCCGTAGCCGCGCACCTCGGGGGTGTACGGGCGGTTTTGCGGGAAGAGCGGCGCGCCGAGGCAGATCTCGAGGCGGTTGGCGCCGGCCTGCACGTGGTCGGTCACGTCGATCCGCAGCGGCGTGAACTGGTTCTGGTGCTTACCGACGATCTTCCCGTTGAGGTAAATCGTCGCGAAGACGTCGAGGCCCTCGAAGAGCATATGCAGGCGCTGGCCCGGGCCGGGCGTCGGCGGCGTGATATCGGTGCGGTACCACCAGTCCATCTCCTCCATCCAACGCAGCTTGTCGTGGTTCATGCCGAAGAAGGGATCGGCAATCATCCCGGCGCGGAGATAGTCGAGATGCACGTCACCGGGGACCTGCGCATCGACCCAGCGCTCGTCGAGCGGCATGGCCGAGCAGGCGGAATGGATGCCGAGGTTGGGCTCGGCATGCATTAGTTTCCAGGTGGCGTTCAGGGGAACCGATTTTTTCATGGGGAAACTTGGGGTAGGCACCGGGGCGGCGGCTAGCTCGTGAGCATGCGCACGCGGCGGTCCTTGCGCGGGAACTGCACGGTGACGACCGTGCCGACGCCTTCCTTGCTCTCGATGCCGATCTGGCCGCCATGCTCGCGCATGATGCGCTGCACGATCATCAGGCCGAGGCCGTGGCCGCCGGGCTTCGTCGTGTGGTAGGGTTGGAAGAGCCGCACCAAATCCTCCTGCTTGATGCCCGCGCCGCTGTCACCAAACAAAAGGTAAACATTGTCGTCATCCGCGCGGGAGCGGATGCGCAGGTGCCCGCCGGGCTGCATGGCCTCGACGGCGTTCTTGATGATGTTGAAGAAGACCTGCTTCACCTGGTTGCGGTCGGCCATCACCCGCGGCAGGTCCGCCGCCGTCTCCGCCTCGAGGATAATGCCGCGGTCGGCCAGCTCGCGCTGCTGGAACGCCAGCACCTCCGCCAGCACCTCGCCGAGGTTCGTCTCCGCCAGGTCCGGCGGCTGCGGGCGGATGGCCTCGAGGAAATTGCTCACGATGCCGTCGAGCCGCGTGACTTCGTCGCGGCAGATGCGGATCGATTCGGCCACCGACTCCGTCTCCTTCGAGGACTTCAGCTTCTTCAGTTTCCGCTCCATCAGCTGGAGGTGGATCGTGAGCGAGTTGAGCGGGTTGCCCAGCTCGTGCGCCACGCCGGCGGCGAGGAGCAGCACGGAGGAGGTGCGCTCGTTCTCGATGCGCTCCTCGGTCGATTGCTTGTCGCGCGTGATGTCGGAGAGGATCACCGCAAAGCGCCGCGATTGCTCCCGCCCGCCCCCGCGAAACGGCACGAGGTACAACCGCACGAGCCGCGGCTCGGGATACGTCAGCTCAAACTCCCGCGCCACCACCGGCAGCGCCGCATCGTCATCCAGCGCGCCGCCCAGCGACGGCCGCAGGCCGGGCACGAGGCGCCAGAGGGTTTCCCCGGTGAGTTCGTCCGCGCCGAGCCCGATCAAACGCTGCGCCGAGGTGTTGGCGTACTCGATCTCGCCCTCGGTATCGATGACCAGCACGCCCTCCTGCAGGGCGTTGAAAATATCCTCAAACACCGCATGCTCGCGCGCCAGCCGTTGCACGAGGTTCGTGAGATTGACCGGGTCGAGGGTATCGAGGCGGCCGAGCACCCGGTCGAGCGAGGAGTGTTTTTTCCCGGACATGGATCGGTCTTATTGGCTTTTGGGCGTGTCACCGTCAACGGTCGGGCGCGTCCAGGCCAAGACCGCGGGCACTTCAACTGGATCGCCCGGCCCAACGCTGCTCAACCAGACATCATGGCCCGGCAGCGCACCCTCGCCCGCCGGAGGCTGCAACAACTCCACGCGATCCTCATCCGCCGTCAGGACCGTACCCAGCGGTTGGAAATTCGCGTCGAGCGCCGTCGCGCCGACATAGGACGGCGCAAAGGGCAGCCGCGCCCGCGTGTGCAACACCCGGCCCTCCGCCGCGGTCACGCGCATGAGCCCGACGAGCAAATCATCGTGCGTCGAAAACGTCAGCTCACGGCCGGCGAGCCTGGCCGCGGTCATCGTCTGCGCCGTGCGCCCCGGCCCCGCCCCGATGCAGGCGACCCGCCCCACGAGGCTGGCCGCGTCAACCGTGCCGGTGCCGGCAAGCTCGATGGTGACGCTTTCCGTCCGCGGATCCACGTGCACGACGCGACCGGCCACCGCATTCGGCGCACGGTACGGCTTGCCGTCGATATCGGCGAGCGGACCACCCCCAAAGAAAAGCCGCTCGAGTTCGCCCCTGGCGTCGAACGTCGCCACCGCCGTCAGCGCGGACAGGACAAAAGCGTGGTTGGCCGCGGAAAACCTTCGCTCCGTCGCATCGAGCCCGTGGTACACGACATCCGTGCACCCGTCGGTGCGCTTGATCGTCACCACCGCTCCGCCCTCGGGCAAGTCGTGCCGCTCAACCGCCCCGAGCGCCGGCTCCCGGCTGTACGGCTCCAGCACGCTGACAAAGGTGCTGGCGAGCGGCTGGCCCGCCGCGGCCTTCCGGCGCGCGAGCACGTAGTGCAGCGACTGCGGGTATTTGAGCGGCGAGACCTTGGCCTCGGCGAGGATCAGGTCCTGGTCCGGCTGATCGGTCACCCGGATGCGCAGTTTCGCCGCGGCGTTGCGTTCGTGGGTGTAGAGCGCCGCCCACTCGCCGCTCTCATGATGCTGCACGCCGGTGAAATGCTGGTAACCGGAACCATGATACTCAGAATAGCCGCCCTTGTAGCCCGGCGCACCGAGCACGGGATCGTCATAGATCTGGCCGAGCGCCACGTTTTCCCCCGCGAGCGTGCCTTTCGCGGGAGGGGTCCATTTACCGCCTTCAAGGGAAAAGCCGCCCGGCGGGCCGTGCAGGCTGTAAACGTGCTCCTTCCCGCCCCTGACGTTGAAGAAATCCACCAGATAGCTTTGGTACGGCCCGACGTCCACGAGCACGAGCGCCCGGCGGTAAACTTCACACTGCGGATACGTGCCCGCCGCATCGACATCGAGCACGCGCACGCCCGCACCCTCGGCCATGAGTTGCACCCGGCCCGGCACGTTGCCCGGTTGCGGCGTCGCATCGACTGTCACGGTGTTGTGCGAGATCGTGTGCAGCGACCACGTGTAGATGCTGGACACGAATTCGTTCATCGCATCGGGATAACCGAGGTCCGGTGTCATCGGCTGCCCGTTGGCGTAGAGATCGAAGTGCAGCCGGTCGAAATGCCGGTGGTTCACGTGCTGCCCGTAATAGAGCGAGACGCCGACATCATCCGCCGCGTTGTTCAGAATCCCGAGTCCGAACCCGGTCAGCAATCGCGAGGGTTGCGGCGCCACGCGTCGGCCATCCGTCGGAGAAGCGGCTGACCCAATGGGCGGGTAAAGGAGCGAGGAGAAATCCCTGAACCCTTTTTCGCCGCCGGCACCGATGCCCGCGAGAAACTGCGCGTAGCGCGGGTCGCCGTAGAGCCGGTAGGCCTGCTGGTACACGCCCACATCTTCCCCGATCACGCCGCCGTACACCGAGGTGCTGTCGCCGATGGCCGGCGTGTGCCGCCCGATCACGATGCTGTTGAGCGGCGCGTCGTACACGCGCCGTAAACGCGGGAGCGTCGAGATATCGACGCCGAGCTTGGGCAGGAGCTTGGTCAGCTCGTTGAGATTCTGCACCCAAGTCAGGTTGTAGCCGGGCGACTCGTACGGCTGGCCGTCGCGCCAGACGAGGGTGTTGAGCGCGGGCTTGAGCCCGAGGTAAACCGAGCCCTCGGGCCGGTCGAGCACATCGGCCAAATAGCGTTTGTTATCCCCGTGCTGACGCACGACGGCGAGCAGCAGGAGGGCACGTTGGTGCATGCCGTAGTTGCCGCGCACGCGCTTTTCATAAAAGGCGTCCATCCCGTCCTCAAGGATGTTGGCCTCGATGCTGGCGCGGATGCCGGCGCCGTTGCTGCCGTAGAGTTTCTGCAGCGCCGCATCGCCGTCGATGCTCGGCCAGATCGCATCGTAGGTCTCGCCAAACTGGGCGACGAGGTACGTCTCCCAGATCGCGTTCAGCACCTTGCCCGTGTAGCGCGAGCCGTCCTTTTCGGCCATGAGCTGGCCGTAGCGCGACTGGCTCTCGTAATCCATGTTCGGGTAAACCTCGGCGATGCGCCGCAGCAGCACTGCGGCCTTGTGCGCGTAGCGGGCGTCCCCGGTCAGCAGGTAGGCCCGACCGAGGGCGGCGAGCCCGGTCATGATATTCGGATGCGGCGAACTCTCATGCTCATACCAGAGGAAATGATTCGCATGCGCCACGAACCAGTAGCGCTGGCCGTTGGGCCCGACCCAGCCCCGCCCGTCGTCCGCGTAGGGGCCGGTGAGCAGGCTTCGGTCCTTGCACCCGCTGCGGTAAAACGCCGCATAGTCGTTGCTCGGGTAGCTCTCCCCGCCGATCGGACAGGTCACGGTGTAGGGTTTCTTCGGATCGACAATCCAAGGATAAAACCGCGTCGTGCCCTCGAAGATTTTCTTCCCGTGAACCGGACACCCTTCCGGACAAACCTCGAACGACCGCGGCACATCCGCCGTCGGGATCACGTCGCGCAGCGCCTCGTCCGTCCAGTCCACCCAGTACGCCGCCTCCCCGATGATCTTGTCCGCCACGGCTTTCGCCGCGGGGTATTTTTTCACGTTGGCCCGGGCCTGCGCGATCTCGGCGTCGCTGTAGAGCGTGCGCTTGTCCTTGAGCGGAAACTGCGGCGTGCGCACGTGCGGCGGCAGCAGGTCGCCAACCTTCCGCGCGGGGTGCACGGGACCCGTACCGGCCCAGTCGTCATTGGGATTGGGGGCGGCGACGAGACGGATTCCGAGTGCGAGCAAGGTGGCCATGAGCAGGGTCCTCGGTTTCATGCTGGGGTGGGGATTTACTCCAGCGTGTCGCCGAGGAAGTCTTCCTGCAAGGGATCGGTGCGCCCCGCCAGAAGTTTCCGCAGGAACAGCTCGCGGTGCTGCGTGCTGCGGCCGAGCCGGAGCACGGCCTCGCGGTGCTCCTCGGTGCCGTAGCCCTTGTGCTGGGCGAAGCCGTAGCCGGGAAACCTGGCGTCGAGCTCGGTCATCAGGCGGTCGCGCGTGACCTTCGCCACGATCGAGGCCATCGCGATGCACAGCGAACGCGCATCGCCGCCCACGACGGCGTGGTGCGGGTACGGAAAATGGCGCAGCGCGAGCCCATCGACCAGAATCGTCGCCGACACGGTGGGCTGGAAATTCTGCACCTCTTCCGCACTCGAAAACAGATCCGGCTCCGTCTTCCGCTCGAACGCCCCGGGCGGGTAGATCCGCTCGATCGCGCGCCGCATCGCGAGCTTGGTCGCGCCGAGGATGTTGTGGAACTCGATCTCGTCCACTTCGGCGACGCCATACTGCGCGTGGATCTGCCCCTCCGCCGCCAGCTCTTCGAATTCCGCCCACAGCTCCTCGCGTTCCGCCGGCGAGAGCAGCTTCGAGTCGTTGACCCGGCTCGCGCGCGTCTGCGCCCAGCGCCCGTCCAAAAACTCCCGCGTCACCAGCACGGCGCCAGCCACAACCGGCCCGGCCAGCGCGCCGCGGCCGGCCTCATCGACGCCTATGAGGTTGCCCACACCCTCGATGTGCTTGAGGTCGAAGCGACGAAGCTGGCGGCGTTTGGTCATGCGCGGATTTACCACTCCATCTTGGCCTTCGGCTCGGGCAACGGCAGCTCGTCGAGCTTGCCCGCGGCCGAGACGACCTCGTAGGCCGTACGGAAATGCAGCTTGGCGAACTCGCCCAGCGCCTTCGCGCCATATTTCTGGATGATCGTGTGCGCCTGCTGTTTCACTAGCGGGCCCGCGCCTTTCTGAAGCTTATCGCCGAATTTTTTCGAGAGCAGGTGCATCTGCCGCACGAACTCCGCGCGCGCGACCACCGAGGCGGCCGCGACCACCGGATCCTCTTCGGCCTTGGTGCGCATCTTCAGCTCGAAATCCTTCACGCCTTTCTTCGCCAGCTCGCGCTGCACGAGCGGCTGCTCGGTGAACTGGTCCAGCAGACCCCACGGCACGCGCTTGGCGTTGAGCGCCTGCTCCAGCGCCGTCGCGTGCTGCCAGGCGAGCAGGCGGTTGAGGTTGGCCCCGGGGCGCGCCATGATCTCGTTGTACTTCGGCATGCCGCAGTAGCAGGTGCGCGCGATCGCGCCGGGCGTTTCGCGGATGATCCGGTCGAGCTCGAGGATCTTGCTCTCGGTGATTTTCTTGGAGTCCTGCACGCCGGCCTTGCGCCAGGCCTCGATGGCGGCCTTGTCGGCGATCACGGTCGCGGCGATCACCGGCCCGAAAAAGTCGCCCTTGCCGCTCTCGTCGAGACCCGCGTGCGATTCAAACCAGTCGGGGTGCAGCACGTCGTCGTAGCCGAGCGTGGCCGCGCCGGTCACCTCGGGCTCGAGCGTCATCGTGACGAATTCTTCCGTGCCTTTCCCTGCGATCACGACCTTGCCGCTGGTGTAAGCGGCGATATTGATCCGCGCCGCGTCTGACTTGAAGGCGAACCGCGTGTACGCCACCTCGAACGGGGTGTAGCTGCGGCTCTCGCAGATGGCGCGCAGCTTGCCCATCTGGGCGTCGTCGAGCTTCACCGTGTAGGAGGCGAGCTTCTTCGGCTGCTCGGGATCGTCGGACTGCTTTTTGGCCATGGGTTTACTGGCCATAGTTAGGAGAAAAAGGCACGAAAAAGAAACTCGGCTTTCCGTCGCCCCGTTTTTGTGCCTTCTCGTGCCTTTCGTGGCTTCCTCCTCCGCCCAGCTCATCGCCTCGTCCGCCGCTTTTCAGCGGGCCCTCCTCGGCTGGTACCGCGCGCAGGCGCGCGTGCTGCCGTGGCGCGAATCGCCCTCGCTCTACAAGACGGTCGTCAGTGAGTTCATGCTGCAGCAGACGCAGGTGAAGACCGTCCTCCCCTACTTCGCTCGCTGGCTCGACGCCCTACCCGACTTCGCCGCCCTCGCCGCCGCCTCCGAAGACCGCGTGCTGAAGCTCTGGGAGGGCCTCGGCTACTACTCGCGCGCCCGCAACCTCCACCGTCTCGCCCAGGCCGTCGCCGCCTGGCCCGAGCTGCGCCGCACGCCCGCCGACTGGCTCGAACTCCCCGGCATCGGCCCCTACACCGCCGCGGCGATCACGAGCATCTCCTTCGGTGCGCCGGCGGCCGTGGTCGATGGCAACGTCGTCCGCATCCTTGCGCGCCTCACCGCCGACGGCACGGCGTACCGCGACAGCGCGAGCGCCGCCAAGGCCTTCACCCCGCTCGCCGATGCGTTGCTGAATCACGCCCATCCCGGCGACCACAACCAGGCGATGATGGAACTCGGCGCGACCGTGTGCTTCCGCCAAAACCCGCTTTGCACGGTGTGCCCCGTCCGGGAATTTTGCGCCGCCGCTCTCCACGGCGACCCGGAGGCCTATCCCAAGCTCGCCGCGAAACAGATCGAGCAGGTCAACGTCGTCCGCGTCTGGTGCGTGCGCGACGGTGCGATTCTCCTCCACCGCATCCCCGCGGCGTCCCGTCGCCTCGCCGGCCAGCACGAGCTGCCCACGGCCGCGCAGGTCGGCCTCGCCGAGACCGAGGTCACGCGCAGTCCGCTCCGGGCGAAAAAGAAGCGCGCGATCACGCGCTACCAGATCACCGAGGCGATCCACGAGGTGGCCGCACCGCGCGGAAAACTCCCGCCCGATCTCGTGTGGGCTCCTCTCGCCGAGCTCGACCAGCTCACCCTCTCCGGCCCGCACCGCCGCTGGGTGCGGGAGCTGCTGGCTGATTGAGGTGGAGCGGCTTGACCCCAAGCCGCTTCTGCGCGCCGCAAACGGACCGGCGTCAAAGCGCGTTGAGGTCAACGCGCTCCACCTTTTGCCCAAGCCTTACTGTTGATGTTCGTCGAGGTCGCCCGGCTGGCTCGTGCGGTAGCGCGTCTGGTACGTCTTGTTACTCGCCGCGAGTTTCAGGAAGGTATCCACCGGCACGATCTCCGGCTTTTCCTCAAGCGCGTCCATGATGCTCTTGATGCGCTTGATGCTGTTCCACTCGCGCACGTCGATCAGCAGGTAATACGGGCGCTTCGGGTTCATGCGGATGAGTTCATCGAGGTCGGCCACGACGTCGGCCTCGGAACGTTTCTCATCCATGTAGTAATCGTACGACATGAAGGCTTGGCCGTTGCGCAGGTCGTAGGTGTGCGCGGCGGCGTAGCCGTTGATGAAGCCGATCGCGTCGGGCACGTTGGCGTAATAGAGATCAACCGTGCGCTTCGGCACATCGAAGTAGCCGACCGGCTCGTAGTGCAGCGAGTGGTCCATGATGCCGACGACGCTCTCGTCGGCCGCGGCCATCATCTCGCGCATTTCTTTCATGAGGCCGGGAAAATATTTCGCCGGCGTCGTGATCGGATACATGTAGCCGGACTGCCCGCCGATGAAGTAGTCGTTGGGCTTTCGGTCCTGCGTGAACATTTGCGTGATGGCCGGCATCCAGCGCATGCCGTCCACGCCGAGGCCCCAGTTGTAGGGGAACTCACCGCGCTCGGGTTCGTTCCACGCGCCGAGGCCCATCGAGTCAGTCTGCACGAGGCAGACGTAGAGCTTAGGCTTGGCCGTGAGTTTCGTATCGCGGGTGACGTGGTTGTTGTTGGTCAGCTTGAAGTCGGGCGTGAAGCCGATCTGGCTCACGAACGTCAGATTCGGAAACGTATTCAGGCCGATCACCTTCAGGCCGTAGCTGGAGGTCAGTCCGACCCACTGGCCCTCGCTGTCCTTCTTGTAGGAATGCCAGCCGAAGACGTACGAGAGCGGCTTCATCTGCGAGAGGAGGAGCTTGTGCATCGCGTACTCCTCCTTCGCGCGCGGATCAGCCGAGAGGTCGGTGAAGAACGCGTGCGTGGCGATGCCCATGTCAGCGATGCCCGGTTCCATCACGCCGTCGAAGCGCCCGCCCATCCAGATCAGCATGTCGCGGCTGCAATCCTTCCAGTAACGGTCGTAGGCCCACTGGTAAATCTGCACATCGCTCTGGCCGACAAACTGGCCGCGAAAATCGGCGAGCTTTTTCAGACCGTGTTTTTCCACGAGCGGGATCAGGCTCTCGTCCACCACCACACCGCGCATGATACCGGCGGCGGTGAAAGCGACGTTGATCGAGGTGCGCGCGTGCTGGTCCCACACCACGTAGCCCTTGGCGAAGTGCCCGAGCGCATCGAGTGCCGCGTCGAGCGACGCGAGCTGCGTGAACTTCATGCCGTAGCGCGTCTGGTAAAACCCTTTCACGATGGAGAACTCGTGGAATTCCCACGACTCCGGGTAGTCGAGGTAGAGGGTCGCCGCGTCGGTGTTGGCGAGACCCTGCAAACTGATGATAAGGGCGTTTTCGGGCAGACTGCCCTTGAGCGCCCAGTTGTCCTTGAGCGCATAGGCGTAGGCCGTCGCGGGCGCCGCGACCGGCGTGCCCGGCACCGCGCGAAGCATGGACGCCAGCAGCGTGAAGACGAAGAGGAAACGAATGGAAAAGGATTTCATGGGGCGATCAGGCACGGGTGTAGATGAAGGTCAGGGGCTGGTCGCGGGTGGAGCGCAGCTCGTAAACCTTGAGCGTGTTGTGGTCGGTCGAGAGCCGGTACTCGCGGTAAACGTGCACCGGGTAGTCGCCCTGCTGGAGCTCGAGGTCGAAGTTAATATCTAGTTTCAGGATACGGCCGTGGTCGAGCCAGCCGCCTTTGACGTGCTGCGCGTGATCGCCGCCGATGTAGGCGTTATTGAACCACGTATCGACCCAGTACTTGAGCGGGTTGACCGTCACCGTGGTGTCGTCGGGCTTCACCGTGATGACGTCCTCGGACTTGCGATCGAGCGTCCACGTGAGCTTGCGCGTCAACACCAGCGCGTCGCCCTTGGCGGCGATCTCTAGGTCAATGGCGTCCCACGGCTTGAAGGACGAGCTGCGCGCTGCGTCGAGTTTCCATTTGCCGACAAGGGGCGAGGCTTCCGCCGCGAAGCCCGGACTCGCCAGGCCGATACACCCGATCAGCAGGACCGCAAACAAGCGTAGTTTCATCACGCCCAGCCTAGCACGTCCCGCACCACGCGGGAATGGCCTCGCTTACGATGCCATGACAAAACTTCCTGTCCGCGCGACAGCTTCCCGCCACGTTTTACCCGCGTCTCACCGTGCCGCCACGAGCGCCTCGATGCGCTGCTTCGAGGCCAGCACGTCCGCCGCCGGGATGCGCGGGCTGAACTCCAGCACCAGCGTGTGCTCCGGCCGCCAGAACGAGCTGACCATCTTGAAATCGATGTGCCCGCTGCCGATCGCCTGATGGTCCTGTCCCTGCGCGCTCACGTCGTGCAGGTGAAAGCCGATCAGCCGCGGCGCCAGTTTTTCGAGGTGCTTGCGGTGGTCGAGCAGGCCCATGCTCTCCTTGATGTCGGCGTGGCCCGTGTCGTGCCAGTAACCCACCGGCGCGGTCGGCGGCAGTCCGGCGAGAAACGAATCGTAGTCCTCGTCGATCGGCAGCTCTTCGAATTTCTCGCGGTTCTCGAAGCCCAGCCGCACACCCTTCAGCGCCGCGTGCGCGTACACCTGGCTCAGGCTCTCGTGGACCTGCGCCCAGTACGGGCCCATGCGCTTGCGCATCTTGGCCATCGATTTCGTGAGCAGCGCCTGATACTCCGGATCCTCAGGGATCTTCGCATCGGGATGCTTCTGCTCAAACGCCCGGACCTTGCGCGCCGGGTTCATCCAGAAGAACCGCACGCTGCCGAGATGGCAGACGAGGATCGGCGACTTCACCTGCCCGGCAAAATCGATGGACCGCTTCGTGTGCCGCACCCATTGCTCGATCTCGCGTTTGTCCTGCGAGGAGGGCTCGAAGAGGTTCGGCGCCGCATGCACCACGCCGGTCGGGAGCGGGCAGAAATTGTGCGTCGAGCTGACCTTGATGACGCCTTCCTCAAAAGCGCGCAGGATGCCCGGCACCAAGGTGATGCGGATGCCGTGGCTCAGCTCGATGTGCGAAAAGCCCATCCCCGCCATCTCCTGCGCCATCGCATAACCGTCTTGAAAACGGTTCGAACACCAGCTCGACGATAAGGAAATTAGGGGCTTCACCTCTCGCAAATTGCTTAAAGACGGCGTTTTCTGCACGCAAAAAAGCCGCGGGTGGTAAAAAACCACGCCCGCGGCTTAAAGTCTTGGCCTGGGCTCAGCTCTCGTAGCGGCGGCGGAGCATCTGGGTGAAGGCCTGGACCTTCTCCTTGCGGCGGCGCTTCTCGCAGGGCTTCTCGAAGTAGCGCTTGGCGCGGACACCCTTGATGATGTTCTCGCGATCCAGCTTCTTCTTCATGCGACGGATCGCACGGTCAACAGGCTCGTTCTTGCGGATTTTGATTTCGATAGACATGTGTCAGACGATGGTGTGAAAGGGAAAAACGTGCAATAAGCCAAGCCGCCGCCCCTGCGTCAATGGCTTTTTTGCCTGTTATTCACACTCTTTCCACCCCTCCGCCGATTCCTCGCCGCCCCCGCCATTGGGCCTTGCGCGCCGGTTCGGATGGCTTTGGTTAACCCGCGTGTCGTCCGCCGTCCCTTCCGATTTCGTCCACCTCCACGTCCACACCGATTACAGCCTGCTTGATGGCGCGTGCCGCATCGACCGGTTGATCGAGCGGGCCGTCGAGCTCGGCCAGCCCGCCATCGCCCTCACCGATCACGGCAATCTCTACGGCGCCATCGAGTTCTACAACGCCGCCAAGTCAAAGAACATCAAGCCCCTCATCGGCTGCGAGCTCTACCTCGTCGAAACCTCCCGCCTCGAGAAACACGGCCGCTCCGACGACGACGGCAAGAGCATCTTCCACCTCGGTCTCCTCGCCAAAAATCTCACCGGCTACCAAAACCTCCTCAAGCTCGTCTCCGACGCCCACCTCAAGGGCTTCTACTACAAGCCCCGCACCGACATCGAGACCCTCGCCAAGCACGCCGAGGGCCTCATCGGCTTCACCGGCTGCCTCGCCTCGCTCGTCCCCCAGCACCTCCTGCACGATCGCATGGAGGAGGCCCGCCAGGCTTGCGGCCGCTTCGTCGAGATCTTCGGCCGCGAAAACTACTTCGTCGAGATCCAGGACCACGGCATCCCCGAGCAGCAGAAGATCATCCCCGGCCTCCTCCAGCTCGCCGAGGAGTTCAACCTCAAGGTCATCGCGACCAACGATGTTCACTACGTGCGCAAGACCGACTCCGGCCCGCACGACGCCATGCTCTGCATCCAGACCGGCGCCAAGATCGACGAGGAGAAGCGCATGCGTTTCACCGGCCAGGAGTTCTACCTGAAGTCCCGCGAGGAGATGGACCGGATTTTCAAGGAGGTCCCCGAGTCCATCACCAACACCCGCATCGTCGCCGAGATGTGCGAGCTCTCCATCCCCTACCCCAAGGGCAGCGAGCGGTATCCAAAATATCCCCTCACGCCGGAGATCACCGCCCGCACCGACCGCGCCGGCTATCTCAAGGAACTCTGCGCCACCGGCCTCAAGCAGCGCTACGACCTCGACCTCGCTGCGCCCGACACCTTCCGCGATCCCGCCCTCGCCAAGACCCTCACCGACCGCCTCGACTTCGAGCTCGGCATCATCAGCAAGACCGGCTTCGTGGACTACTTCCTCGTCGTCTGGGACTTCATCCACTGGGCCCGCGAGCACGGCATCCCCGTCGGCCCCGGCCGTGGCTCCGGCGCCGGCTGTCTCGTCGCGTATCTCCTCGGCATCACCAACCTCGACCCGCTGCGCTTCAAGCTCCTCTTCGAGCGCTTCCTCAATCCCGAGCGCGTCTCCCCGCCCGACTTCGACATCGACTTCTGCATGCGCCGCCGCACCGAGGTCATCGACTACGTCCGCCAGAAGTACGGCAACGACTGCGTCGCCAACATCATCACCTACGGCACCCTCGGCGCCAAGATGGTCATCCGCGACATCTCGCGCGTCCACAACCTCCCCTACGCCGACGCCGACCGCCTGGCGAAGATGATCCCCGACGAGCTCAACATCACGCTTGAGTCCGCCCGCGAAAAGTCCGCCGAGCTCCGCGACGAGGTATCCAAGAATCCCGTCGCCAAGAAGATCTTCGACCAGGCCCTCGTCCTCGAAGGCATGGTGCGCAACACCGGCAAGCACGCCGCCGGCATCATCATCACCGACAAGCCCCTCGAGGAGTTCGTCCCCCTCACCCTCCAGGAAGGCGATGTGACCGTGCAGTTCGACATGAACGCCGTCGGCAAGCTCGGCCTGCTGAAGATGGACTTCCTCGGCCTCAAGACCCTCACCGTCATCGCCGACGCCGTCCAAAACATCCGCAACACCGTTGACCCCAAGTTCGACCTCGAGGCCGTCGGCTTCGACGACCCCGTCACCTACGCCCTCCTCAACTCCGGCCGCACCACCGGCGTCTTCCAGCTCGAATCCGGCGGCATGCAGGCTCTCTGCCGCCAGATCGGCCTCAGCTCCATCGACGAGATCGTCGCCCTCATCGCCCTCTACCGCCCCGGTCCCATGGAGTGGATCCCCGACTACGTCCGCGGCAAGAAGGACCCCAGCACCGTCAAGTTCCCGCACAAGCTCCTCGAGGAAGTCTGCCGCGAGACCTACGGCGTCATGGTCTACCAGGAGCAGGTCATGGAGGCCGCCAAGGTCATCGCCGGCTACACCCTCGGCGGCGCCGACATGCTCCGTCGCGCCATGGGTAAGAAGGACGAGAAGGCCATGGCCGCCGAGCGCGTGAAGTTCGTCGAAGGCGCCAAGCGCGTGAACGACATCGACGAGAAGACCGCCAACTCGATCTTCGACATCCTCAACAAGTTCGCCGGCTACGGCTTCAACAAGTCCCACTCCGCCGCCTACGCTGTGCTGAGCTACCAGACCGGGTATTTGAAGGCCAACTACCCCGTGCAGTTCATGGCCGCCATGCTCAGCTCCGAACTGGGCAACTCCGAAAAGGTCTCCCACTTCATCGCCGAGTGCGAAGCCATGGGCCTGAAAGTCCTCGGCCCCGACGTCAACGAGTCCGGCGCGATGTTCACCCCCGTCTTCCGCAAGACCTCCGATCAGAAACCCGAAACCCGGAACCCCGAACCCGGAACTTCGACCGCCGCCGCCCCCGGCGGCACCTGGTCCATCCGCTTCGGCCTCGCCGGCATCAAGGGCGTGGGCGAGCAAGCCGCGGCCAACATCATCGCCGAGCGCACCGCCAACGGCCCCTACAAGGACTTCGACGACTTCCTCAGCCGCGGCGACAGCCGTTCGCTCAACAAGCGCGTCCTCGAGCACCTTACGAAGACCGGTGCCTTCGACTACAGCGGCGCGAGCCGCAAAAAGCTCTTCGACGGCATCGACGCCGCGATGGCCACCGCCAGCGCCCACGCCCGCGACAAAGCCGCCGGCCAGCACAGCTTCCTCGACATGCTCGCCGAGGAAAAGCCGGCGAAGAAAGCCAGCGCCGCCGCCACGCGCCCCGGCTCCGCCCCCGCGACCGACGACGACTTCACCTCCGCCGAACGCCTCCAGTTTGAGAAAGAGCTCCTCGGCTTCTACATCTCCGGCCACCCGATGAATGTCTTCGCCGGCCTCGATACGGCGATCGACACCCACAGCGTGGACGAGCTGCTCCAGCAGACCGACCGCACCGAGTTCCGCCTCTGCGGCATCGCGGGCAACATCGTGAAGCGTCTCTCCAAAAAGGACAACCGCCCCTGGGCCGCCTTTAGCCTCGCCACGCGCAAGTCCTCCATCGCGCTCAACATGTTTGCCGACGCCTACGCGGCCTACAGCATGAACCTCCTCGAAAACCAGCCCGTCGCCGTCCTCGGCAACATCATCTCCGGCAACGACGGCGCCCGCATCAACGTCAAGGAGTGCTACCCCCTCGCCAACTACGTCACGGGCAACATCAAGAAAGTGACCTGGCTCGTGACGCCCGACCACCCGCAGCTCCCCGACTTCCTGCGCCTCCTCCGCGAAACGCTCAACAAGCAGACCGGCGACACCCGGGTGCAGCTCGGCTTCGTCTTCGCCGACCGCGCCGCGACCCTCGCCGAGATCAGCAGCGCCTTGGCCTGGAAACTCACCGCCCCCGCCTTCCAAGACCTCCACTCCCACCCCGCCGTGGTCGGCGTCCAGCTCGAGACCAAACCCCTCGAACTCAAAAACGACCGCAAGTGGGCCAAGCGCAGCTGAGGGGAGTGTCATTGCGAGAAGTCCCGGCTGGCGGGAAGACGAAGCAATCCATCTGGATCGCCACGGCGCGCTTCACGCCCTCGCGATGACAATGTAAGCCCGGCCGGTTGCCCGTAGTGGCTGCGGCGTCCCGCCGCAGATTCACCTTCCCAAATCCCTGCAGCGAGGACGCCGCAGCCACTCCTAGCCTGAGCCGCGCGCTGTACTCAGAACCCGAAACTCGGAACCCCGAACCCGGAACTCTTCTGCCCCATGTATATGCTTCATCCAATCGGACAAAACCCCGCAAATTCGGGCTTAACTCCCTGTCAGTAAAGCGCTCCCGCAATCGGACAATATCGGCCAAAACCCAGCATTTGTCCGATACGAACAGCCAAATCGGCCTGCATTCAGCCTCTTTCAAAGAATCTCAATCGTCGCCAGACCTGAGCCTGTCGAATCGGGCGAGGCCATGATTATATCAAACCGCCTCAACCCGCACCAGCCGAAAGGTCCTGAGCGTGGCCGAAGGATTGAAAACTCTGGGCTTAGCCGAAGGGCCGAAAGGTCTTGTCTAAGAAAAGGCCCCCTTAGCCGTCATAATCCATATCCAGAAACAGGCCATGAAAACCAAAATGGTTTATATGCTCGTCCCCGTCGTCGCGCTCGCCGGATTCGGCTGGGCTTACTGGCTGTGGTCTGCGGAGCAGAGCGACGCGGCGGCAACTGCCCAAGCCAGCGCATTGAAAGCGAGAAATGAGGCCAAAGAGGACCTGTACGGCGGGAAGGCCTATGCCGCGCGGGATGGGGAAAAGGAGGCCTTGGCGGACATCGCCAAGGGATCTCCGAAATATTATGTCTATGGTCTGCCAGCGCGGTCCGAATCAGCCATGGCCGAGATAATGCACTCCCGCTTTGGTATCGAATGGACCCGAATCGCGGGCTGCATGGTAAGCGATCCATTGGTCAGGTTCGCCGATACCTACGACAAAGAGGTCGAGTCGTACATCGCCCGGCGGTTTGGACCGAATGCCTTTGTGCAGGCCGAGAAGGATGCGGCTCCTGATCATCCTTCCCAAACAGAAGGTTAGCCGAAGACGCCAAGGAACGAAAAGGCAGGCTGCGGATATCGATGTAGGCGTGAAAATACGCCTCGTTCAGTGAGCCGCGCTGGGTGATGGTTCCGGCGCCTGCTTGGGCGTTTCTCTCGCCTGCTTCACCATGCCAAAGATTAAGTCGTGCAAATCGCTTTCCTGCCCCTCGTAGCGGCGAAATAGCTCCCGGACGCGACGATCCTCTTCCTCAAAGTAGAACGGCGAAACCGTCACTCCATTCATTGTCATCCCCATCGTGACTCCAGTGGCAGAACGGAACGCTTCGACTTGCTGACGTGTCTTCTTGGCTCCGTCTGCCGTCTGCAAAATCGTTCCTCCGGCGGCGGTCCAATAGTCTTTCGCCAGCAGAATATTTTGCTTCAGCCATTTCTTGTTCTCTGACGTCACCAAGGGTGAAGACTGCGACGCCTCATAGAGCGTCAGATTCGAGTAGAGCTGCTCCCGGTTCATTTCCATCTGCTCCTTCTTCATCCCAGCCTCGGTGAGCAGCAGATTCATCAACGGCCCGGTATCCTTCGCTGTCCCCGCAATCAGCCCATTTAGTTCACCCACGCGATATCCTCCATAGAAACTGCCGATACCAACAACCAGAAGGACCAACCCGAGGATCGCGATTTTCTTCATAATGCTTTCTCCCAGTATGAATGTCCCGTCACGAGTCTGTCGATGAAATGGCAGACCGGAAATCCGCAACGATCCGCCATAATCCGACCCGATTCGCCCTCAGTCGTATTAACGAGGTCGAGACAGTATTGCCAAGGATCCGGTCGGCTGGTATAATACGGGGACCAACCCCACACCACACCCATGATCACCACGCATTCGCATTTCAGTAAGACGATTCGGAGCAATAGTTTTGCCGCCCGCCTCACGGCGGAGCAGCGCGACGAGCTGTACGACCTCCTCGACGGCGGCCTCAGCTACCGCGAGGCCGGCGAAAAGGTCCGCGCCTGGATCAAGGCCAACGACGAGGCCGGCCTCAACAGCCAGCGCGCCGCCCGCGAGTTCCGGCTCACCGACGCCACGACGATCCGCCGCTGGTACAAGGGCACCACCGTCCAGCGGCGTTTCGCGGTGGCCCAGGAGGCCGCCGTGGTGGCCCTGGCGTATTGCCCGGAGACTTTTAAGAGCCAGACTTGGCGCGCCCTCGACCAGGCCCGCTATCTCGCCTCGTTCGAAAACCTCAGCGTCTCCGACATCGCCAAACTGGAGCGCAACGAAATCCTCCGGCAAAAACTGGCCTTCCAGCGCGAGAAGTACGACATGGAGTCCACGTACGAGCACCTTTACGAACTGCAGCGGCTCTCGAAGGAAGGACACAACGGGCCGAATCAGATACGCCTGATCAATAGCCTCATCGAGCACATCGAGCAGATGAGAAAAACCCACGACTACCAGTCCTGAAAGGCGAACTCCGAAGTTTAGACAGAATGGGCAGAATTGTCGGAATGAATGCCGATGGCTGAGCCGTTGATTCGGTAGATTTTGTTCATCCTGTCGAAAAAGGATTCGCATCGTCGCGCCCGTCGCGAACGTCGCGAGACCTCTGCACCCCCGCCCTCGATCCGCATCCGTGTCCATCCGTGGTTAAAAACCTCTCCTCCGTTCCCTCCGCGACCTCCTGTAAAAATTTGCCGTCTCGCCTCCGCCGGAGTCATCACCAGCCTGTATGGATAACCCATGACAGAGTCGCACAAAGCTCACGACGAGATCATCGCCGCGCTCCGGGAGCGGCGTTATGAAAGCTTGGTCATCAAACGCTTTGAAACGCGGCATTACCTGATCGTCGTCATTAAGGGACGTCCCCGCGTCTTCGCCGACCACACGGGCAAGCATAAGGAATACCGCCACACCTGGCAGATCCGGTCCTGGTTGCAGGAGCAATTCGACATCCCGGGCGAGACCGCCACGCTCGAAACGATCTCCGCCTAAAATCAGGCTTCAACCGCATCGGTCCGCATCCGTGTCCATTCGTGTCCATCCGTGGTTAAAAACCTCTCCTCCGTTCCCTCCGCGACCTCCTGTAAAAATTTGCGTCCCGCCTCCGCTCGGTCCTCATAGCCCGCATCTAAAATGATCCTCGAAGTCGCCATCCTTGATGTGAAGCCGGGCCGGGAGTCGGCCTTCGAGCGAGATTTCGCCACCGCCTCCGCCTACATCAGCAGCATCGAGGGCTACGTCTCGCACGAATTGCAGCGCTGCGTGGAAAAGCCGGGACGCTACATTTTGCTCGCCCGCTGGCAGACGCTTGAGGCCCACACGGTCGGCTTCCGCACCTCGCCCCAGTACGACGAGTGGAAAAAGCTCCTGCACCCCTACTACGACCCCTTCCCCACCGTGGAGCACTACGCGCCGGTGTATGCGCAAGCAGCCGTCCCATCGCCCGAACCGAAATCTCCTGCGTAAGGAAGTCGTTCGCGCCACCCAAGCGCCCATGGCGCAATGAGCCGACAACCCTTTCGAGTGTTTGGTGTTTTTCGTGGTTAAAAATCCAGCCGTCCGCATCGGTCCGGATCCGGGTCCATTCGTGTCCATCCGTGGTTAAAAACCTCTCCTCCGTTCCCTCCGCGACCTCCTGTAAAAATTTGCCGTCTCGCCTCCGCTCAGGCTTGATGCGCTGAATCGAATGATTCCCCCAGTCGCCA